>NZ_JAESKU010000015.1:0-471091 GCF_017892255.1 Staphylococcus sp. GDY8P94P
TAGGACGTTGCCAGGCAATTATAAATGGAGGATTAGCTCAGCTGGGAGAGCATCTGCCTTACAAGCAGAGGGTCGGCGGTTCGAACCCGTCATCCTCCACCATTTAATTTGCCGGCCTAGCTCAACTGGTAGAGCAACTGACTTGTAATCAGTAGGTTGGGGGTTCAAGTCCTCTGGCCGGCACCATGTTTAGAGCCATTAGCTCAGTTGGTAGAGCATCTGACTTTTAATCAGAGGGTCAGAGGTTCGAATCCTCTATGGCTCACCATTAAACAAATATCGCGGGTGTGGCGGAATTGGCAGACGCACTAGACTTAGGATCTAGCGCCTTACGGCGTGGGGGTTCGACTCCCTTCACCCGCATTTGCAGAAGTAGTTCAGCGGTAGAATACGACCTTGCCAAGGTCGGGGTCGCGGGTTCGAATCCCGTCTTCTGCTCCATTATTTTGCCGGGGTGGCGGAACTGGCAGACGCACAGGACTTAAAATCCTGCGATGAGAGATCATCGTACCGGTTCGATTCCGGTCCTCGGCACCATCTTTGAATTAAGCGCCCGTAGCTCAACTGGATAGAGTGCTTGACTACGGATCAAGAGGTTATGGGTTCGACTCCTATCGGGCGCGTAATTAATGCTTCATCCTATGAAAAACGGGAAGTAGCTCAGCTTGGTAGAGCACTTGGTTTGGGACCAAGGGGTCGTAGGTTCGAATCCTGTCTTCCCGATATCTGCTAAAATAAATTTTAAAATGGGGGCTTAGCTCAGCTGGGAGAGCGCCTGCTTTGCACGCAGGAGGTCAGCGGTTCGATCCCGCTAGTCTCCACCATTTATTATTGATTCAAACTAAATTACAACGGCGGTGTAGCTCAGCTGGCTAGAGCGTACGGTTCATACCCGTGAGGTCGTGGGTTCGATTCCCTCCACCGCCACTATTATTAGTTGTAAATTATACTCTGGACCTTTAGCTCAGTTGGTCAGAGCTAACGGCTCATAACCGTTCGGTCGCAGGTTCGAATCCTGCAAGGTCCATATAATTTTGGAGGAATACCCAAGTCCGGCTGAAGGGATCGGTCTTGAAAACCGACAGGGGCTTAACGGCCCGCGGGGGTTCGAATCCCTCTTCCTCCGCCATTTTATTACAATTTAATAATTTTATTATCATATATTTATGGAGGAATACCCAAGTTCGGCTGAAGGGATCGGTCTTGAAAACCGACAGGAGCTTAACGGCTCGCGGGGGTTCGAATCCCTCTTCCTCCGCCATTAATATCATTATCGCGGGATGGAGCAGTTCGGTAGCTCGTCGGGCTCATAACCCGAAGGTCGGTGGTTCGAATCCGCCTCCCGCAATTACATAATTTGGTCTCGTAGTGTAGCGGTTAACACGCCTGCCTGTCACGCAGGAGATCGCGGGTTCGATTCCCGTCGAGACCGCCATTATTTTAATATTATGGTTCAATAGCTCAGTTGGTAGAGCAATGGATTGAAGCTCCATGTGTCGGCAGTTCGACTCTGTCTTGAACCATTTTATACAAGCCGGCCTAGCTCAACTGGTAGAGCAACTGACTTGTAATCAGTAGGTTGGGGGTTCAAGTCCTCTGGCCGGCACCATTTTCATGGAGGGGTAGCGAAGTGGCTAAACGCGGCGGACTGTAAATCCGCTCCTTCGGGTTCGGCAGTTCGAATCTGCCCCCCTCCACCATTTAATTTAATAGGGGCATAGTTCAAAGGTAGAATAAAGGTCTCCAAAACCTTCGATGTGGGTTCGATTCCTACTGCCCCTGCCATGGCGGTTGTGGCGAAGTGGTTAACGCATCGGATTGTGGTTCCGACACTCGTGGGTTCGATTCCCATCAGCCGCCCTTATTTATTAATGGGCTATAGCCAAGCGGTAAGGCAACGGACTTTGACTCCGTCACGCGCTGGTTCGAATCCAGCTAGCCCAGTTTTATTGGCGGCATAGCCAAGTGGTAAGGCAGAGGTCTGCAAAACCTTTATCACCGGTTCAAATCCGGTTGCCGCCTCCATGAATTATGCGGGAGTAGTTCAATTTCTAGAACACATTCCTTCCCGGAATGAGATATAGGTGCAAGCCCTATCTTCCGCTCCATTTAATTTAATATCATGCGGGAGTAGTTTAACTCTTAGAACACATTCCTTCCCGGAATGAGATATAGGTGTAAGTCCTATCTTCCGCTCCATTTAATTTTTATATTATGCGGGAGTAGTTTAACTCTTAGAACACATTCCTTCCCGGAATGAGATATAGGTGTAAGTCCTATCTTCCGCTCCATTATCACTTCCTGATTGGAAGTTTTTTGTTTATAACATTGAGCCAGCGTGGCGGAATTGGCAGACGCGCGGGACTCAAAATCCCGTTCCTTTTTGGAGTGTCGGTTCGATCCCGACCGCTGGTATAAATAGCGAATTAGTATTTCTCAGAAACCTCATTATTATGGGGTTTCTTTTTTTATGGATTTCATTAAATACCATTGACTTTAAATATTTTGAACATTGAATAGCTACAAAATATTGTGAAAATTATTGGCCTGCAAGGGTGTAGAAATTTTATTTTTGCTTGATAATCTAATTATCAGTTTAACAATACATACTTACTCTACTGATTTTGTAAATAATAGGAAAGTTTGTTGTACATTTATTACATTGATAGTTTTTTAGTTATTTAAACTTTTTTCGCAAAATTTAAGTTGTCAATTTGTTAGAAGTGAACTGACAATTAAAAATTATTTCTTATTCAAACGGTGAGCTGTTATATATTATAAGATACTGTTAAATATTTAAATCTTGGTTTTTAATATTAAACTTCATATTGTAGTTTAGTCGAAAATATAATATTATAAGTCTAATGTTATATTTGGAGGATACAAGAATGGTAAAATCTAGCACAGCCAAGGTTACAAGGAAAACATTTTTTAGTAATATTTTACAAGCTGTTGGAGCAGGTGTAGTCATAGCATTAATACCTAATGCATTATTAGGTGAATTTTTAAAGTTTTTTAAAGAAGGCAACCAATTACTAGAAACTATTTATCAGTTAGTCGTTTTGATTCAATCATTTATGGCATTTATAATTGGTGTTTTAGCAGCGCATCAATTTAAATTTAGCGGTGCTGGTGCCACGATGATAGGAGTTTCTGCTATGATCGGTAGTGGTGCTGTTAAGATGACACCGGATGGATTTTTACTTAATGGCATTGGTGATATCATTAATACTATTTTAGTTGTAATGATATCTTGTTCTTTATATTTGTTATTACAAAATAAATTAGGGTCACTGGAAATGATTTTGTTACCTGTTATTATTCCTGTTATAAGTGGATTTATAGGTTTGTTTACGTTAGGTTATGTATCAAATGTCACTAAAGGAATTGGTCATGTAGTAAATGCATTTACAGAGTTAAATCCATTGATGATGTCTATATTGATATGTGTCACATATGCTTTGTTGATGGTTACACCAATATCTGTAGTTGCTATTGCAACGGCAATTAGCTTATCTGGTTTAGGTAGTGGTGCAGCTAATATGGGTATTGTAGCAGCTTGTGTGACTTTTTTATTTGGTTCAATTAGAGTTAACGGTGCTGGCGTCAATTTAGTATTGATTATTGGGGCAGCTAAGATGATGATTCCTGTTTATTTTAAACATTTAATTATTGCAATACCATTAATCATTAATGGCGTGATTGGTGGCTTAATAGCTTATTTTATTGGAATTAAAGGTACACCAATGTCTGCTGGTTTTGGTTATACTGGTTTGGTTGGACCTATCAATGCGTTTAATCGAATGGATGGAGATCCGACCATGAATATTATTTTATTAGTATTTGGATATTTTATAATACCATTTGTATCAGCATTCTTTGTGCATGAAATTTGTAAAAAAATGATGCGTAAATATACAGATGATATTTATAAATTTGAAATTCCTAAGCAGTAACAAAGTTTTACAATCACATAGATAATAAATAGTTAAGCGTTTTATCTATCTTTCAATATTATAATGCATGTTTATAACAGTCATTATACATATTAATTGATATAAATTTTGAAATCAGAACGACGAGCTAAAAAACACCTTCATATTAAATGGAGGTGTTTTTTTAATATATATAGAATATAGCTGTCAGTTGACGACATCAAATATACCATTTTATGTAATCATACGAACATGAACTTTTAAAATTAAGAAAAATATACAAACCTCTTATTGAATATTTTTGCGTAATTATGTATAATAATAAATATTATAGAAAGGGGATTAATAGATGAAACAAATATTGAAAGTGATTACTGTTTTTTCATTCCTTATAAGTACTTTAATTATTTACATAAATCCAGAAGTAAATGCTAGTGAAAAAGATCAATGGCATAAAATTAAAGAGCGTGGTGAATTGCGTGTTGGTTTATCAGCTGATTATGCACCATATGAGTTTGAACATAATGTTAATGGTAAATCAAAGTATGCAGGCATTGATATTGATATCGCAAAAAAGATTGCGAAAGATAATCATTTAAAATTAAAAATTGTAAATATGCAGTTTGATAGTTTATTAGGTGCGATACAAACTGGTAAAATTGATATCATTATTTCTGGAATGACACCTACACCAGAACGTTTGAAAGAGGTGGATTTTTCAAACCCTTATATGACAGTCGATCAAAAAATGATTATTAAAAAGTCTGAGGCAGATCGTTTCAAAACAATTGAAGATTTTGCGAATAAAAAAATAGGTGTACAAAAGCAAACACAACAAGAAAAAATTGCGCAAACTGAAATCGATAATGCACAAATTCAATCTTTAACACGTGTACCTGAAGTTATAATGTCATTGAAAAGCGGAAAAGTTAATGGAATGGTAATTGAAGGGCCAGTTGCAGAAGCATATTTAAAACAAAATAAAGATTTAACTTTTGCTAATGATGTTAAGTTTAATGAAGGTAGAAAAGAAACGGCAATTGCCTTACCTAAAAATTCTCCCATGCTTATGGATAAATTAAACACCTCTATCAAAGATGTTAAAAATAAAAATTTGCTGGAAGATTATAAAGCGTCAGCTGCTGATGCAATGCAAAAAGATGACGGTAATTTCTTTACGAAATATGGCAGCTTTTTCTTAAAAGGAATTAAAAACACGATTTTAATTTCTATAGTTGGAGTCGTTTTAGGTGCTGTATTTGGTGCATTTATTGCATTATTAAAATTAAGTAAAGTGAAAATATTGAGATGGATTTCTTCAGCTTATATTGAATTTTTAAGAGGCACTCCTTTATTAGTTCAAGTATTTCTAGTTTATTTTGGTACCACAGCAGTTTTAGGTCTAGATATCTCAGCTTTGATATGTGGTATGATAGCACTTGTTATAAACTGTTCAGCTTACATTGCTGAAATTATAAGAGCTGGTATTAATGCAGTTGATAAAGGACAAACTGAAGCTGCAAGAAGTTTAGGACTTACATATGGTCAAACAATGAAATCAGTTATTTTGCCACAGGCTGTAAAAAACATATTACCAGCTTTAGGTAATGAGTTTGTTACTGTTATTAAAGAATCATCAATTGTATCCGTAATAGGTGTTAGTGAAATAATGTTCAATGCACAAGTTGTACAAGGAGCATCATTTGATCCATTTACACCGCTCATTGTAGCTGCAATATTATACTTTATACTTACATTTACTTTATCAAGAGTGATGTATTTCTTCGAAGGGAGATTGAAAGTTAGTGATTAATATTAAAAATTTATATAAATCTTTTGGAAAAAATGAAATTTTAAAAGGGATAAATCTAACGGTGGATAAAGGTGATGTTGTTGCTATAATAGGTCCTTCAGGTAGTGGTAAAAGTACACTTTTACGCTGTATAAACCTTCTTGAAACCCCTTCAAGTGGTGAAGTGATATTTAAAGATCATAGTTTAACAAATGAAAAAACTAAATTAGAAACACTAAGACAACAGATGGGTATGGTTTTTCAAAATTTTAATTTATTTCCACATAAGAAGGTTATAGACAATATCATATTGGCTCCTAGTTTATTAAAAAAGGGTAATCAAAGAGATTTGAAAAAGGAAGCAATGGATTTGTTGAAAAAAGTTGGATTAGAAGATAAGGCTAATGCATATCCTGCTCAATTATCGGGTGGGCAAAAGCAAAGGGTTGCTATTGCTAGAGCTTTAGCAATGAATCCAGAAGTACTTCTGTTTGATGAGCCCACCTCAGCACTAGATCCTGAAGTGGTTGGTGATGTTTTAGAAGTAATGAAAGATTTAGCCAAAGAAGGTATGACTATGGCAGTTGTAACACACGAAATGAATTTTGCAAAAGACGTGAGTGATAAAGTTGTATTTATGGCTGATGGTGTCATTGTGGAATCAGGTACACCACAAAATATTTTTGAGCAACCACAACATGATAGAACTAGAAACTTTTTAGCACGTGTTTTATAAATATAAAATCAACCAAGGTGTTTGGCAATGGATTATTGTAATTCATTCATAGCACCTTGGTTTTTTTAATAAATATTGAAAATTGGATTATCGAATTCTCTTATTAATAATGAATATGTTAAACTATAGAATGTATGTTTTTAAGGTGGGGTGTGAAAAATGAATGTAGATCAATTGAAACAAGATGTCATAGACTATGCTCACTCAATTGGTATTGATAGTATTGGTTTTACCACGGCTGATCCATTTGATGAATTAAAGCAAAAATTAGTTGATTATCATGAAAAGGGATATGCCTCTGGATTTGAAGAACCAGATATTGGTTTGCGTACTGAACCTAAGTTAACATTGCCTACTGCAAGATCTATTATTGCTATTGCTGTTGGTTATCCCAATAAATTAAAAGGTGCACCTAGAAGCGTGCGTGGAGACAGAAGAGGTATGTTTGCAAGGGCATCTTGGGGCCAAGATTATCATTCAATCATGAGAAAACGTTTAGATAAATTAGCTGAGTATTTAGAGGCTAGAGTCCCAGATGTGGAAATTAAATCTATGGTTGATACGGGTGTGTTGTCAGACCGAGCTGTTGCAGAACGCGCAGGATTAGGTTATGTAGGTAGAAATGGATTTGTCATAAATCCAGATCTCGGTACTTGGACTTATTTAGGAGAAATGTTAGTTAGTGTTCCTTTTCCTCCTGATGACCCAATCATTGATAGTTGTGGAGATTGTACAATTTGTGTTGACCGTTGTCCAACAGGAGCTTTAGTTGGTGATCGACAACTAAATAGTCAAAAATGTATTAGTTTTTTAACACAGACAAAAGGTTACATGCAAGATGAATATCGATATAAAATTGGTAATCGACTTTATGGCTGTGATACATGTCAACAAGTTTGTCCAAGAAATCGTGGTATTAATACACAGCATGATGATATTGTGTTAGAACCAGAAACATTAAAACCAAGGTTAGTACCATTATTACAAATGAGTAATAAAGAGTTTAAAAATACTTACGGTCATTTAGCAGGTGCTTGGAGAGGTAAAAAACCAATTCAAAGAAACGCAATTCTAGCGTTAGCACATTTTAAAGAGGAAACTGCGATACCCGAATTACAAGAAGTCGCATTAAATGACCCAAGGCCTATGATTAGAGCTACAGCTTATTGGGCAATTGGACAAATTCAGGGAGAGCAAGCAAGACCATTTATTGAAGCACACTACGACAGTGAATTAGAGGAAGTCCAACATGAGATGTTAAAAGGACTAGATATGAGGAGAGAATAAAAAGCATGACGAACCACATTGTATTATTTCAACCACAGATACCCGGAAATACGGGTAGTATCGCTAGAACCTGTGCCGGTACATATACACATTTACATCTAATAAAACCATTAGGATTTAGTACAGATGACAAGATGTTGAAAAGAGCAGGATTAGATTATTGGGATTCTGTAAATATTAGTTATTATGAAAATATAGAATCGTTTTTTGAAAGTACGGAAGGTGAATATTACTTATTAACTAAGTTTGGTGAAAAAACTTATTCTGATTTTGATTTTACTGATGAAGATGAAAATCATTATTTTATTTTTGGTAGAGAAACTACTGGCTTACCTGATTGGGTAAAGGAGAAATATAAAGATACAGCATTAAGAATCCCAATGAATGATAATATAAGATCATTAAATTTATCAAATACTGCATCTTTACTTATTTATGAAGCGTTGAGACAACAAAATTTTCCAAATTTACATTAAATTATATATTAATCGATGAAAAACGACTTTGACATTTGTATAATGAAGATAAAGCTAAAAATAGTTTTTGAAAATTTAGTTGATTATTAAAATTATATAGTTTATGAAGATAGCTTCAAGGGTATTATTATAAATAATGCTAGAACGCGTCTTAAAAGATTAAGAGGAGTGTAATAACTATGGCAATGAACTTTAAAATTTTAGAAAACGAAAAAAGTGTGGCAGAATACGCTGCAGATATTTTAAGAAAACAGTTTAACAATAATCCAACTACTATAGCAGGCATACATCTTTCTAATGATAATGCACCAGTATTAGATGAATTAAAGAAAAATGTAGATGATCATGCAGTAGATTTTAGTCAAATTAATATATTAGATTATGATAGCAATAAGTCTTATTTTGAAGCGTTAGGTGTACCAGAAAGTCAAATATATAGTGTTTCATATGGTCAAGATACAGAATCATTTATAAGTGATAAAATCAAAACTAAAGAAAATAAAGGTAAATTGATTACACAAATACTGTCAATAGATACAAATGGTAAACTAAATGTAAGTATCAATCATGGTCTCTTTTCTGCAAGAGAAGTAATTTTAGTGATTACTGGTTCTGAGAAAAAAGATGTTGTGCATAAATTATATGAAGAAAATGGTAAAACTTCATTTGAGCCATCTGATTTGAAAGCACACCGCATGGTGAATGTTATTTTGGATGAAGCTGCTGCAGAAGGACTTCCTGAAGATGTTCGTCACTATTTCACTGCACGTTTCGCATAAAATTAAAAATGTGAGGTGTAACTAATGACAAATGATAATGCTAATAAACAGTATTCTAACCATGAAACAGAACCCAAAAATGAAATGGTCGATGATTTTGAAGATATCGTAGAATTGGGAAAAGAAATGGAACAAATTTCTGAAGAAAATGATGAAGATAAACTAGATAAATCACATGATTCAAATGTACGTTCTGATTTAGATAATTAAAGTGTTACGTTTATTTAATAAGTGATTAAATAGTATCTATCAAAGCCTAAATGACATTCTATGAGTACTACTTACAAACAAAATCATTATTTCTTTTATAAATAATTGGAAGCGAGTAAGTGATGATCAAATATTAAAAAATTTGATGTCCTTCTCGCTTCTTTTTATATTTATTTAATCAATGTGCCAAGTTATTTGCTTATGGTTATATGAATAATAAAAAAACAATGCCAACATAAATTTGATTATGTTATTATTAAATCATTATTTGAATTAAGGAGTTATCATTAATATGTTAAGTAACTATTGGAAATACCTCATGATAAGTGCTGTGATTGTAAATTTAATTTCTATAAAAGGCTTTCCTATGGCCATTGGAGCAATATATCTGCCAATCTTATTTAAAATTATTCAACTACAAATCAACTTGTCACATGGACTGGTAGATAAAGTAAATGCTTCTACATTTGTAAAAAGTAATCAAACTGGGATCATTATTAGTGTATTATGTTGTATTGTTATAACAGTATTGTTATTTAAGCCGCTTGGAGGTTTTTATAATAGTTTAACTGGGTTTTTAGGGCTTCTTGTCACAGTTAGTCCTGTGACTATGATTATTGGAGCAATTCTTTTAGTTTTAACTGCAATAGGTATTATACAAGCAGCAAAGGTGAAATTTAACGATGTAACAATTACAAAAGAATAATGAATAGATGTATAAACCAGGAACTAAAAATTAGTTTCTGGTTTTTTTCATGCTAGCAACTAATTAATTAAGCTTTGTAAATCGTTGTTATTAATCAGACATTTTTTATGTAATGAAAACGCTATATTAAGAGATTGCTCAGTTAAATTAATTAATGCTATACTAAAGTTAAATACATATTGAAGGGGAGATTTTTAAATGTCAGTTAGAATTGAACATGATACATTTGGTGAAATAGAAGTACCTGCAGATAAATACTGGGGTGCACAAACAGAAAGAAGTAAACGTAACTTTCCAGTTGGAAAAGAACAAATGCCAATTGAAGTTGTTTATGGATTTGCTCAATTAAAAAGAGGGGCAGCATTAGCCAATCATGAGTTAGGAAAACTAAGTGACGCAAAAAAAGATGCTATTGTTCATGCATGTGATCGTATATTAAACAAAGAATTGGATGAACACTTCCCATTAGTCGTTTGGCAAACAGGAAGCGGTACACAAAGCAATATGAACGTCAACGAAGTTGTGAGTTATGTTGCGAATATGTATCTCAAAGAACAAGGTAGCGATGAGTCAATACATCCAAATGATGATGTGAATAAATCTCAAAGTTCAAATGATACTTTCCCTACTGCGATGCATGTTGCACTATATAATGAAATTGAAGTAAAACTTGAACCTGCATTAAAATCATTACGTGATACTTTTAAAGAAAAAGAAGCAAAGTTTAATGATATTATAAAAATCGGACGTACTCATTTACAAGATGCTACGCCTATTCGTTTAGGCCAAGAAATAAGCGGATGGCGTTATATGTTAGATAAATGTGAAACATTACTTAGTGAATCAAAAGCGCATATTTTAAATTTAGCAATCGGGGGTACTGCAGTAGGTACCGGTATTAACGCTCATCCAGAATTTGGTGATAAAGTTGCTAAATTTATTTCAAAAAATACTGGGTATCCATTTGTATCATCTGAAAATAAATTTCATGCATTAACTGCGCATGATGAGGTCGTTCAATTACATGGTTCTCTCAAAGCTTTAGCTACTGACTTAATGAAAATTGCAAATGATGTGAGATGGTTAGCGTCTGGACCACGTGCTGGGCTTGCTGAAATTTCTATACCAGAAAATGAACCTGGTTCATCTATTATGCCTGGTAAAGTCAACCCAACACAATGTGAAATGTTGACGATGGTTGCAGTTCAAGTTATGGGCAATGACACTGTGGTTGGTATAGGTAGTTCACAGGGGAATTTTGAATTAAATGTCTATAAACCTGTGATTTTGCATAATACATTGCAGTCTATATATTTATTGGCGGATGGCATGCAAACATTTAACGATAATTGTGCAGTAGGCATTGAACCAATTGAAGAAAACATTGATAATTATTTAAATCAATCACTAATGTTAGTAACAGCATTAAATCCTCATATTGGGTATGAAAAAGCTGCTAGCATAGCTAAAAAAGCCCATCGAGAAGGTTTAACATTAAAAGAATCTGCCATCCAATCTGGATATTTAACTGAAGAACAGTTTAATAAGTGGATTAAACCGGAAGATATGGTTGAACCTAAATAAATTTAAAATCTTAAGGTATATCAATATCTTTGATTAACGACGAAACGTCAATTTCTATTAAAATGAAATAGAAATTGACGTTTTTTCATTTATTTTGAGTCATTTGAACTACAATGTTGTTCGCGCGATAAAAGCTATAGAGAGAATTGAAAATTCAACCTATCTCTTTTAAATTTCATCATCTAAACTAACTGATATTTTTTCTTGTGTTAATGGGTGAATAAATTCAATTTTATAACTATTCAATTGGAGTTGTCTTAAAGTTGAATCACCGTATAGTGGATCTCCAATAACTGGATGTCCAATTTCTGCTAAATGCACACGTATTTGGTGTGTTCGACCCGTGTCTAATTTCAAATCGACTTCACATACATTTTCTTTGACCATATTCGAAGACAAAATGTGTGTAATAGCAGATTGTCCTGTAGTAGATACTCGGCGCTTGTTCGAATGAAATTTATCTTTACCAATAGGCGCATTAATGGTTTGTGGTTTAATAGGTAACAAGCTATGTACCTTTGCTTTATAGATACGGTCTATTTTATTTTCTTCTAACATACGATCTAGGATTTTTTTCATTAAAGGATTTTTAGCAACAATTAATAAGCCCACAGTTTCTTGATCTAAGCGATGTATCGGTTCTGCATAGTTACTATTGATTGTATATATCACATGATTCATTAATGTATTACTTTCTTTTAAATCATTAGGATGCGTTTTAACCCCTTTAGGCTTCATAACGATTGCTAAATCATTGTCTTCATAATAAATTTGTGCATATCGATAACTTGGTAAATAATTACTTTTTTCTTCTGGTGTTGGAATGTAAACTTGATCTCCTGTATGTACTTGTGACGTGAGTTTTGCATTTATATCATTGATTTTAATCTCTTTTGACATATTTAAATTGTGTAAATCTTTTTTTGGTAATTGTAATTGCTGGAAAATTTCTCTAAGTGTTAATTCATCATAATTTTCTGGGATTTGAAATTTCATAATATCCTCCTCTTTAATCAATTATTATCATACCATAAACACGCTGTTAAAAATATTAGACCCAGAGATTGATTTAATAATTTTTTACATTGTTTTAATTCAAGTAAAAAGGAATTATTTATCTATTTTTAAATGTTTTACAAACTTGTATAATGTATGTAAATAGTGTTGTTAAAGAATGGACTGGTTAAATGGAAAAACCGACAAGATTAGCATTATTAAAAGAAATTGCTGAATTTTTAAATGAAGAAACAGAAACATATAGTATGCTACAAGGCGCATTAAAATCGTTGATTGATGGTAGTGAATTTACTACGGGCTGGATTTTCTTCATTGATGATGTGGGGCAACATGAGCTCGTATCATATAATGGTTTACCAGGAGCATTGGAAAATAATCATTGTCAATATATGCGAAAGGGTACGTGTTGGTGTGTTCAAGCATATCAAAATAAAAAGTTAACGAAGGCTTCAAATATTATAAATTGTTCGAGAATTAATTTAGCCAATCGGGCTTATCATGAAGAAACTGACGGTATTACACACCATGCTACTGTACCGTTAAGGTCTGGCGAAGAGCAATTTGGGTTACTCAATGTTGCAACACCTTATACAAGGAGATATAGTGCAGAAAACTTAGAGTTATTAGAATCTGTTGCATTGCAAATCGGATCTGCAATAAAAAGGATTCTCTTAACCGATCAAGAAAAAGAAGCTGCGCGTATTAGTGAACGTAATAGATTAGCTAGAGATTTACATGATTCAGTAAACCAAATGCTTTTTTCTGTTAAATTGACAGCACACGCAGCATTAGGGATGACACAAGAAAAGGTTTCTCGTAAGGCATTCCAAGTGATTGAAGATACAAGCCAACAAGCAGTAAATGAAATGAGAGCTTTAATTTGGCAATTAAAACCCGTTGGTTTAGAACAAGGATTAGTTAGTGCACTAAAACAGTATAGTGAATTACTACAGTTAGAGTTAATTGTTAAAGTGGATGGTTTAATTAAACTTCCAAGTCAAATCGAGGAAAATGTTTATAGAATTGTTCAAGAAGCAATGAATAATACGAAAAAACATAGTGAAACCACTCAAGTTCGATTAGATTTAGTTCAAGCGGACAATTATTTATTGGTAACAATCTCTGATTTTGGCAAAGGTTTTGATAAACATAAGTCAAATCTTTATCATTCGCATGGCTTGAATAATATGAAACAAAGGACTAAACAGATAAATGGTAAATTGACAATTGAAGGTGAACCAAACAAAGGTACAAAAATTCATATCTCAATACCATTATAAAGTTTCGAAAGGAAGGTCAAGATGAATCGAATCATTTTGGTAGATGATCACCATATCGTAAGACAAGGTTTAGAATTTCTATTATCAACAGTTGATGATATAGAGGTTGTTAAAGGCTTTTCAGATGGCAAATTATTTTTAAGTTATTTGGAAGAGCATGAATTACCCGATATTGTATTATTAGATTTAGTGATGCCTAATATGAATGGTATAGAAATCACTGAAATTATGAAGCGAAAATATCCCGAAGTAAAAATATTAGTGCTAACCAGTTATGTAGATGATGAACATGTGATTTCGGCAATTGATAAAGGCGCCGATGGTTATGAAATGAAAGATGTTGAACCTGAGAAGTTGATTAAAACAATTAAAAATGTATTGTCAGGTGAAAAAGTTATCCATCCACAAGCCCAAAGTGTGATGGAATCTGTAAGCAGTAAACCGCACTATACAAACAAACTATCTAAACGTGAATCTGAAGTATTGACAGAAATGGCAAAGGGTAAAACAAATAAAGAAATTGCGGAAACTTTATTTGTCTCAGAAAAAACTGTTAAAACACATGTAAGTCACATATTTGCTAAATTGCAAGTATCTGATCGCACACAAGCGGCTATTTATGCTATGCAGAATAATCTTATATAATATATTAGATGTTATGTAAATATTATTTTACATAGCATTTTTTTATTGAATATATACTTTTGTTTCAAAATGTATAATATTACTATATACTATATCTAATAAACATAAAGGGGATGTTATTATGAAGACTAAAAATCTTTCATTGAAAATTGTTATAGCGTTAATTCTCGGTATAGCAATAGGCTCCATACTTAACATGTTTGCGCAATCGAGTTTTGTAGTCAACGTTGATAAATATGTCTTCAATGTTATTGGGCAAATTTTTCTGAATTTAATTTTCATGTTAGTGGTGCCTGTTGTGTTTGTTTCAATTGTGTTAGGTGTAGTAGGTGTGGGTGATCCTAAATTACTAGGTGGTATTGGGTTGAAAACGATTAGTTTCTTTTTAACTACTACTGCAATAGCTATTATTATTGGGATTACTTTAGCTTTAGTTTTACAACCGGGTGAAGGGAAATCAGATTTATTAAAAAGTGAAGATGTTTCAAGTTATCAAAAAACATTAGATAAAGAAGATAATTCACAAAGTTCTGCTGCAAAGCAATCGTTTGATCAAACACTGATCAATCTTTTTCCTAAAAATCCATTACAAGCCATGAGTGAAGAAAATATGTTGCAAATTATTACATTTGCCATTTTCATAGGGGTTGGTTTGATAATGGTTGGTTCGAAAGCTGAAGCGGTACATCGGTTATTTGAGCAAACCAACGAAGTTTTAATGTATATTGTAACGATGATCATGAGCGTATTTGCACCTATAGGTACTTTTGGTCTTGTTGCACATGCATTTACAGGGGCAGGATTTGGAGCTATCCAACAACTTGGTATGTATTTCTTTATAGTGCTTCTAGCGCTATTTATCCATTTCTTCGTTGTATATGGTTCAGCGGTGAAATTTGTGGCTAAATCAAGTCCACTAAAATTCTTTAAGGGGTTTCTTCCTGCAATAACACTTGGTTTTAGTGCTTCGAGTTCCACTGCAACCTTACCAGTATCACTTAAATGTACAAAAAATATGGGTGTTAGACCAGAAGTAGCATCTTTCGTACAACCTCTCGGTGCAACAATAAACATGGATGGAACGGCAATCATGCAAGGTGTTGCGACAATATTTATTGCACAAATCTCAGGTGTAGAGCTTTCATTTATGCAAATTATAACTGTTGTGGTCATCGCTGTTGTAGCATCTATTGGTACAGCTGGCGTACCTGGGGTTGGACTGATTATGTTAGCAATGGTTTTAAATGCCGTTGGATTAGATCCAGCAGCAATTGGTATTATTTTAGGTATTGATAGATTATTGGATATGACACGAACATCTGTCAATATTACAGGTGATGCCGCTTGTGCGCTTATCATTTCAAAAGCTGAAGATAAAAAATTAGCTGCTAGAAATGAAAGTTAATAAAATAATAGATATAAATATAAAGAATTTAAAATCTGAGAGTGGCTCTAACGTTTATATGTTTTGGCCACTCTTTTTAGTTGATATACATGAGAAGTGTTGCAAAATAGATGTTGATATATAAAAGTAGTATTTGTCTTTATAAAAAAACTAAACTATCACAATGATAGCTTAGTTTCAGATTAACCTAATGAGTTACTTATTCAGAAAGAAGTACATTATATAACTCTACAAATTTTTTGCCATCTTTTCTTGGAACCTGGTCAAAAAGCCAAGGCTCTCCGTCTGATTCCATAATAGTTATTCTAAAAGGGGTTAAGGATAGACCAAATTTAACACTTTGAAGTTCATCAAAAGGGAATAAACTTTTGATTTCATGGTTTTCAATTATTCCTTTTGCTTTAAACGTAATTTTATCATTATACAGCGTCAAAATTCCTGGAATCATTTGAGCATTAATAAATTTCATAGAAGCACTGATAGAAATTAGTTTTGTTGAAGTATGAGTATTCAAATGAACATCCCCTTAAAATTTGTTTCTGTTAATATATCATTTTGAAAAATATTATTCAATTTCATGTTCAATAGCAAAAAATAAAAGTAGCGAATGATATCTACATTTCAAATGATATCATTCACTACTTTTTTGATGTGCTACATTTTAATAACCGCAATAATTTTAATGTGTCAGAATAAAGTTAAATAGGGGTGTAACCTTTAAAATTTACATATTGATATGCTTGTTTTACTTCAGCCTCAGTAGGTGCATCTATATGCTTTAACGCATAAGTTATACCTAGTGATTGCCATTTATGCACACCTAATTGGTGATATGGCAGTATTTCAAAGCGCTCAACGTTATCGAGTGAATTTATAAATTCACCTAACCGCATCAAATCTTGTTTATTATCTGTAAGACCTGGCACTAGCACATGTCTTATCCAAACAGGCTGTCTTTTACGAGAAAGTGTTTTAGCAAAGTTTAATATATGTGTATTAGGTTGGCCAGTTAATTCCTTATGTTTAGCATTATCAATATGTTTAATATCTAATAATATTAAGTCTGTATATTTTAATAAAGCATCTAATTGCTTTTCAAAAGTGGGTGTATTTTTCGCAGTACCAGCTGATGTATCTATACAGGTATGAATATCATATTTTTTTAACGATTGAAATAGGGTGGTTAAGAATTTGATTTGTAGTAAAGGCTCACCACCACTTACTGTCACACCTCCATTTGATGCATCAAAATATGGTTTGAAAGGTATTATTTCGTTTACCATTTCATCAACTGTAACTGCGCGTGTATAGTCATTTATTTTCCAAGTGTCAGGATTATGACAGTATAAACATCTTAGTAAACAACCTTGTGTAAATAAAATATAGCGTAATCCTGGACCATCAACGGTACCCAAACTTTCAACAGAATGTAAATGTCCTTTTAACATATATAGGCCGCCTTAAATTCAAATTACATTTTTTCATGGAAAGTACGTGAAATCACATCTAATTGTTGTTCTCGTGTTAATTTAATAAAGTTAAAGGCATAACCAGAAACACGAATCGTTAATTGTGGATATGCTTCAGGGTGTTCCATTGCATCTAATAGTGTTTCCCTATTAAATACATTAATGTTTAAGTGATGTCCGTGTTGCATTGCATAGCCATCCAACATACTTGTGAGATTTTTACATTGATCATTACTTTCCTTACCTAGTGATTTTGGAACGATGCTAAATGTGTTAGAAATACCATCTTTACAACAATCATAAGGTATTTTTGCTACGGTACTAAGTGAAGAAAGTGCGCCTTTTTGGTCACGTCCATGCATAGGGTTTGCACCTGGTGCAAATGGTTCTCCAGCTTTACGACCATCTGGTGTATTTCCAGTCTTCTTACCATATACAACATTTGATGTTATCGTTAATACACTCATTGTATGTTCCGAATTGCGATAAGTTTTATGACTACGTAATTTTGTCATAAAGCGTTCTACAAGGTCTATCGCTAAATCATCGACACGTGCATCATTATTGCCATATTTAGGAAAATCACCTTCAATTTCAAAATCTGTAACAATACCATTTTCATCTCGAATAGGTTTTACTTTTGCATATTTGATTGCAGATAATGAATCTGCAGCAACAGAAAGACCAGCTATACCTGTAGCCATTGTTCTAATGATATTTGTATCGTGCAATGCCATTTCTATACGTTCATAACTATACTTATCATGCATATAATGAATAATATTAAGTGAATTAATATATACTCCAGCTAACCAATCCATCATTTTATCAAATTTTTCAAATACTTCATCATAATCTAGGATTTCTATTTTTATACTTTCATAGGCAGGCCCAACTTGACGTCCTGATTTTTCATCTACTCCTCCATTAATAGCATATAATAATGTTTTTGCTAAATTAGCACGAGCGCCAAAAAATTGCATTTGTTTACCAATTGTCATAGCAGATACACAACATGCAATACCATAATCATCACCATAAGATTCTCTCATTAAGTCATCATTTTCATATTGAATTGCACTTGTTTTAATACTCATTTTTGCGCAATATGTTTTAAAATTGTCAGGTAGGCGAACTGACCATAATACTGTGAGGTTTGGTTCAGGTGCTGGACCTAAATTATCTAGTGAATGTAAGAATCGGAATGAGTTTTTAGTTACTAATGCACGTCCGTCAATACCTACACCACCGATTGATTCTGTTACCCAAGTAGGATCACCAGAGAATAACTCATTATAGTCAGGTGTTCGCGCGAATTTTACGATACGTAATTTCATAATAAAGTGGTCTATGATTTCTTGCACTTCACGTTCTGTAATCAATCCATTGTTTAAATCTCTTTCAGCATAGATATCTAAAAATGTTGAAGTACGACCTAAGCTCATAGCTGCACCGTTTTGTTCTTTAATCGCTGCTAAATATGCTAAGTACAACCATTGTACTGCTTCTTTAAAGTTATAAGCTGGGCGACTTAAGTCAAATCCATAAATATTACCTAATGTTTTCAATTCATTTAATGCTCGGTATTGTTCAGACAATTCTTCGCGTAATCGAATGACATCTTCTGACGTTTCTTTAGACATATTGTTGAAATCTTCCATTTTTTTCTGCATTAGGAAGTCTACACCATATAAAGCGACTCTGCGGTAATCTCCAATAATACGTCCACGACCGTACGCATCTGGAAGTCCAGTAATGATCCCAGCCTTTCTGCAATTTAGCATTTCTTTGGAGTATGCATCGAATACTCCTTGGTTATGCGTTTTACGATAGTCAGTAAATATTTTTTCAGTTTCACTATTTAAATCATAACCATACGCTTCACAAGCTGCTTTGGCCATGCGAATACCACCAAAAGGTTGCATTGAACGTTTGAATGGTTTATCGGTTTGGACACCTACTATGCTTTCTAATTCTTTATTTAGATAACCTGCCTCGTGAGAAGTGATGGTAGAAGGGATTTTTGTGTCCATGTCCCACATACCACCGCGTTCACGTTCTTCTTTAGACAATTGCATGACTTGATCCCAAAGCTTAGTTGTTGCTTCTGTAGGACTTTCTAAAAATTGATCATCACCTTCGTATAATGTGTAATTTAGTTGAATAAATTCTCTTACATCTACATGATGTTGCCAGCGACCTTTTTTAAAATCATTCCATGCTGTGGATTGCATATTATTTTCTTTTAACATATCATTACCTCCAAAAGTATGTTATTTTTTTCACAATAATTATATCATTTGTTTTGTTAAAAAAATCACAAAGTTTTTGAATAATTTTAATCTAAAATGTGAAAGCTTTTGGAATCTGTATTAAAAAGTAATACACTTAAGGTATGTTATAGGTCTGTTATAGAACAGTTTTAAAAGTGTATAATTAATTAAGATTTAATAGAAAAAGCTAAACATAGTAGTTTTGAAAGTAATTTTCGACAATATCTATGACAATTTAATTAGAGTTATTAAGCCCGTTGTTTAATATAACGTTTCACACTTTAGCGAGGAATGGAAACATTCGATTAAGGCATTATCAGCTGGAATTCCCTTGGGGGGACATGCTTCGGGTAATGATTTTTTCTTCGCATAATTTATAATATTCATATGATGTATACACACTTAATTAATTGCTATGAAATAGGCATCCATTAGGTATTTTTATTTGGTTTAAGGTAAGTAAGTAATATCTAAGGTATGAATACATCACAATTAATGATTGAAGATTATGAAATTAAAGTTGCTAAAGCCCACATACAGAACAACTTAAGTTTAGATAATTGCCATTTATATTAATGAAAATAATAAATATAAATGATTAGATAAATAAAAATTGAAAGGATTTTCAAAAAACCTTTTTACTTTCAGACTTTTCTGATAGTGTTGTATCCAAGTTTCAATGATTTTGTAATATTATTGTGACATAATAGAAAGTGGTTTTTATTTATCATTATAGTAGGATCAGGGGTAAGTAAAGATAATGTTAAATTAAGTCAGCCTACCGAAAGCGCATTGCATATTAAGTAAAGTGACGGGGTTACAAGTACTCAAAATGACAATGGCGTAGTAACTTGAAAAGATCAGAATGGTAAAACTGAAAAGTTACCTACAGAAGCAAAAGATAAAGATGATAAAGACATAGTATTAAAATAAAAAGAAACAAAAGATGGATATGATATCCAAGTTTTAGATAAGAACCAAAAAGAAGGATGGGCTAAATGTACTCTAGGCACAACTGGTGGAACAGGCACTGGTGGACTAGGTGGAGCAGGAGTCAGTTCAGCGGTACCTGGAATTGGTACGGTTGCTGGTGGAATAGTAGGTGGCGTTTCTGGAGCTGCTACTGGAGCTGCTACTGGAGCTGCTGCATCTTGTTTCTAAATAATTATTAGGAGAATTGATATGGAAAATTCTATATTTTGGTCTAAAAAATTCATACCAGTTTATTTTATTGTTGCATTTTTAAGCTTTGCTTTATTTAAGTTTTATATACAAACAGATAATTATTCAGTATATATTCTTATAATTTTAGTATTTGGCTTAGGTATTGCATCATGCATATATAATTTTAAAAAAGATAATAATCAACATTCTAACTAAAGTTGATTTAGGCGCTTATATTAATTTATAAGTGCTTTTATTTATACTGTGATAAATTTGACGAATAGAGTTAATCTCTTAAGTAGTTGAATTAACTTCATCACATTTGTGTTTCTAACGATAATAAGTTGATTTTGAAATATTAAATAATTTTAATACTAGTTTAATTGAATATCTTAAGTTCAATGCTTCAACGACTTGTATAATTATTTTGGCTCAACTTCCTTTCCAATTCCTTGTACTTTTTAAAACATCAATTTCAGCTTTTTGCTTCTGTTTTATATTCTTAACTTTTCTTCATTATTTAATTATCCAATATCCTTACCATATAAATATTGTTTACCAACTTGTTGGTAGAATCTATGGGTTTTATCATTTCCACCAAGTTTTCACTTGTGAACTTTTTCTAATGTTTAATGTTTCCATCATTTCGCTTGAACTGTAACCTTCATTTTCATTTCTAATGAGTAAGCAACTCCTTTCATAGAAAAAAACACCTCCGTATTTTTCATTTTAAATGAATTCAACAGAAGTGTTTTTATTTTATTCCCACAAATTATGTTCAGCGCAAAAAGCTATTTCAGGTTTTTTATGAATATTAATTAAAAACAATTGTCTTACTATTCGCAGTCACAATCACCTTATGAAGCACATGATATTCTACAGCTTGAGCTAACACACTTGATTCAACATGCCGACCAATTTTACGTAAATCTTGTACATTGTACCGATGATTAATTCGGATAACGTCTTGATCTATGATTGGACCTTCATCCAGGTCAGAAGTAACATAATGACTTGTTGCTCCAACTAATTTGACACCGCGTTCCCATGCTTGTTTATAAGGATTTGCTCCTATAAATGACGGTAGGAATGAGTGATGAATATTGATGATTTGATTTGGATAGTGACTGACAAAATGATCGGATAGTATTTGCATATATTTTGCTAACACGATGAGTTCAACTTGATGCTCAGAACAAACATCTAGTATTTTTCTTTCTACGATTTCTTTATCTTCGTTGCTCGGTATGTAATAAAAAGGGATATGAAGTGTTTCTGCGAATTGTCTATTGTTTTCGTGATTACTAACGATACACACAATTTCGGCAGGCAATTCATTTCTGTTAACACGTAATAAAATTTCGTTGAAAGCATGATCTTCCTTAGAAACAAAAAGTGCTATTTTTGTATGTTGTTGATTGTCAAAGAGTTTAAAATCTATTTGATGTGTTTGCAACGTTGTTTCTAAATCTTCTTTCAATGATGGTACATTTTCAAATTCTAATCTCAAATATAATTGACCTGTAGATTTTGGTGAATGGTCGTATTCTGTAAAATGATCTAAATGTAGAATATTAGAATGATATTGAGCAATTTTATTAGTAATTAATGAAGTAATACCGACTTTATCTGTACAAGTTGCAAGTAAAATATATTTCTCTGTCATCTTTTACACCTCAATTATTAAAGTAACCCTGATTATAATGAAAATTCTGAAAAAAGTAAATAAATGATCATTTTCAATTGTTTAAGGCAAAGTATATGCCAAAAAGTAAAAATTAAGATATAATAATGAATAGTGTTTTTATATCAAAAGAGTAATAAGTAAAAAATATAATCACATTTCATGCTTGTTATGCGCTTACAATAAAAGTGGTATAAGTATTTAAGTTAATTATAGGATATAAGATTGATTATTTAGATAATTTCGCAAATAACAAAAAACAACGAAAATATCATTTCGCTCTTTTATTTTATCGCAAATTGTATTAAGATGTAATTTGTGTTTCAAGAAACGTGTATTATTGCAATTTCTTGTGTCCGGATAAAATATTCTTTTATGAAAGGTAGATTAAAGTAATGGATAGACAGAGTTTTACAGATTTAATTCAAACAAAATTTAAAATGGTGCGTATTGAAGCAGGTTACACGCAAGATACAATGGCACAAACGATTGGTCTTTCAAAAAAGACACTAGTACAAATTGAAAAAGAGAGAGTATTGCCCAACTGGACAACATGTGTGTCAATTTGTGCATTATTTAGAGATTCTGATGTTCTAAATAGTACTTTCGGTTGCGATCCATTAGAAATGGTACAAACAATTTCACGTAACCATTGTGCGTATCCAAATCATTCTACAACTAGTGATATATATTGGAACACAGTTGATACTCGTAACGGCTATATTCTACAAAGCAATAAAGTAAGTGATATCTACCGTGTACTAAATGAGGAAACACAACCTATTTTTGGTACTTCTAAATTAAGAGAAGCTGAAACATATTTTGGTAGAGTTTCTAAAGAAGAATTAATGCACGTATAAATAAATGCATTTTGTGATAGAAGAATCATTATTTATAACATTAACTAATAAAGTTATAGCTTATATATTGAATGGTTTAGTCACTAAAGTTTAATTGAAATCGGTCATGAACAAATGAACTGAACTTAATAGGCAAGTTGATACAGTTTTTGACCTATGATAAAAAAGAATACATCATTGTAAGAGCGAACACGGGAAATCAAATGTTGATTGATTTCTAAATCGCTCTTTTTTTATTTTTGAATTTATACTAATACAAATTGAATATACTCATAATTATTGCTGCCAAGCAATTTTGTTTTTAAAAAATAACAAATAGTATACACATTTTTTTGATATATGTTATACAATGTAAAAATGACTGATATGAATGTACCTTCAGTTTATAACAAATTTTATTTGAAGGAGAATTAACTATGCACGCTTTTTTAATAATTATAGCGATGATGAATATTGGAGCAATAATAGGTGGCGTCACAAATGTAATTGCTGTAAGAATGTTATTTCATCCGTTTAAAACTTACTATATTTTTAATAAACGTATTCCTTTTACACCTGGGTTAATACCTAAAAGAAGAGCAGAAATTGCAGATAAAATTGGACAAGTTATTGAAGAACACCTATTGACTGAAACGTTAATTAAGTCAAAATTAAATGCACCTAAATCAAGAGAAGCAATCGAATCATTAATCTTAAAACAGATTCAAAAATTAAAAACAGACCATGTGACGGTTCAATCGTTGACGAAAAGTTTCGATGTTGATGTTGTACAGGTTACTAATGATAAAATGTATTCAGTTATCAATAATAAATTAGAACAATATTATGCTGAACATAAAGAAACTCCTATAAAACAAATGATTCCTTCAGATATTGAAAAAAATATTGATGCAAAGGTAGATGGAGTACCAGAATTATTGTTTGAACGTGCACGCGTCTATCTTAAATCAGAAAAAGGCACTGCTGATATAGCATCAATGTTAGATACTTTCTTTAATGAGAAAGGTAAAATTGTAGGTTTGCTACAGATGTTTATGACAAGAGAAAGCATTGCAGATCGAATACAACATGAATTGATTAGATTAACAAATCATCCTAAAGCTAAAGCAATTGCAAAGCAGATTATTGAAAATGAATACGCAACATTTAAATCAAAAACGTTAGTAGAAATCATCAATGAAGATCAATTCGATTCGCTTAAGGTAACGGTTGCTGATTTACTTATGAACTATGCAAACATAGATAATATATCGAATCGACCACTGAAAGAAGTAATGCCAGAATTTATAACATTCTTAGAAACAAAAATTTCAAAACAACTTACAGAATTGATTATTGATAAAGGTTCTAAACATATTTCTCCAATCATGAAAAAAATCAACCTAAGACAAATGGTTGAAGAACAGATAAATTCATTTGATTTAGCATATATTGAACGCTTAATCATAGATATCGCAAATAAAGAGTTGAAATTAATTATGCTTTTAGGCTTTTTATTAGGCGGCATCATAGGTTTATTACAAGGTGTGATTGCAATTTTTGTATAACATATTAAATTATGTTATTGTAATATCGATGTGGTTATAACACATATACAAATAAAGGAGTGAAGCACAGTGGCAGTAAATTTATACGATCATGCAAATCAATTAGAACAAGCTTTAAGAGAAAGTGATGAATATCAAGCAATTCAAAAAGCTTATGCTAAAGTAAAAGAAAATGATGAATCAAAAGCACTTTTTGATGAATTCCGTGAAACACAATTAAACTTCCAACAAAAACAAATGCAAGGTGAAGAAATTGGTGAAGAGGAATTACAAAAAGCTCAAGAACAAGCACAAAAAATCGAAAATGATTCTAACATTTCAGAATTAATGGCTGCTGAGCAAAACATGAGCCAAGTATTCCAAGAAATTAATCAAATCATTGTTAAACCTTTAGATGAAATTTACGCTGACTAATTAATCAGAATGTTTATTTTTAAAAATAATCTAAAGTTTTTATAAAAAGTTAAAAATATTTAATGTGTTGCTATGTAAAAATTGATTTTTGAAATCAATACATGGCCACAACCATAATTGAAAGAAATATATGAACTTTTATTCAAGCATATGTATGATAAACTCAATATATTGAGAAGTGATATACAAAAGAATTGATTCCGATAAATGAGTTCTTTAATTGCTGGATAATAGTTCATTTTTTATTCAATGAACCATGGTTAATATTGAATTTCAAGCTGAGACATTTATTTATGTTTCAGCTTTTTTGTTTTATCGACTGTACAATAGTCGGTGTGGTAAAATAAAGAGATACAAGGTATTAGCATGTACATAGGTATTAGTAGAGTTTTTTAAATCTCAAAATAAATGCCTAGTTTTCATGCTTTTTATAAAAACCTTTAAATAAAGGAGAACTATAACAATATGGTTAAATTTATTCATTGTGCAGATTTACATTTAGATAGTCCATTTAAGTCTAGAAGCTACTTAAGTCAATCGATATTTGAAGATATGCAAAAAAGCGCATATGAAAGTTTTAAAAAAATCGTGGATTTAGCGTTAAATGAAGAAGTAGATTTTATGATTATAGCAGGGGATTTATTTGATAGTCATAATAGAACACTCCGTGCTGAAGTGTTCTTAAAAGAGCAATTTGAACGACTATCAAAAGAACAAATATTTGTTTATCTTTGTCATGGTAATCATGATCCGCTTTCTTCATCTATAGGTACTGAATGGCCAGAGAATGTTTCTGTTTTTTCTGAAAATGTAGAAACATATCAAACAATTACCAAAAATGGCGAAGAAATATATTTACACGGTTTCAGCTATCAAAATGAAGCGAGTTACGAAAATAAGCTTGATGCTTATCCATCAAGCCAAGGCCAAAAAGGTATCCATATAGGTATTTTACATGGTACATATAGCAAAACGAACACAAAAGACCGTTATACGGAATTTAGATTGGAAGATTTAAACAATAAACTTTATCATTATTGGGCACTTGGTCATATACACGAGCGACAACAACTAAGTGATATGCCTCAAATTCATTATCCTGGTAATATTCAAGGTCGTCATTTCAAAGAAACTGGAGAAAAAGGCTGCCTATTAATAGAGGGAGATGATTTACATCTAAATGCTAAATTTGTGCCAACCCAGTTTATTCGTTTTGAGAAAGCTGAAATAGATACAGACATGACTTCAAAACAAGGTTTGTTTGACGCAATACAAGACTTTAAATCACAAGTTAGAGCTCACGGTAAAGCAATTTATCAATTAGTAGTACATGTCAATTCAGACGAAATTATTTCTGATCAAGATTTAATGCAAGTACATGAAATGATTAGCGAATATGAAGAAAATGAGCATAATTTTGTGTTTATAGAAGATTTAAAAATAAAGAATAAAGATGATGATAAAACGACTCTTGTTAAAGAATTTTCACCAGATTTGATTGAAGATAATTCAGTTTATGAGCAAGCTATGAATGATTTATATCTTAATCCAAAAGCTTCCAAATACCTAGAAAATTATGATGATTTTGATCGTCGTGAATTAATTAAGCGAGCGGAATTATTATTAAAATCAGATATGAGGGGGGGATAAAATGAAGATTAAATCATTAGATATATATGGTTATGGTAGATTTATTCAAAGAACCATTCAATTTGATGAACATTTCACAGAAATATATGGAGAAAATGAATCAGGAAAGTCTACGATACAGGCATTTATACATTCTATCCTATTCGGTTTTCCAACTAAGAAAGAAAATGAACCACGACTAGAACCACGTTTAGGTAATCAATATGGCGGAAAACTTACATTGATTCAAGATGATGGTTCTTTGATAGAAATTGAACGTATCAAAGGTGCAGCAACTGGAGACGTTAAAGTTTATCTACCAAACGGCGCCATCAAAGATGAAAGCTGGTTAAAAAAAGAACTTAATTTTATCTCAAAACGTACATACCAAGGTATATTTTCATTTGATGTATTAGGTCTACAAAATATTCATAAAAATATGGATGAAACGCAATTACAAAACTATTTACTTCAGGCTGGTGCATTAGGATCAACAGAATTTACTAGCATGCGTGAAATTTTGAATGATAAAAAAGAAATGTTGTATAAGAAAAATGGTAGAAATCCAATGATTAATCAACAACTTGAAGAATTGAAGTCATTAGAGCGTCAAATTCGAGAAGAAGAAGAAAAGCTATCCTCTTATAAACGCTTAGTAGATGATAAAGATAAAGCTGATCGACGTTTAGAAAATTTGAAACAAAATTTAAATCAACTGTCTAAAATGCATGACCGTAAGCAAAAAGAATTAGCTTTACATGAACAAACACAAGAGTGGAAAACGCTAGAAACGCAATTAAATATCGAACCTGTCACATTTCCTGAACAAGGTATTGATCGCTATGAATCTGCAAAAATTCAAACGCAAAATTTAAAAAGAGATATTGGTTTAAGAGAAGAGCGATTAGCACACTTGAAAAGTGAAAACGAAAAAATCAATGTCCCTAAGCAATCTGATTTAGATGCTTTTAACCATATACAGCAACAAGAAAATGAAATTAAACAAAAAGAATACGAATTAAAATCAGTTGAAAAAGAAATTCAAGATAAAGAACGTGAGAAATCAGGCTTAAAGTCTAATATTGGATGGCAAGATGTATACCATGAAGTAGACAGTTCAGAGGCAATGAAGAGTCACGTAAGTAATCAAATTAAAAATAAACAAGAACAGACTGCTTTTATTCAACAATTAGAACGCAATATTGAAGAAAATAAAATTGATAAAGAAACAAATCAAACTGAGATGGATGCATTAGAAAAAGATATTGTGTCTGATGAAAATTATGAAAAGAAAAAGCAATATAACAATCGTGTGTTTGAACTTCAAGAGAAGAATAATTTATATCAAAAAATGAAAGAAGCGTTTGATAAAGAACAACAAGAAAATGAACGCAAGCAGAATATTTTCAGATTTGCTTTGATTATATTAGCGGTTGTTGGTATTGGATTAACAATCTTTTCATTTATTTCTGCTAATTTGGTCTTTGGTATTGTATTTGCAATACTTTCTCTTATATTTATCGTAGGAATATTTTTAGTTAAATCAAAAGAGATTGGACATAGTGAAACATTTTCTAATGAAATTGAAGATTTGCAACACCAAATAAATGATTTAGAAGCTAATTATAATTTGGATTTTGATTTAGATGATCAAAATAGGATTCGAGAACAATTTCATAATGCTATTAAAACGAAAGAAGCTTTAGATAAAAAAGCAAATTATTTATCTTCTAATTTAGAAGCGGCTCAGCACCAATATTCAAAATCAGATAATGAGATTAACCAAATTAAAGATGAATTACATTTATCTGATAAAATTTCAGACGAACTCATTATTGATAGTATTGCGACGATGAATAAAATTAAGGATTATGACAATCATACGGTTGAATTGAACGATCAAAAAATTGAGTTACAACAAGCATTAGATACATTTTATGAACATGCCAAAGCAGTAACTCAAAATCAATTTACGACTTTTAACACGCTATCTTTATTTCATGATGTAAATCAATGGTTAAAAGAAGAAACAACGAATTTAGATAAATGGAATAGGAATCAAGAACAAATCGCTTTAATAGAAAGTGAATTATCACAGCTTAAACATCGTTTAAATGAGAATAGTAATGTGATTTCACAGTTATTTAACTTTGTAAGTGCAAATGATGAAGAATCATATTATTATCAACATGCACAATACCAAGCTTATCACCAACAATTAAATCGTTTTAATGATTTAACAAAATATCTGGAAAACCAAAATTATAATTACGAAGCTAGTTCCATGTTAAGCCAAAAAACATATGCACAATTATCTGAAGAAGATGAAGTGTTGGAAAGACAAGTAGATAATTATAATGACCAGTATTTAGAAATGCAATCAGAAGTCAGTGATTTAAACGCTAAAATCACGGATATGGAAACAGATAAGACACTAGCGGATTTACGTCATAAGTTCCATATTTTGAAAAATAGAGTGAACGATGAAGCGAAAGATTGGGCAAGTCTCAGCTACTTACAATCTTTAGTGGAAGGACATATTAAACAAATTAAAGACAAGCGTTTACCACAAGTGATAAATGAAGCAACAGAGATCTTTGCACATTTGACAAATGGAAATTATGTACAAGTTACTTATGCGAATGAAGATTTAATGGTAAAACAAGTGAATGGTCAAATGTACGAACCAATTGAATTAAGCCAGTCTACTAAAGAAATACTATATATCGCATTGCGTTTAAGTTTAATTAAAACATTAAAACCTTACTATCCATTCCCTGTAATTATTGATGATGCATTTGTACATTTTGATAAACATAGAAAAGAAACGATGATGAATTATCTAAGACAAATGCCTAATGATTATCAAATTTTATACTTTACATGTGTCAAGGATACAAGTGTGCCTTCAAAACAAATTATTACTTTGAATAAACCTGAGGAAGGCGGTAAATAATGAGAAATGTAGAAAAATTAAATCCTGGAGATTCAGTTGATCACTATTTCTTGATTCATAAAGCGACACAAGGTGTGACTGCTCAAGGGAAAGACTATATGACGATATATCTTCAAGATAAAAGTGGAGACATAGAAGCCAAATTATGGACTGCTACTAAGGAAGATATGCGCGTGCTAGAACCAGAAAAAATTGTACACGTAATTGGTGATGTTATAAATTATCGTGGGCGTAAACAGATGAAAATTAATAAAATTAAATTAGCTTCAGATGAAGCAGATTTAAACATACATGATTTCGTAGATGGCGCCCCGCTGACACCAGAAGAAATCAAAGAAGAAGTCTCTCATTATATTTTGGAAATTGAAAATGCAAATTTACAACGTATTACAAGACATTTATTGCGCAAATATCAAACGGAATTTTTTACATTCCCTGCAGCAAGTACACATCATCATAATTTTTCAAGTGGGTTAAGTTATCACGTATTAACAATGTTACGTGTCGCAAAATCTATTTGTGATATATATCCACTGTTAAACCGTAGCTTGTTATATAGTTCTATTATTTTACATGACCTTGGTAAAGTTAAAGAATTAAGTGGTCCTGTTGCAACAACATATACAGTTGAAGGCAATTTATTAGGTCACATTTCTATAGCAAGTGATGAAGTAGCAGATGCTGCTCGAGAATTAAAAATAGAAGGCGAAGAGGTATTATTACTACGTCATATGATATTAGCGCATCATGGAAAAATGGAATTTGGCTCTCCAAAACTACCACATATGAAAGAAGCGGAAATTTTATATTTCATCGATAATATTGATGCAAAAATGAATATGTTTGAAAAAGCATATAAAAAAACACCAAAAGGTCAATTTACTGAACGTATATTTGGACTTGAGGGTAGACAATTTTACAATCCAACATCATTGGATTAAACAAAAAATAATATACGTTAAAAAAATAAATTCTTAAAAAGGACTAATCCAATTTTGCATGGACTAGTCCTTTTTACATGTAAACTCATTCGGTTCAGACCGTGAAAACTTACATGTAACATATTGTAGTAGGGATGAGTCAACAGTTTTTTATTCATGGGATAATTTGGCTTAGCCTGAGTAGTTTAAACATGTATTTATCATATGTTGAATATTAATACAAAAAATAAAATACTATCGTATCAATTATGTACCTAATTAAGAAATATGAGTACGTTTCATTGAAAAAATAAGGCAAATGCTATCTATAATAGCATTTGCCTTATCTATGTTTTGAGATATGATTTTATTGTCCAGAGGTCATACCAGCTCCACCTTGTTGCATCGCTTGCTGTTGTTGTTGCTGCTGTTGTTGTTGTTTGATTTTATCTGGATCTAGAATGGAATCTTCGATAGCTTTTTTGATATCTCGATCTTTATAATCTACTTTGTATTCATCTAACAATTCTTTATAAGCGTCTGTTAATAATTTAGGACTTTTTTGTACTTTTTGTTGGATTAATTGTGATTTTAGCTTACCTTTTTCTTTATCAAAGTCATTTTCTTTATCTGCTTTAATAATATGATAACCATAATCCGTTTTAACTACTTTTGAAACGTCGCCTTCTTTAAGTTTGAATAGTGCTTTTTCAAAATCTTTTTCCATTTGTCCTTTGATAACATAGCCTAAGCTACCATCTTTTTTAGCTGAAGATTTATCCATGGATTCTTTTTTGGCAATTTCTCCAAACTTATCAGGATTTTCTGATACTTGTTTTTGGATTTTTTCTGCTTTTGCTTTCGCATCTTTATCTGATAAACCTTCTTTGTCATCTTTATTCTCTTTAACTTTAATTAAGATATGTGAACCTTTTTTCGTAGATTCTTTGATTTCTTTATCAGAAATATCCACTTTATCATTTAGTAGTGCTTTTTGATAAGATTGTAATTTTTTCTGCTCTTTATAGTCACTAAGTGACATTTTTTGTTGTTTCAACATACTTTCAAATTGATCTTTACCACCATATTGCTTCTGTTCTTTCTCAACCTCTTTATCAATATCTTTAGTATCTATTTTATCTTTATACTTATCTGCTAACAATTTATTTAATAAAATTGAAAAAGACGTATTTGCAACTTGCTCATCGCCCATTTTATTCATTACATCTTCAACTTTAACATCGCCAGCTTTTGATGAAATGATTGTATCTTCTTTAGAATCTGTAGCACTATTACCACAAGCACCTAATAGTAATGCACTGGCAGTAACAGGAATTATAACTTTTTTAAATGTTTTCATGTTTGGGAACTCCTTTTGTAAGAATAACAACGTAAATATAACATATAAAGTCGTTTTCACCAATTAGAAACCCAATATATACGACTATAGTTGTAAGCTTTTTATGTGGAAAGCGTGCATAAAAAAACTGCCAACAAAGTCGGATACTTTGACGACAGTCTGAAAAGCAAACATTGCTGTTTGCTTAATCAAGTTCATTATTCCAATGTGGGGATACTTTATTTAAAATATTAATACCTGTTTGATGTTCTTCAACATAAGCGCCTTCATTTGAAAATAATATAATTTTTAAATAAAGAAAATCCATGACCGAATAGCCTAAATTTAAAGCAATTAAAAACATCAAATAATGACCATATTGCGGAATTAAAGTACTTATATAACCACAGATAATTGTAATAAATAAAGCAGGCGTGATTAAATCAAAACAAAAGTAATATTTATTAACTGGTGTATTTACATACACATTATAAAATGGCACAGGTTTACGTTTTACTAATTTATATTTTTTAAATGATTTACGATAGGGATAGAAAAATAATAAATGGATTAATTTATGCAATGGGTACAAAAGTACCACTAAAATTAAAAATATCAAAAAGTGATCATCTGTTAACTTGGTATTTGAAAAGAAGTATAATAGTTCGTATGCAATTAAAAATGTAATAATTGTAGTAGCAAAACTAAGGAAAGCAATTCTAGGTATGCCAAAACGAGCGTTAATATCTATTTGACGTGTACATAAATACATTACGCAATCATACTCCTTTTAAAATATATTGAATATACTTTCGTATTATCTAACGTATTACTACAATCGTCAAGTTTAACTTTATGCTAGTTTTAGAGTTTGAAAGATTATTTAGAAACACACTGGCTGAACATTATAGTTCTTGAGCAAAGAAACTTATGAGATTAAAAATTAGTTATGAATTAGTATTATTTCAAATGCTTAAAGAATCTATTATAAAAAATAAAAGAGTTATAACTCTTTTGAAAACTAAGTCATAACTCTTATTTAACCAAACTTATTATTTATCTTTTTCAAAGGCTTTTGAAATTTCTTCGCCACGATTTTGTAAATTCTCAATATGAGATTGCAAATTTTCAATATTAGGATCGATATCAGATTTGAAATCGCCAATCATCGTTTTTACTTCATCACCGATAGTGCTTCCAATTTCAGTACTTTCGGACTTGATTTGAGCAATGTAATTTACAATATCATTGACGTTTTGTTTTATTGTATTGATTTCTCTATCAACTTCAGATTCAGCACCTGTAGGCTTACGCGCTTCTGTCACGTATTGGTTTGAATTTTTCTTATCACGATTCATTAATGCAACACCAATTCCAGTTGCAACACCAGCACCAAGACCTAGTAATAATTGAGCTGTTTTCATAAAAATTCTCCTCATTTCTAAAATTTCTGAGTCATTAATAATTTTAATATACCCTAAATCATATCAGCTAAGCATAATTAATTAAATTGAGCTGAAATTTCTTGTGCAATTTTTTCCTTCTGATCATCGTCTATGCTTTCTTCATGTGTTTCCCATTTATAACCAAAACCATCTACTTCATTTTCATATCTTGGTAATAAGTGGAAATGTAAATGGAAGACAGATTGATCGGCAAATTCACCATTATTTTGTATAATATTTAGACCATCAGGGTTAAATGCGTTTTTAATTGCGTTTGCTACTTTAGGTAAAGCAACACCTATATGTTTCATTGTTTCACTATCTGTTTCAAAGATATTTGCAGAGATTTTTTTAGGAACTAATAAAGTATGACCTTTAGTCACTTGAGAGATGTCTAAAAATGCATAAACATATTCATCTTCATATACTTTATAACTAGGAATCTCACCATTTATTATTTTACTAAAGATTGTTTCAGACATAAATCTTCACTCCTTGTCAGATATTTAATAACCATTATAGCATTACTGATTAATTTCCGTCATTTTTTGCAGTAACTTTATGAACAATGTTTGATTTTTGATACAATACTATTTGTGGAGGTGCCTTATGACAGTAAAAGTAGAGCATTTAACAGGTGGATATGGCAAAAGACCTGTGATTAAAGATATAAATTTTGAATTGAGAAAAGGAGAAATTGTTGGTTTGATAGGTTTAAATGGTGCTGGGAAGAGTACAACTATTAAACATATGTTAGGTTTATTAACGCCTATGGAAGGGCAGTTAACAATTTCAGATATTAATATCAAAAAAGACGTAGAAACTTATAGACGAAAATTATCATATATTCCAGAAGCACCAGTAATATACGATGAATTAACGTTACAAGAACATATTAACATGACTGCAATGGCGTATAATATTGATAAAGAAGAAGCTATGAAAAGAGCAAATCCATTATTAAAAACATTTAGGTTAGAAAATGAGTTAGATATATTTCCAAGTCATTTTTCTAAAGGTATGAAACAAAAAGTAATGATTATTTGTGCATTTATTGTAGAGCCAGAACTATATATCATTGATGAACCATTTTTAGGTTTAGATCCTTTAGGTATTCAATCTATGCTTGATTTAATGGTTGAAAAAAAAGAAGAAAATAGAACTGTATTGATGAGTACACATATTTTGGCAACTGCTGAAAAATATTGTGACAGATTTTTAATAATGGACAAAGGTCAAATCGTGGTATTCGGTAATATAGATGAATTAAGAGAACAAACAGGGCTAAGTGGTAAAACTTTAGATGAAATCTATATACATGTTACTCAAGGTGGCCAGAACTCATGAGACATGAAGCTAAACAATTATTTGAATTAAGGAAACAAGAAATCACAAAGGAGAAAAGTTATTATAATAAGTTTATATTTAATGGTCATTTTTCCGTATTTCTTGTGATTTTATTAGGTGCATTTATTTTAGGCTATGGAGATTGGTTGAAATCAATACCTAAACATATTAATTATCCATTAATTGCTAGTATAATCACAGCCATTACTTCTATGTTCCCAATTAGGACTTTATTGAAAGATGCAGATAAATTATTTCTCTTGCCATTTGAAAAACATATGTTTGAATATATGAAAAAAAGTTTGTTGTATAGTTATGTTACTAGATTACCTATACAAATATTATTAATTATTATATTATTTCCGTTATTTTATGTGCTTAATAACAAAACGTTTGGATTTTATATTGTCTTTGCTGGACTAGCAATTATATTCCCGCTCCTAGGTTTATTATTAAAATGGCAGTGGTATAAATTTCGACTTGAACGTTGGTCATTATTTAGCATTTTGTTTGTGATATTTACATCTGGTTATTATGTAGCCTTAGATCCTAAAAATATCTCAAGTATTTTTTCAGTTATTATACTTGTTGCTCTTACTCTGTTAATAAGATATTTAAACAAAGACTATTTGTTCCCATGGGAGCATATGATTAATACAGAACAACAACATCATATGAATTATTATAAATTTGTAAATATGTTTACGGATGTAAAACAATTAGAAGAGAAAGCAGTAAGGAGAAGTTATTTAGATCCGTTATTGTGGAAACCGAAACCTAAAAAATTTAATGACAACTATATGTATCTTTATTTATTTATTAGAAGTTTTGCTAGAGGTAAAGACGCATTTAATATTATATTACGCTTGATTATTATAGCTTTAGTTATGATGATATGGTTACATCAAGTCATCGTAATTTTATTAATTGGTAGCCTGTTTATGTATATTATTTTGTTACAAATGTCTCAATTTTATACACAACAAGCATATGGTTTATGGCCTCAAGTTTGGCCGGTATCTGATAGTAAAGTGATAAAAGGGTATGAACAATTTTTAAATAGATTAATGTGTTTTATAGGCGTGGTATTTATTGTTACTTTTGCTATTATTCTCCCACAATATAGTTTCTTTGGATTGATATTCTTTCTTGTAGGGTGGTTGACGATTAGAAATATAACTAAAAAACTAAAATATCAAGAAAGTTTGCTAACAGATTAAAAAATCGCTACTCAAGCTTTAGCTTAATGCTAATTTTGAGTAGCGATTTTTATTTAATAGTCATCAATTGGGAATAAATATCTTTCAAAATAACTAGAATGTTGACCACTAGAACCAAAGAATTGACTTAGTGCAAGTTTATCAAAGTTGTCTTGGAAGACAGTAGAGGCTTTGAAATCTTCATAGTCTGTACGACTATTAAAGCCAAAATAAATTTTGTATGTTAACCCTTGATTTGGTTTTAAAAAACGATAACTTCTGTAACCTGCAAATTGTTTAAAATCAGTTGTTACATTTTCTAATTTCTTTTCTAATTGATAAGCATGATCTTCTGATGTTGGTATGAAAATAACAGAATAGAAGTAATTTTCATCTAAGTTCCCTTCAGATTTAATGATGTCATAAGCTAACGGATGTTTTAAAACAGTTTCACCTTCTGTTTCTTCTATAATGACTGAAGAGTCAGAAGCTGAAAATTGTAATAGATTATGTGTCGGATTATTTAGCTTAATTTGATTCAAATAACCAAATGTACCGTAAGATGCGTATATTTTCATAAATTTTCCCCCTTGAATTGTTTAAGAAACATTGGATAACTATTATAATTTACTATATATACTTCTAATATTTCAAATAAATGTAAAATAGACTTTAACAGTATTATAATTGATTTCTGATAGAAAACAATAGTCAAATAATTAAGATCATAAAGTGACACACTTTGTCATTTTTATGACATTTCTATACATTGAATACGGTAAATTAATGGATATGGTAATATTAATAAGAATGATTATAATGTAGGAGGATTACAAGGTGCATAATAAAAATAATACAATCCTAGATATGATTAAGGGCAAAGAAGTTAAACACACACCTGTGTGGTTTATGCGTCAAGCTGGTAGATCACAGCCTGAATATAGAAAATTGAAAGAGCAATACTCTTTATTTGAAATTACACATCAACCAGAATTATGTGCATATGTAACACATTTACCAGTAGATAACTATAATACGGATGCCGCGGTTTTATATAAAGACATCATGACACCGTTGCAACCGATAGGCGTTGATGTAGAAATTAAGTCTGGGATAGGTCCAGTAATTCATAATCCGATTAAAACTATTCAAGATGTTGAAAAATTAGGGGAAATTGATCCAAAACGAGACGTTCCATATGTATTAGATACAATAAAATTGTTAACTGAAGAAAAATTAAATGTGCCATTGATAGGTTTTACAGGTGCTCCATTTACATTAGCAAGCTATATGATTGAAGGTGGTCCTTCTAAGAATTATAATTTTACAAAGGCGATGATGTATAGTGATGAAGCAACATGGTTCGCACTTATGGATCATTTAGTTGATATGTCCATCACTTATACGACTGCCCAATTAGAAGCTGGTGCAGAAATTATCCAAGTATTTGATTCTTGGGTTGGTGCATTAAACGTACATGATTATAGATATTATATAAAGCCAGCAATGAAAAAGTTGATTAATGGAATTAAAGCGAAACATGATGTGCCAGTTATTTTATTTGGTGTAGGTGCAAGTCATTTAGTACATGAATGGAATGATTTACCAATAGATGTATTAGGTTTAGATTGGAGACTATCTATTAAGGAAGCTAATGATTTAAATATAACTAAAACCTTACAAGGAAATTTAGATCCTTCTTTACTGTTAGCACCTTGGGAAGTTATAGAAGCAAGACTAAAACCTATTTTAGATCAAGGTTTAGCTCATGGTAAACATATATTTAATTTAGGTCATGGTGTTTTTCCACAAGTTAAACCTGAAACTTTAAAAAGAATTACTACATTTGTTCACGAATATACACAAAGATAGTTAGACATAAATATAGTGAGCAAGATTTACAATTAATTATGTCATCTACATCTAAAAAATTTAAATAAAAGGATGATTTTAAAATGGCAAAAACAGTAGGCTTATTAGTAATGGCTTATGGTACACCTTATAAAGAAAGTGATATAGAAGCTTATTACACAGATATTAGACATGGAAAAAAACCTACAGAAGCAGAATTACAAGATTTAAAAGATAGATATAAATTTATTGGTGGTTTATCACCGCTCGCAGGCACTACGAATCGACAAGCTGAGGCTTTATGTTCAGAGCTGAATAATCAGTATACAGATGTTAATTTCAAGTTATATATAGGCTTGAAACACATACATCCATTTATCGAAGATGCTGTAAAAGCTATGAACAAAGAAGGCATAGAAGAAGCGGTTACTGTAGTACTCGCACCACATTATTCTAGTTTTTCAGTGGGCTCTTATAACAAACGTGCACAAGAAGAAGCAGATAAATATGGTATTACTTTAAAACATGTTGAACATTATTACCAACAACCTAAATTTATCCAATATTGGACTGAAAAGGTAAATGAAACTTTAGAGCAAATACCAAAAGAGGAACATGATGAGACAGTTTTAGTTGTATCAGCACACAGTTTACCCAAAGGTCTTATAGAAAAAAATAACGACCCATATCCAAACGAATTGCATGATACTGCTGAATTATTAAAAGCTAAATCAAACATCGCTCATGTAGCTGAAGGATGGCAATCGGAAGGTAATACAGGTACACCTTGGTTAGGACCTGATGTTCAAGATTTAACAAGAAATTTATACGAAAAATATAATTATAAAAACTTTATTTATACACCTGTAGGCTTTGTATGTGAACATTTGGAAGTACTATACGATAATGATTACGAATGTAAAATAATTTGTGATGAATTAGGAGTTAATTACTTCCGTCCAGCAATGCCTAATACAGATCCACTATTTATTGGTGCAATCGTTGATGAAATAAAAAATGTTTATTAAAGGAAGCGTGAATTACATTGACTAAGCGTATCGCAATTATTGGGGCAGGCATCACTGGTCTATCTAGTGCTTATTTTATAAAATCTAAACGACCTGATATCGATGTCACAATTTATGAATCTTCTAATAGAGTAGGCGGGAAAATTCAAACATACCGAAATGAAGGTTATACCATTGAATTAGGTCCAGAATCCTATTTAGGACGCAAACAAATTATGACAGATATAGCCAAAGACATAGGGCTTGAAGATCAACTCATTACTAATAAAACTGGGCAATCGTATATATATGCCAAAAACAAGCTCTATCCGATTCCTGGAGGTTCCATATTAGGAATACCGACTGACATCAAACCATTTCTAAAAACCAAATTAATTTCTCCGTTGGGTAAATTAAGAGCTGGAATGGATTTGTTTAAAAAAACAGTAGACATGAATAGCGATATGTCGGTAGGTAAGTTTTTTAGAACACGATTAGGTGACGAAGTGTTAGAAAATCTAATAGAACCATTGATGGGTGGTATTTATGGTACAAATATCGATGAGCTCAGTTTAATGAGTACTTTTCCTGAATTTAAAGAGAGAGAAGAACAATTTGGAAGCCTTATTAAAGGAATGCGATATGAGAAAGCTCAAAGAATCAAACAACGTGAACTTTATCCAGGTGCACCTAAGGGACAATTTAAACAGTTTAGACATGGATTGAGTTCATTTATAGAACATTTAAAAGACGATTTGGAAGCAAAAGGTGTTAATATTAAGTATCAAACCGCTGTTCGCGATATTACTGCTTCACAGAAAAAATATGAAATAAAAACAGACAACGAAAAGCATATTTATGATAGTGTTTTAGTTACAACGCCACATCAAAAATTCTTACAATGGTTTGGTAATGATCCTGCTTTCGATTATTTTAAAAACATGAATTCTACTACAGTAGCAACAGTTGTACTTGCATTTGACGAAACAAATATTATCAATAACTATGATGGCACAGGATTCGTTATTGCTCATACAAGTGATACCAATATTACAGCTTGTACATGGACAAGTAAGAAATGGCCATTTACAACACCTGAAGGTAAAGTGTTAATTAGAGCTTATGTTGGTAAACCAGGTGATACTGTAGTTGACGATCACACAGACGAAGAAATCGTGAAAATCGTAAAAAAAGATTTGAGTAAAATGATGACCTTTAAAGGTGCACCTGATTTCAGTATTGTAAATCGTTTGCCAAAAAGTATGCCGCAATATCAAGTAGGACATATTGAACAAATTAAAGCGATACAATCACATATTAGAAATAATTATCCTAAATTACGTATTACCGGTGCATCATTTGAAGCTGTAGGGTTACCTGATTGCATAAAACAAGGTAAAGATGCAGTGGAAGAGATTTTAAATGAAATTTAAATAGATAATAAAAAGTCATTTTCTACTTGAGAATTTTTAATTATTGTAGAAATGGCTTTTTTTATTAAGATGAAAATTACAATACATGTGAAATATATGAGATACTTTAATAGTAATATTTGTAAAGTGGGGGACTGATTTATGACAGATATAGTAATAGTACACTCAAAGTTAGGTGATTCAACGAATCACTGGTATGAATGGTTAGCAAATAATCTTACCTTGGAAGGTTATGTAGTTACACTTTTTAATATTCCTGAAGAACAAAATAGTGATATACGTAAATGGATTAATGTTATGAATGAACAAATTCATATCCGTAAACAAGATACTTATTTTGTAACTCATGGTTTTGGTACAATTGCATCACTTGAATTTATCCAAAGTAAAAACTTAAGCAATATAGAAGGCTTATTTAGTATTTCAGGGTTTAAAGAGGATGCACAAGAGATTGATGAGTCGTTAAAATTAGATGATAAAATCATCGACTATGATAAAGTTAAAGAAAAAGTGAATGAATTTTATGGTTTGTGTGCAAAAGATGATAAACATGTTTCTTACAAAGAAACAAAGCGTTTAATGGACGCGTTAGATGGCAAGTGTAAAGTCACTGATTTTGGAGGACACTTCATGGAAGATGACGGTTTCACTACATTTACAAACTTGCAAAGTAAAATGATGGGTATTATGAGTAAATAGATTGGATAGTGATAAACATCGCGCATAGAGCAAGAAAAATAATTTCCATATTTTAATTATAAAGTGAATAACTCTTTATAGCTTGCCAACAATTCTGGTGAATAAACTTCGGCAAGCTATAAAAATAAATAAATTTGTGTCATTTCTCAACTAAAATTATAATATTATAGTTATATTCCGTTTTTACACAAAATACTTTAGTGAAAGCATTGACGAAAGTAATAAAAGTTTATATACTAAATAAGTATTCAGAAATGAGGTGGGCTTAACCACCAATTATGACATTTAATTTTTAATTAACAATTAATTATTTGTAAACTAATTTTAAAATAATGTTGATTTTGTAATGACATTATGGTATATTTGTTAGGTAGGCGTCATTAATAATATTAACGCGGGATGGAGCAGTTCGGTAGCTCGTCGGGCTCATAACCCGAAGGTCGGTGGTTCGAATCCGCCTCCCGCAATTACATAATTTGGTCTCGTAGTGTAGCGGTTAACACGCCTGCCTGTCACGCAGGAGATCGCGGGTTCGATTCCCGTCGAGACCGCCATTATGATTTTATCATTAGGGTTCAGTAGCTCAGTTGGTAGAGCAATGGATTGAAGCTCCATGTGTCGGCAGTTCGACTCTGTCCTGAACCATTTTATTTTTGGCGGTTGTGGCGAAGTGGTTAACGCATCGGATTGTGGTTCCGACATTCGTGGGTTCGATTCCCATCAACCGCCCCATAATCGTTAACAAGCGGGTGTAGTTTAATGGCAAAACCTCAGCCTTCCAAGCTGATGTTGTGGGTTCGATTCCCATCACCCGCTCCATTCAAATTAATCCACAGTAGCTCAGTGGTAGAGCTATCGGCTGTTAACCGATCGGTCGTAGGTTCGAGTCCTACCTGTGGAGCCATGGCCCCGTGGTCAAGCGGTTAAGACACCGCCCTTTCACGGCGGTAACACGGGTTCGAGTCCCGTCGGGGTCATACAAACAGAAGTGAAATATCGCTTCTGTTTTTTTAATTCTATATTGGAGAGTTGTCCGAGTTGGCCGAAGGAGCACGCCTGGAAAGTGTGTAGGCGCCACAAGCGTCTCGAGGGTTCGAATCCCTCACTCTCCGTTAATTACATAATTTGAGTTTTTCTAAAACACCGTAACCTTTGATATATTAGGGTTACGGTGTTTTTATTTTGCATAGGCTACTAATATTTTGGCCATTTCATGGTCAAGATGACCACAAAAAATACAATACTACGCCACTAACCAAAGCGTTGACCAATAAATGCTGTATTACATGTGGCGCAAGGCCTTCTAGTATTATTATTTTGTTATTGATAGATTATAAATCGTTGTTTAGCCACGTTCTTTTTTCAAAAAGGGGAGTGCCGTTTCTTTATTAGATGATTAATGATACCAAGTATTATGGTTTATCAATTTTAATTGCAATGTCTTCTAATTTATCTTTTACTTCTTTTAGAGTATGGCTCTCTGAAAAAGTGAAATGAAACGGGGTATTTTTGTTTGTTTTTGCATATATTGTTATTAAGTCATAATATAAGCCTTGCTCAATTTCGTATTTAATAAATTTCATTTTATTTTAACTCCTTCATCATATATAAAATTAAAAACGCTTACTTTTCCTTTTCATTTAACAAGATTTAAGTAAACGGAGAGTGAGGGATTCGAACCCACAATGGATGATTGCAATAAGATATTGAAAAGTGCTTTCGTAGAGAAAGTTATGTTTAAGCATTTGTTATTATCTGAAAATGAATTCGTTTTCATTATCATATCATCATAATTTGTGGTATACAATATAAATTATCACAATTTTATACATGATTTGATATCAATTAGTGTGAATATTAGTTTTGTATTATCAGTAGGTTACAAAACACGAATTTTTGGCTTCTCATAGTCATGCACTTATTCAATTTTTAAGATTTTGCTTTTTTGTATATAGCTCAATTTTATGTTTTGTTATTTTTTTGCTTATACGATAAAATAAGTTACTTTTTCGTTAACTTTTGTTTATGCTTTAAGTGCACTACTAAGTATTTATTTGAATTTATAAATTTTAATAGCTTATAATTCGTTCACTACAATTTAGGTTAAACACACAAGAAGATGCATCAACACTGTTAAAACAGAGTAAAAACGTTATAATAGTCAATGAGATGGAGGAATGACAGATTGGAATTTTGGTTGAAAACACAAGCAAAACAAAATGGAGATAAAATATTTATTGATGATGGTACCAATAAAATCACCTTTGCTTCAATGTATTACGAGGCAAGTCGATTAGCTTATCAAATAAAACAATTGAAAAAAAAACGTATAGGTATATATATAGAAAATCAAATTGAATCTATTACTTTGATTAATGCGTTGTGGCTAGCAGGTGTAGAAATAGTGATGCTAAACACGCGTTTAACCAAAGAAGAAATGCAAAATCAGTTATACTCTATTGAAACCGATACAGTTATTACTACTAACAATTTAATGTTACAAGATATAGCCATAATTGACTTTAATGAATTAAAAAAAGAGGTTTCTGACAACACGTATGAGGCTATATTCAATTTGGATCGAATTGCTTCAATTATGTTTACATCTGGAACAACTGGACCACAAAAAGCAGTTCCTCAAACATTTAGCAATCATTATGCAAGTGCAGTTGGCTGTAAAGAAAGTTTAGGATTTGATCAAGACACAAAATGGTTATCTGTGTTACCTATTTACCATATATCTGGTTTAAGTGTCATACTAAGAGCGCTTATGGAAGGTTTTACAGTACGTATTGCAGCGAAGTTCAATTCACAAGTAATTCTTGAAATAATCCAAAAAGAATTACCGACACATGTGTCATTGGTTCCGCAAACTTTAAAATGGTTAATTGATGAAGGTTTGGATCAACCATTTAATATACAAAAGATATTGTTGGGTGGGTCTAAACTTTCTAGTACATTAATTGAAAATGCTTTGAAATCAGAATTGCCGATTTATAATTCATTCGGAATGACTGAAACATGCTCTCAATTTTTAACAGCATCACCAAATATGTTAGCTAAGCGATATGATACTGTCGGAAAACCAAGTGAAAATGTTTTTGTTAAAATAAAAGACCCTAACGATCAAGGACATGGAGAACTGCTTATCAAGGGTGAAAATGTTATGAATGGGTATCTATATCCTGAGAATTTAATGGATACTTTTGAAAATGGCTATTTTAAAACGGGAGATATTGCAGAAATTGATGAAGATGGTTATGTAATGATTTATGACAGACGAAAAGATTTAATCATTAGCGGTGGCGAAAATATATATCCATATCAAATAGAATCTGTGGCAAAACTTCATGCATCAATTATTGATGCAATGTGTATTGGGGAACATGACAGTACATGGGGAGAAGTACCTTATTTATATTATGTTTCAAAAACAGAATTATCAAATGAAGAATTATTGGCACATTTTAAAACGCATATAGCGAAGTATAAAATCCCCAAATATTTTAAACATGTAACAGAATTACCTTATACATCAACAGGTAAATTGCAACGAAAACATTTAAGAAATTAGGCGTGAGCAATTATGAAATTGAGCGAAATGAAACTTTATATTTGTAATAATTATTTTAAGCATGCAATCGTTACTCCTAAAGTAAAAATGGACATGCGTAAAGCACTTTTTGTTGAGTTTATAACTGATAAACATATACATTATTTTGGAGAGTGTAACGCTTTTGAAACAGATTGGTATGCAGATGAAACGATAGAAGTAGTTTATGACCAAGCAATAAAGTGGTTTGAAACATTTAAAAACCATGAGTTTGAACGCTTTTCGGATGTACAAAATGCACTTCAATGTTTGGAGATATATCCTGCTACACGAAGTATGATTGTGATGGCCTGTTATCAGGCTTTTTACGAATTAGAAACGTTTAATGTACCCTATGGTGCAACAGTTAGTGGTCTAACATATAAGCATATTTTCAACTTAAAAGTCACACAACCACATCGCATAAAAATAAAATGGTCTGAAAATATTTTAGAAGATGTAAAACAATTGAAGAGATTGCCATTTAAACCTCAGATCGTCATTGACGCTAATGAATCGGTTAAAAATAGTGAAGTTGAGAAAGTTATGCTCCTTTCAAGCAGCGATATACTTTATTTAGAAGAACCTTTTAAAGATATAGAAAAAGTAAATGATTTTAAAGATTCTGAATTACCTCCTATAGCTATTGATGAGAAGGCAGTATCATTGAAAGCAATTTTATATTATGTTGAAAATTATAAAATTGATGTTGTGGTATTAAAACCATTCAGACTAGGTGGCATTGATAAAGTCTTGGAAATAATTGAAATATTAAAACAAAAACATGTGAAATTTGTCATTGGTGGTATGTATGAATATGGATTAAGTCGTTATTTTACAGCTTTATTAGCACGGTATGCTACTTATCCAAGCGATATTACACCACACGGATTTTATTTTGAAAATGATATTGTAGCGCATTCGGGCATATTAAAAAGAGGCTCAATTTATTTTGAACCTCCTTTTGTAAACAAGTTTAATTTAACTCAGATTAATTAATGTTTATGCTTTTTATCTTTTTTTAAAGGTACTGGATCAAATCCACCTTTATGGAGTGGATGACATTTTGAAATACGTTTAACACCTAACCAAGTACCTTTGATGGGTCCGAAAACTTCTATGGCTTCTCTAGTATATTCAGAACAAGTGGGGTAAAAACGACAAGTAGCCGGGGTCATAGGAGAAATGAAATGTTGATATATATAGATAAGTCCTAGAAAGATTTTTTTCATAAAATTTTGCCTCCAACAATTTACATAGCAATGATAGTTTAACATATATAAAGGGAGTTTGATGTTTGTGAAGTTTAAAGATAAAGAAAATGATGATGTCTATTTATCATTTAAGGATGAAAATGACATCCCAGATGGTGATCATGTCTTGGTTATTCCTATATATCAAGGACAATTGCTTTTCACCAAACATAAATTAAGGGGCATAGAATTTCCAGGAGGCAAAAGAGAAGAAGGAGAATCGAGTGAACAAGCGTGTGAAAGGGAATTGTTTGAAGAAACAGGGGCGCTTATAAATATTAAAGACAAACATTATATTGCTCAATATTGTGTTAATCGTCAAAATGGTATACCGTTCACAAAAGATGTTTTTATGGTTAAAGTAGATCGATTACAAACAAAAAATGATTATTTAGAAACTGACGGACCATTAATTTTCAATAGTATTTCAGACATTGCAGAAGAACGTAAAAGTTATTTATTGAAGGATACTGCAATCTTACAATGTTTAGAGAGAGTGATCGAGCTTGGATTTTATGCATAAAAAAAGAATGCCTATAGAAGTACCTGACCATATTTTTGAAGAAGTCACTTATAAAGTAGATGGCATTAATGTTAGAGGTTTATTAATGCAACCACATAAAAGTGTAAAGCGAATTGTTGTATATTTGCGAGGTGGTAAAGGGCAAGTCGGTAAAGTAAGAGCAGGGCGACTAATGCAATTTTCAGATGCGCAAACACTTGTATTTGGGCCGTATTATAGAGGTAACAATGGTAGTGAAGGCAAAGATGAATTTTATGGTAGAGATTTAAATGATGTTACGGTTGCTATTCGAATATTAAATACACTTTATCCAGAAGCTTATATTCATATGATAGGCTTTTCTAGAGGTGGATTACAGGGGTTACTTACATTTCAGGATTTGCCTATAGCTAGTTATATTATTTGGGGTGGTGTGTCCGATATTCGTCTCATGTACGAGGAAAGAATAGATTTAAGAGGTATGTTGAGAAGGATGGTTGGACATCCAAAGAAAAAAGAAAAAGCATATAAGCAAAGAGATGCGTTAATTAATATACATGCCGATAGTCCTCCAATACTTATAGTACATGGAGGGAAAGATAAACAAGTTGGGATTCACCAAGCCTATTATTTGGAAACACAATTGAAACATATTGGCACAACTTATCAAACATTTTATCAAATGGATGAAGGCCATGTACCAAGGCCATTTGCGATGAAAAAAGCATTATCTACAGTTAAACAATGGATGGTAAAAGTGGAAAAAAATAAAACAGTCACTAATAAAGCACATGGACCACAATTGTAATGTGGTCCATGTGCTTTATTTAGTATTTTATTTAAAATCCGCCGTTTTGTGCTAAATCAGAAACTTCATCGCCAAATTTTTCGAAATTATGTTTAAATCTGTCTTTTAAATCTTGCGCTTGTTCTCTATATGCCTCTGGCTTACTCCAAGCATTTATAGGATTTAGTAATGTTTGAGGTACATCATCAACTTCCACTGGTATATTTAATCCAAACATGTCATCTTGAATATACTCTGTATCTCTTAACTGACCAGTAATTGCCTGATTAACCATTTGTCTCGTATAATTTAAGCTAATACGGCGTCCTGTGCCATATTTACCACCAGTCCAACCGGTATTTACTAAGTATACATCTACATCGTGTTTATCTATTAAGTTGCCTAGCAAGTCTGCATAAACTTTTGCGTGTAATGGTAAGAAAGGTGAACCGAAACATGTTGAGAAAGATGGTTCAGGTTCAGTTATACCTCTTTCTGTTCCTGCAAGTTTAGCTGTGAATCCACTTAAAAAGTGATACATTGCTTGATCTTTGCTGAGTTTTGAGATAGGTGGTAACACACCAAAAGCGTCAGCAGTTAAGAAAATAATCGTATTTGGATGTGCTGCTTTGGAAGGTGTAACGATATTATCTATATGATTGATTGGATAAGCGGCTCTCGTATTTTCAGTATAATAGTTATCATCAAAGTCGACATCGCCTTCTTCATCTACAACAACATTTTCTAAAATCGTACCGTATTTAATTGCTTCATAAATTTGAGGTTCCTTTTTGTAAGAAAGGTTGATTGCTTTTGCGTAACAGCCACCTTCGATATTAAAAATACCATTTTCATTCCATCCGTGTTCATCATCACCAATTAACTTTCGAGTTGAATCTGCTGAAAGCGTGGTTTTACCTGTTCCAGAAAGTCCAAAGAATAGAGCTACGTCACCTTTTTCACCAACGTTTGCGGAGCAGTGCATACTCATAATATTATCTTTAGGTAGTAAGTAGTTCATTACGGAGAAGATACCTTTTTTCATTTCACCAGCGTATTCTGTTCCACCGATTAAAATGACCTTGTGTTTAAATGAAGTAATAATAAATGTTTCTGAATTTGTACCATCTTTACTTGGATCAGCTTTAAAATATGGTGCCGATACAATAGTAAAGTCAGATTTGATTTCTTCTGCTTCTTCTTTTGTTTCAGGACGAATAAACATATTTTGTGCGAATAGATTATGCCAAGCCAATTCATTTACAACTGTTAGTTTAAGTTGTGAATCTTGATCACTACCGGCATATCCTTTAAATACATATAATTCATCTTTTTCATTTAGATAATTTAATACCTTATCATATAACTTTAAAAATGTGTCCTCTTCAATAGGTTGATTGATATTTCCCCAATCAATGTCATCTCTGTATGATGGTTCATTAACAATAAACTTATCTTTCGGTGAACGACCAGTGTATTTACCTGTTTTAGCGTTAATTGCACCTAGTTCGGTTAATTCTCCTTCATTGTTATTAAGAATTTTCTTATACAACTGTGTTGTGGATTGTTGAAATAATGAAGACTTCTTGTCCAAAATATTTTGGACTTTTTTTGTGTAAGTGTATGTATCTACCGCCATACTAAATCCCTCCAACGCTATTAAATTAATGTAAGCCTTTACAATTACAGAGTATAACACATATGATTGATTAGTCCACACCATTTTTAAAGGAAATTAAATAAATATCAAATTGACATTACTACTTAGTTTCGGTACTATAGTGATTAACGGATTCTCTTATCCTGAGTGGCGGAGGGACATGGACCCAATGAAGCCCAGCAACCTCTTCTTACAATGAAGAAAGGTGCCAAACCGTTTGCGGACAAATAGCGTCTGAACGATAAGAGCGAATGGACGTATAAGGGCCTTCTCTCTATTCATATAGTGAAGAAGGCTTTTTTTAATGAGCTCAATCAAAGAGAATTTTCGTAATCAAAGACAAAGGAGCAAGTTAATTTATGACTTATAATAGAAGATTATTTACTTCAGAATCGGTTACAGAAGGGCACCCAGATAAAATCGCTGACCAAGTGTCTGATGCAATTTTAGATGAAATTTTGAAAGACGATCCTAATGCGCGGGTTGCTTGTGAAACAACGGTAACTACAGGTATGGCATTAATTTCCGGAGAGATTTCTACTGCTACTTATGTAGATATACCTAAAGTTGTAAGAGAAACAATTAAAAATATCGGATATACACGTGCGAAATATGGATATGATAGCCAAACGATGGCTATATTAACAGCAATTGACGAGCAATCACCTGATATTGCACAAGGTGTCGATAATGCTTTAGAATATCGTGACAATTTATCAGAAGAGGAAATTGAAGCAACTGGTGCTGGTGACCAAGGTTTAATGTTTGGTTATGCGACGAATGAAACGGATACATATATGCCGTTACCAATATTTTTATCGCATCAATTAGCTAAACGATTATCAGATGTGCGAAAAGATAATATTTTAAAATATTTGCGCCCAGATGGAAAAGTTCAAGTAACAGTGGAATATGATGAGCAAGATAAACCACATCGTATAGATACAATTGTCGTTTCAGCTCAACATGCAGAAGATACTACTTTAGAACAAATTCAAGCTGATATCAAAGAACATGTTATATATCCAACAGTACCTGAAGGATTAATCGATGAAAATACAAGATTTTATATTAATCCGACTGGACGATTTGTAATCGGCGGACCCCAAGGTGATGTTGGTTTAACAGGTCGTAAGATTATCGTAGATACATACGGTGGTTATGCACGTCATGGAGGAGGTTGTTTTAGCGGGAAAGACCCTACAAAAGTAGATCGCTCAGCAACTTATGCTGCTCGTTACGTAGCCAAAAATATTGTTGCTGCTGATTTAGCTGATAAATGTGAAGTTCAACTCGCTTATGCAATTGGTGTAGCGGAACCAGTTTCGATTGCGATAGATACTTTTGGAACAGGAAAGGTAAGTGAAACAGAACTAGTAGAGGCTGTTAGAGAACACTTTGATTTAAGACCAGCAGGCATTATTAAAATGTTAGATTTAAAACATCCAATTTATAAACAAACGGCTGCGTATGGCCACTTTGGACGAACAGATATACTGTTACCATGGGAAAAATTAGATAAAGTTAATTTATTAAAAGATAGCGTAGAAATATAAGCGCGAAGTATTTATTTTTTAACTTTACTATCGAATGATGAGCTCATATCTATTATAATTAAGTTACTGAACACATAAAGGAGCGTTGTTGTTATGAATTCATTTGGCCCGATAGAAATAGGTTTAATCGTGGCAATAGTCGTAGCAGTTATTTGTTTAATCCTATTTTTAGTTGCTTTGAAAAGTAAGAAAAAAGCACAGCAAACCATCGAGGAGCAATATAAATCAAGAGAACAAAAACTTAGCGATGAACATGATGAAGAGTTAGAAAAAGAAAGAATTGAAAATAAAAAGCAAGTTACTAAACAAAAAGAGGACTACGAAGCTACAGTAAATGCGAAAGATCAAGAAATAGATGCATTGAAACTTTTCTCTAAAAATAAAAGTGAGTACGTAACGGATATGAGATTAATTGGTATTCGTGAGCGTCTAGTTAATGAGAAACGCATTCGACCAGAAGATATGCATATCATGGCAAATATTTTCTTACCTAAAAATAACTTCAGTGATATACGTCGTATAAGTCATTTAGTACTTACGCGTACAGGACTATATCTCATTGATTCTCAGTTGTTAAAAGGTCATGTGTTTAATGGCATTAATGCTAACCAATTCAAAGAACAACCGATGATGGAACAAGTGTTTGACACGTTAAACCTTGATAAACAAACGGCACAAACATTAGTAATGGATCAAAATGATGATAAAGATTCTTTATCATTTGTGAATTATACAAATTATTTAAATGAAATTGAAAAACTAGCTGGTGAATTACAAACAGAGTTAAACTTGAAGTTCACACCGACATCAATCCTATATTTCAACCCTAAAGATGAAGGTGCTGTGACTATTTCAAATTATGCACAAAGTACCAATTCTAAAGTGTTAGTTGGACCAGAACAACTTGATGAATACTTTAATAAGTTTGTTTTTCATGGTCGTATCCAGTACAATGTTGAAGATTTACAACGTGTGATGGATGAAATTGAAACATTTAACTAATAAAGTATCAAGAATATAAATCTAGATACAATAGGCTCATAAATGAATTTTTTGAAAATTTATTTATGGGCTTTTTTTATATCAAAATTTCATACGTATTAGCTTGTATTTCTTTAACACAAGCTTCAATTTATCGTGTTTCAGTTTTACTTGCGTAACAGTAGTAGTGTATCCAATACACTATTTATTAATGTTATTCTAATTATGTACAACACCATAGAGGCATGAATCTTAGAATAAATCTGCTTAAACTAAATTTTTAAGGTGTTTTTGTTTAAGTAAAGTGATTAAAGATATTTTAGTCTTTTAAGTCTATATTTTTTAAGTTTTAGTCGAAAATTAATGACATAAATAACTATTTTAAACAAATTAATTAAAATTTAGGCATTTTAATTTAATAGTTTGCCAATTTTGATTATTATTATAGTTAGTTTAATAGTAAAGGGGAGCTCAAATTTGGAATTTGTAACTTTTTATAATGGTAATGAAATGCCTATCATAGGTTTAGGTACTTTCCGAGTTGAAAATAATGATGAATGTAAGAAGGCAGTTAAACATGCAATTGAAAATGGATATAGACATATTGATACTGCAATGATATACGAAAATGAAGAAATGGTTGGACAGGGTATTGCAGAAGGATTAGCTTCTACAGGTTTAGATAGAAGCGATCTTTTTATTACATCTAAATTATGGCTCGATGATTACGGTCGTAATAATGTAGCTGAAGCTTATGAGACTAGTTTAAGTAAACTTGGATTAGATTATTTAGATTTATATTTAATGCATTGGCCAGGTCTAGATGAAGCATTAATGATAGATACTTGGCAAGGTATGGAAGATTTGTATAAAAATGATAAAGTTAAAAATATTGGTGTTAGTAATTTCAATGCAGAACATTTAGAAGCATTATTAGCTCAAGTTTCGATTAAGCCTGTAATTAATCAAGTTGAATTTCATCCTTATCTCACTCAGTCAGAATTGAGAAGATATTTAGAAGTTCAGAATATACATGCAGAATCATGGTCACCATTAATGAATGCACAGATTTTAGAAGATGATACAGTTAAGGCGATAGCATCAGAAATTAATAAAACACCTGCACAAGTTATAATTAGATGGAATATTGAACATGATGTAGTGGTGATACCTAAATCTGTCACACCAACTAGAATTGAAGAAAATTTAAATGTATTTGATTTTGAGTTAACTAAAGCACACATAGAGCGATTAGATAGTTTAAACGAAGATAAAAGAATAGGCCCAAATCCTTCAGAATATAGTGGCCATTAAAATCAGAAATAAAATATTGAAAAAGACCGTAAGTATAGTGGTTTATACCTATATCTACGGTCTTTTGTTATGTAAGTATGTGAGTTAAATCATTAAATATCCTAATAAACATGCGACGAAGGACACTACATATTGTAAAATTGAATAAACAATAAAGTGAAATACGTGCTTGTTTACTGTTAACATTTGAACTAACTCTGATGACAAAGTTGAAAAAGTTGTTAGTCCACCTAGAACGCCAACAATTAAAAATGCGTTAATCCAAGAAATATTTAAAGTAAGTCCCATGAGCAAACCAATCAAAAAACTACCTAAAATATTTACGACAGGTGTTGCAATAGCTAATGTACTATCAATTTTATTGTTAAAGAAGTTAGTAACAACAGCACGAATAACTGCGCCTATTCCGCCACCTAACATAACTAAAAATATTTGACTCATGATAAACGTTCCCCCATTTTAACTCCGACATAACAAACCCATATACCTATGATGTAACTGAGTAAAGCATAGGTTATGAACATTACATATGCTTGTTGTTGTAATATGCCGACAAGCTCGAATTGAAACGTTGAAAAAGTGGTAAGCGCACCAAGAAACCCAGAAGTCATTCCTTTTTTAAGTAGTGGACTGTTTCTAAAATACTGTATCGCTAAGGAACCTAACAAGCCCATTAAAAATGCACCTATAATATTTGCAATAAACGTGCCAGATGGAAATCCATTAGTAGTATTTAAAAAAGATAATAGATAACGAATGAATGCACCAAGGGCACCGCCAATAAAAATATATAAATATTGCACGATGATTTCTTCCTTTCAAAAAAATAAACTACAAAAGTAGTATAACTTTTGTAGTAAAAATTAGAAAATAATACCAAATGTTGAAAGAGAAGCTATAATATGAATTGCGATCACAATTAATATGATATAAGGTAAAATTTTACTAACTGGTCGAATCCAGCCTGAATCTTCATGTAAATGCTTAATAGATTTATCAGAAAAGATAATAGCAATTATTAAAATAATAGCATTGATAATACTACAAACAAAAATAAGTTTAATCATTGAATTAAAGTGCATATTTAATAGAGGGTTTCTAGTATTAAAATAAAAGCTAATAATAATTAAAATGCATGATAAATAAAAATAAAGTTTTGAACGTGCCATAATAACCTCCTAATGCAATTCATTATGTAATAATACCATAAATTAACTTAAAGTTAACTAAATTTACAATAAGAAAAAAATTTAATGAATAATAATATAGCTTATAAGGCCTGTCTATAGTGAATCTAGAGAAATTATCAATTATTGTATTTTTAATAAGCCATCATCTATAAGCAGAAAAATAGAATTTATGAAATAAAGGTGGTATAAATAAAGTGTATGGTTTAAACCGTTATAAAAATAATTCTTTATAGAATTATTTATTTTAGTCAGGAGGAATTAGTAATGGCAAATTTAAATGTTGAAGTGTTTGCAGATGGTGCAGATATTGAAGAAATGAAAGCTGCTTATAAAAATAAACAAGTAGATGGGTTTACTACAAACCCAAGTTTAATGGCAAAAGCAGGTGTAACAGATTATAAAGCATTTGCTGAAGAAGCTGTGCGTGAAATTCCTGATGCTTCAATTTCATTTGAAGTATTTGCAGATGATTTAGAAACAATGGAAAAAGAAGCAGAAATTTTAAAACAATATGGAGATAATGTTTTTGTTAAAATTCCAATTGTAAACACTAAAGGCGAATCAACTATTTCTCTAATTAAAAAATTATCAGCAAACAATGTTCGTTTAAACATTACTGCTATTTATACATTAGATCAAGTTAAAGAAATTACTGACGCTGTAACTGAAGGTGTGCCAACTTATGTTTCTGTATTTGCTGGACGTATTGCAGATACAGGTGTAGACCCAATTCCATTGATGAAAGAAGCGGTTGAGGTTACACACAGTAAAAAAGGTGTGAAATTATTATGGGCAAGTTGTCGTGAAGTCATCAACGTTATCCAAGCTGATGAAATTGGTGCTGATATTATTACATGTCCTGCAGATGTAGTTAAAAAAGTGAATAATAATTTAGGACGTGACGTTAACGAATTATCAGTAGATACAGTCAAAGGCTTTGCGAAAGACATCCAAAGTTCTGGACTTTCTATTTTATAATCGTAAGCTCAGTAAGTTCATTTCTGGGTTAATGCTAATCTAAGAGAAAAACACTTTCGTAGAATTCATCGCTTAATGAATTGATACGGAAGTGTTTTAATTTTTATCAACATTGCTGACACACTGTAAAATTTAAAGTCCGGTTGTTGAAATAATGACGATGAGTGCACAGAAAAGTTGTATTAAATAATACATTGTTGAGTTGATTTGAGTTAATTGAGTTTTCTGGTCACAATGGAAACAAAAATTATTGGATAGTCCACTTAGATTAAGAAAATGTAATTTGATTAAAAAAATTTTATAATTTCATTGAAACCATGAGATAAATAACTTATCCTTTATAATGATAGTATAAGTGTTATACATTTAAGGAGAAACTTTAATGAAGGCAAATATTTTTAAACAGAAAGTTAAAAAGCATTTATGGTTTTTAAATAAAAAAGAAAAACATCAACTAGACCAAGTATTAACAAATGTCTTGGATAAACACCATGAAGAAGAACTCAATCGACCGATTGCGTTTTCCAATCAATTTTTGAAAAATTATATCTTTGAAGAAAAAGTAGTGTCATCAACGTATTTCTTCATGTTATTAATTAGTATTTTATTTACATATATTATTTTATTAGGATTATTCTTATTTGCTTTATTGACAAGTTTGTCATCAGTCCAATTTTTTATTAAACCAGAAGTTGATTTATCTAGTGTTATAGTTATATTGACACTTATTGGTGCAGTATTATTATTGATAATTAGTCTGTATTTAATTAAGGTAGTAACAGGTTATTTTACGAAAAAACTATTAGAATATAAACACAATAGGGCATTATGATGCGTTAAATTAAAAGGTGAGAAAGTGTAATACTTTCTTGCCATTTTTTATATACAAAAGTGTAGGGAGCATCAACGATGATGAATGTAGCATTTTCAAAATAAATCGTTGTTTGATCATTATTTGATTTAATGCCAACAATCGCATTTGCATTAATGTAGTATTGCAAGGGCGCACGCCTCGCTTTAAGAGGAAATAAAGTGATTTGTGGAGTAATAAATATGGGGACCATCTTTCTTATTTTTAAAATTTGTTTAGCCTGTTTTGTTTGATAAGAAAGAGATAAGCCATAGGTTTCAAGTAGATAAGTAATTGTAGGCATTATTGAAGTAGGATAGTGAAATTGATGTGTGGTATATTGTCCTATTGTTATGATTTCATTTCCAGCAACTGATTTTAAGTATAATAATTTTGTAAACTGTGTCATTTTCCAACTCCTATTTTTGATTTAGTCCGTAATATTTAATGTATTTTACTTGAACCTTTTTTCGATAATTTTTTATTGTAGAAATAGAGCAGTTTAACATCGAAGCAATCTCAAATTGTTTATAACCAAGCAATTTTAATCTAAGCCAGTTTTTTTCGTTAGTAGTTAATAGTTGTAAAAACTGTTCATACATGAGTTGATAGTTACTATGATCAATCACATTAATTTGCTGTTCTATTAAATATTGAGAATGTATTGTGATTTCTGTTTGTTTTTGACTGCGAAACAAATCAATCAAATAGAAATTTAAACGAAAGAATAGAAATTGTTGTAGCGTTGTAGAATGATGTGGTGAATATTTCTGTGTTAATTCCCACATTTTGATAGTGAGTAATTGAGTATATTCTTCTCGATTATATTCAATACGGTATTTTTTTAATAACACAAAAATAATATGTTTGAATTGAAAATAAGTTTGTTCGAAAGACATGCTGTAGCTCCAATGTTATATATATAACTTTGATTTCCGGATGAAATCATTTTATTTTAAATTATAGTAATTTTCATTTGCTAAATAATGATAATAGGTGTTAAATAGAGTTAATAAGATAGATAAAATTTAAGTTTTATAACATCAACGCGTATTCAACTTAAAGATATAACACTTTAGAGTTTTAGTATTATCTTCGGACAACAAATCAGGAGGTTTATATGGATTACGCACATTTAAATTTAGAACATTTTTTTGCAAGACATGATGATTTAGATATGATTAAAGATAAATCAGATTTTGTTATGATAAATAATCTAACAAAAGAAATGATGTACCGTGATGGTGAAATTGAAGGAACAATTGATTTAAATCGTTATTATTATAAAAACAGATCTCAAGCAGTAAGCTTTGTAATGATGGAATATAATAAAAGTCAAGAGTAATGAAATTAAAATTTCATTACTTTTTTTATGAATATGTAACAACAAACATATTAAATTGTACGTTAAACTATTTAGTGTTAGAATTTAAATTTAGATAGTCTCTTATAATATATTTGTATAAATAGAGAACTTAATATTCTTATTATTACCTATGAGGTGTGGACATGACGAAGCATAAGAAAGGCTCAATACTATCGATTATTGGCTTATTGGTAGTGTTAGTGATAGCTGTTATCGTTGTATTTTCAATGATTTCAGATCAAATCTTTTTTAAAAAAGTTAATCAACAAGAAAAAGTAGAACAGCTCAATATTTCTTTAAATAAAGCATCAAAAAAACAAATCGATAATTATACTAGCCAACAAATTTCAAATAAAAATAATGATTCGTGGAGAGATGCATCTTCAACAGAGATTAAAGCAGCGATGGATAGTAAAGAATTTATCGAAAGTGATACGCAAAAATACCAATTTTTAGAATTAGATAAATATCAAGGTATTGATGAAAATAGAATAAAAAGGATGTTAATTGATAATCCAATATTATTAGAACATTCAGATGATTTCATAAAAGCAGCGAAAGAAAAGCATGTAAACGAAGTATACTTAATATCACATGCATTACTTGAAACAGGCTCAGCTAAAAGTGAGTTATCTAGTGGTGTTGAAATTGATGGTAAGAAATATTATAACTTTTTTGGAGTTGGCGCACTAGATGAAGATCCAGTGAAAACCGGTGCCGAATATGCTAAAAAACACGGTTGGGATACGCCAGAAAAAGCAATTACTGGTGGCGCTAATTTTATACATGAACATTTTTTATCAAATAAAGATCAGAACACATTGTATAGCATGCGCTGGAATCCTAAAAATCCTGGTGAACATCAATATGCTACAGATATTAAATGGGCTGAAAGTAACGCAAGTCTAATGTCAAACTTTTATAAAGATATGAAAACAGAAGGTAAATATTATAAATATTTTGTATATAAAGATGACAATAAACATAAAAATCAATAATTAAAGATTAATTTTGTTATTCAAACAAATGAAGGACTAATCCGTTGAAAAATGGATTAGTCCTTTTTGAATGCTTTAATTATTGATTTAGATATTGAATTAATAGCGTAGTATATTTTAAAAATATATAAGTATACTTACGCACAATGTGAATGCATTATTCATTGAGGACATAGACCACTAGAGTGCTTAACATTATTTTGCTTTGTTTTTCTGTCCAAATAATATAAAAAGTAAGATCGTCGATAATATGACTTTTAAAATGAATTTCATTTAATCACTTCCTTAACTATGTAACTATAGTAACATTAATTGATTAATATCACATAAAAAGCAATGTTTAAATTTAGTCTTCATCTTCGAAATAATTATGTTTTTCTAAAAATCTTTTGGCTACAATTGCTGGTTCTTTACCTTCTCCATCTGCTTCATAGTTGAGCTTTTGCATTTGTTCAGTACTAATTTTACCATTTAACTTAGCAATGGATTTTTTAATTTGTGGATTTTTTTGTAGTAATTCATTTGGTGCAACGGCGCTAGCATCATATGGTGGGAAAAAGTTTTTATCATCTTTAAGTACAACTAAATCATATGCTGCAATTCTTCCATCTGTTGTGTAACCAAGTGCAACATCAAGTTTGTTATTTTTTAATGCGTCATAAACAAGTCCAATTTGCATAGGTTTTAAATCATTAAATCCAAACCCATAATGTTCACGGAATGGTGCATAACCATCGCCGCCTCGCTTAATCCATGTAGTATCCGTACCAACTCTAACTTTGTCTTTTACTTTTTTTAAATCTGAAACAGTATGTAAATCATATTTTTTTGCGGTTTCTTTAGTAACCATAAAAGCAAAAGTATTTTCAAATCCATAAGAGTCGAAAAACGTTTGGTTAAATTTTTGGTTAAATAATTTTTGAGTAACAGACATTGCTTTTTTAGTATCTGTAATGGGTTGTTGTTCTAAAGCTCCAACCAAATCAGTGCCAGTATAGCGAGTGCTTGATATATCAGCATCTCCACGGAGCAATGCATTATGCTGAATTGTAGCTGAACCTAAATTGTTAATAATGGAGCCAGTAGTTTTCCCTTTTGTATCATGTTCAATTAAATCTTTGAGCATATAAGCCATGATTTGAGATTCACTCGTAGCTAAAGCAGAAATTTTAACTGAGTTTTTAGATTGACCGCCACCTAAACCAGGTAAATCACAACTTGCTAATAAAAGTGAACTTGCAATCAATAAATAGATTATTCTTTTAAAAAATTTCATATTTTAACCCCTTATATGTTTTAGAAATATTTTTTGATACAACATTTTTATATTAACATATTTATTAATTTTGTATAATGGTGGCATAATCCATTAATATGTAATATTAATTCGATACTTGATATACTAAGTATAAATTAATTAAAGTAAGGATGAGTGAAATGCGTTTAGCTATCATTGGTATGGGCACTGCAGGTGTTAGTTTGTTGAAAGAATTGGTAAAATATAAGGAATTCAAACAAATGGAAGTAGACGTTTATGATAATCCTAAAAATATGGGACAAGGCGTGCCGTTTCAAAATGACAGCGACCAATTATTAATCAATTTGCCCGCAAGTCAAATGTCCTTAAATTTGAATAATGAACGGGAATTTTATGAATGGTATCAAGAACAATCCATATTTAAATTTTCTAACCCAGAGTATCTACCTAGATTTATTTTTGGACATTATATGAAAGACTATTTGGAAACTTATCATAATCGCTATAATAATATTCATATGATCAAAGAAGAGGTTTTGGAAGTGTTTATAGAATCTAATATTGGTGATACGCATGTTAAATATGTTGTTTGTACTTCTGAAAATCTAGAGAAACGCCGACGTTATGATATCGTATTTTTAACGATTGGTACGATGTCTTATCATGACCCATATCATTTAAAAGGAACACCAGGTTACATAAAAACACCTTACCCAACATATGACACATTAAATGAGGTTGATAGTACTGATAGAATTGCTATCATTGGAACAGGACTAGCAAGTTTAGATGTAATTCGATTTGTAACGGCACATCATCCAAATTTACCTATTACTGTGACGAGTCGTAAAGGTCATTTACCTAGTGTTAGGGGAGATATGCCAGAAATTCAATTTAAATATCTTACACCAGAAAATTTTAATGAAATCAAAAAAGAATATTTTGGGAATGTACCTTTGGAGGAAGCATTAGCATTATTTAAAAAGGACTGTGAATATTATGATATTCCAGTAGAGAAATTAGTCCACAGAAGACAAGGTGATCCAATTTTAGATTTAACATATGATTTACAACATGCCGATGAGCTAGGGAAATTTCAAAGTATTTTAGAATTAACAAAAGAAAATCTTAATTGGATTTGGAATAGTTTCAGTAGACAGGATCAGAAGATATTTTTAGAAAAATACCAATCTATATTAAAAGAAAATTCAAATCCAATGCCCCCACGTACAGCAAAACTAATTATCGACCATATTGAAAATGGGCAAATTGAAATCAAAAAAGGGTTGGAAGATGTAAAACATGACGGACAGCAGTTTTGTTTTAAATATGAGGATGATTTTAAAGCGATCGATAAATTTGATATTGTTATTAATGCTACTGGTTCAAAATCACATTTATCAGATTTAGATCAAGATGATCAACTAATTCTAAATTTAGAAAATAGACAAGTTGTCCAAGCGCACCCACTTGGTGGTATTCAAATCATTCCAGAAACAAATCAAATTATAAGTCCGCGTTACGGTACTTTACAGAACATGTTTGCTTTAGGCCAAGTTACAAATGGGATTAACCAATCACGTAACGGCGTTATGATGATAGTAAAACAAGCCGTTAGTGTAGTAGAAAAATTATTAAACACTAAGCATGATTAATTTTGTAGTGTAGCATTCAAACGAACATTGCTTACATAATTAAGCCGTAAGTGAAATATGTTTTTAAGTGAATATAAATATGCATACATTATGAAGTAAGACTATCGATTTTATATAGCTGGATAAGCGGTTATTTTTATAATTCAAACTAAAAACGAAATCATTTAAATTGTTTTAACGGTTAATTATTTAGGAAATCATTTGGAAAAATATATTTTAAAAATGGTTTTGTAAAAATTGCTTATAAGCATTGCTAATCAAAGGATATAAGAAAGTGGTTGTTTATAAATAAAGCCGACTTAGATAATATGAATTGTTTTTTGTATAAATATATAGTACGATAACGATGTAACTTTCATAAAGTTACTTTGACTCAATCATCAATTACAATTTCATAAATATTCTTTCGGGGCAGGGTGAAATTCCCAACCGGCAGTAAATTAAGCCTGCGACCTGCATTTGTTTTTGACAAGTGTGGCTGATCTAGTGAAATTCTAGAGCCGACAGTATAGTCTGGATGGGAGAAAGAATGAAGTATAACAAAAAAGCACTTTTTTAGTGTTTATTTAACATACATTTTTCTGGAAATTGGAGAAGTGTATTCAAATTTAAGTAATTTATGTTATATCTAAATACATCCCACACCTGAAATCAATTTCAGGTGTTTTTTTATTATTAAGAGGTGATTATATGAGTCAATATTTAAACTATGCAATCCAATTGGCACAAATGGTTGATGGCCAGACAGGTGTAAATCCGCCAGTAGGTGCAGTTGTAGTAAATCAAGGTAGAATCGTTGGCATCGGTGCACATTTACGAAAAGGTGATAAACATGCTGAAGTGCAAGCTTTAGATATGGCTAAAGAAGCTGCAAATGGAGCAACAATTTATATATCTTTAGAACCTTGCTCACATTACGGTTCAACACCACCATGTGTAAACAAAATTATTGAATTTGGTATTTCAAAAGTTGTTTATGCTGTTAAAGATACGACATTATCGACTAAAGGTGACAATATTTTGCACAATGCTGGAATAAAAGTTGAGTTTCATCATAAGCCAGAGGCTGAAGCATTGTATAAAGACTTTTTTATTACTAAACGACAAGGCGTCCCTGAAGTTACTGTAAAAGTTTCTTGTAGTTTAGATGGTAAACAAGCTACTGATCATGGTGAAAGTAAATGGATTACTAACAAAACTGTTAAACAAGATGTATTTATGCTCAGACATAAACATGATGCAGTTATCACTGGTACTGGTACTTTAAATGCAGACAATCCGCAATATACTACAAGGATTGAAGAAGGTAAGCAACCGATACGTGTGATACTTTCAAAATCTGGCCAGGTAGATTTTACCTTAGACATATTTAAACAACCGGTGACACCAATATGGATTTTTACAGAAAATAAAAATTTAAAAAGTGAAGATACAAATATAGAAATTATATATTATTCTAATTGCACGATTGAAAATATTTTAAAACAGTTATATCAATATGGGATTGGAAGTGCTTTGGTTGAAGCAGGCCCTACGATTACTTCAGAATTTCTTCAATCTAACTATACGAATGAACTCATCTTATATTATGCCCCGAAAATAATAGGTGGTTCTGGTGATTATCAATTTTTCAAAACAGAAAATGTCTTTAATTTATCAGACGTACCTCAATTTGAAATTGTAAATTCCAAAATGCTTGAGCAAAATATTAAATTAGAATTGCGAAAGAAGTGAATAACTATGTTTACTGGTATTGTCGAAGAAATAGGCACTATAAAAAAAGTTGCAACACAACAATCCGTTGTTAATTTAACAATTGATTGTAAGACAATTTTATCTGACATGCATATTGGTGATTCTATTAGTGTAAACGGTGTATGTTTAACTGTAATACAATTTGATAATCAGTCATTTTCAGTCCAAGTAATTAAAGGCACTGAGAATAAAACCTATCTGAATCAATTAAATCAAGCTACTGAGGTAAATTTAGAACGAGCAATGAGTGGTACGGGAAGATTTGGTGGCCATTTTGTACTCGGCCACACAGATGAAGTAGCTAGAATCACTAAAATACAAAACTCAGATAATTCTAAAATTGTAACTATTAAACCATCTACTTCTATTATAAATCAAATGGTACAACAAGGTTCAATTACTGTAGATGGCGTAAGTTTGACAGTGTTTCAATTAAGAGATACAGAATTTGATATTCATCTTATACCAGAAACAAGAAGATCAACTATTTTAAATCAAAAACGTGTGGGTGATCCTGTACATATTGAGACAGACATGTTGTTTAAATATGTGGAAAAAATAGTTGGCAATAGCGAAAAAGGTTTAAGTTTAGAAAAACTAAGCGCTTTTGGATTCTAGGAGGGGTAAAATGCAATTAGATAGTATAGAATTAGCACTTGAATCACTTAAAGAAGGTAAAAGTATCATTGTAGTAGATGATGAAAATAGAGAAAATGAAGGCGATTTAGTAGCAGTTACAGAATGGATGTATGATAATACAGTTAATTTTATGGCTAAATATGGTAGAGGGTTAATTTGTGCGCCTATTAGTAAAAAAATAGCTGAAGATTTAGAACTTCATTCAATGGTTAATCATAATTCAGATGTTTATGGTACTCAATTTACTGTAAGTATCGATCATGTTAAAACAACAACAGGTATCAGTGCTGATGAAAGAATGCTCACTGCGAAGGCGTTAATCGATGATAGTACAACAGCAGAAGATTTTAATAAGCCAGGCCATCTATTTCCATTAATAGCTCAAGATGATGGTGTGTTGGCTAGACGTGGTCATACTGAAGCCTCTGTCGACTTAGCTAATCTAACTGGCGCAAAACCTGCGGCACTCATTTGTGAAATAATGAATGATGATGGCACAATGGCAAAAGGTGACGATTTAGAAGCATTTAAAAGTAAACATAATTTGGTAATGATATCTATCGAAGATTTAGAAAAATATAGAAAGCAATCTGTTTCGTCTATTGAAGCTAAAGCGAAAATAAAGATGCCTACTGAATTTGGCGATTTTGACATGTATGGTTTTAGAACGAATGATAACGAGGAAATTGTAGCAATCGCGAATGGTGAAATTAATGAAACAGAGAATGTACGCATACATTCTGCTTGTTTAACTGGAGATATATTCCATAGTCAAAGATGTGATTGCGGTGAACAGCTTGCTGCATCTATGGAATATATTAATGAACATGGAGGCGTTATCCTTTATTTGCCACAAGAAGGCAGAGGAATCGGCTTAATTAATAAATTAAGAGCCTATGAATTGATAGAACAAGGTTATGATACTGTTACAGCAAATATTGCGCTCGGTTTTGATGAAGACTTAAGAGAGTATCGATATGCTGCAGAAATTTTAAAATATTTAGGTATCAAACGTGTAAATTTATTAAGTAATAATCCTAAAAAATTTGGAAGTTTAGAAAATTACGGTATTGATATCGCTAAAAGAATTGAATTAGTGATACCTACAAATCAATATAACCAAGCGTATATGCAAACAAAAAAAGAGAAAATGGGTCATTTAATATAGGAGGAAAAAACATGAATTTTGAAGGTAAATTAATAGGATCAGATTTAAAAGTAGCGATTGTAGTAAGTAGATTTAACGATTTCATTACGAATCGTTTGTTAGACGGTGCTAAAGATACCTTAGTTAGACATGAAGTACCAGCAGAAAATATTGATGTTGCATATGTTCCTGGTGCTTTTGAAATTCCATTAGTAGCTAAAAAATTAGCTCAAAAAAGTGATTATGATGCAGTAATTACTTTAGGATGTGTGATAAGAGGTTCAACGTCACATTATGATTATGTATGTAATGAAGTTGCAAAGGGTGTTTCAAAAGCGAATGATGTTTCGGATACACCAGTTATTTTTGGAATTTTAACTACTGAGAATATCGAGCAAGCTGTAGAACGTGCAGGTACAAAAGCAGGCAACAAAGGTTCTGAAGCAGCGGTAAGTGCTATAGAAATGGCGAATTTATTGAAAGAAATTTAATGTTTGCAGTAGTTATAGAAATAGTACAATTTAAAATTTTAAAAATATGACGTAGTATGAAATATAATTATTTATGCTCAAAATAAGAGAGCTTACCTCTACGGGTGAGCTCTCTTTTAGCTTAATATTTTATGTTTTTGTTCTTATATGCATTTCTGTGGATAAGATTTACTTAGTACGTGTTTGTAATCTTTCATTCACAGTCTTGGTGTTACATTTCATTAATCTAAAATAATGTTTAAAACGATTTTAATTACATACTTTTAATTTGAAAGTTTGCTATTTTTTTAATTTTTTGTATAACAATGCACTAATTGCTCCAATAGTTGATAATGCTCCAACTACTACCCCAGCTTTTTTCAACACTTCAGGTTTCATAATTTCTAAAAACATCAGATTTAAATTTTGGGGACGCTCTGCTAATCTTCTCATAAAATAACTAAACCAATCATCACCGTATGGCACATAGATACAGAAATGATTCCCTTCTCGCGCTAGTGATTCTGCTAATTCTGAGCGGAAACCATATAACATTTGAAATTCATAGCTATCCTTTTCAATATTGTTGTCTTTAATGAATTGTTTAATATGTGTGATGATAGTATCATCATGTGTAGCAATAGAAGTGACATTTTTCGCATTTAACAGTCGCTTTTTAATTAAGCGTATGTAATTATCGTCAATTTCTTCTTTAGTTTGATAAGCGATGTTTTCATTTTCTTTGTATGCACCTTTAACCATACGTAATCGTAATTCTGGATATTTATCAACGAGTGCATCTGCTTTATATAAATATCCTTGTATAACAGTTCCCACATTTTTAAATTCGCCTTTTAATCGGTCTAAAACTTGAGTAATATCAAATAAGCTATCATATTTTTCAGTGTCTATATTAATATGCATATTACCAAATTCGTTAGCTTTAAGTAATATTTCACGTAAATTGCGATAAGCAAGATCAAGGTCAAATTCAGAACCTAATTGGCTGATTTTAATAGACATGTGACCATCTAAATTATGATTGTAGATAGCATACATCACTTCTAATATTTGATCTTTTGATTGTATTGCTTCACCTTCATTTGAAACAAATTCACCGAGACAATCTACTGTGACAGTAATTCCTTTGTTATTTAAACGTTCAATTGTGTCAACTAATTCTGGAATAGTATTCCCTGCGACTACTTTTCTAGCGCCGAACATAGGTCCTATTTCCTTAGCTGTTTTATTTAAAAAAGGATTGTTAGATAATCCTATAAAAAAATTTTTCACAATTGGCATATTAATTCCTCCCATTCTGCTAATAGCTGTTCTTTCAATAATAGTGTAGCATGAATCGAATAGTAATGAAATCGTTTACAATAAAATTTATTACACTAAATATTATATACTACACGATAACATTGACTCACGCTTTAGATACGACATTTAATGATAAAGTTGAAGTAACATATAACGGTAAGATTTATACGTTAAAAATGGAAAAAGTACATCATATTTTGATACAATGTAGTTATTGAAATTATTGTAGAAGGGGAAGTATGGAATATGTGGAAATGGGAAACAGAAAATGAAGCAAAGGGCGTCATTGTAATTGCCCATAACATGCTCGAACATACAGGTAGGTATGCATATGTTATAACAATGCTACGTAGAAATGGTTATCATGTAATCATGGGTGATTTGCCTGGTCAAGGTCAAACGACGCGTGCGAATAAAGGACAAATATCAAACTTTGAGGTATATCATGAGCATGTCCTTGAGTGGATTAGAATAGCTAATGAGTATAAACTGCCGACTTATGTTTTAGGTGTGGGCCTTGGTGGGCTTATCATTTTAAATTTACTTGAAAAAGTGGATGTGCCTATTGAAGGAATAATGTTGATTTCTCCATTGTTAGAATTTAAGAAAAGTAATAAAACTAGAAAAGATAAAATTGTATCGAATGTCGGGAAATTAACAAAAGATACAAGGTTTAAAATAGGTATTACGATTGAAGATTTAACACGAAATGAAGAAGTTATTGAAGAAGCAAAAGAGGATCAACTGATGCTGCAGAAAGTTACTTATCATTGGTATAAACAAGTCATAGAAATCATGAAAGAGACCGTTACACATTTAAAAGATATTAAACCACTTCCTTTATTATTAATGTATGGACTTGAAGATAAAGTTTCAGATGTTTCTACGATGTATTTAATTAAAGAAAAAATTGCAACAGAAGAACTGTATTTTAAAGCCTGGAAAGGATTAAATCATGAAATACATAATGAACCTGAAAGAGATGAAGTAATGCGCTATATTCTAGCATTTCTTAATAATAGTGCCAGTAACATTGGTTTTATTGTACATGATGAAAATGAACCGTCATAATTCGTTTAATAAATGATGAATATCATTTTATGGAAACAAGTAAGTTAACTTAAATCTAATTTATTCAAATTATGACTAAATAATTGCTTATAAAAAGAGTGTATAAATGTGATCTAACGTTGATTTTATTCACACTCTTTTTATTATTAAGAAATAATGTGAAAAAAATCACAATAAACATTGATTTTTAAAATAATAATTGTTATATTTATATTGTGAAAAAAATCACATTAAATTTTAGAAATATTTACTTTGAAATAAAAGGAGCGATTTAACATGAAATTTGAAAAAGGGAATAAAGTAGTTTTAATAGGTGATGGAGCAGTTGGATCAAGTTATGCATTTGCATTAGTTGCACAAGGCTTAGCTGATGAATTAGTAATTATTGATTTAGATGAAGCGAAAGTTAAAGGCGATGTTGCAGATTTAAATCATAGTGCACCATATGGTGATTCACCTGTTAAAGTAAAAGCTGGTAATTATGAAGATTGTGGTAATGCTGATTTAATTGTTATTACTGCAGGAGCTGCGCAAAAGCCAGGTGAAACTAGATTAGATTTAGTAGAAAAAAACACAAAAATATTTAAAGACATTGTCACAAAAATTATGAACACAGGATTTAATGGTATTTTTCTTATAGCAACTAATCCAGTAGATGTATTATCATATGTAACACAAAAAGTTTCAGGCTTACCGAAATCACAAGTTATTGGATCTGGTACGATACTAGATACTGCACGATTTAAATTTGAACTAGCACAAGAATTTGGTGTGTCACCTTGGAGTGTGGACGCACAAATTATTGGTGAACATGGCGATTCTGAATTAGCAGTATGGTCACAAGCTAATATTGCTGGTCAACCAATATACCATGCATTGAAAGATAACCCTGATAAACAACATAGAATAGATGAAATATTTACTAACACAAGAGATGCTGCATATGATATTATCCAATCAAAAGGTGCAACGTATTATGGTATAGCAATGGGCTTAGTTCGTATAACACAAGCTATTTTAAAAAACCAAAATGTAGTATTACCTGTTTCAAGTTACTTAGAAGGTGAGTATAATCAAAATGATATTTATATTGGAGTTCCAACATTAATTAATAGAAATGGCGCAATTAAAGTATATGAAACGCAATTAAATAGTGAAGAAAGTGAAAAGTTTGAAAATTCTGCCATAATTTTGAAAGATATGCAAAATAAAATCAAACAACTAATTGCATAATTCATAATTTAATTTTAAACTGTATATAAGATTAATTTTATTGAAAATATCAAAATTTATTCTGATATGAATAAATTTTGCTTTGAATGATTTTTTGGTAAATTAATTTTACATGTTTAACTTTATATTATGATTGGGGGATATTTCTATGGGGAAGACAATTGCTGATATGGTAGATAGTGTCCTTAGATTGGAACATGTACTTAAAGATATTGAAGATATCTTTGGAAAAGTACAGAAACAATATAAAATGTCAAAAGAAGAAATATTAATTCTTTTAACACTTTGGGAAGAAGGATCAATGACGCTTAAAGAAATGGATAATTATGTGAAAATTAAATCATATAAACGTACAAGAACATATAACGATTTAGTTGAGAAAGCATGGATTATTAAAGAAAGACCCGTTAATGACGAACGTACAGTAATTATACATTTCAATGAGGATTTAAAAGATCAAAGGGAAGAACTTTTAAATTGTTTTAAAGCGGAAATAAACGAAAAATCATCTACTATACAATCTAGTCTTAAATCTATCTTAAAATTATAGGGAATAATTATAGTTACAAAATGACAAGTTAGACTCAAAATAGTAATAGGTAGTTAATATCTATACTAAAATAAAAATGCATCTCCGCTTAAAAGGAGATGCATTTTTATTATATATATTATCTTTTTTCAATTGCACAGATAAATGGTGCATTGTTTTTTTGGTTAATAAATTGATATTGTAATATGTGCGCTTTGTTTTGGTCAAAATGTTGTAGATAATTTAATAATGCATCACGTTCGATTTTACCTTCATCATGCCCATGATATATAACTAGTACTATAATACCTTCTGTCGCTAATATATCAAATATTTCGTCTATCGCTGCTAATGTACTACTAGAGTTTGTTACAATTGATTTGTCACCCTTAGGCAAATACCCTAAATTAAAAATGGCTGCATCAATTTGTCCAATTTCGTTACTTTGTATATATTGCTTTACTTTAGCATGACTATCTTGAATTAAGCGTACATTTTTAAATACGTCTGTCTTTTTGCTTGTATTTTGAATTGCAATTTCTTGAATATCAAAAGCGTAGACTTTACCATTTGGTACTTGTTGTGCTAGAAATTCGGTATCATTACCATTACCACATGTGGCATCAATAACAATACTATCCTTGTTGATGTGTTGCTGTAGTAGCGTTTTGGAAAATGGTAAAATACGTTCTAGTTTCATGATTTAACCGTCGTTTCATAGTATTTTCCTTGATAAGAATTTCTTCGTGCTAATTCCTCATCAATTTCGTTAAGCACTTCCCATTTGTTGACACTCCACATTGGTCCAACCATCAAGTCAATCGGACCATCACCAGTAATTCGATGAACGATCATTTCTTTTGGTATAATTTCTAGCTGATCACAAACTAAATTTGTATAATCATCTTGTGACATGAATTCTAGCATACCTTTTTCGTATTGTTTTACCATTGGTGTGCCTTTAAGGAGATGCAATAAGTGTATTTTAATACCTTGGACGTCCATTTGTGCTACTTCTTTAGCTGTTTCCATCATCATGTCATAATCTTCTTCAGGAAGCCCATTAATAATATGTGTACATACATTTATATTATGTTTTCGTAGCTTGGCCACTCCTTCATAATACGTTTTCATGTCATGTGCACGATTGATCAAATCTGAAGTTTTTTGGTGTACTGTCTGTAGACCTAATTCAACCCATAAATAAGTACGTTCATTTAATTCAGCTAAATATTCTACAACATCATCCGGTAAGCAATCAGGCCGCGTTCCAATAGATAATCCGACAACGCCGGGTTCTTTTAATGCAGTTTCGTATTTTTCTCTTAATACTTCTACTGGTGCATGTGTATTAGTAAATGCTTGGAAATAAGCAATATACTGACCTTCATGCCATTTTTCATGCATTCTATCTTTGATTTGTTGAAATTGAACATCTATCGGATCTACACGATTTCCTGCAAAATCTCCACTTCCTGCTGCAGAACAAAATGTACAGCCACCATGTGCAACCGTGCCATCTCTATTTGGACAATCAAATCCTCCGTCAATTGCAACTTTAAAGATTTTTTGTCCAAATTTATTTTTTAAATGATAATTCCAAGTATGATATCGTTTATTCTCGAATGCGTAAGGGAAGAATTGTCCCATATAACATTTTCCTTTCTAAATTCATTCTAGTTAAAGATTTTAACATATTTTAATGATATAGTGTTTAGAGTAAAAACAGAAATTTAAAAAAAGAAGGGAGCTTATGGTTATGAATATGCCAAAATCAGTGTGGTGGTTGGTTATTGGTATGGCATTAAATATCACAGGCTCAAGTTTTTTATGGCCATTAAATACAATATATATGAATGAAGAATTAGATAAAAGTTTAACTATGGCCGGGTTAGTTTTGATGATTAATTCATTTGGCATGGTCATAGGGAATTTACTAGGTGGTAATCTATTTGATAAATTGGGTGGCTATCGAACAATTATGATTGGTACAGTGATCTGCTTAAGTAGTACTACCTTGTTAAATTTTTTTCACGGATGGCCATGGTATGCAGTTTGGTTGGTTTGTCTTGGCTTTGGTGGTGGCATGATTGTACCAGCAATTTACGCACTAGCCGGTGCAATTTGGCCGCAAGGTGGTAGACAAACTTTTAATGCGATATATTTAGCTCAAAATCTAGGGGTGGCGATTGGCGCAGCTTCTGGCGGTTTTGTGGCGGAATTAAGTTTTAATTATATATTTATTGCTAATTTGCTCATGTATATTGCATTTGGCATAGTTGCAATTAGTCAATTTAATATTAAATTGGACGTTAAAGTAAAATCAAATGATGCCATGAGTTTATTAGATAAAGCGTATAGACCTCAATTCATTGCATTAACATTGTTATGCGTGATGTTTAGTATTTGCTGGATTGCTTATATTCAATGGGAAAGTACAATAGCTTCATTTACACAAGAGCTAAATATCTCTATGAGCCAATACAGTTTATTATGGACTGTCAATGGTATCATGATATTAGTAGCACAACCATTAATCATTCCGATAATCAGATTATTAAAAGGTAATCTGAAACATCAAATGTATGTTGGAATAGGTATTTTTATCATATCTTTTTTTGTCACAAGTTTTGCTGAACAATTTTCTGTATTTATGGTAGGTATGATTATATTAACATTGGGAGAAATGTTTGTTTGGCCAGCTGTTCCAACTATCGCAAATCAACTTGCGCCTAATGGGAAAGAAGGTTCATTTCAAGGTTATGTAAATTCTGCAGCGACAGTAGGTAAAGCATTCGGACCACTTATTGGTGGCGTAGTTGTTGATATGTTTAACATGCAAATTATGTTTTTAAGCATGATTTCATTGTTAGTTTTATCACTCGTATTTTTAACATTCTATGATCACAAATTACCAAAAGATATTTAGCATAAAATTGTGGCAATATTGTAGTCAACAATAGTAGATTTAGTTAACTTTTAAACCCAGATAATTGTTGTTATATGATAAAAAGGACAAGTATTGTTAATTCAGCAAGTGATGCTTATTGAATTAACAATATTTTTACGTATTATTTTAATAAATTTATATATGCATTAAGATGAAGCTTGAAAATCAACTTTATACTTGAAATAAAGGGCTTTTTCAAATATCATAAGAAGAGTATAGGAGTAGTAACTTGAAAGCTTTTCCACAGAGAGCTAAGGTTGGTGGAACTTAGCGTGAAGCATCTAGTGAACTTACCAGGACTTAAAATGAATGAATGACATCTCTTACTATTAATTAAAATGAGTGCACATTAAGTGAAACAGGGTGGTACCGCGGTGAAAAATCGTCCCTATTATATAATAGTTTGAGGTGTCTTTTTATTATTGAACAGGAGGAAATGAAGTGAATTACAATCATAATGAAGTTGAAAAAAAATGGCAGGATTATTGGGAAGACTATAAAACATTTAAAACTGAAGATAATTTAGGCCAAAAAAAATTTTATGCACTTGATATGTTCCCTTACCCATCTGGAGCAGGATTGCATGTAGGACATCCTGAAGGTTATACAGCTACTGATATTATTTCAAGATACAAACGTATGCAAGGATATAATGTATTACATCCTATGGGGTGGGACGCATTTGGTTTACCAGCTGAACAATATGCGCTAGATACCGGGAATGATCCCCGTGAATTCACTAAACAAAATATCCAAACGTTTAAACGTCAAATTAAAGAGTTAGGATTTAGTTATGATTGGGATCGAGAAGTTAATACAACAGACCCAGAATATTATAAATGGACACAATGGATATTTATCCAATTATATAATAAAGGGCTTGCTTATATAGATGAAGTAGCAGTGAACTGGTGTCCTGCCTTAGGCACTGTATTGTCAAATGAAGAAGTTGTCGACGGTGTTTCTGAACGTGGCGGACACCCTGTTTATAGAAGACCGATGAAACAATGGGTACTTAGAATTACTGAATACGCTGACAGATTACTTGAAGATTTAGATGACTTAGATTGGCCTGAATCCTTAAAAGATATGCAACGAAATTGGATTGGACGTTCAGAAGGTGCATCTATAACATTTAATGTAGAAGATATTAATGATCAAATAGAAGTGTTTACAACCCGTCCTGATACTATTTATGGTGCTACATTCCTAGTGTTGAGCCCTGAACATGAACTCGTTAACAAAATTACTACCTCAGAACATCAAGAAAGTGTTGAGAAATACCAACAAGAAGCGGCGATGAAATCAGATTTAGAACGTACTGGACTAGCTAAAGAAAAATCTGGAGTTTTTACTGGAGCGTATGCAATTAATCCTTTATCTGGTGAGAAAACGCCAATTTGGATAGCAGATTATGTCTTATCTTCTTATGGTACAGGAGCAGTTATGGCTGTCCCTAGTGGAGACCAAAGAGACTATGAATTTGCAAAAACTTTTGATTTACCAATTATAGAAATCATTGAAGGTGGAGACATATCTGAAGCAGCTTATGACGGCGATGGACCTCATATTAATTCAGGAGAGTTAAATGGTCTATATAATAATGAAGCGATTGAAAAAGCAATTACATTATTAGAACAAAACAATTCTGGAACTAGAAAAGTTAATTATAAACTGAGAGATTGGTTATTTAGTCGTCAACGTTATTGGGGTGAACCTATTCCTGTAATTCATTGGGAAGATGGGACTATGACGACTGTTCCCGAAGATGAATTGCCATTACTCCTACCGGAAACTGACGAAATTAAGCCTTCAGGTACAGGTGAATCACCATTAGCTAATATAGATGCATTTGTTAATGTCGTGGATAAAGAAACTGGAATGAAAGGTCGTCGTGAAACAAATACAATGCCACAATGGGCAGGCAGTTGTTGGTATTATTTACGCTTTATTGATCCAGATAATGAACAGATGTTAGCTGACCCAGAAAAGTTAAAACATTGGTTGCCTGTAGATTTATATATTGGTGGCGTTGAACATGCAGTGTTACACTTGTTATATGCTAGATTTTGGCACAAAGTCTTGTATGATTTAGGTGTAGTACCTACCAAAGAACCATTCCAAAAATTATTTAACCAAGGTATGATTTTAGGCGAAGGTAATGAAAAAATGAGTAAATCTAAAGGTAATGTTATCAATCCAGATGATATTATCAAATCGCATGGTGCTGACACGTTAAGACTATATGAAATGTTCATGGGTCCTCTAGATGCTGCAATTGCTTGGAGTGATAAAGGATTAGATGGTTCAAGACGTTTCTTAGATAGAATTTGGAGACTTTTAATTACAGAAGACGGTTTAATCACAGAAAAAGTAGTCAATACTAATAATAAAGCTTTAGATAAAAGTTACCATCAAACTGTGAAAAAAGTTTCGGAAGACTTTGAAACATTAAACTTCAATACGGCAATTAGTCAATTGATGGTCTTCATTAATGATTGCTATAAAGTTGATGAGATTTATAAACCATATATTGAAGGGTTTATTAAAATGTTAGCACCGATTGCACCACATATAGGTGAAGAATTATGGGCGCGCTTAGGACATGAAGAAACAATTACTTATCAACCTTGGCCATCATATGATGAAACATTATTAGTCGATGATGAAGTAGAAATTGTCGTTCAAGTAAATGGCAAAGTTCGTACTAAGATCAATGTTTCTAAAGATATTTCAAAAGATGAAATGGAAACAGCAGCATTAGGTAACGAAAATATTAAAGCTGAAATAGAAGGCAAAGATATTAAAAAAGTGATTGCAGTACCTCAAAAACTTGTTAATATTGTTGCCAAATAACACAAAAGGGGCGTTTATATTATGGAAACTATTACTATAGATGAATTGAAATCAAAAATTTTAAATTCTAATCCTATTCATATCGTAGATGTGAGAACCGATGAAGAAACAGCAATGGGCGTAATACCAGAAGCGGAAACGATACCTATGGATAAAATTCCTGATAATTTAAATCACTTCAACTCAGAAGATACGTATTATATTATTTGTAAAGTTGGTGGCAGAAGTGCACAAGTCGTTCAGTATTTAGAACGTAATGGCGTTCATGCAGTCAATGTTGAAGGTGGCATGGATGCATGGGGAGATGAAGGTTTAGAAATTAAAAGTATTTAATTTTTAGACAGAGTGAAAATAAGCCGATGATTTTGCATTTTATGCAAATATAGTGTTATAATACGTTTAACAAAGATATCAATACAGATACACCAAACCCCCTCACTATTGCGAGTAGTGAGGGGGTTTTTTGGTGTTAGCTAAGTGTCGCCTATTTTACTTGTCATTACGATTGCGCAGCCAGTACGCAAATAACGTAACGATACAACCACTGATGACAGTAGTCATAATATGAACAAAGATATCAATCACAAAATACACCTCCTCCCTACGTCTATTGACGCCTGAGAGTAGGCGACTTAAGTATTATAACATTACGTGTGTCACTCGCATAGAAAGTATCAATCATTAAAATTGATAAATAGTGAATTTGTTTTAAACGTAAGTCGTGGAGCTAATAGGTGACAAATTATATAAATTGATATGTTTAACGTTGAAATTTACTTGCATTTGTTCCTGATATATGACCTGTAACTAAAGCACTGGTAATATTATAGCCACCAGTATAACCATGGATATCTAGCAGTTCGCCACACATAAATAATCCCGGAGTTAATTTTGACATCATCGTTTTGGGTTCGATTTCTTTAAGAGAAACGCCTCCTCCAGTTACGAAAGCTTTTTCAATTGATAAAGTTCCATTAACTGTAAACGTAAAGCCTTTAAATAAAGTAATCAATTTATTAAATTGTTCATTAGACATATGATGTGCTGTTAATGTTTCTGAAATATTTGCTAATTCTAACATATATAATAAATAACGTTCTTCGATTAAACCATGTAAGCTATTTTTTACATATTTATCTGGTGTATTCTTTAATAATTCACTTACTTTATCTTCTAATTGTGCAAAGCTTAGTTCTGGAAAAGCGTCTAATTGCATATCAATATCTTGGCGTTTTTGATTTTTTTGTTCCTTATATACAAATTGGCTACATCTTAAAGCGGCAGGGCCACTGATTCCGAAATGAGTGAATATCATATCCATTTGATGTGTCACACGTTTTTTACCATTTTTCTTTAATACAGATAGTGCAACATTTTTTAAGCTCAATCCTTTTAACCTTTTATTATTTATAAAAGGTTCGGATGACGTAATTGGTACTTCAGTCGGGAAAAGTTCTGTAATTGTATGTCCCAAGTGTTCAGCAAATTTGTAACCATCACCAGTTGATCCAGTCTTTGGCACACTCGTACCACCTGTAGCGATAATCAAACTATGACCTTCAACAGTTTGTTGATTATCTAAAAATACTTTGAAAGTCTGTTGTGGTGTATGTTCAATAGCATGCACTGAAGTTTCTTGTTTTACAGTTACATTATTCTCATCAATTGTACGAATTAATGCATCTACAACATCCTGTGCTTTATTAGAAACAGGGAACATACGTCCATGGTCTTCTTCTTTAAGTGCAACACCACGTGATTCAAAAAAGCGAATAATAGATTCATTATCAAATACGGAAAAAGGACTATATAAAAATTTTCCATTTCCTGGTATATTTTTAATTATCTCTTCATATGGTAAACGGTTAGTGACGTTGCAACGCCCACCACCAGAGATTTTTAATTTGCGACCGAGTCCTTTTTTCTTTTCTATGAGAAGGACTTTATCGCTATGTTGACTTGCGGCAGCAGCCGCCATTAAACCGCTAGGGCCACCGCCAATAATAATTGTTTGGTACATTTGATTGCCTCACTTTACTAAATAGTGTTATTTTATAGTTTATAGTAATATAGTTTTGAAAAAAAGTGTTTATAACGTTATGATTAAAGTTATGATTGTAAAAATTTAATTTGAGATAGGAAGATCTGAATGAGTGAAAGTAAAGAATTAGTTAGGGGTACCTTTTTAATCACCCTTAGTATATTGATTACTAAAGTCTTGGGTGTTTTATATATTATTCCTTTTTACTCCATTATTGGTGGAGAAGAAAAATTGGCACCTTTTAACTATGCATATACGCCGTATAATATTGCCATTGCAGTCGCAACTGCTGGGGTGCCATTAGCGGCGTCTAAATATGTGTCTAAATATAACGCTTTAGGTGCTTATAAAGTAAGTGAAAAGTTATATAAATCTAGCTTTATAGTTATGACTATAACAGGATTTATTGGATTTTTCATTTTATATTTATTAGCACCAAGTATCGCCACAATTACTTTAGCACATGAATCTGGTACTAAAGGTGGTTGGTCAGTAGCTGATATTACATGGATTATTAGAATAATCAGTATGGTGGTCATATTTATACCATTACTTGCTACGTGGCGTGGTGTGTTCCAAGGTTATAAATCAATGGGACCAACTGCGGTCTCAGAAGTCATAGAACAAATCGCACGTATATTATTTATTTTAGTAGGAAGTTATTTAGTACTTAATGTCTTTGGTGGAAGTGTGCTACAAGCCAACGGTATAGCAACATTTGCTGCTGCAATAGGTGCGATAGCAGGGATATTTACATTATGGTATTACTGGAGAAAGAGAAAACCTAACATTGAAAAAATGGTAGCAACGGATACTTCAGATATCACAGTTTCCTATGGAAAAATGTATAAAGAAATTATTTCTTATAGTATCCCATTTGTAATTGTTAGTTTGAATTTCCCACTGTTTAATCTAGTAGATCAGTTTACACATAACGGTGCCTTAGATTTGGCTGGTGTACCAAGCCGTTTACATGACTATTTCTTTACCATTTTAAACATGACGACAAATAAAATAGTGATGATTCCAACGTCTTTATCTGCTGGTTTTGCAGTGAGTTTAATCCCATTTATCACTAAGACGTATGAATCGGGTGAATTAAAAGAAATGCACAGACAAATCAGAACATCTTTAGGGGTTCTAATGTATATTACAGTCCCAGCAAGTCTGGGTATTATGGCCTTAGCTTTACCATTATATACTGTCTTTTATAGTTACAATGTCGATGGTAGTCAATTGTTATTTTATTATGCACCTGTGGCAATTTTAATAGGATTATTGAGTGTGACAGCATCTATGCTACAAGGCATTGATAAACAAAAATTAACAGTGTTTGTAATTTTAGCGGCAGTAGTATTAAAAGTAATACTAAACACGCCATTGATTATGGCTTTCCATACTGCCGGAGCAATTTTAAGTACGGCAATAGCATTGCTATTTGCTGTTATCTGTAATTTTTATATACTTAAAAAATATGCTAATTTTGATTTCTCAGAAACATGGCTACATTTTGGTAAAATTTTCTTATACGGCTTCTTAATGATGGTCGTAGTTGAATTATCATCATTTTTATTACAAATGGTTATTTCACCACAAACTAAATTTGGCGCTTTAGCAATTTTAATTATTAGTGTCATTATAGGTATGATTGTTTACGGTGGAATTACGATGAAGACAAAACTGGCCGATCAATTTTTAGGAGATATTCCAAATAAACTTAGACGTAAATTAGGTCTTATAAAATGAGATTAGATAAATTTTTAGCTAATATGGGTGTCGGAACGCGTACAGAAGTTAAACAGTTATTGAAAAAAGGTACGATTACAGTTAACAATAAAATAGAAAAATCTCCTAAAAAGCAAATAGACCCAGAAAATGATGTAGTTCAAAAAAACAATGAAACGATTCATTATATAGATAAAGTCTATCTAATGTTAAATAAGCCTAAAGGCTATGTATCTGCAACAGAGGATGACCAACATCAAACAGTTGTAGACTTGGTTGAACCATATCGGTTTTTAGAAGTTTTTCCAGTGGGGCGATTAGATAAAGACACTGAGGGTTTGTTATTAATTACGAATGATGGAACTTTTAATCATGAACTAATGAGTCCTGCTAAGCATGTTTCTAAAACATATGAGGTAATTTCTAAAAAAAATATTACAAATAATGATATAAAATCATTTAAAATGGGTATTGAATTGAATGAGGGTTTGGCGAAACCTGCAACTTTAGTAAAAAGTGATGAGGCATATAAATCATTTGTCACAATTTATGAAGGAAGATATCATCAAGTTAAGCGTATGTTTCATGCTATAGATAATGAAGTTCTGAAATTGAAACGTATTAGCATTGGTGAACTAAAACTGGATGAATCTTTAGAACCGGGTGAATATCGCCACTTAACTCAAATAGATTTTAAACAATTAGGATTAAAATAATAAAGAGGTGTTATTATGTCAAAATTATTAAAAGCAATTATAGGTGTTGGAGGCGCAGCTGCTGCAGTTGTTCTTTCTAAAAAAGAGAATAGAGATAAATTAAAGGATGAATATAGTAAATATAAATCAAATCCTGAGTCCTATAAGCAAAACGCAAAAGACATCGCTAGTCAAATCAGTTCAAAAGCCAATGAAACTTATAATGAAGTAAAACAAGACCCTAAAGGTTATGCTTCAAAAGTAAAACAAGATCCTAAAGGTTTCATTAACGAACAAAAAGATCGTTTTAAAGGCGAATCTGAAGAAGAAGAACATGTTGAAGAAGCGAGATTTACTGATGAAGGTGCAGCTGATCCTTCAAATAATCTTCGCGTCGTTACCGAAGAAGAACTCAAAAACAATAAAAACAAATAAGCAATGATTAATTTAGTTTTTTAACCTAGTTCATAGTTTTGAACTAGGTTTTTTTATATTAATACAGATTTTGAAAGACATGTATGTGAAAGGCTTCAATCTGTTTTTTAATTAATTATACAGTGAATTTTTTTAAAATAATAATCACATCTCACTGTAGTTTCTGTACTACTTCATGTAAAATATTAAATATATAAGTATTAAAAAGGAAGTTGATGCTAAATGTGGAAAGATAAAGTGAAAGAATACGAAACAGATATTATAAACGATTTAAATGGCTTATTATCTATTGAAAGTGTGAGAGACGATAATAAAATTTCTTCAGAAAATCCGGTTGGACCTGGACCACGTAAGGCATTAGATTATATGTATGGTATTGCTGAACGTGATGGATTTAACACGCATGATGTTGAACATATTGCAGGGCGTATTGAAGCTGGTGAAGGCGAAGATGTTATGGGAATTTTATGTCATGTTGATGTAGTGCCGGCTGGCGATGGTTGGGATTCTAATCCTTTCGATCCTGTTGTAACTGAAGATAAGATTATTGCAAGAGGGACCCTTGATGATAAAGGGCCAACAATAGCAGCATATTATGCAGTGAAAATATTGAACGATATGAAGGTCAATTGGAAAAAACGTATACATATCATTATAGGCACTGATGAAGAGTCAGATTGGCAATGTACAGAGCGTTATTTTAAAACTGAAGAAATGCCAACTTTAGGCTTTGCACCTGATGCTGAATTCCCAGCAATACATGGTGAAAAAGGTATAAGTACATTTGATGTGGTTCAAAATGACAAAGCAGAGGATAAAGATGAGCCAGAATACGAACTTATTTCTTTTGCATCCGGTCAGCGCTATAACATGGTGCCTGATGAAGCAATTGCTAAACTTGCAGTTAAAGAAAACATGACTGACGTCATTCAAAAATTTGAACAGTTTTTATCTGATAATAATATTGATGGTGAAAGTATCGTTGATAGCGGTGTATTAGTACTTAAAGTTTATGGTAAAGCTGTACATGGTATGGATCCATCTATTGGTGTGAATGCAGGGTTATACTTATTGAATTTCTTAGCCAAATTAAATTTAGATAAAACTGCTGAAAATTTCACTCAATTTAGTGAACAGTATTTATTCAACTCTCATTTCGGTGAAAAAATGGGGATGAAATTCCATACAGATGTCATGGGAGATGTAACTACAAATATTGGTATCATTTCATACGATAATCAAAATGGTGGTCGATTTGGTATTAACTTAAGATATCCACAAGGTTTTGAATTTGAAGAAGCCATGACTCGTTTTAAAGGTGAGATTCAACAACTTGGATTTTCTATTGAATTAGGTAAAAACCAAACACCTCACTATGTGGATAAAAATGATCCTTTCGTGCAAACGTTAGTGACAGCATATCGTAATCAAACTGGTGACCAAACCGAACCTTACACAATAGGTGGTGGAACTTACGCACGTAATTTAGATAAAGGTGTTGCCTTTGGAGCTATGTTTAATGACTCCGAAGATTTAATGCATCAAAAAAATGAGTATATTACGAAAAAGCAATTATTTAATGCAACTAGTATTTATTTAGAAGCTTTATATGCACTATGCGTGGAGGAATGATGATGACAAAAGTACTTATTAATGAACATTTAGTAGATGAACAAGATGCAAAAGTACCATACAATGATCGAGGTTACGTATTTGGTGACGGGATATATGAATATATTAGAACATATAATAATAATATTTTTACTGCTAAACCTCATTTTGAAAGGCTTATAAGAAGTGCTAAAGAAATAGGTTTAGAATTGAAATACAATGTGGATGAACTTACTGAATTAATTCAAGAATTATTAGCAGCGAATGGCGTTGTTAATGGCGGTGTTTATATTCAAGTTACGCGTGGAGCAGCACCTCGTGACCATGCTTTTCCAACACCATCAGTAGAAGCTAATGTGATGGCATTTACCAAAACTTATGAACGTCCATACAAGTTATTAGAAGAAGGTATTAATGCGATAACAACTGAGGATATTCGTTGGTTAAGATGTGATATTAAAAGCTTGAATTTACTTGGAAATGTGTTGGCTAAAGAGCGTGCGGTAAAATATAATGCACAAGAAGCTATTCAACACAGAGGTGACATTGTTACTGAGGGATCATCAAGCAATGTATATGCTATTAAAGCAGGCGAAATCTATACACATCCAGTAAACAATTATATATTGAATGGTATTACGCGAATGGTTATAAAAGATATTGCCGAAGAAAAAGGTATACCATTTAATGAAGGTACATTTACTGTAGACTTTTTAAGAAACGCGGATGAAATTATTGTGTCTAGTACTTCTATTGAAGTGATGCCAGTCGTTAAATTAGATGGTGAACAAGTAGGAGACGGAGAAGTCGGTCCAATAACGAAATCATTACAAGAAGGATTTAATAGTTACATTGACACAGATAGTTAATATTTTCCATAAAAGGAAATAAAATGTAACATCTATAAAAGCTAAATTATGTTATAATGCTAACTGAGCCGATTTAAAAAATTACAGAAAAATACTGTAGTAAAATGTGACTTTTTGTTTCTCATTATTGGTTGAAATAAATCTCTAAACATTATAAAATCTTCTATGAGACTTGAAATTGAGACTTGAAATTTCATAAAAAACTAAAGGAATTTTTCAAAAAAATACTGTTACGAGATCATGTATGATATGATGTTAAAGTTATTATTAATCTCGATACAGTATTTCATATTTAAATATGAAAACTTGATTCTATGGGACAAAATGATAGTCATAATTAAATGACTATGATATAGAGTTTAAAGTTTATAAGTGTATTAGAAAATGATTATATTTGGCTCTCGAAATCTGTTTTCTTGAGCCATTTTCTAATTGAAAGTGAGGTGAACGTGTTGGAGCAGTTTTATCAATTAGGATGGACACTTGATTCAGCAGGTGGTGCATCTGGAGAAGCATATATGGCTGAACAAGATGGGCAGAAATTGTTTTTAAAACGAAATTCAAACCCATTTATTGCAGCCTTGTCTGCTGAAGGTATTGTACCTAAGCTTGTATGGACGAAACGAATAGAGACTGGGGAAGTCGTAACAGCGCAACATTGGAAAAATGGCAGAGAGCTAACTTTCGATGAGATGTATGAACAACGAGTGGCTAATTTATTGAAAAAAATACATAGTTCAAAAACACTTTTGAATATGTTGAAACGTATGGAAATGTATCCTATTACGCCTGATATTTTGTTAAATAAAATAAATGCCTCATTATCTAGAGAAGTGTTAACGCATCATGTAGTGCGAAAAGCATTAACTTATTTAGAAGATCATATGCCAAGTCTTGACCCTAGATTTTTTACAGTTGTCCATGGAGATGTCAATCACAATAATTGGTTGTTGTCTGACCACGATGAATTATTTTTAGTGGATTGGGAAGGTGCAATGATTGCGGATCCAGCAATTGATTTAGGCATGCTGCTATACAATTACGTTCCTGAAAATAAATGGCCTCAGTGGTTAAATGATTACGGTACGAAAGATTCTATAGACTTGCAAAAGAGGATGAAGTGGTATACTGCTGTCCAGTCTATTGGAATGGTACAGTGGTATGAAGAACAAAAACGCTATAAAGATATGAATATGTGGCTGAAGTTCTTAAATGAAGTAATGAATAACAATGCATTTATATAAGGAGTTATCAAGAAAATGAGAATGCGTTACAAGCCATGGGCTGAAGATTATTTAAAATCGCATCCTGAGATTGTAGACACGGATGGCAGTCATGCAGGACATATTAGTGAGTGGTTTGATAAAGATCAACCAATTTATATTGAAATTGGTTCTGGCATGGGACAATTTATAACAACACTTGCTGCACAAAGACCTGAAATTAATTTTATATCTATGGAACGTGAAAAAAATGTTATGGTCAAAGTGTTAGATAAAGTGAGAGAGCAAAATCTAACAAATATTAAATTGATATGTAATGATGCGATAGAACTCAATGAATACTTTAAAGATGGAGAAATTTCACGTATTTATTTAAATTTTTCTGACCCTTGGCCGAAAAAAAGACATACTAAGCGTAGATTAACGTATCACACGTTTTTATCCTTGTATAAACAAGTGTTAAAAACAGATGGAGAAATTCATTTTAAAACAGATAATAGAGGATTATTTGCTTATAGCTTAGAAAGTATGTCCCAATTTGGTATGTATTTTACAAAAATAAATTTAAATTTACATCAAGAAGAAAAAGAGAATAATATTGAAACAGAATATGAGCGAAAGTTTTCTGACAGAGGTTCAAGAATCTATAGAATGGAAGCCAAATTCCATAATAATTAAATATTTGTTATGACTCAGTTATAACGCTCATGTTCAAAATAAAGGGCTAATCCGTAAGAAAGACGGATTAGTCCTTTTTGTATAATAACTTGTGATTTTGATCGTACATGCTTGCCTGGGGATATGGCTCGAGCCTGTAGTCTCTCGCTCATATCATTTTCCCGGGCGTCAGTACGATGCAAAATTTTTATAAGTTGTATGTTCTTGTAGAAAAAGAAAATTATATTCATACCTGTATGTATCATAAAATTAAGGAAATCTTATTTATAAAAATTATTATATGATTAAAACTGCATTTCTAATTTCACTAAATAATATAAATTTAAATAAAACATTAGTCCTTTTTGTATAATAACTTGTGATTTTGATCGTACAAGCTTGCCTGGGAATATGGCTCGAGCCTGTAGTCTTTCACACATACGAATGCATGAACGTCAATATGTTACAAAATCGCAATGAAATGACTATAGCAGGAAGACTAACAAATTTCGTTATTTTACGTGTAACAAGTATTATATTACTATATTAAGTGATTAGTAATTAAATTAAGAAATGGGGATTGGTTATGAAATTAGGAAATTTCAAGATACATTACCTTAATGGTGGTATTACGAACATTGATGGGGGAGCGATGTTTGGTGTAGTACCCAAAGTTTTATGGACAAAAAAGTATGAACTGAGTGAGGACAATCGAATTCCATTACCCACACATCCAATATTAATACAAACGGAAGAATTTAACTTCATTATTGATACTGGTATAGGTAATCAAAAGCTTACGGAAAAAGAGCGTAAAATATTTGGTGTGCATTATGAAAGTAACATAGAAGAAGAGTTAAAATTATTTAATTTGACGACGAATGATATTGATTATGTATTAATGTCACATCTACATTTTGACCATGCGTCAGGATTAACTGATAGTGAAGGACGTGCGGTTTTTAAAAATGCGATTCATATTATTCAACAAGATGAATGGCATGAGTTTATTAGTCCTAATATACGTAGTAAATCAACGTATTGGCAGAAAAATAATGGTGATTTCTCCAATAAATTATTGTTATTTGAAAATGAAATTGAAATAGTCAAGGGGATTAATATGTACCATACTGGAGGTCATAGTTACGGTCATTCAATTATTACAATTGAAAGTGAAGGAGAAAAAGCAGTGCATATGGGAGATATTTTTCCCACAGTCGCTCACAAAAATCCGCTATGGGTTACTGCCTACGATGATTATCCAATGCAGTCTATAAGAGAAAAAGAACGCATGATACCTAGATTTATTTTAGAAAATTACTGGTTCTTATATTATCACGATGTGAATTACTTTGCTGTAAAATTTAACCAAAAAGAACCCTCTGAAATCGAACATTATATTACAAGAGAATAAAGTAAAAGGTTAAAGTTTTGAACATTTGAAATAGCACTATATCTTTAACAAGAAATACAATCTATGTCTTCTTGGCTTGAGCAGTGATATAGTTTATTTCTTTTAATGTAGTCGATAATCGTTGACTACATGATACAAAAATGTTCATAACTTTAACCATTTATCATTTGCATTCAACGATGTTTATCACTTCACTGGTTTTAGCATTAGCATAAAAATCATAATAAGTGCGTTTGCCATTATGAAGGGTAGTGATACCACCTTGAAAGACTTCTAATTGATCGCCAGCATTTTGATACATTATCGTTTCGTTTAATATGTAAGAACCTACAACATTCATAAAATAAGTTTTTACATCTGAAATAATAGTTTCAGGATTACGATTTTGTAGTTGCTTTTGGCGAGTATAAAAATAAATTGATCCAACAATAGTTGTTATTAAGATTAAGCCGATGAAGAACCAACTTTTTTTATTCAACATATTACAATCTACCCCCAATAAATTCATATTTATAGTTTACCATAATGAAGATGATATAATAAATATTAAGGAGTGAAAGACATTGAGTATAGATAAAAGTAAAACATTATCAAGAATGAAAATATTAACAGAATTACATGGCGCACCAGGATTTGAAGATGACGTTAAAGCATATTTGAAAGAAGAGATGTCACCATATGTAGATGACTTTGTTTATAATCGTATGGGTGGTTTTTATGGGGTTAAACGATCTAAATCTAAAGATCCTAAAAGAATAATGGTTGCCGCTCATATGGATGAAGTAGGTTTTTTAATAACGAACATCACAGATAATGGGCTTTTACAATTCACTAATTTAGGTGGAGTAGCAACAGATATTTGGCAAGGCCAAAGGTTAAAGGTAAAATCAAGAAACAACGAAGAAATTGTCGGGGTCGTTGCAAATATACCGAAACATTTTAGAACAGGTAACGAAGGCGCACCAAAAATTGAAGACTTATTATTAGATATAGGTTGTGAAAACGAACAAGATGTCATAAATCGAGGCATTCAAATAGGTGATACTATAGTTCCAGACACACCATTCACACAATTATCAGAGCATAGGTTTGCTAGTAAAGCGTGGGATAATCGCTATGGTTGTTTAATAGGCATAGAATTATTAGAATTATTAAAAGATGTAGAGTTAGGTTTTGATTTATATGTCGGAGCAAATGTCCAAGAAGAGGTTGGTTTAAGAGGTGCAAAAGCCTCTGCTGAATTAATTGATCCAGATGTTGCTTTTATAGTAGATTGTTCACCAGCAAATGATATGAAAGGAAAGCAAAATCTTTCCGGTGAACTGGGAAAAGGGACTTTAATTCGTATAAAAGATGGAACAATGATACTAAAACCAACATTTAGAGATTTTCTGTTAGATTTAGCAAACAAATTTAAAATTCCACATCAATATTATATGTCTCCAGGTGGTACAGATGGAGGAGAAATTCACAAAGCCAACATAGGTATACCAACCGCGGTTATAGGTGTTTGTGCACGCTATATTCACAGTACAAATGCAGTATTTGATTTTCGCGATTATGATGCTGCAAGAAGTTTAATATTACAATCAGTTAAAAATTTAGATAACGAAGTAATAAATACTTTACAGTATAAATAACGTTTTGGAGTGATTAGATGGAACAATTAGAAAATGAACAACAATTTTTAGAATTAAAAAAAGGACACACAGTATTTTTATTTACTGCTGATTGGTGTCCGGATTGTAAAGTAATTGAACCAGACCTACCACAACTTGAAGCGAAGTATACAAATTATAAATTCATATCAGTGGATAGAGATAAATTTATAGATCTTTGTATTGAACATGGTATTATGGGCATTCCTAGTTTTTTAGTATTTAGTAATGGACAACAAATTGGAAGTTATATTGGCAAAGAACGTAAATCCATTGAACAGATAGATGAATTTTTAGCTTCTTTATAAAAATAAAGTGAATCAAATGTATATTAATGTGTACGCTAAAAATATACCCTTAGAACTTACTTTTTTTCTGTTCCTAAGGGTATATTTATTGTAAACTGTATTAAGACACGTAAATAGGAGTGTTAACGATGAATGTCTTTCAAATGAGAGATAAATTAAAAGATAGATTGAAACATTTAGATGTTAAATTTAGTTTTAATCGTGATGAAGAAACGCTACGTGTATCTAGAAATGATAATGGCAAAGGTGTTACTGTTAAAATTTCTACAATCGTAGCGAAATATAAAGAACAAAAAGAAAACATTGTAGATGAAATTGTATATTATGTTGAAGAAGCGATTGAACAAATGAAAGGGGAGGCTTTATCTGAAGCAGAGAACATTGAGATAATGCCTGTACTGAGATCGCCTAGTTTTGATAAAAAAGACAAAGAAGGTAATTCATTTGTTATAGATAAACATACTGCAGAAACAAATATTTATTATGCAGTAGATTTAGGAAAATCTTATCGATTAATAGATGAACAAATGTTAGAAAAATTAAATCTTACTAAACAACAAGTGAAAGAAATGGCATTATTTAATGTCAGAAAACTTGAAAACAAATATAAAACTGATGAAGTTAAAGGTAATATTTTCTATTTTGTAAATTCAAATGATGGCTACGATGCAAGTAGAATTTTAAATAATACCTTTTTGAATGACATACAAGCTCAATGTGAAGGTGAAATGTTGGTAGCAGTACCACATCAAGATGTGTTAATTATTGCCGATATACGAAATAAAACAGGTTATGATGTCATGGCACATTTAACGATGGAATTCTTCACGAAAGGTTTAGTTCCAATCACGTCATTATCATTAGCTTATGATAATGGACATTTTGAACCAATATTTATATTAGGTAAAAATAATAAGCAAAAAAGAAACCCAAATGTCATCCAAAGATTAGAAGCAACTAGAAAACAATATGAAAATAAAGATAAGAAATAAGGAGTTAAAAAAATGAATTTATTTTACAATAAAGAAGCTGTAGGAGATGTAGCTTTTTTACAAATTGAACCCACAACAGGTGAATTTACTTATGAAACAAAGAATGATGTAGTGGAAATTCGTCAAGATAATAAGGTTGTAGGTTTTAATATATTCAATGCATCAAAGGTCTCTAATATTACTGGAAAAGGTCATATAAAATTGGATGAAAATTTGCTTCATGACTTGCAGCAAGCAATTAATAATGCTGGTTTCACATTTGAATTGAACGCAGATTTATCACCAAAATTTGTTGTCGGCTATGTAGAAACTAAAGAAAAACACCCAGATGCAGATAAATTAAGTGTTTTAAATGTAGATGTAGAAACAGAAAAGCTACAAATCGTTTGTGGAGCGCCGAATGTTGAAGCAGGACAAAAGGTCGTTGTAGCAAAAGTAGGAGCTGTGATGCCAAGTGGCATGGTTATTAAAGATGCAGCATTACGTGGTGTAGATTCAAGTGGAATGATTTGTTCTATGAAAGAATTAAATTTACCAAATGCTCCACAGGAAAAAGGTATTATGGTATTGTCTGATGAATACAAAGTTGGACAGGCATTTTTTGAAGAATAGAAGGAGGTAATGTCCGAATGAGCTGGTTCGACAAATTATTTGGAGAAGAAAATGATCCTAATAAAGATTATCTAAATAAAAGAAACCAACGACGCCAAAAGAATATGCAACAAGAACATCAAGACACATTACTTCCTCAAAATAACGATGTTTATGAGAGACCCAAAGGGAAATTTAGATTTCCAATGCGTGTTTTAGAAGAAAATAGTGACGCTGAGGACGCTAATAAAGAATCCTCAGAAAATGAATTTAAAAATTCCAATCATAAGTCATCTAATCATCATACTGAGAATCACCACTATAGAAGACGGAGACAAATGGCTGATGAAACAACTACAGATAAATTTGATCAACCATCTACAGAATCTTATCCATCATCACGTAGTAAAACAAATGCGTCATTAGATAATGAAGTTCGTAAAGAAAAGAAACAACACAAAGGAAAAAGAACAAGAATTCAAACAGATGTTTTAGGCGGTACTGGACACGGAAGTGGACATAGTACAAAAAAACATGAGCCTACTACACCTCAATATCACAAAAGTGAATTTAAAGCGAGCGAAGTTCCTTCAGCTATTTTTGGAACTAAAAAACCACATCCTTTAGAAAATGGTGTGATAAAACCTAATAATCGTTTTACAGAAGATAATGAGAGTGAAATGCAAGAAGGACAAAAATTAAATTCTAACATTGACCAAAGCGTCACTGATGAACCAACGTCTGATCAAACTTCTCAAGTTGATAGCGAACAACCATCGTCTAAAAAGAGCAAAGAACAAACGCAAAATAAATCTATGCAACAAGATCATGTATCACAATCTACAACTACACCTAAAAAGAACAATACAATCAATATAGAAAATATCTATGCGTCTCAAATTGTTGAAGAAATTCGTAGAGAACGTGAGCGTAAAGTGCTTCAAAAACGTCAGTTTAAGAAAGCATTGCAACAGAAGCGACAAGAAAATCAACAAAATGACGAAGATACAATTCAAAAAGCAATTGATGAAATGTATGCACAACAAGCAAAACAATATATTGGAGAAAGTTCATTAGACGGGTCAGAAAATAATAATAGTGATACAGACTACGCAAAAAAATTGTCAGATAAAGATACAAATGAACAAAATGATGCTGATGATCAAAGTGATACGTCACAATACAAGTATCAAGAAATTAATTTAGATCATATAAGTGATGTACATAACATTGACAATAACCAATCAGATGTTGAGTCAGATGAAAGTGAGAATCAAACTGTCAATGTAGAAAATGAACCAAGTATTACAGAAACATCAACGAGTCAATCTAATGACGAGTCAAATCTTTTTCAAGATAGTAACCATGTAGAAATAGATAATGTTCTGCAACACGACGATGAAAACTCAACAGAATCTACCGATAATACTGAAATTTCGGATGCAACTTATAGAGAAATTTCAGATGTTCAAAAGGATATGTCACAAAATACGCTTGATTCGACTCAACAAGCGCACAATAATGAAGTAAAAACATCAAAAAATGAAAATGATTATTCTGTGGATGATACATCAATGTATACAAACCATCATTTTGAAAAAGAAGATGAGCAAAATGTAGGTGACACTGATGATTTAAATCAAAATACTTCACGATATCCAAATGATTCATCGGTGAATACTGAAGCGGATAGAACTGGTGAAAGTACGTTTGTTAACGACGCACAGATTTCAGAGAATAAAGCTGATGAAACACAACAAGTTCATGATAAGCCAGCAGCTAAAGTTAATAGGGATGAACAAAGGAATCAACAACATAAAAATACAACTAGATCGAAAGGGAGCAAACCTTTCAATGTAGTGATGACACCATCTGACAAAAAACGAATGCTTGATGCTAAAAAAAATCTTAACAACACGAATACTTCTGTCAACTCAAATGAGGTTAAATTACAACAATCAGATGAAAATATAGATAAATCAACACAAACGAAAAAAGATGAAACAACTGCCTCTTATCATCAACAAATGCATACCGAAAATAACGTGGAAGTAAATGCTTCTGACGATAATAAGTCAAAAATTACGGATATGCATGCGCAATCTGAAACATTGACTGAGGATGTACAGTCCAGTAAAGGTCTGAAAGATGAAGATATAGATAACGAGCATGGTGAAAAAACACAAAATCTTGAATCCACACATTTAGACAATCAATCAGTTGATGATATGATGTTTCAGAATTCAAATTCTGTGGGTCAGCCAAGCCAAAATACACAAACACCCCAAGAGAGTAAAACGACAATAAGAAAAGGTCCGAATATTAAACTTCCAAGTATTGATTTACTTGATGAACCTAAAATGCATGAAATAGATAATCAATGGATTGAAGAAAAGAAACAAGAATTAAATGAAGCGTTCTATTATTTCAATGTACCTGCGGAAGTGCAAACTGTTACGGAAGGACCAAGTGTGACTCGTTTTGAATTGTCTGTTGAAAAAGGTGTGAAAGTATCTAGAATTACTAACTTACAAGATGATATTAAAATGGCATTGGCAGCAAAAGATATACGTATTGAAGCACCTATTCCAGGTACGAGTTTAGTAGGTATTGAAGTGCCAAATCAGTCTTCAACACCTGTTAATTTACGTTCTATTATAGAAGATAATACATTTAAAAATGCTGAATCTAAATTAACAGTTGCTATGGGGCTTAGAATTAACAATGAGCCGTTGGTAATGGATATAGCAAAAACACCTCATGCATTAATTGCTGGTGCAACAGGCTCAGGTAAATCTGTATCTATTAACAGCATTTTAATGTCATTATTGTATAAAAATCATCCTGAAGAACTAAGGTTATTACTTATCGATCCTAAGATGGTTGAGTTGGCACCATATAATGGCTTGCCACATTTAGTGTCTCCTGTTATTACTGATGTTAAAGCTGCTACACAAAGTTTAAAATGGGCAGTTGAAGAAATGGAACGTCGATATAAAGTATTTGCCAAATATCACGTTAGAAATATAACTGCTTTTAATAAAAAGGCAAATTATGAAGATAGAATGCCAAAAATTGTTATAGTAATAGATGAATTAGCTGATTTAATGATGATGGCACCACAAGAGGTTGAACAATCAATTGCACGAATTGCACAAAAAGCACGCGCATGTGGGATTCATATGTTAGTTGCAACACAAAGACCATCCGTAAACGTAATTACAGGATTAATCAAAGCGAATATACCAACACGTATTGCCTTTATGGTATCTTCAAGTGTAGATTCGCGTACGATTTTAGATAGTGGTGGAGCAGAGCGCTTATTAGGTTATGGGGATATGCTCTACCTAGGAAGTGGAATGAACAAACCAATACGTGTACAAGGAACATTCGTTTCTGATGAAGAAATTGATGATGTAGTTGATTTTATTAAACAACAACGTGAACCTGATTATCTTTTTGAAGAAAAAGAATTGTTGAAAAAAGTAGAAAGTCATCCACAAGATGATTTATTCGACGACGTATGTCGATTTATGGTACAAGAAGGACATATTTCTACTTCACTGATACAAAGACATTTCCAAATCGGTTATAATCGCGCTGCGAGAATTGTAGACCAACTAGAACAGTTAGGTTATGTTTCGGAAGCAAACGGTTCTAAACCTAGAGATGTGTATATCACAGAGTCTGATTTGAATGATAATTAATATAGAGATAAAGGAGTGTTACAATGACACATTACCATTTTGTCGGCATTAAAGGTGCCGGTATGAGTTCATTAGCACAAATCATGCATGATCTTGGAAATGAAGTACAAGGATCAGATATAAAGAATTATGTTTTCACAGAAGTAGCATTAAAAAATAAAGGTATAAAAATCCTACCTTTTGGTGCAGATAATATAAAGGAAGATATGGTCATTGTTCAAGGTAATGCCTTTCCTGATACGCATGAAGAAGTAGTGCGCGCACACGATTTAAATTTAGAAGTAATTCGCTATCATGACTTTTTAGGACATGTTATTAACCAATACACTTCTGTTGCTGTAACAGGTGCACATGGTAAAACATCTACAACTGGCTTACTATCACATGTTATGAACGGAGATAAAAAGACGTCTTTCTTAATTGGAGACGGTACAGGTTTAGGTATTCCGGCTAGTGATTACTTTGCTTTTGAAGCATGTGAATACCGTAGACATTTTTTAAGTTATCATCCGGATTATACAATTATGACAAATATTGATTTTGATCATCCAGATTATTTTAAAGATGTACATGACGTTTTTAATGCTTTTCAAGAAATGGCACATAATGTAAAAAAAGCAATTATAGCTTGGGGAGACGATCCATATCTTCGTGATTTAAAAGCAGATGTACCTATTTATTACTATGGATTTTCTAAAAATGATGATATATATGCAGATAATATTCAAATTAGTGAAAAAGGCACACAATTTGATGTTTATATTAATAATAAATTTTATGATACTTTCTTATCTCCACAATTTGGAGATCATAATATTTTAAATGGACTTGCTGTAATAGCAATAAGTTATTTAGAAGGATTAAACGTTGATAATATTAAAGAAGCGTTAGAAACATTTGGTGGTGTAAAACGTAGATTTAATGAAACTAAGGCGGGTAAACAAATATTAGTGGATGATTATGCTCACCATCCGAGAGAAATTAGTGCTACAATTGAGACAGCACGAAAAAAATATCCTAATAAAGAAGTTATAGCTGTTTTCCAACCACATACTTTCAGTAGAACACAGGCTTTTTTAGAAGAATTTGCTGAATGTTTGAATCTTGCTGATAAAACATTTTTATGTGAAATTTTTGGATCAATAAGAGAAAATAATGGTGAACTAACCATTCAAGATCTTATTAAAAGAGTGGATGGTTCCACGCTTATTGATGAGCAAAGTGTAAATACGTTAGAACAGTATAAAGATGCAGTAATCTTATTTATGGGTGCAGGCGATATACAAAAAATCCAACGTGCATATATGGAAAATATCGGTGTAACTACCTCATTTTAATATGTTTATGTTAAAATGATGTGGGTATTTATATTAAATAACAACATATGTTTTTTTAGGAGGCGTTTTAAATGGAATGGATTTTACCTATAGCTGGAATAATTGCAGCGATTGCTTTTTTAGTATTATGTATAGGAATCGTTGTTGTATTACTTTCAGTTAAGAAAAATTTAGATCACGTTGCTAAAACTCTTGATGGAGTTGAAGGACAAATTCAAGGGATTACACGTGAATCTACTGACTTACTTCATAAAGCGAATCGCTTAACTGAAGATATTCAAGATAAATCAGAACGTTTAAACTCTGTCGTTGATGCTGTGAAAGGTATCGGTGATTCAGTTCAAACATTAAATGGTTCTGTTGATCGAGTAACAAACTCAATCACGCACAATATTTCTCAAAATGAAGATAAAATTTCTCAAGTTGTACAATGGTCAAACGTTGCAATGGAAGTTGCTGACAAATGGCAAAACAGAAGAAATCGTAGAGAAAGTGCAAATTATAAAACAAGTAGCGTAGCAGATGATGCAAATCATAGCTATACTACACGTGTTGACCATTAATCATTTATATACTTAAAAAACAAATGCACTTAAATGAGGTATAAACTTATTTAAGTGCATTTGTTATAGGAGGCATTCAATTATGAAGTACTATAATCGAGATGATTTCGAAAGAAATTTAGAAAGTTATGAAGTTCCAGAATATTTTACATCTGGCGCTAGAAATGTGTTTGTTTATGGATTTATAGTGGGTGCAGTGATAGGTTCGGCTGTAGGGTTGGTTTCTATTAGTAAATCACGTCAAAGTGATAAATCCGTTCCTAAAAATAATAAAGCATTCAAATCAAATGTAGTTAAAGAAACTGAAAATGATAAAGCAGAAGCAGAACGTCAAGTTGCGCACATAAAAGAAAAAGCAATTACAAACAATGAATTAGATGCACAAAAAGTTGCTATTCAACAAGAGACGGCTACACACAACTTATCTAATACGTCACTTCAAGCACAAGAAACATTAATTGAACAACAATCAAGTGCAGCATCAGATGATGGTTTAAGCAATATTGATGTACAAGCACAACCAACTGAAAGTGAAAAAAATGCTCAAAAAAATGCAATTAAGCAAGAGTCAGAAACACATCATTTATCTGATTCTACAGTTGCATCATCTTCTGACAAATCATCAAAAAATGGTACAGTATCGGCTACAAAATTAGCGAATGCTGCTGAAGAGAAAAATAAAGCTTTAAAAAATGACGCGACAGTTAAGGAAAACACAAATGCACTTGTAGCTGAAGAAAATGTAAAATCTAATTCTAAAAAGTCAGTTCCTAATTTAGTTACTAAAAGTACCGAAGCTGAATCAACAAATAGTTTAAAATCAGCAACAGTTGCAGGTAGTATTACTGCTGCAGGATTAGCATTAGCAGCGAGTCAAAAACGTGATGCAATGTCCAAAGATCCTAAAGTAGCTGAAAAGACAGTTGATTTATTAAAACCTGAAACGCTAACAGCCAAAGGTAATCAAAAGGTACCTAATTTAGTTACAAAGAAATTAGATAATGCAGTAGAAAATAATAATAAAGTAGAAAATTCTGCAGATAAACATGGTCAAGCTTCAAATAATAATGCACCTCAAGCTGCAGAGCAACGTGTTAAGCAAACACATAAAAGTGTGTCTTTTAAAGATGGTATGATTGTTCATGATAATGCTGAACAAGGTATAAGTAAGCCATCTTCTAGTGATAACAATACTGTTTCAGCTAATTCTGACCAAGAAGTGCCAACATATACAAAAAACAGATTACAAAACAAGAAGTCTGAAAAAGCGAAAAGTAAAATAGATAAAAGAACATTTAACGACTAAAAGTTGTTATCTGAATTTGGAATAAATTCTATAATCAAATGGAGTTTGTGGCATAAATCTTCATTCTCAAAGTAAGAGGGCCAATCCTTAATATGGATTGGTCCTCTTTATATTTAAAATGTTACGATTTTGATCGTACATGCTTGCCTGGGGATATGGCTCGAGCCTGTAGTCTCTCGCTCATATCATTTCCCCGGGCGTCAGCACGATGCAAAATCTCTATGAGTGATGTATTTTAATACAATAGAAAAAAGCTTCGAATTATTTAACTTATACAACTAATAGCAAGTCATATTTTTAATTAATCAAAAGATATAACTTAATATGAATTCACATGATGGATGAGTCCATTTTATATAAAATCTTACGATTTTAATCGTGCATGCTTGCCTGGGGATATGGTTCGAGCCTGTAGTCTCTCACTCATATCATTTCCCCGAGCGTCAGCACATTACAAAATCGTACAATTTATATTTTGTTATTCAAAAAATAAGCTATTTTGCATAATTTAATAAATAGCACTAAACTAAATCTACTTGCATGCAATGTAACGAGTCGTTGAAATTAAATCATATTTTATGTAATAGTGTAAAAATACGACTAGCAAATAACAGAAAATTCAGTTATCATTAAACGTATTCACTTTAAAAGTGATTTTTTACGTTTGAGACTTGAACTTATATGTAGTTATTGTTAGAATTACGTTTAACAAATATTTTATCGCTTTAAAGCAGAATAAAATATCGCTGTAAAATTTTCATAGAGGTGAATAAAATGACAGACAAATTACAAGAATACAGAGATGAAATTGTTGGAATTAATGAACAAATATTAGACCTTTTATCTAAAAGAGGGAAGATCGCACAAAAAATAGGTGAAGAAAAACGCAAGCAGGGTACAATGGTTTATGACCCTCAACGTGAAAAAGAAATGATTAACCAACTTTTAGATAAAAATGAAGGTCCGTTTAATGATAATGTGATTAAACAACTATTTAAAGAAATTTTTAAAGCCTCTACTGACTTGCAAAAATCAGAGAATGAAAAACACTTATATGTATCTAGAAAATTGAAACCAGAAGATACGATTGTTCAATTTGATAATGGAGGCATTATTGGTGATGGTAATAAATCATTTGTTTTTGGTCCATGTTCAGTTGAGTCACAAGAACAAGTAGATGCAGTTGCTGCAAATTTACAAGCTAAAGGTGAAAAATTCATTAGAGGTGGTGCATTTAAACCTCGTACATCACCTTATGATTTCCAAGGCTTAGGTGAAGAAGGACTAAAAATACTTAAAAATACAAAAGACAAATATGGTTTAAATGTTGTAAGTGAAATTGTAAATCCAGCAGATTTTGAAATTGCTGATCAATATTTAGATGTCTTCCAAATTGGTGCACGTAATATGCAAAATTTCGAATTATTAAAAGAAGCAGGGCGTTCTAATAAACCAGTATTATTAAAACGTGGATTGGCCGCTACAATTGAAGAATTTATTTTTGCAGCTGAATATATTGCGTCGCAAGGTAATGAAAATATAATTTTATGTGAACGTGGTATACGTACATATGAAAAAGCTACTAGAAATACATTAGACATTTCCGCAGTGCCGATTTTAAAACAGGGTACACATTTACCAGTTTTAGTAGATGTTACACATAGTACTGGACGTAAAGATATCATGTTACCGACTGCAAAAGCAGGTTTGGCTGTTGGTGCTGATGGCTTCATGGCAGAAGTTCACCCGGATCCATCCGTTGCATTAAGTGATAGTGGTCAACAAATGGATTTAAATGAATTTGAAAAATTCTACAATGAATTAAAACCATTAGCTGATATGTATAACAACAAACAATTAAAATAATGTATATGATATTATGATTTTATAACCTCTATTTTGCATCTTAATTATTTAGGTGCTTATAGGGGTTTTTTATATTTCTTTATAATAACTATTTATACGAATAATAAATAGTGCTTTTAAAATTTATTGTTAATGAAATAAAAAATATACTCAAATAAGATTTGATAAATTATTATGAAATTGACATAATTATGACATTCAAAACAAAATGATTTTACATTTACGAAAAATATGGTAAACTTTGAAAATGTTATGAAAACAGAGTATAATGATAAAGAAATCGCTTTCAAGGAGGAAGTTTATGACTGTAACAATTTATGATGTAGCTAGAGAAGCTAGAGTATCTATGGCTACTGTTTCGCGTGTCGTAAATGGTAACCAAAATGTAAAACCAGAAACCCGAGACAAAGTGAACGAAGTAATAAAAAAATTGAGTTATCGTCCTAACGCAGTAGCAAGAGGATTAGCGAGTAAACGTACGACGACTGTTGGGGTAATTATCCCAGATATTTCAAATGTGTATTATTCACAACTCGCACGTGGTTTAGAAGACATTGCTACGATGTATAAGTATCACTCAATCATCTCTAATTCTGATAATGATCCAAGCAAAGAGAAAGAAATTTTTAATAATTTATTAAGCAAACAAGTAGATGGCATTATCTTTTTAGGTGGTACCATATCAGAAGAAATTAAAGAATTGATTAATAAATCATCTGTACCAGTAGTTGTGTCAGGTACGAATGGTAAAGATGAAGGGATTTCATCTGTTAATATTGATTTCCAAACTGCTGCAAAAGAAATAACTGCACACCTAATCGAAAAAGGGGCAAAACGTTTTGCTTTTGTAGGTGGAGATTATTCCAAGAAGGCACAAGATGATGTGTTAGAAGGATTAAAAGAAGTTCTATCAGAAAATCAATTAACTTTAGACGAACAATTAATCTTCAATGGTAATGAAACATATAAAGATGGTTTACGTGCATTTGGTGCATTAAAATCTACTAAACCAGATGCTATTTTATCAATTAGTGATGAACAAGCAATTGGTTTAGTTCATGCAGCACAAGATGAGGGTGTAACTGTTCCGGATGATTTACAAATCGTTAGTTTTAATAACACTCGATTAGTAGAAATGGTTAGACCACAATTATCAAGTGTAATTCAGCCATTGTATGATATTGGTGCAGTGGGAATGAGATTATTAACCAAATATATGAACGAAGAAGAAATTGATGAACCTAATGTGATTTTACCGCATAGAATTGAATACAGAGGTACAACAAAATAAATTTAATAAAACACAGATGTTATGACCAAAATCCATGTTTAAAATGATTTTGCTGTACTAGTTTAGCAAGAATACACTGGTTTTAAGTTTTACCTGAGCTGAAATTCATGCATAAGCCCCACTAATCTCAATGAGCTGAGTAGTGGGGCTTTATCACGCTTTGTGTTTTTTATGTAGTAAAACTATAAAAATTAGGGTTATTCAAACCAGCTTAATACTTGAGTTGCATGCTTCATGTTGATCTCTGTAATTTCTTTACGTCTGGGTATCAATTGATAATCTAATTTTTGGTCTTTCCAAGTCTTTGGTAATTCACAAGTAGCATAAGGTGTCCACTTAGCAACCCATTTTTCAGGTAATTCACCTTGTTGTTGTTGTTCACCAATTAATGCTAAAAAAACATGCGACCATGCACGAGGTACAACTTTCCAAATATTGTAACCACCGCCACCAAACATAATCACTTTTCCATCAGTATATTTATCTGCTAAAGCTTTAATTTTATAGGGGATTTCATAAAGTGCATTTAGTGTACAACTCATATGTGTGAGTGGATCTAAATAATGAATATCTACACCATGCACACTCACAATGATATCAGGTTTGAAAGAGGCAACAACAGGTTCTAATGTTTCATTTAAGACCTCGAGATAAGACTCATCTTCTGTGTACGGTTCAAGTGGTATATTGACGGTATAACCGAAGCCTTGTTCATTGCCGCGTTCAGTATAGTTTCCCGACCCAGGGAATAAAAATTTACCTGTTTCATGTATAGAATAAATTAATGCATCGTTGTTAGTATAAAAACTCCATTGTGTTCCATCACCATGATGTGCATCTGTATCTATACACATTACTCGTAAACCATAATGCTTGATAAGGTAAGCAATGGTAATTGCCACATCATTGTATATGCAGAACCCATTGGCACGACCTGGCAAACTATGATGTAATCCACCACCTAAATGGCAACCATTGGTGAATGTACCGTCCATAATTTTATCAGCCAAATTAAGGGCACCACCCACAATGCGTGCACTGTGTTTATGCATCATTCTAAATTGCAGTGTATCGCTTCCATCTAAGCCATATTTCTTGGCTTCATTGTCATTTAAAATGCCATGTGATGCACGTCTAATAGATTGTATATAATCATAGCTATGAATCAAATTTAATTCGTCATCTGTTGCAATCCTTGGTTTAACAATGTTTTCAGGTTTTAAATAACCTAAATCATTTAATAGTTCAGTTGTCAGTTTCAATCTCATTTGATTGAAAGGATGTTGATTACTAAAACGATATTGTAAGATTTCGTTTGAATAAACAAAACCGGTTTTTTGGGTATTGCTCATATTGATTTAACTCCCCTTTAAAAGAAAAAGCGATTCTTGTATCTTAAATCATCGAATGACTGTAACTGATCAATGGAAATGCGTGCACCTATTCTTGCCATTAAACAATTAGCTGGATGGCTAGTAATTTCAGGATCATCTGTAGCAAAAATTTCTAGGCCCCCATAACCCATTAATTTTTGCATTAGTTTTTTATACGCGTAAACATCCAGACCTGCATTTTTTAAATCCCAATGCCAATAATACTCAGTGGTTAATACGATATAATCTTCATATTCATCAGCAGTCAAACTTAAACGAATGAGTTTACTGCCTAAATGTAAATGTCGATAAGGTAAACTGATTTCTATGGCACCCAGTTCTATTAAGTACTCAAGGTTACCATCCGACCAACGTTCTAATGGATCAGGATAATGATAGGTGACATAACCAATAATATGTTTATGATCTCGTATCACAAAAATTCTACCTTCTGCTAATTCACTAATTTCTTTTATAGCTATAAATTGATCGTCGGGTTGTCGAAAAGCAGAAAGTCCATCATCAAAAGTCATAAGTTCAAGATTTTCTCTAGAAACAGGACCTTCTATAATAAATGAACCTTCGTCCAAATGAAATGTTTGAAATTGATACGTTTTTACATGTTCCATTTTTTCACTCCAAACGACTGTATATGAATATCATATTCATCCTTTAATACTTTTAGTATAAGGGATTTTAGAGAAAATTAACACGATAATGTATCCGTTTACACAAATTATTTTGAAAATTGCGAATTTGTTAGTTATAATATGCATTAAGCATTCGATTTCATTAAGAGGGGGATTTAGAATGAAAGTAGAAGTATATAAAGGGGAAGAAGGAAATTTTAACCTTCAAAATTATGAGAAACAATACAACAACTTTGATTGGAAAGAGGTCGAAAAAGCATTTTCATGGTATGACACTGGTAAAGTGAATATGGCGCATGAATGTATCGATCGTCATGTGGATGAAGGTAAAGGAGAAAAAGTTGCACTTCATTATAAAGATGATCAGCGACAAGAAAGTTATACTTTCAGTGAAATGAAATCAAAATCGAATAAAGCTGCAAATGTTTTAAAGGATAAGGCAAATGTTGAAAAAGGTGATCGTGTATTTATTTTCATGCCACGAACACCTGAACTTTATTTTGCATTATTTGGTATTTTGAAAATAGGTGCAATTGTCGGTCCATTATTTGAAGCATTTATGGAAAAAGCTGTTGGAGATAGACTAGAAAATAGTGAGGCAAAAGTAATTGTTACTACTAATAGCTTATTGCCAAGAATACCTGTAGATAAGTTACCAAATTTAGAAACAATCATTGTAGTTGATAATGATGTAGATCATGCATATGTAGATTTCAATAGTGAATTTGAACAAGCAAGTGATCAATTTGATACGGAATGGTTAGATTTAGATGATGGTTTGATTTTACATTATACATCAGGATCAACTGGTCAACCTAAAGGTGTATTACATGCGCAAAAATCAATGTTGGTACATTATATTTCAGGTAAATATGTACTTGATTTTAAAGATGATGATGTGTATTGGTGTACAGCAGATCCAGGATGGGTCACTGGTACATCGTATGGTATATTTAGTCCTTGGTTAAATGGCATTACGAATTGTATTGCGGGAGGTAGATTTTCTCCTGAAGCATGGTATGGCATGATAGAAGAATTTAAAGTGACTATCTGGTATACAGCACCAACAGCGTTAAGAATGTTAATGAGTGCTGGTGACGATATCGTTGAAAAATATGACTTGTCATCATTGAAGAGCATTTTATCTGTCGGTGAACCTTTAAACCCAGAAGTCATTAAATGGGCAAAAGATGTATTTGGATTGCGTGTATTAGACACTTGGTGGATGACTGAAACAGGTGGTCATATGATTGTAAATTATCCTTCGATGGATGTGAAATTAGGCTCAATGGGTAAACCTTTACCAGGCATTGAGGCATCAATCGTAGATGACCAAGGTAATGAATTGCCCCCTAATCGCATGGGTAATTTAGCAATTAAAAAAGGTTGGCCATCCATGATGATTTCCATTTGGAATAATCCTGAAAAATATGAATCGTATTTTATCGGCGACTGGTATGTTTCTGGAGATTCTGCTTATAAAGATGAAGATGGATATTTCTGGTTCCAAGGTCGTGTTGATGATGTAATCATGACAGCAGGAGAACGCGTAGGTCCATTTGAAGTAGAATCAAAATTAGTGGAACATGAGGCAGTTGCTGAAGCAGGAGTTATTGGTAAACCTGATCCTGTACGTGGTGAAATTATCAAAGCATTTGTTGCCCTACGTCCTGAATTCGAAGAAAGTGATGAGTTGAAAGAAGAAATTCGTAAATTTGTTAAAGAAGGATTAGCTGCACATGCTGCACCACGCGAAATAGAATTTAAAGAAAAATTACCTAAAACACGTTCAGGTAAAATTATGCGTCGTGTATTAAAAGCATGGGAACTTGACTTGCCAGAAGGGGACTTAAGTACGATGGAAGATTAATTAAATACAAAGTATTTTACGATTATTCAGTAAGCAAAACTGGCTAAAAACACTCCTTTATTGATAAGTTTTAACACTGCTTAAAATTTTGAAATAAAGGAGTTTTTAGTGTAATAAAACAATATAAGTAGGAATATATATCATATCTTTACAAAAGACGCTTATTATTTTGAAAGCGTTATCTCTATTAATCGACAACACAACATTATTTAGTTATTATGAATGTGTAAGGAATTTTGACTCACTGATTGAAATTTGATTTTTAAAAGTGATTAAAATTTATATAAGAAGGGGCGAATTAATTTGGCACATTTATCAGACTTAGATATTGCTAATCAATCAACATTACAACCAATTGGAGATATTGCTGAAAAAGTGGGTATTCCTGCAGATGCTTTAGAACCATATGGACACTATAAGGCTAAGATAGATATCAACCAAGTTAAACAAAAAGAGAACAAAGGGAAAGTTGTGTTGGTAACAGCAATGAGCCCAACACCAGCTGGTGAAGGGAAATCAACAGTTACAGTGGGATTGTCAGACGCATTTAACCAATTGAAGCAAAGTGTCATGGTTGCTTTACGTGAACCTGCTTTAGGACCAACATTTGGTATTAAAGGTGGAGCGACAGGTGGTGGTTATGCTCAAGTGTTACCAATGGAAGATATTAACTTGCATTTTAATGGTGACTTTCATGCGATTACTACAGCGAACAATGCTTTATCAGCATTTATTGATAATCACATTCATCAAGGAAATGACTTAGGTATAGATCAAAGAAGAATTGAGTGGAAACGCGTTTTAGACATGAATGATCGTGCCCTAAGAAATGTGATTGTAGGATTAGGTGGCCCAACACAAGGTGTACCTCGCGAAGATGGCTTCAATATTACAGTGGCTTCAGAAATTATGGCGATTTTATGTTTAGCTAACGATATTCAAGATTTGAAATCTAAAATCAGTAAAATTACAGTAGGTTATACAAGAGAACGTAAACCAGTCACTGTTGCGGATTTAAAAGTTGAAGGTGCTTTAGCGATGATACTTAAAGACGCAATCAAACCGAATTTAGTACAAACGATAGAAGGAACACCTGCATTAGTACATGGTGGTCCATTTGCAAATATTGCACATGGTTGTAACTCAATTCTTGCTACACAAACTGCTAGAGAATTAGCTGATATTGTCGTAACAGAAGCAGGATTTGGCTCAGATTTAGGTGCTGAGAAATTTATTGATATCAAAGCGCGTGAAGCGGGATTTGAACCATCAGCAGTTGTAGTAGTAGCTACAATTCGGGCGATTAAAATGCATGGTGGCGTTGCAAAAGACAACCTTAAAGAAGAAAACGTTGATGCATTAAAAGCAGGAATTGTAAACTTAGAACGCCATGTAAATAATGTGAAAAAATATGGATTAGAACCAGTGATTGCATTAAATGCATTTATACATGATACAGATGCAGAAACTAAATTTGTTCAAGAATGGGCAAAAGAAAATGGTGTTCGACTAGCTTTAACAGAAGTTTGGGAAAAAGGCGGTAAAGGCGGTATCGATTTAGCTAACGAAGTGTTAGAAGTAATCGAACAACCACAAGATTTCAAACATTTATATGAACTAGAACAGCCATTAGAAGATAAAATTGAAACAATCGTAAAAGAAATTTACGGCGGTAGCAAAGTAACATTTAGTAGTAAAGCTCAAAAACAATTAAAACAATTTAAGGAAAATGGTTGGGACCATTACCCTGTATGTATGGCCAAAACACAATATTCATTTTCAGATGATGCTACATTGTTAGGTGCACCTGAAGGTTTTGAAATTACAATCCGTGAATTAGAAGCTAAAACAGGTGCTGGATTTATTGTAGCACTGACTGGTGCAATAATGACAATGCCTGGATTACCTAAACAACCCGCTGCATTAAAAATGGATGTTACAGATGATGGACATGCAGTAGGTTTATTCTAAATAATTGTACAAAAAAGGGTCTTTGATATAACCTCCTTTTTAATACAAACATAAATTTCTATCGAATCATATAAAAACTAATCTTAATTAGTGAGACTAAAATAAAAACACTTTCGTTGAGTTCATTTAAAATGAATAATACGAAAGTGTTTTTCTATGCATAGACTAGCTAACTAAATAAAATTTAAAAACATGTATATGATTAATTTTATTTAGTCATTAAATGAGCTTTAATATCATAATTTTCTGCACGTCTATAATCATAAAGGGTAATTTCATCTTCTACTAACATGCGTTTTAACACATAATGTTGTCTATTTAAACTGACTTGAATTTGATCTCTAGATTTAAGAGAGCCATCTTCATTATAGGGTGTGTAATAGTATGGGCTTTGTAATAACCCAACTAAATAAGCAGATTCAGCAATATTCAAATCCTCAGAAGGTTTGCCAAAAATACTATAAGCAGCTGAACCAATGCCAGAAATATTTGTGCCTTTATAATCACGACCAAAGGGAACAATATTTAAGTATGTATATAAAATTTCGTCTTTAGTCAGTATTTTTTCTGCGCGCATTGAGAGTACTAGTTCATTTGCTTTTCGGTTATATGTTTTTTTATTGGTTAAAACTTGGTTTTTAACAAGTTGTTGTGTAATTGTACTACCACCAGTAGCATCACTTGAATTAAATATATCCTGTCCAATTGCTCTTAAAACTGCTTTAGGTAATATACCATTATGACGAAAGAACAAACTGTCTTCTGAAGCTGTTAATGCTTTAATCACATTGCTATCAACATGTTTTGGACCAACAATAAGTGTATTAATAGAATTGTTATATTCTGATAAAATATTGTCACTTTTATAATCAATATCTTCATTACCAGACACAATTAATAATTTATGTTTTAATTCATTATCTGACATATGTGTTGCTTCTTTTGTTAAATTTTGAAAATAAAGCACAGTTATTGCTAGTAAAATAAGCAAAGTACAGCCAAATATGAAAAACAAACCTACGAAAAAGTGTTTGATTTTTTTATAAATAAATTCAAACTGTTCCAGTCTGGTAAGTTGTTTATTTTTACGAATGTCTGTATCAAACGTTTGTTTTTCCATTGTGGTCCTCCTTAGCTAAACAGTATTATAACATAAGATAGACTGTTGACTTTTAAAATAGAATTAAATATAATAAGTATCAATTCGATATCGTTTTTGGATAGAGGAGAAGTAATATATTGTATCATCTTCAGAGAGTTAGTGGTCGCTGTGAACTAACGTTGATCTTTATATGAATACACCTTTATAATACAATTATCCAAACGTTTTAGTTAATGAACGTATCATTAATAAAGTTGTTTGACTTAAAGTATGGTGGTACCGTGCACTTGCGCCCTTACATAAATATGTAAGGGCGCTTTTTTGCATTTTCTAATATTATTTTTCTTGAATGATGGAAGTGATGCAAATAAAGCCTATTCAAAACTTTATCAATATTTAATTAGGAGGTTGATATCATGACAAATGCATTAATTGAAGAATTAAAATGGAGAGGCTTAATTTATCAACAAACGGATGAAACAGGTATTGAAAATTTATTAAATAAAGAACAAGTTACGTTATACTGTGGTGCCGATCCAACTGCAGATAGTTTACACATTGGTCATTTATTACCATTCCTAACTTTACGTCGCTTTCAAGAACATGGTCATCGACCGCTTGTGTTAATTGGTGGCGGTACTGGAATGATAGGCGACCCATCTGGTAAATCAGAAGAAAGAAAGTTACAAACTGAAGAACAAGTTGAAATCAATGTACAAGGTATTAGTAAACAAATGCATAAAATTTTTGAGTTTGACACAAATAAAGGTGCAAAACTAGTTAATAATAAAGATTGGCTTGGACAAATATCATTAATTGAATTTTTACGAGATTATGGTAAACATGTCGGTGTAAATTACATGTTGGGCAAGGATTCTATTCAAACGCGTTTAGAACATGGCATTTCGTTTACTGAATTTACTTACACAATTTTACAAGCAATTGATTTTGGACACCTTAATCAATCATACAATTGTAAAATTCAAGTAGGCGGTTCAGACCAATGGGGCAATATCACTAGTGGTATTGAACTCATGCGTCGTATGTATGGGGAAAATGAAGCATTTGGTCTGACTATACCGTTAGTAGTTAAATCTGATGGTAAAAAATTTGGTAAAACAGAAGGTGGAGCAGTATGGTTAGATGCTGACAAAACAAGCCCTTATGAATTCTACCAATTTTGGATTAATTCAACGGATGAAGATGTTATTAAATTTTTAAAATACTTCACATTTTTAAGTAAAGCAGAAATAAATGATTTAGAAAAATCATTGCAAGAAGCACCACATTTACGAGAAGCACAAAAAGCATTAGCTGAAAATGTTACTAGATTTATTCATGGCCAAGATGCATTAGATGATGCAATTAGAATTTCACAAGCTTTATTTTCAGGTGATTTGAAATCACTTTCAGCTAAAGAATTAAAAGAAGGATTTAAAGATGTACCGCAAGTTGACTTAAACCACACGACTTCGAACCTTGTTGAAGCCATCATTGAAACTGGCATATCTTCATCTAAGAGACAAGCACGTGAAGATATAAATAATGGTGCGATTTATATAAATGGTGAAAGACAACAAGATGTAAATTATGAATTGTCAGACGATGATAAAATCGATAATGCATTTACAATTGTACGTAGAGGTAAGAAAAAATACTTTATGATAAATTATAAATAAGATTATACTTAATCGTAAGATTTGAAATATAAAAGGTGAGTGGAACTGAATTCTAATTTTATTAAAATGATTTCGTCGTCCCACTACTAGTAGCGAAGACTACAATTTAAAAAAGTAGAGCTAAAGCTCATGCATAAGTCCCACTACTCAATAAATTGAGTAGTGGGACTTTATCATCTACTGACAAAATAAAGGAGTCTGGGACANNTGTCCCAGACTCCTTTATTTTAAGATTAAGTTTTGTGTCCTGTTTTCTTAACATATTACCACATTTTATTAATTAAAAGGGACGGCTTCCTCTTTGGATGAGTCTGTGGTATTAGACTTTTGTTCTGTTAATTTTACATCAACACTTTGTGTTTTACCTTTTCTTTCAATTGTTAAATTAACATTATCTCCTGGTTTTTTATGTTCATATAAATAAGAGCGAAGTTCTGTATCTTCTTTGACTTTTTCATCATCAATTTTTGTAATAATATCGCCTTCTTTTAATCCACTGTCAGCATATACTTTTGCTACATATATACCTTGTTTTTTATCTGTATTTAATTGTTTTTTATACTCATCTGGTATTTCACTTAAATTTAGTAAACCAATACCGATAGAAGGGCGATCGATTTTTCCGTTTTTAACGAGTTCCTTAATTGTAACTTTCACTTCGTTACTAGGTATTGCGAAACCAATACCTTCAACTTGTTCATTCGCTATTTTCATAGAATTTATACCTACTAAATTCCCATTTAAATCTACTAACGCACCACCAGAGTTACCAGGGTTAATGGCTGCATCTGTTTGTAGTACATTTACTTTGTTCGCACCTGCTGATGTTTGTGTATCAATTGTACGTTCACTTGCTGAAATGATACCTGATGTTACAGAATTTGCGAATTCTAAACCAAGTGGGTTGCCCATTGCAAATACACTATCACCTGTTTTAACTTTAGAGGAGTTGGCAAAGTCTATCGCTTTTGTACCTTTGGTATCATCAATTTTTAATACAGCAATATCAGTAAGTGCATCTTTACCTATTAATTTGGCATCTACTTGTTTAGAATTATGTAATTGTACTTTAATTTCGCTTGCGCCATCAATTACGTGATTATTCGTAACAATATATGCTGATCCATTATTCTTTTGATAAATCACACCAGAACCCACGCCAGCTTCTTCAGATTTAGCAGATTTCCCTTTAAGCAAATCATCTAAATTTTGGGCTTTTTGCATATTGATGACACCGACAATTGCAGGTGATACATCTGTAATCATTTGATTGACAGAATCATATTTATCATTTTTACCATCTAATGAATTACCAGCATTACTATTATTATTCGCTTCTTTGACGGTTGAACCATTATCATTTAAAACAGTATTCTCCATCAATTTACCAATACCTAAGACAATGAGTGCACCTATGATACCAGCTATTAGTGCAACAAGAACAGTTTTAAACCAAGGGAATTTTGGTTTTGTTCGTTTACTAAATGTCGTCTGAGTGTTATTTGATGTTTGCGCGTCAGGTTGTTTATTATTTATATTTTGATCGTTGTTAAATTCTGACATATTATACCTCCGATTTATTCTATAAAACCTATTATGAAAGGTTTGTCCAACTTTTTCTAGTATATCACTATACAACTTTAGACTGAAATATAAATTATCTTGTTCATTAATGCACTAAATGATAGAATCAATAGGGTAATATAAGGTAAAAAAAGTAGGTGGAAAAATGTATAGAATTGTTAGCGGTATATTAAATTTTATTTTACGTAAAATATGTAAATCATTAGAAGTACAAGGAAAAGAAAACATCCCTCAATTACATAGATACGTCGTCACTTGTACCCACGAAAGTTATAATGAAGTCATTATGCTAGGTATGGCTATTTATCCAAACCAAATTCATTATATGGCCAAAAAAGAGTTGTTTAATAATAAATGGTTTGGTGGATTTTTAAGTTCACTTAATGCTTTTCCAGTTGATAGAGAAAACCCTGGACCAAGCACGTTGAAAAAGCCAATTAAATTATTAAAAGAAAATAAAACAGTCGGTATTTTTCCAACTGGACATCGTATGAAATATGATGAAGGCTCACCGATGAAACGTGGCGCAGTTACAATCGCTATGATGGCTCAAGCACCCATTTTACCAGCGGCATATATTGGTCCCAAAAAAATTCTAGGTTTAATCACAGGCAAAGCAATTATTAAATTTGGTGAACCCATCGAAACAAAAAACTTGCCTAAAGATATGAAACGAAATGAAAAATTAGAATATTTAACAAAAGAATTGGAAAAAAGAACAATTCAATTACAAAATGAATTAAATACGTATGCAGCACATAAATAGTTAATTTTACTCATTTTGAATCTTATTTTATATACGAAATTTATATAACTTGTGTTATTATGGAATTGTACAATGACAACAAGTATAACGCTTTCATTCACCACGTGGACATTTTGTACATGTGGTGATTTTTTTGGTAATTTATTGGGAAATGGGGAATGATTATGTATAGTTTCTTTCAACGTTTGGGAAGATCGCTCATGTTGCCAGTTGCAGTGTTACCAGCAGCTGCTATTATCGTTGGTATTGGTAATGCATTAAAAGCACTTGGTATATTGCCAACCATAGCTACGTTCTTTTCTACAGCAGGCTCAACGATTCTAGACCAACTAGGAATATTATTTGCAATTGGGGTCGCTTTAGGTATGGCGAAAAAAAATGACGGTGCAGTGGCGCTTGCTGCAGCTGTTGGTTTCTTCTTAACAACCGTCGTGCTTAGTCCTGAAAAATTAGCACCATTATTGGGTGTAAAAGAAACAGGAGTAAATGAAGCGTTCGAACAAATGAATAATCAAAACGTCTTAATCGGTTTGATTATTGGTTTAGTTGCTGCATATACGTATAACAGATTTAGTAAAACAGAGTTGCCAACAGCGTTATCGTTCTTTAGTGGTAAACGTTTGGTACCTATTTTAACTGCATTCTTTAGTATATTTATAGCAGTTATTATGTTATTTGTTTGGCCGGTTGTGTACTCAGCAATTGTTACATTTGGAACATGGATATTGGATTTAGGACCTGGTGGCGCATTTTTATATGGCTTTTTCAACCGTTTGTTAATACCTACCGGGTTGCACCATGCATTGAATACAGTGTTCTGGTTTGATTTAGCAGGTATTAATGATATCGCTAAATTCCAAACAGGTGATGGTGCCGTTAAAGGTATTACAGGACGCTATATGGCTGGTTTCTTCCCAGTAATGATGTTTGGAATTCCAGCAGCAGCACTAGCGATGTATCATACTGCTGAGACAAAACAGAAAAAAAGAGTTTATGGCTTAATGTTTGGTGGAGCTATTTCAGCATTTTTCGTTGGCGTTACTGAGCCAGTCGAATTTTCATTTATGTTTGTAGCACCAATACTATTTGTCATTCATGCACTACTAACTGGTTTATCTCTGTTTATTGCAGCGCTATTCCACTGGACAGCAGGGTTCTCATTTAGTGCAGGATTAATTGACTTTTTACTATCTCTGATTAATCCAGTAGCAAATCATCCACTGATGTTAATGGTCCAAGGTGTAGTGTTCTTTGTTATTTATTATGTTGTATTTAGATTAGCAATAAAATGGTTGAAACTTAATACACCTGGTCGTGGTGATAACTTACTACCTGATCCGACATCTGAAGAAGCTACAACAGGTGACACTGCAGATTCAGCTGAGTCTGAAGGAGAGTTACAGACAAATAAGTATTCAAAAACGGCTAGTCAAATTTTAGAAGGTCTTGGTGGCAAAGAGAATATTACTTCTTTAACAAACTGTGCTACACGTTTACGTATGGAACTCAATGATAATAGCATTATTGATGAAACTAAGATTAAAGGTGCTGGTGCAGTAGGTGTTACAACAAGTGGTAAGCACAACACCCAAGTTATCATTGGTACGCAAGTACAACAAGTAGCAGACGAAATGGAAGCACAATTAGAAGATCATAATTAGCTAGCATCCTTTGAAAGATTTATTATAAAGATATAGCAATTCATAAAATCACGTTTGGAAATAATCGATAAGTACATGCTATCGTTTCATTTTCAAGCGTGATTTTATTTTCAAATTAATTCTATGAAATTAATAATATTTTTCTATATATATCTTTTGGAAATACATTGCTCTTTTCACATGTAAATAGTACGATATACTAGTATCAGAATTTTCTGATTAAAGGAGAGGAACTAAGATGAAGTCGGTATTATTTGATGTTGATGGTGTGTTTTTAAGTGAAGAAAGGTGCTTTGATGTATCTGCATTAACTGTTTATGAACTGTTAATGAGTAAAGATTATATTGGTATTGACCCGTCTATAGATTTTCATGAACTGGATGATGAGCAAATTTCTGAAATAAGAGATATTGTCTTCTTTCATGATGAAATTTTAACAAATTTAAAATCTTTAGGTTTGAATTCAAACTGGGATATGTTATTTATCGTTATTGCATTACATTACATTGATTTATGCAAATCACTTTCTCAAGAGGAATTATCTATTGCATTGAATAGTGAAAGCTTTAGTGAACAAACACTACAATTTCTCGGTGATCATATTTCAAATATTGAGCTTAATTTTGACTTACCACTTTCATTTTTAGATGGTTTAAGTTCTGGTAAAGAAAATATATATCAAGCGTTAATTGAACATGCAAAAGTACAGTTAAATACAGAAGGTGCTGAATTATTTGAGTTGAAAAGTCCATTCTGGACGCTAGCACAAGAAATTTATCAGGAATGGTATTTAGGTTACCAATTGTATAATGAAGTAGAACAGAAACAACAACGCACTGACTTTAAAAAGGGTTATATATATCAAGAGGTAGTGCTTAGACCTGTTAGTGAAATCAAGCAATTGTTAGAAGATTTGAAAGAGGCTGGTTACCAAATTGCTATTGCAACAGGTCGACCACGAACTGAGACAATTGTTCCATTTGAGACATTAGGCATTAAATCTTTGTTTGATGATTTACATATTGTAACAGCTAGTGACGTATTGAATGCAGAAGAGCATTTTCCTGAATTAAAGCCGCTAGGGAAACCAAACCCGTTTAGTTATTTAGCAACGCTTGATGGTAATATTTTGGAACATTATAAAAAATATGCAACAAATCAAGAAAATCGTGTAAATTCAGATGAAGTATTTATTGTTGGTGATTCATTAGCTGATTTATTAAGTGCGAAAAAGATAGGCGCAACTTTTATCGGTCCTTTAACAGGTTTGAAAGGCCAAAATGCACGTGAGGAATTAGAAAGTTATGATGCTGAATATATCGTTAATCATGTAGGTGAAATTCGAGATATTTTATTATAATACAAACGTTGACGATTGAGGAGTATAAGAAATATTAATGTATATAAGCACGTCTTGATAAAGATGATTACGATTAATGAGTTACAGGATTTACTTGTACTAAAGCGCATATATAAACATTTTGGATGATATGAGTAGCACCACGATGATGTTTGAATGTATCGATTACAATTTCAGAGATTGTTTCAACGATTTCATTCACATGTCGTGACATATCATTTGAGGGAATAAGAACTGAAGTTTCCATTGGTAGAGTGTTGAGTCATGTTGTAATCTTTATACATAAGGCACTTCGTTAATTTAGTTTAGTGGGATTTATTAAATTATACGAAAGGCCTTATTTTTTTGAATAACAAAATATAAATTGTACTGATTTTGTAATGTGCTGACGCCCGGGGAAATGATATGAGCGAGAGACTACAATCTCGAGCCATATTCCTAGGCAAGCATGCACAGTCAAAATCGTAATATTTTAAATATAAGAGGACCAATCCATCATGTGTATTCATATTAAGTTATATCTTTTGGTTAATTAAAAATATGACTTTCTATTAGTTGTATAAGTTAAATAATACGAAGCTTTTTCTATTGTATTAAAGCACATCACTTATAGAAATTTTGCATCGTGCTGACGCCTGGGGAAATGATATGAGCGAGAGACTATAGGCTCGAGCCATATCCCTAGGCAAGCATGCACGATCAAAATCGTAATATTTTAAATATAAATAGGACCAATCCATATTAAGGATTGGTCCTATTATTTTGAGAATGGGTATTTATGTCCTAGACTCTTAAATAATATTTAACATGAATAGGGCTGTTAATAATAGTTTGAAATAAAAGTATTTTGATTAAAAAACTGAAAGGACAATCATTTTGTTGTCCTTTCAGCTTATTATTGTTAAATATTATAATTTTCATTTACTGCAACATCTAATTCTACACTTCTTATTAGATTAAATCCTTCAATTTCATATAAAGCATCGATGACATCTTGTGTTACAGGATGATCAATCGATAAAATCATCAACGCATTACCACCTTGGTTTGTGCGCCCTAAATGCATAGAAGCGATGTTGATATTGTATTCACCTAATATTTGACCTGTACGTCCTACAATACCTGGTCTATCGTTATGATTGATAACCAATTGATGTTTTTCAGGTTTGAAATCAACAGGGTATTCATTAATACGTACGATTCTTGGGCCATAGCCATTTAGTACAGTTGCACCAATTTTAATTTGTGTGTCTTTATTAATTAAAGTTAATTCAATATAATTACTAAATCCACGATGTTTGGTATCTTTTTCTATATTATATGATACACCTTGCTCATTTAGTAACACTAAGGCATTTATTAAATTGACACGTTCCGCTAAATCTTGGCGTAATACACCTGATACAAGAGTTCTAGTAAGTAAACTTGTATCATCCAGTGCGATATCCCCTTTATATTTAATTTGTAACTCACGAGGGGCTTTTTCCAATAATTGAATACCTACTTCACCAGTTAATTTACTTAATTCAATATATGGCTTTAATTCATCATTAATTTCATTGAAGGACATTTTTGGTGCGTTAATCGCATTAACGACATTACCGTGTTCAAATATATCTATGATTTCATTGGCAACAGAGACTGCAACTTTTTCTTGTGCTTCAACAGTAGATGCACCTAAGTGTGGTGTGACGATTATTTTATCATGCGCAACAAGTGGTGATTCAGTTGCAGGTTCGCTTTCAAATACATCAATTGCAGCACCTTGAATTTGATTTGTATCTAATGCTTCGACAAGTGCATCTTCATCAATGATACCTCCGCGCGCAACATTGATAATTTGAAGGGTCGGTTTTGCTTTTTCAAAAAATGCTTTATCTACAATACCTCTTGTTTTTGGTGTTAATGGGGTATGCACTGTTACAAAATCTGCTTGTTCAGCAATTTCATCAACTGTAGCACGTGTCACATTAAGTTCTTTAGCTTTGTCTTCTGATAGATAAGGATCAAAAGCAAGTATATTCATACCAAAGCTTTGTGCACGTTTTGCTACACCTATTCCAATTCTTCCAGCACCAATGACACCTAACGTTTTGTTATAAAGTTCAGTTCCTCTATATGCTTTACGATCCCATTTTCCATTTTTCAATGATTGGTGGGCTTGAGGGACGTTACGTGCCATGGATAAAATCATTGCCATCGAATGTTCAGTAGCTGAAATTGTATTCCCATCAGGTGCATTAATAACGATAACACCATGTTTAGTAGCAGCTTCTACATCAATATTATCCACACCAACGCCTGCACGTGCGATGACTTTTAAGTTTGGTGCAGCAGCAATGATATTAGAAGTGACTTGGGTTTGGCTTCGTACAATTAGACCCTCATAGTTAGGAATGATTTCAGCTAATTCTGTTTCATTCAAATCAGTTTGAATGTCGACATTAAAATCGCTATGATCTGTTAAATTTTTTAAACCATCTGGTGAAATTGGATCTGAAACTAAAATTTTATACATATGCTTTTACGACCTCCATATATTGTGTGATAGCTTTACCAACATAAGATTCATTTCTAAATTCTGACAATAGTATTTCTAACGCTGATACAACTTGTAAAATATCAAAAGGCGATACTTGACCCATATGGCCAATACGTAATATTTGGCCTTTTAAATGACCCTGGCCACCAGCAATCGTAATGGCAAATCTATTTTTTAATTCATTTTTAATATAGTTTAGTTCATCTTTAGATTTTGGAATAAACGCTGTGACGGTAGGAGATGCATAAGCATCTTGGACCAATAACTCTAAATCTAATGCTTTCAAAGCTTGTCTTAGTCCATCTCTTATTGCATAGTGTCTATCTATTACTTGATCTAATCCTTCATCATTGACTAGTTCGGCATATGCGTTTACACCTCTAAATAAAGAAACATTAGGTGTGAAAGGTGTTGAATGCTCAGACAATGATTTTAAATATTTATTTAAATCTAAATAAAATCTAGGCGTTATTACTTCGTTAAATCGTTCTTTTGCACGATTATTATAAGCTACAAATCCAAGACCAGGTGGAAGCATAATTGCCTTTTGACTACCTGAAACAAGGACATCGATATAATCTCGATCTAAATCTACATCAACAGCTCCAATACAACTGACACCGTCAACCACAAAATAAATCGATGAATCAAAGTCGCTTAATGCTTTACCTAGTTCATGTACAGGATGTAATACAGCTGTAGAAGTCTCACAATATTGGCTAAAGACTGCTGTGATATCAGTGTTTAAAGATTTTAAAAAGTCGATAAAATCAGGAACATTAACTGCTTGACCCCATTCAACTTCGAATATATGTACATTATCGTAATAAGTCTCTGCAATTTGTTTAAATCTATTGCCAAATGCACCAGAAACAATAATAACAATGTCATCATCTGGGTTTGCTATATTCAGCATACTCGCTTCAAGTACGCTTGTACCACTTGAAGTAAGTATCATAACCTCATTTTTAGAACCAAAGATTGGTTTAAGTGATTTAAAAGCTTGTTCTGCGATTGCTTCAAAATCACTTGATCGATGTCCGACCATCGGTAATTGTGTAGCGTGTAATATATGTTCTGGTACAGGTGTAGGTCCTGGTGTAAGTAACAAAGGATGATAATATTTCATGTGTAATTCCCCCAATGCTTATGATTGTCAAGTTTAGCAAATTTTCAGAAAATATAAAAGTGTAAAAATTTAAAATTATTAAATATATTCAAATTTCAAATAATATGTAAGGGTATACATTGTTATTATAATCATATTCCGTCATACATAAAATGATTGCAAAATTATTTTAATATTGGTTCTATTTTGACGTCGACATTGCCTCTTATAGAATTTGAAATCATGCAATTATTGTCTGCAATCTTTAGTAACTTTGGTAGTTTCTTTTTTAATTGTTCTTTCTGTGTTGTATCCACTTTTATTTCTGGATAATGTGTAATCGTGTCCATTTTAAATTTGGCATTTTCGAATATAGCTAATCCAATTGTTGATTGTTGGATATCTATCTGCGTAAAACCTGAGCGTTCTAATACAGCTGCAAGGGAAATGATATAACAAGATGATGCTGCCGAAACTAGTAACTCATCAGGATTCGTACCAGTTCCATTTCCGCCTAAACCTGCTGGGATAGATATTTGTTCATCTAAAATATCACCAGATAGTTTACCGACTGATTCCCGTCCATCTGCCCATTTTGTAATTACTTTAAATTGATGTTGGACCATTGCTTTGACCTCCAATGTTTTTATGATAACTTAAGTTTAGATGATTCTACTTTATATTGAAAGGGGAGGGCACTTTTTATGACATTTGAATTCGAAGATCATCACATAATGTTAGTTGCGCATCGTGGCTTGGCAATGGATTATCCAGAAAATACTATCATTGCAATTCAAGCTGCCCTTCAAAGCAATGCAGATATATTAGAGATAGATTTACATAAAACGCGGGATGGTCAGTTAGTTGTGTTACATGATGATTCTATTGACAGAACATCCGATGGTAGTGGGAAGGTTAAAGAACAAACACTTAATGATTTAAGAAGATTTGATTATGGTATAAATAGTAATCCAAGATATAAAAAACAAACATTACCGACATTAGATGAAGTATTAACATTAATCAAAGCATCACCCAAGTTATTATTAATAGAAATGAAGCAACCTAAAAACTATCCTGGCATTGAAAATGATTTAATTGATAAATTAAAGCAATATGAGCTAGATAAAAATCAGGTGATCATTCAATCATTTGATCAAAATTTTATAAAACAACTATATCCGAAACATTATGGTTATCGACTAGGTGTTTTACTTAGCAAAAAACGATATTGGTATAAAATGCCATCTTTTAAAAAAATAGCTGAATATGCTGACTATGTTAATCCACACTACTCATTAGTGACTGAAGCGTTTATGAAGAAGGCACATGACTATGGATTGAAAGTAATACCTTATACTGTTAATGAAAAAAGGCAGGCAATAAAACTGATACGTATTGGTGTAGATGGTCTTATTTCGGACAAACCACATCGTTTATTTTGTTAAATCAAAGATTTGTTTTAAATAAAAGTTTGTGATGCCACTTTATCTGTTCTGTTAATGCATAAATTTAAATTGGAATATAGTATCAAAATTGACATGGTATAGCCATCGAAGTAACTTTTTTAACATGCAGTCTGACAAGGGAAGATAACTTAGATTTCAGGATTAGTTAAGCTAAAGCTCATGAATAAATCCCACTAACTCAATAAATTGAGAAGTGGGACTTATTCATGTTAGTTTAGAGAATATTTTCTATAATTTTGTTGCTTAAATGTAGTTTATATTTACATTACAAAAGTAAGTTTCATTTACAGTTATATGTTTATTTTTGTTGATTAATCCAAGCATCTCTTAAAAGTCCCATTACATGACAATCATTATATTTTCCTCGTGTATAGAAATGCTCTTGTAGGGTACCTTCAATTTTAAAGTTTTGTTTTTGGTATATATGTACAGCTTTTTCGTTCGTAACGTCTACAAATAAATATATTTTATGAAGGTTTAACACTAAAAAGGCATAATCTATAGCCATTTTAAATGCTTGAGAGGCATATCCTTTGCCACCATATCCCTCATCCACGATAATTTGTATTTCGCAATTGCTATGTATAAAATCAATTTCTACTAATTCAACGACTCCGATACGTTCAGAATCATTTTCAATAATAAATCTTCTTTCAGATTCATCTAATAGATGTTTTTTGTAGAGTGATTGTAATTCACTTAGAGACTGATAGGGTTCCTCAAACCAATAAGACATAATGGAATATTCATTATTTAAATGATGTACAAAGTCTAAATCTGTTTCTTCTAAAGCTCTGATTTTCAATGATAACACTCCTTTTTACTAAATATAAACAAAGTGAAGTAAAAAGTAAAATTGAAAGGGCGTGCAGAGGGGATGTTATATCTTTCTTAAACATTGAGTAAATGCAATGGCAAACAGGAAGAAGGCTTTTAACATAGCAAAATTTATTATGCATTAGCTCTGAAATGATAGCATAATGGTTCATTGCATATAAATTAGCATGGAGAAATAAAAAAACACCGACAAAATTGTCGGTGTTTGAGTATGAAACTTATTATCTTGAGTAGTACTCAACGATAAGTTGTTCATTGATTTCAGCTGGTAATTCACTACGTTCAGGAATGCGAATGAATTTACCTTTTAAGTTGTCTGCATCAAATTCTAAGTAATCAGGTACAAAGTTGTTGATTTCAACAGATTCAGCAATGATATCTAATTTAGCTGATTTTTCACGTACTGAAATTTCTTGACCAGGTTTAAGTGTGTATGACGGAATGTCAACACGTTTACCATCAACTTCGATATGACCGTGGTTAACGATTTGACGTGCTTGACGACGTGTACGAGCTAAACCTAATGAATATACAACTGCATCTAAACGTGCAGCAAGTAATTGCATGAAGTTTTCACCGTGTACACCATGTTGGTTACCAGCGATTTCGAATGTGTTACGGAATTGTCTTTCAGTCATGCCATATAAATAACGTAATTTTTGTTTCTCACGTAATTGTAAACCATACTCTGACATTTTTTTACGTTGGTTAGGACCATGTTGTCCTGGTGCGTATGGACGTTTTTCTAATTCTTTACCTGTGCCACTTAAAGAAATACCTAAGCGACGAGATTTTTTCCAGTTTGAACCTCTGAATCGAGCCATAAATTGACTCCTCCTTTTTCTCTTTTATTGTTATGAAAAAACAAAAAAGAGTGTTGTATGCTTAATTGGATATATTGTTTTATGTGTCCTCGCCTCATAGCTACGGTTACACGGCACGCCCACTTTGGGAACAACATAGCGCCAATTAATATACAACTGCTAATTTCGTTTATTCACACAAAGAACATTGTACCATGATATATTAATCTGTCAATAGTCGACTTTGCGTTTGTTTGTGATAGATAAGCATACAATTTATGATAATTGTTGTTCAATGATTTTTACAATCGCTTCTAATCCTTGTTTATCTTCATTATTAAAACGGTTTGTGATAGGTGCATCTATATCTAAAACACCTATTACATTATTATCTTTATGAATCGGTACTACAATTTCAGATTTACTGTTAGCATCGCAAGCAATGTGTCCAGGAAACGCATTGACGTCTTCTACTAATTGCGTTTTATCTTGGGCAACAGCAGTACCACATACCCCTTTACCAATAGCGATATGTACACAAGCAGGGTGACCTTGAAATGGTCCGAGAATCAATTCGTTATCTTCTACTAAATAAAAGCCAATCCAGTTAATTTGATCTATTGAGTCATTTAATAATGCAGATACGTTACTTAGGATAGCAATCATATTTGATTCATCTTCAATTAAACTTGAAACTTGTTTTTGTAATAAATCATAATTTGTTTCAGTGACCTCTAGCATAAAAAAACCTCACTTTTTACTTTTCATTTATTATAAAGACTGTTTTAATAGTAATCAATCAATAGATTTTATAAGTTTTTCAAAATATCGTTTTACATATGATTTAGGTGAGAATGAACTTATGATTAATTTTAAATAATTGAGATGATTCACTCATTTTCTCTTTAATGGGTAGGTATCTTACGTTATAATGAATAGTGATAAAATAGGAGGAGAAAACATATGGTATTGTATGTCATTTTAGCAATTATTGTTATTATACTGATTATTGTCGGTGTATTATTCTATATGCGTTCCAACAAAAGCCAAATGATTGAAAAGGCTGAAACGCGTAAATCAAAAGTAGAACAATTACCCTATGATGAAAGTCTATCTCAATTATCTGAGCTAACTTTAACTGGGGAAACAAAAACGACTTATAATGGTTTAAAACAAAATGCATTAGATAGTAAAAATCAATATTTATTGCCAGTAGAAGAAAAAATTCATCATGCGGAAGGATTGCTTGATAAATTTAAGTTTTCACAAGCTCAAACTGAGATTGATGAAGCACATGAACTCATGGATAAATATGAAGAAAACTACAATGAACTTAATTCAAATATTGAAAACATATTAAATCTACATAAAGAAAGTGATCACCTATATGAAGAATGTAAGGTGGATTATCGTGAAATGAAGCGTGATGTGTTAGCCAATAGACACCAATTCGGTGAAGCGGCTGCTCCATTGGAACAAGAAATTGAAACTTTTGTTCCAGAGATGGAAACGTACGAAACACTAAAAGAAGACGGCAACTATAACCAAGCGTATAATCACATCAAAACACTTAATGAAGATATGAATTATCTTAAAAAAGATATGGATGAAATTCCTGAATTAATTAGAGAAGCACAAAAGGAATTACCAGGTCAATTCCAAGATTTAAAATATGGATGTCGAGATTTGAAAGTCGAAGGTTATGATTTAGACCATGTCAAGATTGATAGCTCATTACAGACGCTTAAAACAGAATTGAGTTTCGTAGAACCGATGATTAGTAGGTTAGAATTAGACGAAGCAAATGATAAATTAAATAGTATCAATGATCGTCTTGATGAAATGTATGAATTAATCGAACATGAAGTGAAAGCAAAAAATGAAGTAGAAGAAACAAAAGAAGTCATCACAGATAATTTATTTAGAGCTAAAGAAATGAATTATACATTACAAACTGAAATTGAATATGTGCGTGAAAATTATTATATAAATGAAAGTGATGTTCAAAACGTCAGACAGTTTGAAAATGAAATTCAGAGTATGATTTCAGTTTATGATGAAATTCTACAAGAAATGGCAAAGTCAGCTGTAAGATATAGCGAAGTTCAAGATAACTTGAAATATATCGCAGAACATGTTGATGTTATCAATGAAAAACAGGAAAAATTACAAAATCATTTAATTCAACTTCGCGAAGATGAAGCAGAAGCAGAAGAAAATATCTTGCGTGTACAAAGTAAAAAAGAAGAAGTTTATAGAAAACTCTTGGCATCAAATTTACCAAGTGTACCTGAAAGATTCATCATTATGAAAAATGAAATAGACTACGAAGTGCGTGAAGTAAATAAAAAATTCAGTGTAAGACCGATTCATGTAAAACAACTTAAAGATAAAGTATCTAAAGTGGTCTTACAAATGAATAAATTTGAAGACGAAGCTACAGATGTCCTCGTTAATGCAGTTTATGCTGAAAAATTAATCGAATACGGTAACCGTTATCGTAAAGAAAGTTCAAATATTGATAAAAGTCTTAACGAAGCGGAACGTTTATTTAAAAACAATCGTTATAAACGCTCAATTGAAATATCTGAACAAGCACTTGAAAGTGTAGAACCGGGCGTTACAAAACAAATTGAATCACAAGTTATTAACTAAATAATAGTAATCTTTTTCGAGGCTGGAGCATTTTTATGTTCCAGCCTCGAATAATTTGTTGGACATAGATGTTCGCATTAATAGATGATTAATATGTAATGGTCATTCAAAAATTTATTTCGATAGTGATGAAGAAATTATATTTTAAAAATCAATTTCTGTTTCACTCTCTTTTCTTTTTAATAAAAGCGAGTATAATGCTAAAAGGGAAACTTTAAAATATGAAATGAAATGTTGACATAAAATATAAATATGAAGCGTTTAAAAATATAAAATGATATACAATTGGAGTGAAAACATTGATTTATCTTGATAATGCAGCGACAACAAAACCAAGACAAGACGTATTAGATACCTATATAAAAGTAAATGAGTCGTTATATTTTAATCCTAATAGCCCACATAAAGCAGGTATACAAGCAGAGCAGTTATTACAACAATCAAAAGATCAAATCAAAGCGCTATTTAAATTAGAAAAAGATTTTGATATTGTATTTACAAGTGGAGCAACTGAATCGAATAATATTGCAATTAAAGGAATTGCATACAAGAAAAAGGCATTTGCAAATGTCATAATTACCTCTGTTTTAGAACATCCTTCTGTTTTAGAGGTGGTACGTTCATTGGAAACTGAAGGGTTCGAAATAAGATATGTAAATATTACAAAAGATGGACAAATTGATTTAGAACATTTGGAATCGTTAATGTCAGACAAAGTAGCACTCGTGACTTGTATGCATGTCAATAATATTATGGGACAAATTCAACCTGTCGAAGCAGTGTCAAAAATAGTTCATCAATACCCTAAAGCACATTTACATGTCGATGCAGTACAAGCAGTAGGCAAAATTGCTTTAAATTTTGAAGCTGCTGACACACTGAGTTTAAGCGGTCATAAATTTCATGGCTTAAAAGGCCAAGGTCTTTTATTTGTTCGTAATTTACATCAAATTGAGCCCATTGTACATGGTGGCGGTCAAGAGTATGGACTTAGAAGTGGCACAGTCAATCTTCCTATTGATATAGCTATCATAAAAGCTTTAAAGATCGCTGCTAAAGAAAGTACGCAACTGTATGAAAAACTAAGTGAGTTCAATCAGGAAATTATACGATTTATAAATGAATTTACTGGCGTGAAAGTTAATTCTCCTAGCGGTGCATCACCACATATTTTGAATGTTGGCTTTCCGGGTGTGAAAGGTGAGGTTTTAGTAAATGCATTTTCAAAATATGATATTATGCTTTCTACTACAAGTGCGTGTTCATCCAAAAAAGCTTCATTGAACGAGGTGCTTTTAGCAATGGATATTCCAAAAAAGCAAATAGAAGGCAGTATTAGAATATCGATGGGTGCCAACACTACCGCTGAAGATATTCGTGATTTTAAAGATAAATTTAAGCTTGTATATGAAGAAGTGAAGGAGTTGTTAATATGATTTATGATCACATTTTAGTGAGATATGGTGAGTTGACTTTAAAAGGTGCTAACCGTAAAATGTTTGTTAATAAATTACGTTCGAACGTCAAGCGTGCATTAATGCCATTGCAAGGATATAACGTCAAAGCCAATAGAGATAGAATGTACATTGAATTGTATGAAGGTGCAGATATTGAAGAAATGTGTCGTCGACTAGAAAAAGTATTTGGTATTTATTCTATCAGTCCTGTATTAAAAATTGATAAAACAATAGAAGCAGTACGTGATATAGCAGTAAAATTTGCACAAGGTTATGCACATGGAGATACATTTAAGATTGATGTCAAACGTTCAGATAAAAACTTTCCGTTTGATACATATCAATTGCAAAAAGAACTCGGTGGTACAGTGTTAAACGCTACTGATAATCTAACAGTAGATGTACATAACCCTAACCATACGATTAAAGTAGAGGTTCGATTAGACGCTATTTATGTATATGATAAAGTAATTGCTGGATCTGGTGGATTACCAGTCGGTACTGGCGGTAAGACATTACTCATGTTATCTGGAGGTATAGATTCTCCAGTAGCTGGTATTGAAGTTATGAGAAGAGGCGTTACTGTAGAAGCCATTCATTTTCATAGTCCACCATTTACGAGTGAAAAGGCTAAGGACAAAGTAATTGAACTTACAAGAATCATGTCCTCTCATGTAGGTCCTATAAAATTGCATATCGTGCCATTCACTGCTTTACAAAAACAAATTAACAAAGTGGTACATGAGCGCTATACGATGACTTCAACACGTAGAATGATGATGAGAGTGGCGGACAAGCTTTTGCATGATATTGAAGGACATGCCATAGTAAATGGAGAGAATTTAGGGCAGGTTGCAAGTCAAACCCTTAAGAGTATGTATGCTATCAATCATGTGACGTCTACACCAATTTTACGACCGCTTTTAACATTAGATAAAGAAGACATTGTGAAGAAAGCTAAAGAAATTGGCACATTTGATGTATCTATCCAACCATATGAAGATTGTTGTACAATCTTTACACCTAAAAATCCTGTGACGGAGCCAGATATTGAAAAGGTGGAGAAATTTGAAACAGTGTATGATTTTGAACCACTTGTAAAGGAAGCATTTGAACAAATAGAAACATTAACAATTACGCCAGACTATCAAAGTGAAAAAGATACTGAAACGCAAGCACTGGCAGATGATTTATTTTAACTTTTATTATGAATATTCAATTCCATACAAACAACATTAGTTAATCAGACATAAGAATAAAACAGACAGGGGATGGAATTATGCTAGATTGGGATATTTCAATCGTTCTTATAATTATACTTCTAGGGTTTTTAGCAGCGTTTATTGATGCTGTTGTAGGTGGCGGCGGTTTAATTTCTATTCCGGCATTATTAGCTGTTGGTATGCCACCAGCCGTCGCTTTGGGTACAAATAAATTAGCAAGTTCATTTGGTTCACTTACAAGTGCATTTCGGTTCTTGAGATCGGGTAATGTCGATTTGAAGATAGTAGGGAAGTTATTTCCATTTGTATTTATTTTGGCAATTTGTGGCGCGAGTGTAGCCACATTTCTACCCGCCGAGCTTTTAAAACCACTGGTTATCATTATTTTGACGTTAGTCATGATTTATACATTGGTAAAAAAAGATTGGGGCAATGTACGTACATATACAAAATTGACATTTGGTAAAGCAATTTTATTTGTAAGTATTATGTCGCTTATTGGATTTTATGATGGTTTTTTAGGTGGCGGCACTGGCTCATTTATGCTTTTTATTCTACTAATGTTCGGTTTTGATTTTTTAGGCGCTGCTGGCAATGCAAAAGTATTAAATTTTGCTTCTAACTTAGGCGCTTTAATTTTATTTATGATTTTAGATCAAGTTGACTATTTTTATGGTTTGATTATGGCAGTGAGTATGATTTGTGGATCGTATGTTGGGGCGACATTCGCAATTAAAAAAGGTGTCAGTTATGTAAAAACTTTATTTATTGTAGTAACTGCTATTTTGATTATTAAAAATGCTTACGATTATATGATGCAATTAATCAATTGATTATGTTGAAAATTAAACTGTAATACTTCAATGGTATTCGGGTGTGTGCATGTGGCTGAGACAAAAAACTGTCTCAGCTTTTTTCATTTTAAAACGATTAGTTTTCTATACCACTCAGATCTTACTCTTATTTTATTTTTCTTATAAAGGTATACATTGTTTAATTGATTATGTTTAAATTGTATTTGGAACGATTGAAAAAAATTCTGGGAGTGAATACGTTATGTCGAAAAAGAGAATAATAGCAATAGTACTTGCCGTAATAATCGTGCTTGGTGGTATTGTTATGAGTTCGATATCTACTGTGATATCTTCGCTTTTTAGTGAAGATGGCATGTCAGAAATGGATCCTTTTACTGAAACGGTAGAATCAGAAGGTGACAGTTCAAAACGCATTGTACACCTAACTTTAAATGGTGAAATTAGTGAAGGTACTGGTGAAGGATTGTTTGGAAGCTCTGGTTATAATCATGAAGCATTTCTTAAACAGTTGGATAAAGTGAAAAAAGATAGCTCGATAAAAGGAGTTTTATTAACCGTTAATACACCTGGCGGAGGTACATACCCAAGTGATGAAATTTATAAAAAAATTGAAGAAATAAAACAAAAGGATAAAAAGGTATATGTACATATGGATGCGATGGCTGCGTCTGGTGGATATTATATTTCTGCTCCTGCCGATAAAATATATGCTGGCCCTCAATCTACTACTGGGTCCATTGGCGTTATTATGTCAAACGTTGATTATTCTGGATTACAAGAAAAACTTGGTATTAAAGAAAATGTCATTAAATCTGGTGAACATAAAGATATTATGAGTAGCTCTCGAGAAATGACTAATGAGGAAAAAGATATTTTGCAATCTGTATTAGATGATAGTTATGAAAGATTTATTAATATTGTTGCAGAAGGTAGAGATATGCCAGAGAAAAAGGTTAAAAAGTTGGCTGATGGACGTATTTATAGTGCACAACAAGCTGAAAAGAACGGTCTGATTGATGAAATTGGTTATAACGATAATGCATTAAAAGCTCTTAAGAAAGACATAAAAGCAAAAGATGCAGAAGTGTTTAAATATAGTGCAGATGAAGGTTGGTTTAGTTCTATCTATTCAACCAAATCAACAATAAACCAATTCAAAAACGAACTCAGTGATTTGAAATCAATTATAAGCAATGATACAGAAGCTGAACCTATGTATCTATATAAAGGTTAGGTGTATAAAATGGAGCATTATACAAATGAACAAACATTACAAACAACTCCAGAAAATGATAAATCTGATATAGAAGCAATGTATCATAACCAATTAGCACAGTCTGTATATGCAGGTTTTGGTATAAGGTTTTGGAGTTTTATTATTGATTTACTCATTATATTTGGTATACAGGGTCTGATATTGAAACCGATATATCATTTTACGCATATTGATGAACTTAAGTTATGGATTGAATATTTTAGCCTAGGACACCTTTTAGATGCGCTGGTATTTTATCTATACTTTGTATTATTAACTAAATTTTTCAAACAAACGATAGGTAAAATGATTTGTAACATTCGGGTAGAAAGAATAGATCGTCAATCACTTACATGGGCAGATGTGTTATTTAGAGAGTGGATTGGACGTATTATAAGTGGCGTATTATTTAATTTACCTTACTTAGTTATTTTGTTTACAAATAAACACAGAGGTATTCATGATATCTTCGCTGACACGGTTGTAATCAGAAATAAATTCGAAAAATTATTTTATTTAAAAAAATAAAAGTAAACTTTAGTTATCTATGAGTTTATTTTGAGACGATAGATGGGTATACTATGGTAGTAACAACTATTTAATAGGAGGGCGTGCAACATGGCACAAATTACATTCAAACAAGAACCAGTAACACTATATGGTTCACAAGTAAAAAAAGGAGAATATGCGCCAGATTTTACTGTTTTAGATAATGATTTAAATGAAGTTACTTTAGAAACTTATGACGGACAAAAAAAATTAATTAGCGTTGTTCCGTCTATAGATACAGGTGTTTGTGATCAACAAACACGTAAATTTAATGAAGAAGCTGCTAAAGAAGATGGTGTAGTTTTAACAATTTCTGCAGACTTACCATTTGCACAAAAAAGATGGTGTGCGTCAAATGGCTTAGAAAATGTAATCACATTGAGCGATCATAGAAACTTATCTTTCGGTAAAACGTACGGTGTTGTTATGGAAGAATTACGTTTATTAGCACGTTCTGTTTTCGTTTTAGATAAAAACAATAAAGTAGTTTATACTGAAATTGTTTCTGAAGGTACAAATTTCCCAGACTTTGATGCTGCATTAGAAGCTTATCGTAGTCTATAAATTATATAATATTGTCACATGATTATACTAGTAAAACTCATAAAACAGTATCGTTGACATTATAAATTAAACTGTCCATAATTATTTGGTAATATAAGTTAGGGTACTGACTTAATTTCAATTAAATTATGGACAGTTTTTTTAGAAAGGACTTTTAAATGGCACAAGAAGAAACAGTAATGGAACAATTATTTAAGGCACTTGATGAAAAAACCAAATCTTTAAATGAAGAGAATGGTCAAAGTTTCATAGAAAATTTAGGTCTTGCAATGGAAAATGTTTATTCTAATCAAAGATCATTGTTGGAACAAGCTACATTACAAGATAGACGTAAGGCATTTCAATTTGCTTATTTAAATTTAATGCAAAAAGAAGATATTCAAGCAAACCATCAAATTACACCTGATTCAATTGGAATGATTCTAGGATTCCTTGCCGAGCGTTTTTTAAAAAACAAAGAAGCATTTCATGTCGCAGATATTGCGAGTGGGGCTGGACATTTGAGCGCTTCTGTACACGAAGTATTAACTGAACATACAGTTATGCATCATCTTGTCGAAGTTGATCCAGTATTATCACGTGTAAGTGTACATTTAGCAAACTTTTTAGAAATTCCATTTGATGTTTATCCTCAAGATGCTATCATGCCACTTCCTTTTGAAGACGCAGATGTTGTTATCGGAGATTTACCAATAGGATATTATCCAGTGGATGATAGAAGTAAAGAAATGGACTTAGGTTTTGAAGAAGGACATAGTTTTTCTCACTATTTATTAATTGAACAAGCCGTAACAGCATTAAAAGCATCAGGATATGCGTTTTTAGTAGTACCTAGTAATTTATTTGAGGGTACGAATGTGAAACAGTTACAAAATTTCATTGCAACAGAAACAGAAATGCAAGCTTTTCTAAACTTGCCATCTACACTGTTTAAAAATGAAAAAGCGCGTAAGTCGATACTCATTCTGCAGAAAAAAGAAACTAATGTAACAAAGCCTGTAGAGGTTCTGTTAGCTAATATACCTGATTTCAAAAGCCCTCAACAATTCCAAGCTTTTTTACAAGATTTAAATGCTTGGATGATGGAAAACCATCCAGAAAATTAAACTGTAATATTCTTGAATTCTTACTGTATTAATGATTAAATAGATATGGATATAAAAAAACTTAATTTAAATTGGAGGCATTATGCTATGTCAAAATTAATTTTGGCTATTAACGCTGGTAGTTCATCATTGAAATTTCAACTTATTGAAATGCCGGAAGAAAAAATTATTACTAAAGGACTTATTGAACGTATTGGATTAAAAGATTCTGTATTTACTATTGAAGTAGGCGGAGAAAAACACAAATCAACATTAGATATTACAGACCACGAACAAGCGGTTAATATTATGTTGGAAAGCTTCAAACAACATGGTGTAATTGATAGCATTTATGATATCGATGGAACAGGTCATCGTGTCGTACATGGTGGTGAATTATTCCCAAATTCAGTATATGTTACAGATGAAGTTGAGGAACAAATTGAGTCATTAAGTGAACTAGCACCATTACACAATCCTGCAAATTTAATGGGCATCCGTGCTTTTCGCAAATTATTACCAGAAATTCCACATGTAGCTATCTTTGATACTTCATTCCATCAAACAATGCCAGAGAAATCTTATCTATACAGCTTGCCATATCAATATTATGAAGATTATGGTATTCGTAAATACGGATTCCATGGAACAAGTCATAAATATGTATCACAACGCGCAGCTGAAATTTTAGGCAAACCAATCGAAGAATTACGCATGATTTCATGTCATATCGGTAACGGAGCATCCATTGCTGCAATTGATGGTGGAGAATCTGTTGATACTTCAATGGGATTCACACCATTAGCTGGTGTTACTATGGGTACACGTTCAGGGAATATTGACCCTGCCTTAATACCATTTATTATGGAAAAAACAGGAAAAAATGCAGAAGAAGTTCTGAATACATTAAATAAAGAATCTGGTTTATTAGGTATTTCTGGTACTTCAAGTGATTTAAGAGATATTATTGATGAGGCAAAAGCAGGTAAAGAGCGTGCTCAATTAGCATTAGATGTGTTTGCATCAAGAATTCATAAATATATTGGTTCTTATGCGACACGTATGCACGGTGTAGATGTAATCATCTTTACTGCAGGCGTAGGTGAAAATTCTGATCCTGTTAGAGCAAAAGTTTTAGAAGGTTTAGAATTTATGGGTGTTTATTGGGATGCTAAGAAAAATGAAGCGATTCATGGCGAAGAAGGTTTCATAAACTATCCACATTCTCCTGTAAAAGTTATTGTTATCCCTACAAATGAAGAGGTAATGATTGCACGTGATGTAGTTAAATTTGGTAATCTTGAATAAATTTGATATCAAAAGTATGATAGATTAAAATGCACGATAGTTTTTTGACACAGTTTAAGATATAAAACAATGTTTAAAAATTGAAATCTATGATATAAATGTCTAGCTTATAAATAAGAGGACCAATCCTTAATGTGGATTGGTCCTCTTTATATTTAAAATATTACGATTTTGATCGTGCATGCTTGCCCGGGGATATGGCTCGAGCCTGTAGTCTCTCGCTCACTCATACTATTCACCCGGTGTCAGCACATTACAAAATCGCTACAATTTATATTTTAACTACCTATTTACCTTTAATTTAAATAGACATATATGAATTCCAAAAATAAAAGCTGTTTTGCAATTCTTAAGGTTTTATTTCGAATGCAGTAAGGTTCGTTTGTTGTTTTTGATTAAAGTTATTATCTGAAATAAGGACTAAACTGTCGTGACCATTTGGCAATTTTGGACCAAAAGACATACCTTCTATATTGTCAATATGTCCGATGTCTTGTTCATTAAGATTTGCAATTAACTGTTTTTTAACTGGCTTTACATGGTTTTTTTGCAGTGATTTGATATTTTTAATATTTGTTCCGCTTGTGCTATCAATTTTATAAATACGTATATAATTTTTGAAATTGTTATTTTTATCTTGAACACTGGCACGCTCGAGTACAAGTAATTCTTTTTTATTCAATGTTAAAATTTCAGCAATCCCATTTTCAGCATCTTTATTTTTTCCTGGTTTTTTTGGAATTGGATCTAGATTATAAGGTTTTTCTGAAATTACATCACCTTGACGATTATATTTTGTTAGGCGTGTCTTAGCGCCTGATTTTAAGGATGGTAATTGATCATCTTGAAGTAAAGGTGCTTCCATAGAAGTCCAAATATACTTACCGTCTTCGGAAAAACTGCTTCCTTCTAACGCGAGGTTATTTCTAAATCCATGTTTATTCTGATGGTCCATTTTAATAGGATTATGGATTTGGAGATTACTAATAAATGTGCCATTTCTAGTAGCTGTCCTTATAAACGGATTGAAACCAAGTTCGCGATCGCCTTCACTTGTATAAAGCAGACGTTTATTATTTAAAGGGTCGATTCTTATTGACTCAGGGTCAGCAACAACATCATGTTGACGCTTCTTAAATGATGACTTACTTGGATATTTTGTGCCATTTGGTTGTGTTAAATAGTGCATTTGCGTAAATTTCACTTTGTTAAATTTATGTTTATTGTAATTGATTTGGGCTTCATAAAACCTAGCTGGATTTTCTTCTGAGCGATCGTCGCTAATCATTAGCCACTTTTTGGATTTAGCATCATAAGAAATACCAGAAAGACCGCCTATTTTTGTATTTTTGAATGATTTATTATAAGGAATGGTTTCTGTATCAATATATTTTAATTGAGAAGCCGTTTTTTCATTTTTTCCATCATCGGTATAAGCATATGTATGTGTTGACGCAGAAAAAAAAAAAGCACTAATTGATAAACTAAGCACCATTATTCTCTTAAACTGGTTCATATCATTTACTCCTTTATGGTATGCCTTAATCTTATTTTACATATTTGATATGAAGTTCATTTAAAGATGATATAACAATTTCTTAACAACTAGATAGGGGATGTTAAGATGATTAAGAAAAAGATAGTTTACACGGATATACAGTGTAAACTATCTTTTTTCTATAGCTGAATGTCTTTATTAAAAAGGTTGAGCTTTAACATTAATGTGCTTGATACTTGGATCTGAATTCATCTGTAGCTACTTGTGGTTGGAAATCTTCAGGAAGTTCTTCTGTACGTACTACCAACACGTCACAAGGAGAGTGACGCACAATCGCTTCTGATACAGAACCTACGATAAATCTTTCAACTGCGTTTAAACCTGATGTACCACACATAATTAAATCTGCATCAACATCAGCAGCCAATTTTTTAGGTATGATTGCTTTAGGTGAACCAAATTCTAATCTTGTTTCAACTTCAGTAACACCAGCATTCGTTGCCACTTCTTTATAACCTTTTAATAAATCATCAGAGAAGTTTTTTGACTTTTCAGTAAATTGCGCATCATAAACTTCATAAGAAGAGTAAGTTCTTGAATCAATAACATTTACGATTGTTAGTTTTGAATCATTACGTTTTGCAACTTCTACAGCTTTATTAAATGCCCATTCAGCTTCATGTGATCCATCGACTGCGATTAAAATATTTTTATACGTTAGCATCACAATTACCTCCTTCATCTTCTTGCTTATATTATACCACTATTTACAGAATATTAACATAATTCTCCTTAATACATGTTGTAAAAATACTCTAAACTATGATTGCGCTTTCATATAATACGCGTTACTATAAATTTGGAGGTGGATAAAATGATAATAGGTATTCCGAAAGAGATTAAAAACAACGAAAATAGGGTGAGCTTATCACCAAGTGGTGTACATGCATTAGTAGAACAAGGTCACTCAGTTATTGTTGAAAAATCTGCTGGTTTAGGTTCATATTTTGAAGACGATGATTATATTACAGCTGGGGCTAAAATTGGTGATGGACCGGCTGAAGTATGGAACGTTGACATGGTTATGAAAGTTAAAGAACCATTAGAAGAAGAGTTCCAATACTTTAAGGAAGGGTTAATACTATTTACTTATTTACATTTAGCAAATGAAAAGAAACTCACCCAAGCTTTATTAGATAATAAAGTAATAGGTATTGCTTATGAAACAGTTCAATTGCCAGATAAATCATTACCATTATTAACGCCGATGAGTGAAGTAGCAGGGCGTATGTCTGCACAAATTGGCGCTGAATTTTTACAAAAATATAAAGGCGGTATGGGTATTTTACTCGGTGGTGTACCTGGCGTAGCTAAAGGTCGCGTAACGATCATCGGCGGTGGTCAAGCCGGTACAAATGCTGCTAAAATTGCATTAGGTTTAGGTGCCGATGTAACGATTTTAGATGTTAACCCTAAGCGTTTACAAGAGCTTGAAGATTTGTTTGATGGCCGTGTACACACAATTATGTCTAATCCATTAAATATTGAAGAATGTGTTAAAAATAGTGACTTAGTCATCGGTGCGGTATTAATTCCTGGTGCCAAAGCACCAAACCTAGTTACTGAAGACATGGTAAAATCCATGAAAGACGGTTCGGTAATCGTTGATATTGCTATAGACCAAGGTGGTATTTTCGAAACGACTGATCGTATTTCAACACATGACGATCCAACATATAAAAAACATGGTGTTGTACATTATGCTGTGGCTAATATGCCTGGTGCAGTACCACGTACTTCTACTATTGCATTAAATAATGCAACGTTACCTTATGCATTACAAATTGCTGGAAAAGGTTATTTAAAAGCATTACAAGATAATGAACCTTTATCATTAGGTTTGAATACAATTAATGGCGTATTAACCAATAAAGGTGTAGGTGAAGCTTTGAATTTATCATATTCTAATGTGGAAAGTACGCTAAAATAATAAAAAATAACAAACAAAAACTGGTAATCTCTTCCATATAGCAGAGATTACCAGTTTTTAATTTCAGGTTTAATACGATTTATTATAATTTAGTGCCGAGTAAATTTGTTATGTCATACAATTTTTGTACCGTGTACCTCTTGAAAAGGAAATGCACTAATGAGTTCTTGAACATTAGATTTTGTTAAACCGCCACCGGGCATGATTTCTATCTTTCCTCCAGAATTCACGACCAATTTACCAAGCTGATTTAAATTGTCAAAAATATTAGTATCAGCTGGCCCTCCATGTGTCAATAATCTACTAAAACCAAGTTCAATTAATTTGTGTAATGCTTTTACCTGACCTTCTAAATGTATTTCATCAAACGCCATATGACAAACAACAGGTATCGGTGATGCTAGTTGTTTTAAAGTTTTCATTTGCCATTCATTCAATGTGTTATCATCTGTTAAACAACCGAATACAAAATAATCAATATCAAATGATTTAATTGCTTTAATATCTCGTTGCATAATTTCAAAGTCATATAGGCTATATACAAAATCACCGCCGCGTGGACGAATCATGACAGCAATTTCTACGTTGTTTGCTTTGCAAATTTCAGTAGCAATTTCAATCATTCCTATACTTGGCGTGGTTCCTCCTACGTGTAAGTGATCACACAATTCAACACGATCCGCGCCATTTTCAATCGCATATTCAACTTGTTGGATTGTTTCGACTACGGCTTCTTTAATCATTTTTCGTAACCTGTCAAACTTTCGTTTCCATTTTCAGTTACGAGAATATCATCTTCTATACGGACGCCAGCTACACCAGGCACATAGATACCAGGTTCTACAGTTACAACCATTCCTGGTACAAATTCATTTGTATTTGTACTAGAAACATCTTGATATTCATGCTCTTCTAATCCAAGACCATGCCCTAATCGATGAGGGAAATAGTCTCCGTACCCAGCATCTGTAATAATACCTCGAGCAATAGCATCTATATCTTTAATTTGTACCCCAGGTTTAATTGCAGCGATTGCCTCTTGTTCGGCTTTTAATACGATATCGTATATGTTTTGAGCATCTGAGCTAGGTTGTCCAAATTTAATTGTTCTTGTCATATCACTACAATAATTATCATAAATGACACCTAAATCAAATAATACAAATTCATTATTTTGTAATTGACGATCACCAGGTATACCATGTGGTGACGCTGCATGGTCTCCGAAGAGGACCATTGTATCAAAGCTCATTTCATTAACGCCATAAGCTTTGATTTCATATTCAATGTGATTAACAACTTGTCGTTCTGTCACACCTTCTTTTAAGAAACTTGCCCCAATTTCAATACATTTATCTGCAAGTTCACAAGCTTTACGAATTTTAGCAATTTCAGAATCGCTTTTAACATTACGTAGTGACTTTATTGTTTGATCAATATCACCGAACGTTTTTACATCAAAAGCTTCGATTAATTCACGTTGACGTTGCACAGTTAAGTGTGCCGCTTCAACCAACATTTTATTGAAAGTAAAAGGATATTTATCTAATGCATTTTCTGTATCAAGGTAACCAATGATTTCACCATCAAATGGTGAAGCCTTTACTTCTTCGACTTCTAATTGTGGACAAAATAGGACTTGATCACCATTTTCCTTGATTAATAAAGCTAGTAAACGTTCATGAGGATCACTTAAATAGCCAGTGAAATAAAAGATGTTCAATGGGGTAGTAATCCATGCTGCGTCAGCTTGTTGTGATTTTAATGATTTTATAACTTGTTGTAACTTCATTTTTACTGCCTCCTAAATATATGATTATATTAATTTTATGTTAGTTGTGTAAGGAATTCAAAAATAATATGTTGAAATAAGGTATATTGCTAAAATTATTAAAGAATTATCAAATATAAGCGCGTATTTTGATATAAGCGTGTTATAACTATTAATAATTGTGGTATATATAAAACAAACAGTTTTTATGGGAGGAATTATCGATATGAAATTATCTTTTCATGGACAATCAACGATTTATTTTGAAGCGAATGGCAAAAAAGTAATTGTTGATCCATTTATTACGGGCAACGATTTATCCGATTTAGATGCTGAAACTTTAGAAGTTGATTATATTATTTTAACACATGGTCATGGAGATCATTTTGGTGATACGATTGAATTAGCAAATAGAAATCACGCAACAGTTATTGGTTCAGCAGAATTAGGTGATTATTTAACGACTACTAAAAATGTTGAAAATGTTAGACCTATGAATATTGGTGGTAAAGCAGAATTTGATTTTGGAACGGTTAAGTTTGTACAAGCGTTTCACAGTTCTAGCTTGACTGATGACAATGGTATTCCCGTATATTTAGGTATGCCGATGGGGCTAATTTTAGAAATAGAAGGCAAGACGATTTATCATACTGGGGATACAGGATTATTTGGTGACATGAAATTAATTGCTGAACGTCATCCAGTTGACATTTGTTTTATTCCAATTGGTGATAATTTCACAATGGGTATTGATGATGCTAGTTTTGCAATTAACCAATTCATTAAACCTAAAATTACAGTACCAATTCACTACAATACATTTGACTTGATCAAACAAAACCCAGATGACTTCAAGTCAGCTGTTTCAGAAGGTGAAGTACAGATATTAAATCCAGGTGACGCAGTTCAACTTTAAAGTGATTGCGATATAAACAATTTACACTAAAATGTAAACGCCAATTTCACTAACATCATAGTAGAAATTGGCGTTTTCTTTGTTTTTATGGAATTGCACCATTTGTTGCTATGAGATGATTATCCCAGTCATTACATCGTTATACTATTTTACAATAAGCACAGGGATGCTTGCTCTTTTAGCTACTTTGTGACTCACACTACCTAGTACGAATTTTTTCTTTTCTTCGGCACGACGGTTACTGAGAACAACTATTTCATATTTACCACTATTTGCTTCTTTTACCAATTGTTCTTTGGCATTACCACGCACAATGATTTCATCATATTTGATGCCATATTCATCGAGTGTATTTCGAGTGCTTTCTAACCCTTTACTACGTTTTTCAACGAGTTTATCTAAATGAACACCAGATTTAATCGATGCTTGTGCATCTTGTTCACTGATTGCATTAAGAATTGTTACAACAGAGTCTTCACCAGCTAATTTAGAAACTTCTTTAAGTGCTTTTTCATTTTTAAGTGTTGTATCAACACCTAGTAAAATATTTTTAAACATTATTCCATCCCTCCTTAATTCTATTCTAATTAGAGTTTATCACAAATCAAATTAAAAATTATATGTTTTCATATTAACAGAGTAAAAAGTTTTATAGATATTAATATCTTAGTGAATATATGTCATAATTAAAGTTAAAATATATTTTTTAAGTGATTAAATCGCAATTTTAATTATAAAAAGTTATAATATCATAGAAAATGTCCAAAAATGAGGTTATTACCATGACAAAGCATGAGCAAATTTTATCTTATATCGAATCTTTAGCAGTAGGGCAAAAAATTTCTGTTAGAAAAATAGCGAAAGATTTAAATGTCTCTGAAGGGACAGCTTATCGAGCGATCAAAGATGCCGGTAGAATTGGTTTAGTAGCAACAATCGATAGAGTTGGCACTGTCCGAATTGAAAAGAAAACACGTGAACAAATTGAACAACTTACATTTGGAGAAATTGTAAAAATAATTGATGGACAAGTATTAGGAGGAAGAAATGGCCTCATCAAGACATTAACAAAATTTGCTATTGGCGCAATGGAAATTGAAGATGTGGTAAAGTATTTAAGTCCACATACATTGTTGATTGTAGGAAATCGAAAAGATGTCCAACTAGCCGCTTTGAAAAGAGGAAGTGCAGTATTGATTACTGGTGGTTTTAGAACTTCCAATGAAATAATCAAATATGCTGATGAACATGATTTACCAATACTATCATCTAATTATGATACATATTTAGTTGCGAATATTATTAACAGGGCGATGTATAATCAAATGATTCGGAAAGAAATATTAGTCGTCGAGGATATAGTAAAATCTGTGAATGAAGATACTGTGGTTTTTGATAATATGACGTTGCACGATTATAAAGAAAAAGCAAAACGCACAGGTCACTCCAGATTCCCAGTTATTGATGAACATTGGCGCTTAGTTGGTATCATTACGAGTAAAGAAATAATTAAAATGGAAGACAAGGATACTTTAGCACATTTTATGACTAAGTCTCCGCTTAATGTACAACTTTCAACTACAGTAGCAAATTGTGCGCACATGATGATTTGGGAAGGTATCGAATTATTACCAGTGATTTCACCAAGCAAAAAATTAATTGGTGTAATTACAAGAAAAGATGTATTGACAGCAATGCAATTACTGAGTCGTCAGCCCCAGGTAGGCGAAACCATTAATGATCAAGTAGCTAAACATATTACAATTGCAAATGATGATATTCAAGTACAAACTTCGCCTTTACTTACAAATCAGTTTGGCACACTGAGTAAAGCGGTGTTTGTAGCTATTATTGAAGAAACTGTGCGTTATGAAATGCGAAAATTAAAGAAACTTGAAGTTATGATTGAAAGTTTAAATATCATTTACATTAAGACTGTGCAAATTGAATCTGAAATTAATGTACATTATGATATGTTAGATGTAGGAAGAAATTTTGCTAAATTAGAAGTAACGATGACAAGTGATGGTAAACAAGTTGCAAAAGCAATGATTATTTGTCAAATGATAGATTAAAAGGTACATATATAACTTTAAAAAAGGAAGATAAAAATGACGATAGAATTTAATCAAATTATGGATGAAATAAAAGCGGTTCGAACAGTAATCATACATAGACATGTAAGACCAGACCCAGATGCTTATGGGTCACAACTTGGAATGAAAAATTATTTGAAACTCAAATTTCCAGAAAAGAATATTTATGCGGTAGGAGAAGGGGAACCGTCACTTGATTTTATCGGCACTTTTGATGATATTAGTGATGACCAATATAACGAAGCATTGGTTATCGTATGTGATACTGCTAATTCACCTAGAATCAGTGATCATAGATTCAATGCTGGCAAGCGCCTTGTTAAAATAGATCATCACCCAGCAGTTGACCAATACGGAGATATTAACTATGTGAATGACCAAGCATCATCAACGAGTGAGATTATTTTTGATTTCATAAGTCATTTTAACGATCAATCGCTAATTGATGATTCTGTAGCAAGAGTATTATATTTAGGTATTGTAGGAGATACTGGACGGTTTTTATTTAATAATACAACACCGCATACTATGGAAGTCGCAAGCCAATTATTAAAATATTCATTTAACCATCAACAAGAATTAAATAAATTAGGAGAAAAAGATCCGAAACTATTACCTTTTCAAGGCTATGTTTTACAGAATTTTGATTTAAATGAAAAAGGTTTTTGTAAAGTGAAAATCACCAAAGATGTACTTGAGCAATTTGATATTGTAGCGAATGAAGCTTCGCTTTTTGTCAATGCGATTGCTGATATTCAAGGATTGAAAATATGGGTCTTTGCGGTAGATGAAGGTTCCGAAATTAGATGTCGCATTCGTTCTAAAGGTATCGTCATTAATGATATTGCTAATGCATTTGGTGGTGGAGGTCATCCGAATGCATCTGGTGTTTCAGTTGCAGATTGGCAACAATTTGAAGAATTAGCACAAGCATTAAATAATAAATTGTAAGATTAAGGAGGTATTTGCTGATGGTTGCGCATTTAAACGTTCATACATCGTATGACTTATTGAATTCAAGTATTAAAATTAAAGATGTCATTGCGAAAGCAACGAAAGAAGGTTATACATCGTTAGCAATTACAGATACAAACGTTTTATATGGTTATCCTCAATTTTATGACGCGTGTATTGCAGCAAATATCCATCCTTTATTTGGAATGACGATTTATCTTACAGATGGTTTATCATCAGTTGAAACTATAGTACTTGCTAAAAATAATCAAGGTCTTAAAGATTTATTTAAATTATCTTCTGCAATAAAAATGAAAGAGAAGACTGAAACGCCAATAGAGTGGCTGAATAAATATATTGATCATTTGGTTATCATATTTAAAAATGTTACGGAAGCACACCAAAGTATATTACAAAATTTCACTGATAAAGAAGATATATTTGTAAATCACAATAGCCAACAACGATTAGATTTTCCTGTTGTATGGGCGCAAAGTACCAATTATTTAAATGAAGATGATGCGGATACTTTAACGGCTTTAGCTGCTATAAAAAATAATGAGAAATTAGATTTGGTCAAAGAAGTTCATAATTATAATGCTCATATGTATAGTCGGACCGATTTGGATACGTTAAATTTAAATGAGCAAATTTGGCAAAATACAAATTACATCGCGTCCATCTGTAATGCTGAACTACAATATCATCAATCGTTATTACCTAAATTCAAGACACCGAATAACCAACCGTCTAAAGATTATCTTTATCAAGTTCTCCAACAAAATTTGAATAAACTAAATTTACCCAAAGCATCATTACAAAAATACGATAACAGGCTTAATCATGAATATGAAATTATTACACGTATGGGTTTTGAAGATTATTTTTTAATTGTTAGTGATTTAATCCATTATGCCAAAACGCATGATGTATTAGTCGGTCCGGGTCGTGGTTCATCTGCTGGCTCCTTAGTCAGTTATCTATTAGATATTACGACGATTGATCCCATTAAATATAACTTGTTATTTGAGCGATTTTTAAATCCTGAACGTGTTACTATGCCAGATATTGATATCGATTTTGAAGATACGCATAGAGAAAAAGTGATTAAATATGTACAAGAAAAATATGGTGATAACCATGTTGCTGGCATTGTGACGTTTGGTCATTTATTAGCGAGGGCAGTTTCAAGAGATGTAGGTCGAATTATGGGATTTGATGAAATAACATTAAATGAGATCTCATCTTTAATCCCTCATAAATTAGGTATTACATTAGATGAAGCATATGAGAAAACTGAATTTAAACAATTTGTGCATAGAAATCATCGGCATGAACGCTGGTTTGAAATTTGTAAAAAATTAGAAGGATTGCCACGACATACGTCAACGCATGCAGCAGGGATCATTATAAACGATCATCCTTTATATGAATATACACCATTAACCTTAGGAGATACGGGGTTATTGACGCAGTGGACCATGACTGAAGCTGAACGTATTGGCCTTTTGAAAATTGATTTTCTAGGTTTACGAAACTTATCTATTATTCATCAAATTGTTAAACAAGTAAAAAGAGATATGAATATTGATATAGATATTGAAGCCATTCCTTTTAATGATCCAAAAGTATTTCAGTTACTCTCGCAAGGTGACACAACAGGTGTATTCCAATTAGAATCTGATGGCATACGAAATGTATTGAAAAAATTACAGCCAGAACAATTTGAAGATATTGTGGCAGTAACTTCTTTGTATAGACCAGGTCCTATGGAAGAAATTCCAACCTATATTACAAGAAGACACTTCCCTGAAAAAGTACAATATTTGCATAAAGATTTAGAACCTATATTAAAAACTACTTACGGTGTAATTATTTATCAAGAACAAATTATGCAAATCGCGAGTAAGTTTGCTCATTTTAGTTATGGTGAAGCAGATATATTAAGACGTGCTATGAGTAAAAAAAATCGTGCAGTATTAGAGAGTGAGCGACAACATTTTGTGGAAGGTGCTTTAAGTAACGAATATGATGAACGATTAAGCAAGCAGATTTTTGATTTGATTTTAAAATTTGCAGACTATGGCTTTGCACGTGCACATGCAGTGAGCTATTCTAAAATAGCTTACATTATGAGTTATTTAAAAGTGCACTATGCTAATTATTTTTATGCCAATATATTAAGTAATTCAATTGGCAGCGAAAAAAAGACGGCACAAATGATCGATGAAGCGAAACATCAGCAATTAAATATATTGGCACCTAATATTAATGAAAGTCATTGGTTTTATAAAGCAAGTAATAAAGGTATTTATTTATCTTTAGGTGCGATTAAAGGTATAGGTTATCAAAGTGTTAAACTCATTGTAGATGAAAGAAAAAGCAATGGTGCATATAAAGATTTCTTTGACTTTACGCGTCGTATACCTAAAAGAATAAAGAGTAGGAAATTACTTGAGGCATTAATATTAGTCGGCGCTTTTGATACATTTGGTAAAAACAGAGCGACTTTATTGCAGTCTATTGACCAAGTGTTAGATGACGTCTCCGATGTTGAACAAGATGGTTTTATTTTCGATGTGTTGACACCTAAAACAACATATGAAGAAAAAGAAGAGCTACCAGATCAAGTGTTAAGTGATTATGAAAAAGAATATTTAGGATTTTATGTATCTACACATCCTGTAGAAAAAGCATTTGAAGAAAAACAATATCTTGGTATTTATAAACTTAATAATGCCAGAGATAATCAACCAATCTTTGTTCAAATCGACCAGTTAAAACGTATTCGTACTAAAAATGGACAAAACATGGCATTTATTACATTAAATGATGGTCTTAACAATTTAGATGGTGTGGTGTTCCCAGACGCATATAAAAAATTTGAAGCTTATTTAAACGATACAGATACGCTTATCGTGAAAGGAAAATTTGAAAATAGAAATAATAAAAAGCAACTTATTATTAACCAAATAGAAAATCTTGCGTCGTTTGAAAGCAATAAATTAGCAAATGCGAAACAAGTAATCATAAGAAATATTGAAAGTTTATCGGAAATAAAACAATGGTTAAATTCACAGGAAACTGCAGACGATATCCCAGTGAAATATTTTCAGGAAAAACAAAATCAATTTAAAATTATAGGTTTTATATCACGTGAAAAAGAAAAAATCGAAGTGCTTATATCTAAGTTCTCACCGTGGGATATAAGGATAATTTAACTTTATCAAGTCTATAAACTATGATATAGTAAACTGATGGTTAAGTTGAAACTTACCATCAGTTTATATTAAATGATGGTATCAATCCTTCATGTAAAATATATGTTTTTATTACAAAAGTTAACATACAATTTGTACTTGCGATTTAATACTAACGATAACATTTGTAATTTATGTTAGATTGTAATAAAAATATATATGACTGATTAAAATTATTGAATGTAAGGGGTAGGTTTACATGACATTAAGAGACGACGCACTAGAAATGCATAGAATAAATCAAGGTAAATTAGAAGTTACACCAAAAGTTCAAGTGACCAATAAAGAAGAGTTGAGTTTAGCGTATTCACCTGGTGTAGCTGAGCCATGTAAAGAAATACACGAAGACCCTAGAAAAGTATTTGAATATACAATGAAAGCAAATACAGTCGCAGTTGTTACAGATGGTACAGCTGTACTTGGACTGGGTGACATAGGTCCAGAAGCTAGTATTCCAGTAATGGAAGGTAAAGCGGTTTTGTTTAAAAGTTTTTCAGGTATAGATGGTGTGCCAATTGCACTAAATACTACGGATACAGATGAAATTGTTAATACAGTGAAGTTATTAGAACCTAACTACGGTGGCATTAATCTTGAAGATATTTCTGCCCCACGTTGTTTTGAAATAGAAGAGCGTTTGAAAAAAGAAACAAAAATACCTGTTTTTCATGATGACCAACATGGGACAGCAATTGTTACAGTTGCAGGTATGATAAATGCGCTGCGCATTATAGATAAAGAATTATCGGATATAAAAGTGGTGCTTAACGGAGCTGGTGCAGCAGGTATGGCAATTGTTCAATTACTGTATTCATATGGTGTTAGAGATATGATTATGTGTGATTCAAAAGGTGCAATTTATGAAGGTCGTTCCCATGGAATGAATGATACAAAATCATTTGTAGCTAAATGGACAAACAGAGATAGAGTCGAAGGTTCGTTAAATGATGTAATTAAAGATGCTGACGTATTTATTGGTGTTTCTGTAGCTGATTTATTAACAAAAGAAATGGTTGAGTCAATGGCTAAAGACCCAATTATATTTGCAATGGCGAATCCGAACCCTGAAATCAACCCTGATGTAGCAAAAGAAGCAGGCGCTAAAGTAATTGGAACTGGTCGTTCTGATTATCCAAATCAAATCAATAACGTACTTGCATTTCCTGGTATATTCAGAGGTGCATTAGATGTAGAAGCTACACACATTAACGAAGAGATGAAACAAGCTGCAGTAGAAGCAATTGCAGACTTAATTAAACCGGAAGAATTAAATCCAGATTACTGTATTCCAGGTCCATTTGATAAACGGGTTGCACCTTCTGTTGCTAGAGAGGTTGCAAAAGCAGCAATGGAAACAGGGGTAGCAAGAACAGATATGGATCCAGAAGAAATTTATAATAAAACAATGAAATTAACAGACTTAGATAAATAATATTCATGAATACTGATCTCAAAATATTGAGTTTATAATATTGGAAAGACAGTAATGGTTAAGTGGAGGTTTAAAATGTTTAAAGATTTTTTCAATAGAAGTAGTAAAAAGAAAAAGTATGTGACTGTTTCCGATTCAAAACAAAGTGATGTTCCAGCGGGAATTATGACGAAATGTCCGAAATGTAAAAAGATTATGTATACCAAAGAATTAGCTGAAAATTTAAACGTATGTTTCAATTGTGATCATCACATCGCTTTAACAGCGTATAAAAGAATTGAAGCCATTTCTGATGAAGGTACATTCACAGAATTTGACAAAGGAATGACCTCTGCGAATCCATTGGATTTTCCAAGTTATGAAGAAAAAATTCAAAAAGACCAACAAAAAACAGAGTTAAATGAAGCTGTTGTTACTGGTACAGCGTATTTAGACGGCATTGAATTTGGTGTAGCTGTGATGGATGCTCGATTTAGAATGGGGAGCATGGGATCAGTTGTTGGTGAAAAGATTTGCAGAATTATAGAACACTGCACTGAGCACCGTTTACCATTCATCCTATTTTCTGCTAGTGGTGGTGCTAGAATGCAAGAAGGTATCATATCATTAATGCAGATGGGTAAAACAAGTGTTACATTAAAAAGACATATGGATCATGGATTGCTATATATTTCATATATTACAAACCCAACAACAGGTGGCGTATCGGCAAGTTTTGCTTCAGTTGGTGATATTAATTTAAGTGAACCTAAAGCACTCATTGGTTTTGCTGGCAGACGTGTAATCGAACAAACGATTAATGAAAAGTTACCTGACGACTTCCAAACTGCTGAATTTTTATTAGAACACGGACAGCTAGATAAAGTTGTACATAGAAAAGAAATGAAAGTAACACTTTCTAATATTCTAAAAATGCACCAAGAGGTGAAAACGAATGCTTGACTTTGAAAAGCCGCTTTTTGAAATAAAAAATAAAATTGAATCGTTGAAAGAATCACAAGAAAAAAATGATGTGGACTTACAGGAAGAAATTGATATGCTTGAGGCGTCTTTAGAACGTGAAACAAAAAAAGTATATACTCATTTAAAGCCTTGGGACCGTGTACAATTAGCGCGTTTACAAGAAAGACCTACATCATTAGATTATATACCACACATTTTTGATTCCTTTATTGAGTTACACGGTGATCGTAATTTTCGAGATGATCCAGCTATGATTGGTGGTATTGGATATTTAAATGGCCAAGCAGTAACAGTAGTTGGCCAACAGCGAGGAAAAGATACCAAAGATAATATTTATCGTAACTTTGGTATGGCACACCCTGAGGGGTATAGAAAAGCATTACGTTTAATGAAACAAGCTGAAAAATTCAACCGACCTATTTTCACTTTTATTGATACAAAAGGTGCTTACCCAGGAAAAGCAGCAGAAGAACGTGGTCAAAGTGAGTCTATAGCTAAAAATCTCATTGAAATGGCAGCACTTAAAGTGCCAGTCATTGCAGTTGTAATAGGTGAAGGCGGAAGCGGTGGGGCTTTAGGTCTCGGTATTTCAAATCGTTTATTAATGCTTGAAAATAGTACTTATTCTGTTATTTCACCAGAAGGTGCATCTGCATTACTATGGAAAGATAGTAATTTAGCACAAATAGCTGCCGAAACAATGAAGATTACGGCAGAAGATTTATATGAGTTGAAAATTGCCGATGAGGTTTTAAAAGAACCACTTGGTGGTGCTCATCATGATATTGAAACGCAAGCACAAAGTATTAAAAAAGCATTTTTAAATCATTTGAGTGAATTGAATGCATTTAAAGAACAGCAAATCATAGATGATCGTTATGATAAATTTAGAAATATTGGATCTTTTAATGAATAACAAAAGCACTTAATATTTACATTAACAAAACATTTTTTTAGTACACATAGTAGAGATGAAGTATTAATAATCTAAGGTTTTCAAAGAGCATGAAATTGGAGTCAGGTTTTCAATACTTGATTTCATATTAGTGCTCTTATTTTTATTGGATAAAGCAATGTAAAAATGGAAAATTGAGATCTCTGTTTAATAAAGTGAAGTTAAAGGTATGATAAAGTATAGTGGTTTTGACAATATGAGATAAAATAAAAGGAAACGCTTTCGTATTGTAAAATGTTTTTTTACTATAATTAAAAACGTTTACATGAGTTACTAAGCCTTATTTTAATGGCACCTTCTATGATTTTATGGTATTTTTAGAATAAGAAATACATGTTAGAAAGGTATGTCGTCATGAAAAAAATTGCAGTGTTGACTAGCGGTGGAGATTCACCAGGCATGAACGCGGCTATTAGAGCTGTTGTTAGAAAAGCGATTTATAATAATATTGAAGTTTATGGTGTTTACCAAGGCTATCGAGGATTATTAAACGATGATATCGAGAAGTTAGAGCTCGGTTCTGTTGGTGATACAATCCAACGTGGCGGAACTTTTCTGTATTCAGCGAGATGTCCTGAATTTAAAGAAGCAGAAGTTCGGAAAAAAGCTATAGATAACTTACGTAAAAGAGGAATTGAAGGACTAGTAGTTATCGGAGGAGACGGTAGCTATAGAGGTGCTCAACGTATAAGTGAAGAATGTAAAGAAATTCAAACGATAGGAGTACCAGGAACAATTGATAATGATATCAACGGTTCAGATTTTACAATAGGATTTGATACTGCTTTAAATACCATTATAGATTGTGTTGATAAAATTCGTGATACGGCCTCAAGTCACGCAAGAACATTTATCATTGAAGTTATGGGTCGTGATTGTGGCGACTTGGCTCTATGGGCTGGACTTTCAGTTGGGGCAGAAACAATTATTGTCCCAGAAGTAGAAACGGATATTAAAGATGTTGCAGAGAAAATTGATAATGGGATAAGACGTGGGAAAAAACATTCCATTGTTATGGTTGCAGAAGGCTGTATGTCTGGAGAAGATTGCGCAAAAGAATTGACAAAGTACATTAATGTCGATGCGCGCGTATCTGTACTTGGCCATATCCAACGTGGTGGTAGTCCAAGTGGTGCAGATAGAGTACTTGCTTCACGATTAGGTGGACATGCTGTAGACTTATTGCTAGAAGGAAAAACAGCAATTGGTGTTGGTATCCGCAACAATGAATTAACAGACACATCATTTGAAGAAATATTCAGATCAAATGAACACAAGTTTGATTTTGAAACTTTTGCTTTAGCAAATGAATTATCGATATAAAATACTGGGAGGCATTAATAATGAGAAAAACTAAAATTGTTTGTACAATAGGACCTGCATCAGAGTCTGAAGAAATGCTAGAGAAATTAATTAAAGCTGGAATGAATGTTGCGAGATTGAATTTCTCACATGGTGATCATGCAGAACATAAAGCTAGAATTGATAGAATTCGTGAAGTGTCTCATAGATTGGGCAAAACAGTCGCTATATTATTAGATACAAAAGGTCCTGAAATTCGTACGCACAACATGAAAGATGGTGTTATTGAACTTGAAAAAGGTACGGAAGTCATCGTAAGTATGACTGAAGTTGAGGGAACACCAGAAAAATTCTCAGTAACTTACGACAATCTAATAAATGATGTTCAAGAAGGTTCATATATTTTATTAGATGATGGTCTTATTGAATTACAAGTGAAACAAATAGACAAAGCTAACGGTGAAGTTGTTTGTGATGTTTTAAATACTGGAGAGTTAAAAAATAAAAAAGGTGTAAACTTACCAGGTGTTAAAGTAAGTTTACCTGGCATTACTGATAAAGATGCTGAAGATATTAAATTCGGTATAAGTGAAAATATTGACTTTATCGCTGCAAGTTTTGTTCGTCGCCCAAGTGATGTATTAGATATTCGTAGATTACTTGAAGATGGTAAAAATACAAACATCAGCATTATTCCTAAAATTGAGAATCAAGAAGGTATAGATAACATTAAAGAAATACTTGAAGTTTCAGACGGTTTAATGGTTGCACGTGGTGATATGGGTGTTGAAATACCACCTGAATCAGTACCAATGGTGCAAAAAGACTTAATCAGACAATGTAATAAATTAGGTAAACCAGTTATCACAGCGACGCAAATGTTAGATTCAATGCAACGTAATCCTCGTGCGACACGTGCTGAAGCAAGTGACGTTGCGAATGCCATCTATGACGGTACAGACGCAGTTATGCTTTCAGGCGAAACTGCTGCTGGATTATACCCAGAAGAAGCAGTTAAAACAATGCGTAATATTGCAATTTCAGCTGAAGCTGCACAAGATTATAAACGATTATTATCAGATCGTACTAAATTAGTGCAAACTTCATTAGTTAACGCAATTGGTGTTTCAGTAGCCCATACTGCGTTAAATTTAAATGTAAAAGCGATAGTCGCAGCAACTGAGAGTGGGTCAACTGCTAGAACAATTTCTAAATATCGCCCTAAATCAGATATTATTGCAGTTACACCTCATGCTGAAACTGCGCGTCAATGTGCATTAGTTTGGGGTATCCATCCTGTTGTTAAAGAAGGACGTAAAACAACAGATGCTATGCTGAACACAGCAGTTGCTACAGCAGTTGAAACTGAAAAAGTTCAAAATGGTGATTTAATCATTATTACAGCAGGCGTACCTACTGGTGAAAAAGGAACTACAAATATGATGAAATTACATTTAGTAGGTGATGAGTTAGCTAAAGGTCAAGGTATCGGTAGAAACTCAGTAGTTGGAAATACTTTAGTTGTTAATGATGCGAGTGAACTTGAAGGCAAAGATTTAAGTGAAACGGTCATTGTAACAACTTCTGTGGATGAAACGCTCGTCCCTTATATTGAAAAAGCAAGTGGCTTAATAGCTGAAGAAAGTGGTATTACGTCACCAAGTGCAATTATAGGTCTAGAAAAAGGTATTCCAACAATTGTAGGTGTTGAAAATGCGACTAAAGAGATACAAAATGACATCTTGATTACAGTAGATGCAAATCAAGGTAAAGTATTCGAAGGATATGCGAACGTTCTTTAATCATATTGGCGTTTCCATTAGTCTTTATTCATGCATTAAGCAGCATAAATGACGATATAAATAAAATGAGAAGTTAGGACATAAATCCTCATTCTCAAAATAAGAGGGCCAATCCTTAATATGGATTGGTCCTCTTTATATTTAAAATCTCAATAAGTGATGTGTTTTAATACAATAGAAAAAAGCTTCGTATTATTTAACTTATACAACTAATAGCAAGTCATATTTTTAATTAACCAAAAGATATAACTTAATATGAATACACATGATGGATGAGTCCTTTTTATATTTAAAATCTTCCGATTTTGACTGTGCATGTTTGACTGGGGATATAGCTCGAGCCTGTAGTCTCTCGCTCATATCATTTCCCCGGGCGTCAGCACGTTACAAAATCGGTGCAATGTATATTTTGTTATTCAAAAAAATAAGGCATTTCGTATAATTTAATAAATACCACTAAAATTAACGAAGTGCCTTATGTATAAAGATTACAACATGACTCAACTTACACTACCAATGGAAACTTCAATTCTTATTCCCACAAATGATATGTCACGACATGTGAATGAAATCGTTGGAGCAATCCCTGAAAATGAATTTGATAAATTCAAAATCATCGCGGTGTAACCTCATATCATACCAAAATGATGTTAAAAATTATTCTATATGCGTATACACAATCTGTTTTTTTGGTCGAAAAATAGAAAAGTTACTTAATGATAGCATTAGAATAATATAGCTCTCTAAAAATCCTATATCTTATCTTTCTTACATAAAAAGATTGCGCTTATGGAGAGAGTTTAGAACGTATAAACAACTCGAAATTGAATGTACATTTTAACGATCTTGTTATGATACATATACAACGAAAATTAAAATACGCAAATATTATAGTTCTAGACAAAACATATTGATTGTCGTTCATTCTCTTTCCATAAAATAAAGCCCAAGACTATTTTTATGTCTTGGGCTTTTGTATCAACTAATTGAAATAGTAAAGTTGTTATGCAAGATTAATGATACAGTTATTTTACATCTGAACTTGCGAATTTTTTGTATCTTAGATACATAAGGCTCAAGATGATAAACCAAATAGGTGTTAAATAGACTGCTCTTCTTGTTTCTACATTTACGAAAAGTAAGCAAAACACTAAAAAGAAGAAAGCCAAAATGATATATCCTATATATTTACCACCAAATAATTTATATGTAGCATTTTTGTGCATTTCTGGATTTTGGCGATGATAATTAATATAAGCAACTATGATTAGGGCCCAAACGACTAAAAATAACACTGTAGAAACGGTTGTAATATACGTGAATACTAAAGTTGCATTTGGAATAATGTAATTTAATAATGCTGAAATTAATAATAATGCACATGATACTAAGATAGCTATATGAGGCACTCCATTTTTGTTTGTTTTTTCAAAAATAGGCGGTGCTTGTTTTTGATTTGAAAGTCCAAATAACATACGACTGTTTGAAAATATACCACTATTACAAGAAGAAGCAGCAGCTGTTAATACTACAAAGTTAATGATTCCTGCTGCAAATGGAATGCCGATTAAAGCAAATAATCTAACAAAGGGACTTTCTTCAGGATTAATATTGTTCCAAGGGATGATGGACATAATTACAGTCAATGCACCGACATAAAAGATTAAGATTCTAATTGGAACACTATTGATTGCTTTTGGAATGGTTTTAGTTGGATCTTTTGTTTCACCAGCCGTTACTCCGATTAATTCAATTCCTACAAAAGAAAAGAGTGCCATTTGGAATGACATTAAAAATCCATTAATTCCTTTAGGAAAAATACCATGCTGATATAAATTGGTTAATGAAGTATGTCCAAATTGTGTGTCGTATGCCATGATAATCATTACCACACCAACGACGATAAGTGCCAAGATTGTAACTACTTTAATGATTGAGAACCAGAACTCTAGTTCACCGAAAAGTTTAGCACTCAGTAAATTTAATGACATTAAAATTAATACGCAGAATAGAGCACTTATCCAATTAGGTATATGTGGAAACCAGAAACTAACATATTTTGCAACTGCTGTTACCTCGGCCATACCTGTGATAATCCAGCACAACCAATACGTCCATCCGGTAACAAACCCAGCAAATGAACCTATATATTGATTTGTCACATCAGCAAAGGATTTAAAATCTGTATTTGTTACAAGAATTTCTCCTAAGCCACGCATAAACATAAATAATATAAATCCTATAATAATATATGTAAGTAAAATAGAAGGACCTGTTAATGCTATGGTTTGACCAGCACCTAAGAAAAGTCCTGTACCGATTGCGCCTCCAATTGCAATTAACTGTATATGTCTATTGCTGAGTTCTCTTTGTAGCTGTTGTTTTGCCATAAGTTTTAACTCCTTTATTAAGTTATTTATTATTATGATACGCAATCTAAAATAAAACAATACTTTTTTATAGTTGTACCTCAAAAAGTCAGTGTAATATTATATTAATAATTTGTTATTAATCATGATAACCAATTAAAAACTTTGATAAATTGAAGAAAGGGTAATTACATATTAGAATGATGATATAACAACGTTCATTAATTATGACGTGTTTATGAGCATATAAACAAATTATCGTTTCTTAATGATTAATCAGGACTTTAAACGGAAATATTCACAAAAACGTAAATATTGGCTATAATAGTTTATGAAAGCCGTTTCATTATGAAATAGAAAAGGGGAATATATATGGCAGAGTTACAAAAAGGTTTAGAAGGGGTAATTGCAGCAGAAACAAAAGTGAGCTCAATCATTGATAGTCAACTTACATATGCTGGCTATGAAATTGATGATTTAGCCGAAAATGCTGAATTTGAAGAAGTTGTCTTTTTATTATGGCATTACAGATTACCTAATAAAGAAGAACTACAAACATTTAAAGAAAAACTCTTTAAGTATATGACATTAAATCCTAGAGTGTATAATCACTTTAAAGAATATGCTACTAGTAATGTACATCCAATGACAGCGCTAAGAACATCAGTGTCTTACGTTGCACACTTTGATGAACATGCTGAGGATGAAAGTGAAGATCAAACAATGGAACGTGCAGTGCGTATCCAAGCTAAAATCGCCTCACTAGTTACAGCGTATGCTAGAGTTAGAGAAGGTAAGGAACCTGTCAAACCTAATAGTGATTTAAATTATGCCGGGAACTTCTTATATATGTTACGTGGTGAATTGCCAACAGATATTGAAGTTGAAGCATTTAATAAAGCATTGGTACTACATGCTGATCATGAGTTGAATGCATCTACCTTCACTGCTAGATGTGCAGTGTCTTCATTATCAGATATGTATTCAGGTATTGTAGCAGCTGTCGGATCTTTAAAAGGTCCATTACACGGTGGGGCAAATGAACGTGTGATGAGTATGCTATCAGAAGTTAAGTCTATTGATGATGTAGATGAATACATTGATAATAAAATTAAAAATAAAGAAAAAATAATGGGATTCGGTCACCGTGTATATAAAAATGGTGATCCAAGAGCGAAATTCTTGAAAGAGATGAGTAGAAAAATTACATCAGAAACAGGTCAAAGTCAGTTATTTGATATATCTGTAAAAATAGCTGATAAAATGAAAGAAGAAAAAGGCCTTATCGCCAATGTGGACTTCTATAGTGCAACTGTATATCACAGTATGAATATTGAACATGATTTATTCACACCTATTTTTGCAGTTAGCAGAACTTCAGGTTGGATTGCACATATTCTTGAACAATACAGAGACAATAGAATTATGCGTCCAAGAGCACAATATATTGGTGAAACTAATAGAACATATGAACCAATTGAAGAAAGATAATTACGAATTAGCATTTTAAAAATAATACAAATGACGGAGGTATTTTTACATGGCAGGAGAAAAAGTAGTAAAATCAGCAGAAGGGTTAACTGTACCAAATAACCCTATCATTCCTTATATTATTGGTGACGGTATCGGGCCAGATATTTGGTCAGCTGCTAGCAGAGTCATCGACGCAGCTGTAGAACAAGCTTATAATGATGAAAAGAAAATTGAATGGAAAGAAGTACTTGCCGGTCAAAAAGCTTATGATGAAACAGGCGAATGGTTACCGCAAGAAACTTTAGATACAATTAATGAATATTTAATCGCAATTAAAGGACCACTAACTACACCAATCGGTGGGGGTATTCGTTCATTAAACGTTGCACTACGTCAAGAACTTGATTTGTTTACTTGTTTAAGACCAGTACGTTGGTTCCAAGGCGTTCCATCACCAGTTAAACGTCCGGAAGATACTGATATGGTTATTTTCCGTGAAAACACAGAAGATATCTATGCTGGTATTGAGTTTAAAGAAGGTACTCCAGAAGTTAAAAAATTAATTGAATTCTTACAAGATGAAATGGGCGCTAAAAACATCAGATTCCCAGAAACATCAGGAATTGGTGTAAAACCAGTATCTAAAGAAGGTACAGAGCGTTTAGTACGCGCAGCAATTCAATATGCTCTAGATAATAATCGTAAATCTGTAACTTTAGTTCATAAAGGTAATATCATGAAATTTACAGAGGGTGCTTTCAAACAATGGGGTTATGATTTAGCACATAATGAATTTGGTGATAAAGTATTTACTTGGCAACAATATGATGAAATTGTTGAAAAAGACGGTAAAGAAAAAGCAAATGAAATTCAAGAACAAGCTGAAAAAGACGGTAAAATTATTATTAAAGATTCTATTGCAGACATTTTCTTACAACAAATCTTGACACGTCCTGCAGATCACGATGTTGTTGCTACGATGAATCTTAATGGTGACTATGTGTCAGACGCCTTAGCAGCACAAGTTGGCGGCATTGGAATTGCACCAGGAGCAAATATTAACTATGAAACTGGCCATGCGATATTTGAAGCAACGCACGGTACTGCTCCAAAATATGCTGGTTTAAATAAAGTAAATCCATCTTCTGAAATTTTAAGTGCGTCATTAATGCTTGAGCACTTAGGTTGGCAAGAAGCTGCTGATAAAATTACTGAGTCTATTGAAAAAACAATTGCTTCAAAAGTTGTTACTTATGACTTTGCACGTTTAATGGACGGTGCAAAAGAAGTATCTACTTCTGAATTCGCTGATGAATTAATCAAAAATATTAAATAAATTAACAACCAATAGTATAACGAAGCATTTTTCAAATGAAGATGCATCATTTTACTTAAGAGCGAGAATAAGAAATCACTTTTATAATGATTTCTATCTCGCTCTTTTTTAATTTACTTGAATCCATGTTACTAACTAGCAACGCTTGGCCTTAATATGGTTGAAATGAAACAATTGTTAGTTTTAATATAAAGTTAATGTTAAGTTAGTATTAACATAAACAATATTATTTATTTGAAATGCTGGAGATAGATTCATTGAAGAATTGTTTAAGAAGACGATACAAATTCTTTGTTCATTCTTTACAAATAACTAATTATTTTCTATTTATTAAGTTTATGTAAAAAAACTTTTAAGTATGTTATTTTTATTAAAATTTACGTTATAATTAATTTGTAATCATAAAATTGGAGGTATACTATGTCACAAAAAGTACTTGTAGTAGATGATGAGCAATCAATTGTAACCTTGTTAAAATATAATTTAGAGCAAGCTGGATACATAGTGGATGTCGCCTATGATGGTGAAGAAGCATTAGAAAAAGTGAATACTGTAAATCCGGAATTGGTTGTATTAGATGTTATGCTTCCTAAAAAAGATGGTATCGAAGTTTGTAAAACGATTCGATCTGATAAAAATTTAGTACCAATTTTGATGTTAACTGCTAAAGATGATGAATTTGATCGTGTTTTAGGTTTAGAGCTTGGTGCAGACGATTATATGACTAAACCGTTTTCACCGAGAGAGGTTGTTGCAAGAGTTAAAGCTATTCTAAGACGCTCTGCAATGATCAATGAAGCAGTACCAGTTGAAAATGATGAGGATGATATTTTAATCGGCTCTATAAGAATTAGACCAGAATATTTTGAAGTTTATCGTGAAGATGAATTATTAGAACTCACACCTAAAGAGTTTGAACTGTTACTTTACCTTATTGAAAGACAAGGCAGAGTAATCACGCGAGAACATATGTTAAATTCTGTTTGGAATTATGAATTTGCAGGTGATTCAAGAATTGTGGATGTACATATAAGTCATTTAAGAGATAAATTAGAAGAGAATCCAAAACAACCTAAATTGATAAAAACAGTTAGAGGTTTAGGTTATAAATTGGAAAGACCTAAAGTCTAATGTTAAAGTTTCACCAAAGACTCTTATTTTTATTATGTACCATCGTTATCATTAGTTTTGTTGCATTAGGCGCAATAATTACACATGTTATTTATAATACTGTCATTTCAAGCCAACAAGGTGATTTAGAGCATCAAGCACAACATTTAGTCAGTTTATATAATCATGATAAAACAGATGAAATCAAAGATATTGCAAAAAAAGAAAATTTTACATTTATACTCACGAAAGATAACGATGAAGTGTTTTCCACAAAAGAAAGAACCCAATTTAACGACGACATTAATAATGAAGCGAATCCTTCTAAAATAATTTACGATAAATTTGGGGATGATCGAAGATACACTTTTAAAACATCGATAAGAGATAAAGATGTGATTATCAGTGGTATTAATAATCAAATCCTAGAATTACAAATAGGTATATGGAAATATGTTGGCCTAATTGGATTATTTGTTTTGGTTATTATTTTCTTTGTCGTCAGAAGCATTAATAGAACTTACATTAGACCCATTAATGAAGTGACATATGCTACCAATCTTTTAGCTGAAGGTTATTATCATGTAAGAGTTCCAGAAAGTAATGTAAAAGAAACAAGGGAACTATTTGTCACTACTAATGAGCTAGCCAGAAGACTACAACGCTTAAATCATAAACAAAAGTTGCAATCTAATCGCTTGAAAACAACGATAGAAAATATACCTAGTTCAATTTTAATGATTGATAAATATGGCGAAATTGTAATTGCAAATAAATCATATTATGATGTGTTTAGTCCAGACAATGTTGTAGAACATAAAAGTTATATTGATTTTATAGATCCAGAGATACAAAAGTTGATCGCTGCAGCATTTAAAATTGAAAAACCAACATATGATCAAATCGAGTTGACGATTGACCAAGTCCATCAAAAATATTTTGACACAGCATGTATTCCAATTTTATCTAAAAATAAAAAAAATCTTTATGGTATGGTTGTTGTACTACATGATATTACGAATTTGAAAAAGTTGGAAAATTTAAGACGTGAATTTGTGGCTAATGTATCTCATGAATTGAAAACACCAATCACATCTATAAAAGGTTTTGCTGAGACACTGTTAGACGGTGCAAAAGATGATGAGCAAACATTAAATGACTTTTTAAAAATTATTTCTAAAGAATCTAATCGTATTGAAACATTAGTATATGACTTGTTAGATTTATCTCATGTTGAACAACAAACGCAATTGGAAACAGAGCCAACAAGTTTGTCTGAAATTGCTGAATCAACAATGAGGCATATGCAAAATATCGCAGAAAGTAAAAATATAACAATCGTTAATGAAATTGAACCAGATATTATTATTGAAGCGAATAAAGATAAAGTTTCGCAAGTAGCACTCAATTTACTTTCGAACGCGATAAGTTATTCTAAAGTATCTGGACATGTCATCGTGCGTGTTTACAAAGAAGGTAATAAGCGCATGCTTGAAGTTCAAGATTTTGGTATTGGCATTAGCCAGCAAGATCAAAAACATATATTTGAACGCTTTTATCGTGTAGATAAAGCACGTAGTAGAGATTCTGGAGGTACTGGTTTAGGTTTATCTATTACGAAACATATTATGGAAGCGCATCAAGGTAGAATTAATGTGTTTAGTGAACCGGAAAAAGGTTCTACCTTTAGAGTCACATTTTTTGAATAAAATAATAACTGCAATCGATTTAACCATAAATGGTCAAGGTTAAATCGATTGTTTTATTTTGTTAATGTAAAATGTGAAAGAAATAGATGTTTAATCAATTTGATGGTGCTTGTGTTGTCTTGTGCATGCGTAAAGTTGCACAGGGATGAATAATAAGATAGAGGATTAATTGAGCTGAAACTCATACGCTTGTATCAGTCGTACAAGTACATAAAATTAAAAAGTAGGCCTTTATCAGTGACTACCAATATAACGATAATTGATTGAGAAGCTCAATTTGACGCAACCTCATCGAATGAATACGGATTGTCCTATAATTTATGATAAAATGAAAAGTAAATATGTGTTGGAGGTTAAAATATTGAATAAATTAATTTTAATTGATGGAAACAGTTTGAGCTTTAGAGCTTTTTATGCGTTACCATTATTACAAAATAAAGCTGGTATTCATACGAACGCCGTTTATGGTTTTGCAATGTTGTTGGAAAAGATAATTAAAGAAGAGCAGCCCACACATTTTTTAGTCGCTTTTGATGCTGGGAAAACAACATTTAGGCACGCGCAATATAGTGAATATAAAGGTGGACGACAATCCACTCCTCCAGAACTTAGTGAGCAATTTCCATACGTGAGACAGCTATTGGATGCTTATCGCATTAAACGTTACGAATTAGAAAACTATGAAGCAGATGATATAATAGGTACATTAAGTAAACAAGCTAATCAAGAAAACTTCCAAACAATAATCATTACAGGAGATCGTGATTTAACTCAATTAGCAACAGATGATGTAACAATTTATTATACTAAAAAAGGTGTTACAGACGTCGACCATTATACACCAGCGTTTATAGCTGAAAAGTATAATGGTCTAACACCGAAACAAATTATCGACATGAAAGGTTTAATGGGTGATACTTCAGATAATATTCCTGGAGTAGCTGGTGTCGGAGAAAAAACAGCAATTAAGCTATTGAAGCAATTTTCAACTGTTGAAAATGTATACGATCATCTAGATGAAGTATCAGGAAAAAAACTGAAAGAAAAACTTGAAAATAGTAAAGATGATGCTTTAATGAGTAAAACATTAGCAACGATCAATTGTGATAGTCCGATTGATGTATCGTTAGAGGATACAAAATTACCGGATCACGCAGACACTGATGACAAAATTGAACTATTTAAAAAGTTAGAATTCAATCAACTCTTAGATCAGATGGATGCTTCAAATAATGTATCTGAAGTTCAAGACATGGATATTGAAATAGAAGACGATTTTACAAACATTGATTTCAACTTATTAGAAACAGCTACCATCCATTTTGAATTGGATGGTGCCAACTACTTAAAGGATAATATTTTGAAATTTGGCTTGTTTGATGGCCAACATTATATCGTAGTTAATGCAGAACAATTAGTACAGAATCAATCATTAGTTGCTTGGCTTGAAGACGATAAGACTGAAAAGATCGTTTATGATGCCAAAAAATCTTATATTGTAGCACATCGACTCGGTATTAGTATTAAGCATATTGTGTTCGATGTGATGCTAGCAAGTTACATTATTGATCCTTCACGTACAATAGATGACGTGAATTCTGTGGTGGCAAACTACGGTCAACATTATGTCCAATCAAGTGTAACGATATATGGAAAAGGCAAGAAAAAACAGATACCTACAGATGACGTATTAAATCCTTATGTGGGTTCTATTATCAATGCTATCAGTCAAGTTAAACCCAAGATTCAACAACAATTGGATGAATATAATCAAACCGATTTACTGTATGATTTAGAACTACCATTAGCACAAATATTAAGTGAAATGGAAGAAACTGGAATTTATACAGAAATCAGTGAATTGCAACAAATGGAAACAGAAATTCAAAGTAAATTAGATGTATTAATTGATAACATCTATGATGCTGCTGGTGAAAAGTTTAATATTAACTCACCAAAACAATTAGGTGTCGTATTATTTGAAACATTAAAATTACCTGTGATTAAAAAGACTAAGACAGGATACTCTACTGCAGTTGATGTGTTAGAACAGTTGCAAGGGGAACATCCAATCATAGAATATATTTTAGAATATAGGCAATTAGCGAAATTACAATCTACCTATGTTGAAGGGTTACAAAAAGTAATTGCTGAAGATAATCGTATTCATACTCGTTTCAATCAAACATTGGCTCAAACAGGACGTTTATCATCAATTGATCCAAACCTTCAAAACATACCAGTACGTTTAGAAGAAGGTCGAAAAATTAGAAAAGCATTTAAATCAAGTGATAAAAATAACGTTATATTTTCAGCCGATTATTCACAAATTGAATTAAGAGTATTGGCACATATAACGCAAGATGAAAGTTTGAAACAAGCGTTCATCAATGATGAAGATATCCACACAGCCACAGCGGTAAAAGTGTTTGATGTAGACCCTGAAAATGTAGATAGTTTAATGCGTAGACAAGCAAAAGCCGTGAATTTTGGTATCGTATATGGTATAAGTGACTATGGTTTAAGCCAAAGTTTAGGTATAACTAGAAAACAAGCTAAAAAATTCATAGATGATTATCTAGATAGTTTCCCTGGCGTCAAACAATATATGGAAGACATAGTTAAAGACTGTAAAGCACAAGGCTATGTAGAAACACTGCTTCATAGAAGACGCTATATTCCAGATATCACTAGTAGAAACTTTAATTTAAGAGGTTTTGCTGAAAGAACAGCGATGAACACACCTATACAGGGTAGCGCAGCAGATATTATCAAACTTGCGATGGTACATTTTGCTAACGAGGTTAAAAATACCGATTTTCATGCTCAGCTATTATTACAAGTTCACGATGAGTTGATTTTTGAATTACCAAAAGAAGAAGTAGATGACTTTGAAAAATTCATTGAAAAAATAATGGATAATGCATTGAAGTTAGATGTTCCATTGAAAGTTGAATCTAGTTATGGACAAACATGGTATGACGCGAAATAGAAAGAAGGGAATATAGTGCCTGAACTACCTGAAGTTGAACATGTTACAAGAGGAATAAGACCTTTTGTACAAGGTCAAAAAATTGAGGATGTTATTTTCTCTGATAAAGTGATAGAAGGAAAAAATAATCAAAAAGAAACGATTATTAAAGGTCTATCATTAGATACATTCAAAAATTTTACTGAAGGCTACACGATTAATAATATTGAAAGACGTAGTAAGTATATTGTCTTTTATATTCAAAATAATTCAACACAAAGAATTCTTATTAGTCATTTAGGTATGGCTGGTGGTTTTTTTGTTGTAGATCATATAGAAGACATCAGTGCTCCTAATTATCGTAAACATTGGCATGTTATTTTTAAATTAGATAATGACAAACTATTAGTTTATTCAGATATTCGCAGATTTGGAGAAATTAGAAATGTTGCTTCATTTGAAGGATATCCATCATTTTTAGAAATCGCACCAGAACCTTTTGAGAAAGAAGCATTACCACATTATATGTCTTGGTTTGATAAAAAATTATATCTAAACAAACCAATCAAACAAATGATACTAGACCATAGAGTGATTTCAGGTTGTGGTAACATCTATGCTTGTGAAGCATTGTTTCGAGCTGGCATTCACCCAGCACGTATATCTAAGGATTTAAATCATCAAGAAAAAGAAATGTTATTTTATTATGTTCGAGAAGTATTAGAAGCGGGTATAAAATATGGTGGTACCAGTATTTCAGATTATCGTCATGCGGATGGAAGTACTGGTACAATGCAACAATATTTAAATGTATATAAACAAAAGACATGTAAAGTGTGCGGAAATGATATTGAGACACAGATTATTGCAACACGCAATAGTCATTTCTGTCCTGTATGTCAAAAATGAAGGAAGAGTGAAATTATGCCTAAAGTTATTGGATTAACTGGTGGTATCGCATCAGGAAAATCAACTGTTTCAGAATTGTTAACGGCACATGGTTTTAAAATTGTAGATGCAGATATTGCATCACGTAAAGCTGTTGAAAAAGGTTCTGAAGGACTTGAGCAAGTTCGTGCAACATTCGGAGAAGAAGCAATTGATGAAGATGGTAATATGAACCGTGGATATGTAGGAGATATCGTCTTCAACTACCCCGAAAAAAGATTAGAATTAAATGAAATCGTCCATCCAATTGTTAGAAACATTATGGAACAAGAAAAAAAAGCGTTTTTAAAAGATGGCTATAATGTAATTATGGACATTCCGTTACTTTATGAAAATGAATTGCAAAATACGGTAGATGAAGTATGGCTTGTTTATACTTCAGAAAGTATCCAAATAGATAGATTAATGCAACGTAATGATATTTCTATGGAGGATGCAAAGGCACGGGTTTATAGTCAAATATCCATAGACAAAAAACGCAGAATGGCAGACCATGTCATCGATAATCGAGATTCTAAATTAGATTTAAAACAAAATTTAGAACAATTATTGACCGATGAAGGCTATATTGAAAGTGAAACAAATCATTCGCAAGAAATATAAATATCAAATGTGTGTATTAAAAACATACGCACTTAATTCCTTCAAAGTGGACATTTAATAAATGAAAACTTTGGAGGGATTTTTTTATACATTTATAGAGATTTTGTAACGTGCAGATTATGAAGGAATAATAAGAATCAGAGGCTACAGGATTGAACCATACCATCAGGCAAGCATGCATGAAAAATCACAGGTTTGAAATATCAAAGAAATAAATGATGATTTTATAAAAAATTAATCGTTTAGAAAACTATAATTTTAACTGTTTTAAGATTTTTAAATTTTTATTCAAGAAAACGCTTTCGCATTTATCGATTTATGTTATACTAATTCCATAAAGTATAACACTAAAACGAGGGGTGCTTCGAATGACGACAAATATTGCAATTAATGGAATGGGTAGGATAGGTAGAATGGTATTAAGAATAGCGCTTAAAAACGAAAATATGAATGTAGTCGCGATTAATGCCAGCTATCCACCGGAAACAATTGCTCACCTAATCAATTATGATACGACACATGGTAACTACGATTTAAAAGTAGAACCTATTGAGAATGGTATAAAAGTCGATGAACAAGAAATTAAACTTGTAGCTGACAGAAATCCAGAAAATTTACCGTGGGCTGAACTTGATGTAGATATTGTAATTGAAGCTACTGGTAAGTTTAATCATGGAGATAAAGCAGTGGCTCATATTACTGCTGGAGCTAAAAAAGTATTGTTAACAGGACCATCAAAAGGTGGAGATGTTCAAATGATTGTTAAAGGTGTGAATAACGATCAATTGGACATTGAAAAATATGATATCTTTAGTAATGCTTCTTGTACAACGAATTGTATTGGACCTGTAGCTAAAGTGCTTAATGACCAATTTGGTATTCAAAATGGTTTAATGACAACAGTACATGCTATTACCAATGATCAAAATAATATCGATAACCCACATAAAGATTTACGACGTGCACGTTCATGCAATGAAAGTATTATTCCTACTTCGACAGGCGCTGCTAAAGCACTAAAAGAAGTTTTACCTGAACTAGAAGGAAAACTTCACGGTATGGCTTTAAGAGTACCAACTAAAAATGTATCATTAGTTGATTTAGTCGTTGATTTAGATACTAATGTGACAGTAGAACAAGTTAATGATGCTTTCAGAAATAACACATTAGAAGATGTGATTGCTACTGAAGATGCGCCACTTGTATCTATGGATTTTAACACAAATCCACATTCAGCCATTATCGATACGCAAAGTACAATGATTATGGGTGATAATAAAGTGAAAGTGATAGCTTGGTATGATAACGAATGGGGTTATTCAAATAGAGTTGTTGATGTCGCTGAAGAAATTGGTCAATTACTAAAAAGTAATGTATCAACTGTTGTTAATTAATAGTGTAATTACTGTTAGAGTTTTACATGATTATTGCTTTGTAATTGCTTAATCAAGAAAAATAATTTATTGTTAACTTATATCTAAACCTCTCGTTAAAGTGAAATAATATTTTCACTTTAACGAGAGGTTTTAACTTTAAATATGAAGAACAAGTGAATCTAAATAAATAAATGAAATTATTGTGTAATACCATTCTTTTGTGGCTTAAGGATTTATAGTATAATGAATGGTAATCAAATTGAGAGGGTGGTAATTCGATGAAATGCCCGAAATGTAGTTCAACGCACTCTCGCGTTGTAGATTCACGACATGCTGATGAAGTAAATGCGATTAGACGTAGAAGAGAATGTGAACAATGCGGCACAAGGTTTACTACGTTTGAACATATTGAAAAAAGACCGTTAATCGTTGTGAAAAAAGATGGTACACGTGAGCAATTTTTGCGTGAAAAAATACTCAATGGCTTGGTGCGCTCTTGTGAAAAAAGACCTGTGCGTTATCAACAATTAGAAGATATTACTAATAATGTGGAGTGGAAACTAAGAGATGAAGGACGTGCTGAAATATCTTCAAGAGAAATTGGGGAACACGTCATGAATTTATTAATGCATGTAGATCAAGTTTCTTATGTGCGTTTTGCATCTGTTTACAAAGAATTTAAAGATGTTGATCAATTATTACAATCAATGCAAGGGATTTTAGCAGAAAACAAACGGAGTGATTCTTAAATGGGATTACAATCCTATGATTATGGTTTAAGACCACAAGATGACTTTCATGTGTTACGTCATTTTTATTTAAATCATAAGCATTTAGAAATTCTAAATAGATTATTTACGCCGATGATTGGATCAAATGCAATCGGTTTGTATCATTATTTGAATCAATTTGTAGAATTTAAACAAGATGTTGTCTTGACTCATTATATTATTATGAATGAATTGAAAATAAATCTACTTGAATTCAGGAAAGAAATGGATTTGTTAGAAGGCATAGGTTTATTAAAATCTTTTGCTCATCATTCTAAGCAACACTCTTCTTTCGTTTACAAACTCATACAACCACCATCAGCACAACAATTTTTTAATGATCCTATGCTATCCGTATATTTATATAGCCAAGTAAACAAGCAACGTTACTTACAATTGAAATCACATTTTGAGGATCAAATGACTATTGATTTAAATCAGTACCAAGATGTTACACGCACATTTACTGATGTGTTTAAAGTTCCTAACCAAGCACTCACTGAGGATGAACAGATGATTGAAGGTGAAGAAACTTATGGTGGCATGGATTTATCTAATGTGAATTTTGATTTTGAAGTACTTTATGATTTATTACAAAATCATTTTATTAGTACTAAAATGATTGATGGTGAAGCTAAAGCGCTGATCACACAAATTGCGACTTTATATGGCTTGACACCAGAAGCAATGAAACGCATTATTTTAAAATCAATCACTAGTGCACAAGAACTTTCTTTTGAAGAGATGCGTAAACATGCTAGAACGTATTATCTTATAGAGCATGAGCAACAGCTTCCCAAATTAAATGCTAAAAAATCAAATTATATCAATGATGACAACACAGAAAATAATAATCATACAAAAGGTGATTCAAAAAATTGGCTAAAGCAATTGGATGAAACTAGTCCTATTGATATGCTTGCTTCGTGGTCAGAATCTGAACCGACGACTCAACAAAAATATATGGTCGAAGAATTGATAGAAAGAGAACAATTACCGTTTGGTGTGATTAACATACTTTTACAATTTGTAATGTTAAAAGAAGATATGAAACTCCCTAAAACCTATATCTTTGAGATTGCATCAAATTGGAAAAAAAAAGGCATCAAAACTGCAGAGGAAGCATATCATTATGCTAAAAAGGTAAATCAACCTACATCCAATCAATCAAATCAAACTAAAAGTGGTAGTTATAAACCTAAGCAACTCGTTTCTAGAGAAATGACGCCTAAGTGGTTAGAAGAAAGGGATAGTAAAGATACGAAAAGTCAAAGTTTAGAAAATCATACTAATCCAGATGAGGATGAAGCATTAAAACGAGACCGTGAAGCACTGTTAAAACGATTAAATAGCAAGCGAGAGGAGGAGTAATATATGAAGTCTTTCAATCATATTATGGGTGATTCTAAAGATTTAAGTAAGCGCATTGAAAAGATAAAACAAGATGTTATCAATGACCCTGACGTTAAGACGTTTCTAGAATCGCATCAATCTGAAGTGACGAATGCGATGATTGATGAAGATTTGAATATTTTACAAGAATATAAGGATCAAGAAAAACATTATGATGGACATGCTTTTAAAGATTGCCCTAATTTTGTTAAAGGTCACGTACCTGAATTATATGTAGAAAATCAACACATTAAGATTCGTTACTTGCCTTGCCCATGTAAAATTAAACATGATGAAGAAAAATTCGATGCACATTTAATTGCGTCACATCATATGCAACGAGATACATTAAATGCCAAATTAAGCGATATTTATATGGATAAGAGAGATCGTATAGATGTCGCAATGGCAGCAACGGATATTTGTGAAAAAATAGTAGAAAAAGCACCCCAAGTTAAAGGTTTATATATACACGGTCCTTTTGGTACAGGTAAGTCATTTATCTTAGGTGCAATTGCCAATGAATTAAAAGTTGAAAAAGTACCTTCTACGATTGTATATTTACCAGAATTTATTCGCTCTTTAAAAGGCGGGTTTAAAGATGGTAGTTTCGAATCAAGGCTTGCAAAAGTACGTGAATCACATGTATTAATGTTGGATGATATCGGTGCTGAAGAAATTACACCTTGGGCGAGAGATGAAGTGATTGGTCCATTATTACATTATAGAATGGTTCAAGAGTTACCAACGTTCTTTAGCTCTAACCTAAGTTTTGAAGAATTAGAATATCATCTTTCTGTTACGCGTAATGGTACAGAAAAAACAAAAGCAGCTAGAATTATGGAAAGAATTAAATCTTTAGCAACACCATATTTTTTGGAAGGCAAAAATTATCGTAACGATTGAATTATAAAAAAAATGTTGTATAATATAATTAAATCTAAATCAAGCGAAATAAAATGAAGACATGATAGGTAAATGGTTACTTCACAGAGAACCAATGTGTGATGAGAATTTGGTAAGTATCATTATCTGTTACTACTTCATTATAGATGTTTTAATCAACATCCGGCTCAAGACCGTTAACTTATGTAGAGTAAAGTTGTTTCATTGTTACAGAAATAACTTTAATTAGGGTGGTACCACGAAGACCTCGTCCCTTTTAGGGATGGGGTCTTTTTGTTTTACATTTGTAATTATGTCCTTTTCGCTATGATTTAAGGCAAGTATAAATAGGAGGAATTTAAATGGCTCAAATAAATATAACTTTTCCAGATGGTAATGAGAAAGCATTTGAAAAAGGAATTACTACTGAAGAAATTGCGCATTCAATCAGTCCAGGTTTAAGAAAAAAGGCAGTTGCAGGTAAATTAAACGGACAACTCATTGATTTAACAAGACCCATTGAAACAGATGGTGAAATTGAAATTGTAACACCTGGTAGTGATGAAGCTTTAGAAGTTTTACGCCATTCTACTGCACATTTAATGGCACAAGCATTAAAACGTTTATACGGAGATGTGAAATTTGGTGTAGGTCCAGTAATTGATGGTGGTTTTTATTATGACTTTGATATGACTGAAAGTGTGTCATCCGATGATTTTGAAAAAATTGAAAAAACAATGAAACAAATTGTTAATGAAAACTATCCTATAGAGCGAAAAGTAGTTTCGAGAGATGAAGCTAAAACATTTTTTGCAGATGATCCATATAAGCTAGAATTAATAGATGCCATTCCAGAAGATGAAAATGTTACTTTATATTCGCAAGGTGAATTTACTGATTTATGTCGTGGTGTTCATGTACCGTCTACTTCCAAAATTAAAGAATTTAAGCTTTTATCAACTGCAGGTGCATATTGGCGCGGAGACAGCGATAATAAAATGCTTCAACGTATATACGGTACTGCTTTCTTCGATAAAAAAGATTTAAAAGCACATTTACAAATGTTAGAAGAACGTAAAGAACGCGATCACCGTAAAATTGGTAAAGAGCTAGAATTATTCTCAAATAATCAATTAGTAGGTGCTGGGTTACCATTATGGTTACCAAACGGTGCAACAATTCGTCGTGAAATTGAACGATATATTGTAGATAAAGAAGTGAGCATGGGTTATGATCATGTTTATACACCGGTGATGGCTAATGTAGATTTATATAAAACATCAGGGCATTGGGATCATTATCAAGAAGACATGTTCCCAACTATGAAATTAGATGAAAATGAAGAAATGGTGTTAAGACCCATGAACTGTCCTCACCATATGATGATCTATGCTAATAAACCACATTCCTATCGCGAATTACCAATTCGAATTGCTGAATTAGGTACAATGCATCGTTATGAAGCAAGTGGTGCTGTTTCTGGGTTACAACGTGTTAGAGGAATGACTTTAAATGATGCACATATTTTTGTAAGACCAGACCAAATAAAAGAAGAGTTCAAACGGGTTGTTAATTTAATCGTCGATGTTTATGAGGACTTTGGGTTTGAAAATTATAAATTCCGCTTAAGTTACAGAGATCCAGAGGATAAAGAAAAGTACTTTGATGATGAAGAAATGTGGAATAAAGCAGAAAGTATGTTGAAAGAAGCGGCTGATGAACTTGGTTTAGAATACGAAGAAGCTATTGGAGAAGCGGCATTTTATGGTCCTAAGTTAGATGTCCAAGTTCAAACAGCTATGGGTAAAGAAGAAACATTATCAACAGCACAATTAGACTTTTTACTACCTGAAAAATTTGAGTTATCATATATAGGAAAAGACGGTGAGCAACATAGACCTGTAGTCATCCATCGTGGCGTTGTTTCGACAATGGAACGCTTTGTTGCATTTTTAACAGAAGAAACTAAAGGCGCTTTCCCTACATGGTTAGCGCCAAAACAAGTTGAAATTATCCCTGTAAATGTGGACTTGCATTATGATTACGCTAGACATTTGCAAGATGAACTTAAATCACAAGGCGTAAGAGTCGAGATAGACGATAGAAATGAGAAAATGGGATACAAAATTAGAGAAGCTCAAATGCAAAAAATCCCTTATCAACTTGTAGTTGGAGATAAAGAAATGGAAAATAATGAAGTGAATGTTAGAAAATATGGTTCTCAAGATCAAGAAACGGTTGAGAAAGAGTCATTTATTTGGGATTTGGTAGATGAAATCAGACTTAAAAAACAAAGATAACCTTGAAAGTAATCTTGAAATCATGTATATTAAATCTTAGTGAAATAAAAAAATAAAAAAATTGAGTTAGAGGTTGCGTTTTTAATCAGTAACAATCCGGAAGCTATTTGGAGCGTATGTAGGATTTGTGAAAGGTGAAAATGCCGAAACCAAAAGTGACCATTTGCGCTATTGGTTGGGTCAGTTTTCGAAAGGGACTGGACTGTCACATATGTGATGTGCTACCTATATAAATGCTATTACTAAAATGGTTGCATATCTAATAGGTATGTAACCATTTTATTTTAGGTTGAAGATTATTATTCATACTAAAACGGGAAATTTAAAGCAAATTGATTAAATAACATGTATATTCCAATATTAACGTTATTAATGACTATAAAAGTATAATTATAATCGCATAGTAAGTTGGCCTCTAAGTTTAAAGGAAAGGGAGCATCTATGGCAAAAGAAGGAAATCAAAATAATGGAGTTAAAAGAGGACTAAAAGATCGTCATATATCCATGATAGCAATTGGTGGTTGTATTGGTACTGGTTTGTTTATGACTTCTGGTGGTGCAATTCATGATGCAGGCGCCTTGGGTGCATTACTTGCATATGCAATTATTGGTGCAATGGTATTTTTCCTTATGACATCTTTAGGAGAAATGGCTACTTATTTGCCTGTTTCTGGGTCATTTAGTACATATGCTACGCGTTTCGTTGACCCATCACTTGGTTTTGCATTGGGATGGAATTATTGGTTCAACTGGGTTATTACAGTTGCTGCGGACGTTACCATTGCTGCACAAGTGATTCAATATTGGACACCACTTTCAGGTATACCAGCATGGAGTTGGAGCTGTTTGTTCTTAATGATTATATTTGGACTAAACGCATTGTCCGTTAGGGTATATGGTGAAAGTGAATACTGGTTTGCATTAATTAAAGTTGTTACAGTTATTATCTTTATCGGAATTGGTCTACTTACTATCCTAGGTATTATGGGTGGAGAATTCGTAGGTTTTGACACATTTACTAAAGGTGGAGGGCCAATTCTTGGTGACGGATTAGATGGTAGCCTACTAACAATCCTTGGGGTATTCTTAGTAGCAGGATTCTCATTCCAAGGTACTGAATTAATCGGTATTACAGCTGGTGAATCAGAAAACCCAGAACGAGCAGTGCCTAAAGCAATTAAACAAGTATTTTGGAGAATCTTGATTTTCTATATATTAGCGATTTTTGTAATCGGTATGTTAATACCATATGATAGCTCAGCGTTAATGGGCGGTGGAGATGATATTTCAACTTCGCCATTTACATTAGTATTCCAAAACGCAGGATTGGCTTTTGCTGCTTCATTTATGAATGCAGTTATCTTGACATCTGTATTATCAGCGGGTAATTCTGGAATGTATGCATCGACTAGAATGCTATACTCTATGAGTAAAGATAAATTAGCTTATCCAATTTTTGGTAAAACAAATAGAAACGGTGTTCCATATGTATCGCTAATCACGACAGCAATCATTGTCGTAGGTATCTTTATATTACAACATTTGAGCGGTGACGCTTATGAATATATCGTTGCTGCAAGTGGTATGACTGGCTTTATCGCATGGGTAGGTATTGCGGTTAGTCATTATAGATTTAGAAAAGCATTTGATAAGCAAAATTATGATAAATCTAAATTAAAATACAAAGCTAAATTATTCCCTTTTGGTCCAATCTTTGCTGGTATACTTTGTGTGTTAGTCATTATTGGACAAGATGTTGATTTTATCAAAACAGGTGAATTTAACTTGAATCGTTTTGTAATCACGTATATGGGTATTCCGGTATTTCTTGCTTTCTTTATTTATCATAAATTGCGTTATAAAACTAGAATGGTTCCATTAGAGAAAGTGAACTTACATCAAGATGTAGATATGGACGAAATTAAATAATAATTAAAACAAACTGTTGACTTATATTAATATTGTTGCTAAGATAGGTAATGTTGAATACGAAACGAACCAAGTAGAAGCTCCCGCTTCTCACCTGTGGCGACGCTAAACGCAGTTGGCAGGTCTATATATACATGGAAATATCATGTGTAGAGAAGAGCGGGTATATTGTATACTCGCTCTTTTTGCTTGGGATAATTTCGTAAAAATCTTGGAGGTGTCAACCATAGCAAAAGATCAGACTCAAGTTAACGAAAAGATTCGCGCAAAAGAATTACGTTTGATAGGGCAAGATGGAGAACAAATTGGTGTTAAATCAAAATCCGAAGCCCTAGAAATGGCTGAAAGAGTAGGTTTAGATGTAGTCTTAATGGCTCCAAATGCTAAACCACCTGTTGCAAGAATTATGGATTACGGTAAATACAAATTCGAACAACAGAAAAAAGAAAAAGAAATGAAGAAGAAACAAAAAACAATCAACCTTAAAGAAATTCGCTTAAGTCCAACAATCGAGGAACATGATTTCCAAACTAAATTGAAAAACGGACGTAAGTTCTTAGAAAAAGGCGATAAATGTAAAGTTTCTATTCGTTTCAGAGGACGTGCGATTACGCATAAAGAAATTGGTCAACGAGTTTTAGAAAAATTCGCTGAAGAATGTAAAGATATCGCAACTATTGGGCAAAGACCTAAAATGGACGGCCGTCAAATGTTCATTATGCTTAACCCGATAAACGAAAAATAATACTAGATAATACAGGAGGAAATGAATCATGCCTAAAATGAAAACACACCGTGGAGCTGCTAAACGTGTTAAAAGAACTGCTTCAGGTCAATTAAAACGTTCAAGAGCTTTCACTTCACATATGTTTGCAAATAAAACGACTAAACAAAAACGTAAATTACGTAAAGCTTCATTAGTACACAAATCAGACATGAAACGTATAAAACAATTATTATCTTATAAAAAATAATTAGCGAGATAGCGAAAGAAACAACGAAAATATTATGCATGTACACATTTTAAGGAGGAATTTATTATGCCACGAGTAAAAGGTGGAACAGTAACAAGAGCTCGTCGTAAAAAGACGATTAAATTAGCTAAAGGTTACTTCGGTGCGAAACGCACATTATACAAAGTTGCAAAACAACAAGTAATGAAATCAGGACAATACGCTTTCCGTGACCGTCGTCAAAGAAAACGTGACTTCCGTAAATTATGGATTACACGTATTAATGCTGCAGCACGTCAACATGATATGAGTTATTCAAGATTAATGAACGGCTTGAAAAAAGCTGATATCGACGTTAACCGTAAAATGCTTTCTGAAATCGCAATTTCAGATGACAAAGCTTTCGGTGAATTAGTAGCTAAAGCTAAAGAAGCTTTAAAATAATTTTAAAATAAAGCCTGGGACACCATATTGTCTCAGGCTTTTATGTGGTATCGGCAAAGCGTAAGTACTTTAAAATAGAGGGCTTGAACGAATGTCAATATAATAATTATTTTCAACTCAGAGATTTGAATATGAGATGATTAAAAATTTCACTGCTGGTTAGAGCTTTGACATTAGTATTATTTTGAGATACTTAAATGTTTTGATAAAATAACAAAGAAGTCACACATGAAGGAGAAACTAATGTCTAAATTTGATGAAATGATTACAGTCGTACCAAGAAAAATTTTATTTGATAATGAAAATAATCAATTTAATGGATTTTTAGATAAAAATTCGAATAAAGGACAAGACATTTTTGAAACACTATCGAATTATGAAATTAAACGTCGTGGTGATATGGAGGAAAATTCAAGTTATAAACAACTTATTTCATATTGTATATTAGAAAATGAACACGATGAAATTTTGGTTTATGAACGTCTATCTGGTGGTGGAGAAACGCGTTTACACGGACAATCTTCAATCGGTGTCGGTGGTCATATGAATGACGTTAAAGGGGCCGAATCTATTAATGAAGTGCTCAGAGTGAATGCTCAGAGAGAATTAAATGAAGAAGTGGGACTTTCTGAAAGTAAATCACAAAATTTAGCATACATAGGCTTTATCAACGATGATACAAATGAAGTCGGTGAAGTTCATTTAGGTGTTGTATTTAAGATAAATGTTAATAGTAATGATGTAGAAGCAAAAGAGACAGACACTTTAAAAATTAAATGGGTCAATCATAATAAGATAGATAATTATGATGACTTTGAAACATGGAGTGCACTCATTTTACAGGCAATACAATAGAGGTGTTGATCAATGTCTGATATCATTCCATTTCCACGATCAAAGGAAAAGTTGATTAGAGAAATTAAGCAAGCTTTTAATGAAAATAATTTAGCGCAAGCCTATGATTTGTTTGAGTCATTAGAAGCTCAATTCGAACTTGATGAACAAATGGCGCTTTTAAAATGTGCGACGCTTTTTAAAATGGAACATTATTTAGAATTACGTGAAGAAGCAATCATTTTATTAAAACAAGGTATGTCAAATTATGATGATTTAATGATTTATTATGTACAAAGTTTAAATGGCTTGGGGCAATATTTTGAAGTCGTCGAAATCATTAACCAAATCATAGATGAGGTTAATGATCATAAAACTAGAATGGAACTGTTTCCAATCAAAGAATTTGCATTAAGCCAAATTGATAAACATAATGAACATGCAGCTCAAATGCTACAAAATTTTGATACATTAACACTTAAAGAACAAGTTAATATTATGTTGACGCTCATAGACCATGGTCAATATCGTTATCAAGAAACAGTCATTCATTTGTTGAATACGTTAGAACTAGCACCAAATGTCGTAAGTATTATGTTGGAATACTTGCGCTTTGCAAAAAATGATCAAACGATTTCTATTCATAAATACGGATATGAAATCAATGTGATTCCACGTAATCTTGAAGGATTAGAACAAACTTTATTCAAAGCTGAAATTATACCTAACGTACTAAAACAACTTGAAGATGGTGCAGCACAACTTGTAGAGGAAGCACTTCATTTGTTGAATAATCATGCCATTTTACTCTATCCATTAAATGTTGAAAAAATTGCAACTAAGCAAACTTGGATAGAAGGTTACACAAATTATTTCAAATCTATGGTCGGTTTAGAAAGTCTTGATGAAACGAATCATGTACTTGCATTCATCGTGTCACTAGATAATGAAAAATAGGTTGTTTTATCATTAACTCATATGAAAAGTGGGTAATGATGTTAAGAGGTAATAAAAAATTAAAATAATTTCAACTTTTTATTTATTATTCATATAAAATTCATAATTTGTGTCGAGCTTTGACGTGTGCTATAATAATGAAGTTGAAAAAATAAAATAGGATAATCATGGAGGTTTTTATACATGACAGCAACTTGGGAAAAAAAGGAAGGTAACGAAGGCGTTTTATCTGTTACTGTTCCAGCAGAAAAAGTAGACAAAGCAATTGATCAAGCTTTCAAAAAAGTGGTTAAACAAATTAATGTGCCAGGATTCCGTAAAGGGAAAGTACCTCGCCAAATTTTTGAACAACGCTTTGGTGTAGAAGCATTGTATCAAGATGCAGTTGATATCTTATTACCAGAAGCATATGGTGAAGCTATTGACGAAACTGGTATTAAACCAGTTGATCAACCAGAAATCAATGTAACATCAATTGAAAAAGGTGAAGACATGACATTTGAAGCAAATGTTGTAGTTGAACCTGAAGTTGAACTTGGTGATTACAAAGGTTTAGAAATTGAAAAACAAGATACTGAATTAACTGAAGAAGAAGTACAAGAATCAATCGATCATCAACTTGGACATTTAGCAGAAATGGTTGTTAAAGAAGATGGTGCAGTTGAAAATGGTGATACTGTAAACATTGATTTTGATGGTTATGTAGACGGGGAACAATTTGAAGGTGGACAAGCTGAAGGCTATGACCTTGAAATTGGTTCAGGATCATTCATTCCAGGTTTTGAAGAACAATTGGTTGGTGTTAAAGCTGGTGAAGAAAAAGATGTTAATGTAACTTTCCCAGAAGAATACCATGCTGAAGAATTAGCTGGTAAAGAAGCAACATTCAAAACAAAAGTTAATGAAATTAAATATAAAGACGTTCCAGAACTAAATGATGAAATTGCAAACGAATTAGATGCAGAAGCTAACTCAGTTGACGAGTATAAAGAAAACGTACGTAAACGTTTAGCTGAACAAAAAGCAACAGACGCTGAAAATACTCAAAAAGAAGAAGCTATCAACAAAGCTACGAATAATACAACAATTGACGTTCCAGAAGCGATGATTAAAACTGAGTTAGACCGCATGGTTCAAGAATTTGGACAACGTATGCAACAACAAGGTCTTAATTTAGAAACTTATTTCCAAATTTCTGGACAAGATGAGTCACAATTAAGAGAACAAATGAAAGATGATGCTGAAGAACGCGTTAAAACAAACTTAACATTAACTGCGATTGCCGATGCTGAAGAAGTTGAAGTATCTGATGCTGACATCGATAAAGAATTAGAAAAAATGAGTGAACAGTTTAATATATCTGTAGAAGATATTAAACAAACGCTTGGCAGTACTGACATCGTTAAAAATGATGTGCGTATCCAAAAAGTTATCGATATGTTAGTAGAAGAAGCGAAATTAGTAGAACCATCTAAAGATGACTCAGAAGCATAATTAAAAATATCTCAAGCATATTGTTTGTAGAAACAAAGAATAGTTGTTTAATATTGTAAACTAGTAGCAGATGCATTCAATTAATGTGTCTGCTACAATGCTTTGTGCAAAAAACTTGAGATTTATTCAAGTTGCATATTAAAATGCTATCTAGTATAGTCTTTAGGGAATAGGGGTGTAAATAGAATGTTCAAATTCAATGAAGATGAAGAAAATTTAAAATGCTCTTTCTGTGGTAAAGATCAAGACCAAGTTAAAAAATTAGTCGCAGGAAGTGGTGTATACATTTGTAATGAATGTATTGAGCTATGCTCAGAAATTGTTGAAGAAGAATTAGCTCAATCAGAATCAGAAGGACTAACAGAATTACCAACTCCTAAAGAAATTATGGACCAATTAAATGATTATGTTATTGGACAAGAAAAAGCTAAAAAATCTTTAGCTGTCGCAGTATATAATCATTATAAACGTGTTCAAAATTTAGGTCCAAATGAAGATGACGTAGAATTACAAAAAAGTAATGTTGCCTTAATTGGTCCAACAGGTAGCGGTAAAACCCTTTTAGCCCAAACTTTAGCTAAAACATTAAACGTACCTTTTGCAATCGCAGACGCTACGAGTTTAACTGAAGCCGGATATGTTGGCGATGACGTTGAAAATATATTGCTTCGTTTAATTCAAGCAGCTGATTTTGATATAGATAAAGCAGAAAAAGGTATTATTTATGTCGATGAAATCGATAAAATCGCTAGAAAATCTGAGAATACATCTATCACAAGAGATGTTTCTGGTGAAGGTGTACAACAAGCGCTATTGAAAATTCTTGAAGGTACGACTGCTAGTGTGCCACCACAAGGCGGACGTAAACATCCAAACCAAGAATTAATTCAAATTGATACTACAAACATCTTATTTGTACTAGGCGGTGCATTTGATGGTATTGATGAAGTGATCAAACGTAGACTTGGTGAAAAAGTAATTGGATTTTCTAGTAGTGAAGCATCTAAATATGATGAAGATGCTATCTTAGAACAAATTAGACCTGAAGATTTACAATCATATGGTCTGATTCCAGAATTTATTGGTCGTGTACCTATTGTTGCTAATTTAGAAACATTAGATGTAGATGCATTAAAAAATATTTTAACGCAACCAAAAAATGCTTTAGTAAAACAATATACAAAAATGTTAGAACTTGATGATGTAGAATTAGAATTTACAGACGAAGCATTGTCTGCAATTAGTAATAAAGCGATTGAGCGTAAAACAGGTGCACGTGGATTACGTTCAATTATTGAAGAAGCATTGATTGATATTATGTACGATGTTCCATCTTCTGATGGTGTTGTGAAAGTAGTAATTACAGAAGAAACAATTAATGAAGAAAAAGATCCTGAACTATACGATAAAGAAGGCAACCTTGTAAATAAGGAACAAACTTCTGCTTAACAAAACAGTTTTGAAATAAGGACTAAAGCCAACGCATCACTTTATGAGTGTTGGTGGTCCTGCAAGGTTTTATTAACGTTGATATAAACTATAATTATCAAAATTTCAAGTACGTCAACGTTAAAAATTCAAACTAAGAGGCTGAGACATTTTTAATATGTCTTAGCCTCTTTCTTTTTAAAAGCAGTATAAATCATATAAAAATACATATAAATATGTGAAATTGTGTAATATAATAATGAAGTGACTTTAATAGAAAAGAGGGTCGGGAATGAAAATAAATCCTAATGAAATTGAATTATTAATAAGTGCGGTAAAGCCTGAACAATATCCAGAAACTGGATTAAGTGAAGTTGGACTTAGTGGTCGCTCTAACGTTGGTAAATCATCCTTTATCAATAGTATGATTGGACGAAAAAATATGGCAAGAACTTCACAACAACCAGGTAAAACGCAAACGCTCAATTTTTATAATATTGATAATCAACTGGTATTTGTAGACGTGCCAGGGTACGGTTATGCAAAAGTAAGTAAAAAGCAACGTGAAGCATTTGGAAAAATGATTGAAAAATATATTTCTCAAAGAACATCTTTAAAACTTGTCATTCAGCTTGTCGATTTGAGACATAATCCGACTGAAGACGATATTTTAATGTATAATTATTTGAAGTATTTTGATATTCCGACATTAGTGATTGCTACAAAAGAGGATAAAATTGCTAAAGGCAAAGTACAGAAACATTTGGCTAATGTCCAACGAAAGCTTGAAATGGAACCTGAGGATGAAATTATAAGTTATTCTTCTATCCAAGCGAATAAACAACAACAAGTCTGGAATATAATTGAAAAATATTTATAAAAAGCTTAAAAGGTCTTTAAATTGTATAAATTATGACAACTATTTGAATGTAAATTAGAATATTTCTAATTTACGTGCGCAAGATGCTTAACTCAAATGATAATTGTGTTATAATTTACTTATTGTAATATGTATGGAGGGCGTTATAAATGCATTTAATTGCGATAAGCATTAATCATCGTACAGCAGATGTAGCACTGAGAGAACAAGTTGCTTTTAAAGATGATGCCATACGTTCAGCTAATGTTGATTTATTTGAAACTAAATCTATTTTAGAAAATGTAATATTATCAACATGTAATCGTACAGAAGTATATGCGGTTGTTGATCAAATTCATACGGGTCGCTATTATATTCAACGTTTTTTAGCGAGAAATTTTGGATTTGATGTAGAAGAGATTAAACAAATAAGTGAAGTAACAGTGGGGGACGCAGCAGTAAAACATTTATTGCAAGTTACTTCGGGATTAGATTCTGTAGTATTAGGAGAAACTCAAATTCTTGGACAAATTAGAGATGCATTCTTTATCGCTCAAGAAGAAGATACAACTGGTACTATATTTAATCATCTATTTAAACAAGCGATTACTTTCGCGAAAAAAGCACATAATGAAACAGATATTGCAGATAATGCAGTGAGTGTTTCATATGCAGCAGTTGAACTTAGTAAGAAAGTATTTGGCAAAATTAATAATAAAAGCGCATTGATAATTGGTGCAGGGGATATGAGTGAGCTGTCACTCTTAAATTTGATTGGTTCAGATGTAACTGATGTGACAATCGTTAATAGGACTGTCAGTAAAGCACAGAAATTAGCAATCTCACATAATGTTAAGTATGAATCTATGGAGGCACTACCACAACTTTTGGCACATGCGGATATTGTGATCAGTTCAACGAGTTCAGATGAGTATATCATTACAAATAGCATGATGGTTTCTATTCAATCACAACGGAAAAATGATTCACTCGTATTGATTGATATTGCGGTCCCAAGAGATATTGAACCAGGCATTGATACACATCAAGATGTCTTTAATTATGATGTTGACGATTTGAAAGGCTTAGTGGATGCTAACTTAAAGCAACGTCAAAATGCGGCTGACGAAATTTTACAAAGAATTCCAGCAGAAATTGAAGCGCATAATGAATGGGTTAATATGTTAGGTGTTGTTCCTGTTATTCGTGCACTTAGAGAAAAAGCGATGGATATTCAAGAAGATACAATGAGTAGTATTGATCGAAAACTTCCTGGTTTAACAGAAAGAGAACGTAAAATAATATCAAAACATACAAAAAGTATCATTAACCAAATGTTAAAAGATCCTATTAAGCAAGCGAAAGAGTTGAGTAGTGACAAAAAAAGTAACGAAAAATTAGAGCTATTTCAAAACATTTTTGACATTGAAGCTGAACAAGCCTATAAACCAAAAAAGAAAAAAAGTAATGTAGCTACGACAAGTCAAATTTTTAGTTTTGAATAAGCAAATGCAAATGGTGATGATATGCAAGAATTTTCGTTCATTAGATTAAATGAACTTATATTATTAATTTATTTATTTAGCATTGCTTGTTATTTTTATGATTTTTTGAAAAAACATCATAGAATTAAAATGATTGGTTTTGTTTCATTAGGGATTGTTTGGATGTTACAAACAGTCTCTTTATCTTTATATGTAAATGTAACGAAGCAAATTCCGTTAGGGAATATATTTGATGTGTTTTTTGCGTTAGCATGGCTTATTATTTCTATTTCCATAGTTATCAATGTGATTAAACAAATAAACTTATCCATATTTTTATTTAATATGATTGGTTTTTTATTCATTGCAATCAACACATTCCAACCTATGCATTATCAAAGTACCGGTGAAAAACTCAATATTATCAATGAATTGCTTATAGTGCATATTAGTTTGGCAGTAATTAGTTACGCATTATTTGCTTTTGCTTTTGTAAATTGTATCTTGTATTTGATGCAATATAATAATTTGAAACAAAAACGATTTGACCAGAAATATTTTAGAATTGGTAGTGTGGCCACACTTGAACAAGTGGTATTCTACAGTAGTTTAATCGGTTTTATTTTCATAATATTAAGCATTGTACTAGGTGCGCAATGGGGATTAAATACTTTAGGTGTAGACATCATTATAGACCCTAAAGTTATTATGTCGTCTGTCATAACATTGCTATATGGAATTTATTTGATTTTTAGAGTTAAAAAAATACTAACTAAGCATAAATTAATTTACTTTAATATCTTATTGTTTTGTCTTAGTATGATTAATTTATTTTTTGCTTCACATATATCTGATTTTCATCAATGGACAGGTATTTATTGAAGTGTAATTAAGTTGAATGAATAGACTTGTTTCTAGGAGGATGCGCATGATGCGTAAATTAGTTGTAGGTTCACGAAGAAGTAAGTTAGCTTTAACCCAAAGTAAACAATTTATTGATAAATTAAAATCAATAGATCCAAGTTTAGAAGTGGAAATAAAGGAAATCGTAACAAAAGGCGATCGAATTATAGATAAACAATTATCTAAAGTGGGTGGCAAAGGTCTGTTTGTTAAAGAAATTCAAAATGCCTTATTTAATGAAGAAATTGATATGGCAATTCATTCCTTAAAAGATGTCCCAAGTGTGATCCCAGATGGATTGACTTTAGGTTGCATACCTGACAGAGAAAATCCATATGATGCATACATTGCTAAAAATCATATTCCACTAGAAGAACTACCAAAGCAAAGTATTGTTGGTACTAGTTCGTTAAGACGTGGTGCGCAAATACTTGCAAAATATCCACATTTACAAATAAAATGGATTCGCGGTAATATTGATACACGCTTGAGTAAATTAAATAATGAAGATTACGATGCCATATTATTAGCTGCAGCTGGGCTAAAACGTATGGGTTGGTCTGATGATATCGTCACTTCATATTTAGACGAGCGTACTTTGATACCTGCAATAGGTCAAGGTGCCTTAGGTATAGAATGTCGTTCTGATGACAAGGAGTTGCTAGAACTTCTTGCTAAAGTCCACAATCAAGATGTTGCAGATTGTGTAACTGCAGAGCGCACGTTTTTAGAACGCATGAATGGTAGCTGCCAAGTACCTATAGGGGGCTATGCTAGTAAAAATAGTGATGGTACAATAGAATTCACAGGACTAATTATGTCACCTGACGGTAAAGAACGTTACGAACAAACAGAACGTGGAACTGATCCTGTAGAACTTGGTGAAAAAGTAACAGAAGTCTTAAATGCACAGGGTGCATATGAAATAATTAAAGCGCTAAACGAAGAACAATAATCGTTCGAGGTGAAAATAATGAGACCAGTTATAGTTATGACACAAACTTCTAAATTTAAACAAAATGACAAGCTTATTCTACACAAACCATTTATAGATGTAGAGCCTTTATCATTTGATTTAAATTTATTAGATGTCGACTATGACTGGCTTATTTTTTCGTCTAAAAATGCAGTGAAATATTTTCAACCATTTTTATCACAAGTGAAAGTTAAAAATTTCGCTGCAATAGGTGCCAAAACTGCAGACTATTGTAAATCATTGGGTTTAGATGTGTTATTTTATCCTTCAGATTACTCGCAAGAAGGATTTCTTAAATGCTTTCAAACTTCAAAAAACAGCAAAATTTTAATACCCTCAAGTGCTGAGGCACGGCCTTTATTGCAAAAAAGTTTAAGTCAACGAGGTTATCAAGTTTGTAAAATTGATTTATATCGCCCAGTACCACATACTAAAAATATTGAAGATGTTAAGCATATGATAAGAAATAATGAGCTAGATGTCATTACATTTGCTAGTTCATCTGCAGTAAGATATTTTTTTGAACAAAGTGAAACACCGCAATTTAATCAGTATTACGTCATAGGACAACAAACCTTAGACACTATAAAGCAATATGGTTATGATGCGGCAATATCAAATATTCAAACATTAGATTCGTTAATAAATAAAGTTGAAGAAAGTTGGGAAAATGATGCAATTTGATAGACACAGAAGATTACGTAGTAGTAAATCTATGAGAGACATGGTTCGTGAAACGCATGTACACAAAGAGGATTTAATTTATCCTATTTTCGTTGTAGAACGAGATAATGTTAAAGAAGAAATAAAATCAATGCCAGGTGTATATCAACTCAGTTTAAACTTGCTTGATGAAGAAATTAAAGAAGCATATGATTTAGGAATTAGAGGAATAATGTTCTTCGGTGTACCCAATGAAAAAGATGCTGTTGGTACAGGTGCTTATGATCATAATGGTATTGTTCAAGAAGCTACTAGAAAAGCCAAAGCAATGTACAGTGACTTACTCGTTGTCGCAGACACTTGTTTATGTGAATATACAGATCATGGTCATTGTGGTGTTATTAATGAAAAAACAAATGATGTAGACAACGATAAATCATTACCATTGCTAGTGAAAACTGCTATCTCACAAGTGGAAGCTGGTGCCGATATCATTGCGCCTAGTAATATGATGGACGGTTTCGTAGCAGAAATTAGAGCAGGATTAGATGATGCTGGTTATTACAATATACCAATCATGAGTTATGGTATTAAATATGCTTCTAGCTTTTTCGGTCCATTCCGTGATGCTGCTGAATCTGCACCACAATTTGGAGATAGAAAAACGTACCAAATGGATCCAGCAAATAGAAGAGAAGCACTAAGAGAGCTTGAAAGTGATTTACATGAAGGTGCAGACATGATGATTGTTAAACCTGCTTTGAGTTTTTTAGACATTATTAGAGATGTTCGTAATACGACAAACGTTCCGGTAATTGCATATAATGTAAGCGGTGAATATAGCATGACGAAAGCAGCTGCACTTAATGGATGGATTGATGAAAAACAAGTTGTGATGGAACAGATGATTTCAATGAAACGTGCAGGAGCGGACATGATTATCACGTATTTCTCTAAAGATATTTGTAGATATATTGATGAACAATAAGGAGGCAATTTTAAATGGGATATAATAATTCTATAGAAGCAATGAAGACAGCTAAAAATCTAATGCCAGGTGGTGTAAATAGTCCAGTTAGAGCATTTAAATCTGTAGATACGCCGGCGATTTTTATGGATCATGGTGAAGGTTCAAAAATATACGATATCGATGGCAATGAATATATTGATTATGTTTTAAGTTGGGGACCATTAATTTTAGGTCATAAAAACAAACAAGTAAATGAAAGCTTACATGAAGCGGTTGATAATGGTACAAGTTTTGGTGCTTCAACTTTAATAGAAAATAAGTTAGCAGAACTCGTTATCGATCGTGTACCTTCCATTGAAAAACTACGCATGGTATCTTCAGGTACAGAAGCGACACTGGATACATTACGTTTAGCGAGAGGTTATACTGGTAGAAATAAAATAGTGAAATTTACAGGATGTTATCATGGTCATAGTGATTCACTTTTAATCAAAGCAGGGTCTGGCGTTGCTACTTTAGGATTACCTGATTCTCCAGGTGTACCAGAAGGTATTGCGAAAAATACAATTTCAGTACCATATAATGACTTAGCGTCAATTAAAGTAGCTTTTGAAGAGTTTGGTGATGACATTGCTGGTGTTATCGTTGAACCTGTAGCGGGTAATATGGGCGTTGTACCACCAGTAGATGGATTCTTACAAGGCTTGAGAGATATCACAAATGAATATGGCTCGTTATTAATATTTGATGAAGTTATGACTGGCTTTAGAGTGGGATATCATTGTGCACAAGGTTACTTTAATGTGATGCCTGATTTAACTTGTCTTGGCAAAGTCATAGGTGGAGGATTACCTGCAGCAGCATTTGGTGGTAAAAAAGAAATCATGGATCATATTGCACCTTCAGGCAATATTTACCAAGCAGGAACATTATCTGGAAATCCGCTAGCTATGACAAGTGGTTATGAAACTTTAAAACAATTAACACCAGAGTCATATGAATACTTCAATAAACTTGGGGATATATTAGAAAATGGCTTAAAAGATATTTTTAAAAAACATAATGTACCCATTACTGTGAATCGTGCAGGATCTATGATAGGGTATTTCTTAAATGAAGGACCGGTAACTAATTTTGAAGAAGCAAATCAAAGTGATTTAGAAATGTTTAGTCAAATGTATAGAGAAATGGCAAAAGAAGGTGTATTTTTACCGCCTTCCCAATTTGAAGGGACATTCCTTTCTACTGCGCATACAGAAGCGGATATAGAAAAAACATTAGCAGCATTTGATACTGCATTGAGCCGTATTGTTTAATGTTAAGCACTTAAAATTTATATTGTTATTTCCAATTAAGTTAAAATAAATTATGTTTTAAAGGGCTCATTAATAACATTTAATTGTACTTACTTTTTAGAGTTCTTTTACCTAAATGGGGCGAGGATTCGAAATCAAATTAAGCATTTTGATTTCTAACTCGCTCCTTTTAATTTAATTAGTCATGTATGTAAATATAACGATACTAAAGAAAGTTGTGAGCGAATGAGTAAGCATTTAAAAAGTAATTTTATCGTATTAATATTAGCGCTTATTTTTAGTTTAGTACTAAATGCAGCTCATGTTTTGCTGCCTTTTATGTTTGGACCAATTATTGCTAGTATCGTTTGTATACGCTATTTACACTTAGATGTTAGATGGCCGTTTTGGTTAAGTCAAATTGGTTTAGTGCTATTAGGAGTTCAAATAGGCTCTACTTTTACAAAAAATGTTATATTTGATATCAAAGATGATTGGCTCACGATTGTTTTGATAACAATTATGTTACTTATATTAGCTTTAATTATTGCTTATTTTTTCAAAAAAATTGCTAATGTTAATACCGAAACGGCAATATTAAGTGTGATTCCCGGTGCTTTGAGTCAAATGTTAATAATGGCAGAGGAAAATAAAAAAGCGAATATAATGGTTGTTAGTTTAACTCAAACATCAAGAATCATATTTGTTGTTATATTAGTTCCATTTATATCGTATTTTTTTCAAGATTCTGGAAATCATTCAACTACTGGACGAACTACACAAGTTTTGACACAGGCTTTAACAATTCCGAATATAGCTTTACTTATTATTGCAATTGCTGTTATTTATTTTGTTATGACAAAAATAAATTTTCCAACCAAACAATTACTTGCTCCTATTCTCGTACTGATAGGATGGAACTTATTTACTGGTGTGACTTTCACACTAGATAATTACATCATTGCTGCAGCACAAATTATATATATGATTCGAATAGGTATACAAATAGCAAAGTTATTAGACCAAATGAAAGGGAGAATTGCAATAGCAATTGCATTCCAAAATATTTTATTAATATTATTAGCATTTGTCATGGTCTTGTTTATCGCAACCGTATCACATCATCAAGTGAACGAATTGTTCCTAGGTGCCGCCCCTGGAGGCATGAGTCAAATTGTTTTAGTTGCTATTGAAACTGGTGCAGATGTCGCGATGATATCTAGTTACCATATCTTTAGAATTTTCTTTATATTATTTTTAATTGCACCGATGTTAAATTATTTTCTTAAATTTAGGGAAAGACAAAGCGAAAGTAATAAAAATGATTAGCGAAATATAGCATTGTAAAATCTATTATTTTTTTACAACGATTTAATATTTATTATATTGAACAACTTATTTTTCTTTGGTATTATATAAGCGAAGTACCTCCAGTACTTCATCCTTTTGACCACTCTGCGGAGTGGTTTTTTTATACATTTAGCGTCATAATTGAAAGCAAACTAAATATACACTTATGACACTGTTTAATTTTAAAAGACTTGAATATGCTTAAAATAAAAAACATGAGCAAAAGCTCATGTCAGACTGTCGATAAACTGGACGATTTTGATAGCAGTTTTTTGTGCATGTTTTCTGTCTATATTAATTATTGATGCAAGTTTAAAAATATTTTTTAGCACACACTTTTTGGAAAAAACAATCCTATTATTCAATAAAATCTAATAAATGAGACAACTGCTCGTTAACTATATTAAAGTGGTTTATTTTTAATGAAAACCTTCGCCATTGTAAATGTTAGGGTTATAAGGGCATGCTTGTAAGTGAGCATTATATAGTCCTGCTGCCTCCAAAAATGAGAAGACAGTGACTGGACCTAAAAACTTAAATCCATACTGCTTTAATTTTTTAGAAAGTTCCGTGGCACGCTCATCTACTGTCATTCGTTCAGTTGACTGACGATAGCCTAAATCGAGTGGTTTATCATCGACATAAGACCATAAAAACGCACTAAAACTGCCATAATCTTTTTCGATTTTAAAATATCCTTCTGCTTGATTGACGATAGCCTCTAATTTTTTTCTATTATGAACAATATTGGGAAACTCCATTAACCTATCAATATCATCTGACGTCATATTTACAATTTTCGTTGGATCGAAGTTATAAAATGCTTGTTCATATGATTCTTTTTTCTTTAAAATAGTTAACCAAGATAGCCCAGCATGTTGGGATTCTAATGCCATCAATTTAAATAGTTTCAAACTATCATATATAGGATGTCCCCAACTTTCATTGTGATAATTAATGTAAACAGGATCTGTAGTGCCAAATGCACATTCATTCATAAATTTCACTCCATTTTATTGACTTATTTTCATATCCATTATACTATAATCAAGTAAAGAAATATTGTCTACTGGGAAGAGTAAATAAGCTGAAATTTAACAGAGAGTACATGGTAGCTGAAAATGTACAATTTAACTTATTGAAGGTAGCCCACATTGAACTTTAGCTGAAACTTGTCAAATCTGAGATAATAAAGTAGGTTAAAGCGTGTTTGAGCGTTAATCATAATTTTAAGTGCTTGAAATTATTATACTAATTTCTTGAATTTAGGTGGTACCACGGTAAAACCCGTCCTATTTTATAGGATGGGTTTTTATTTATTTAAGGAGGATTTTACACATGGAAATGAAACCCAAATATAATCCAAACGAAGTCGAAGCTGGACGTTATGACCAGTGGGTCAATAGCGGCTATTTTAAAGCAGCAGAAGATCATTCAAAAGAAACATATACAATCGTTATTCCACCCCCAAACGTAACTGGAAAATTACATTTAGGTCATGCTTGGGATACAACGTTACAAGACATTATAACAAGAATGAAACGTATGCAAGGGTATGACACACTTTATTTACCAGGTATGGACCATGCTGGTATAGCGACACAAGCTAAAGTAGAAGCGAAACTCAAAGAAGAAGGTTTATCTCGCCATGATTTAGGTAGAGAGAAGTTCTTAGAAAAAGCTTGGGATTGGAAAGAAGAGTATGCTGATTTTATTAGACGACAGTGGGCAAAATTAGGTTTAGGCTTAGATTATAGTAGAGAGCGCTTTACATTAGATGAAGGACTTAGTAAAGCAGTTAAAAAAGTATTTGTAGATATGTATAATAAAGGTCTAATTTATCGTGGTGAATACATCATCAACTGGGATCCAGTTGCACGAACTGCTTTATCTGATATAGAAGTAATTCATGAGGATGTACAAGGTAAGTTTTATCATTTTAAATATCCTTATGCAGATGGTAATGGCTTCATTGAGATAGCTACTACACGTCCTGAGACGATGTTAGGTGATACTGCAATCGTAGTGAATCCGAATGACGATCGTTATAAAGATGTTATAGGTAAAACTGTAATTTTGCCTATAATTGGGAGAGAATTACCAATACTAGCAGATGAATATGTGGATATCGATTTTGGTAGTGGTGCGATGAAAGTTACACCATCACATGATCCAAATGACTTTGAAATTGGTAATCGCCATGATTTAGAACGTATTACAGTTATGGATGAGTCTGGTCATATGAATGCACATGCTGGTAAATATCAAGGTATGGATAGATTTGAATGTCGTGAAGCATTAGTAAAAGACTTATACGAACAGGATTTAGTGATTAAAATTGAAGAACATGAACATTCTGTTGGACATTCAGAACGTTCTGGTGCAGTCGTTGAACCTTATCTATCTACACAATGGTTTGTTAAAATGAAACCATTAGCTGAACAAGCATTAAACAACCAAAAAACAGATAACAGAATCGATTTTGTGCCAAATAGATTTGAAAAAACATTTAATCGTTGGATGGAAGAAATTAGAGATTGGACGATTTCACGACAATTATGGTGGGGGCATCAAATACCTGCTTGGTACCATAATGAAACTGGAGAAATTTATGTCGGTGAAGAGCCACCACAAAATCAAGAAGAATGGACACAAGATGAAGATGTATTAGACACTTGGTTCTCAAGTGCACTTTGGCCATTTTCAACATTAGGTTGGCCAGATACTGAAAATGAAGATTTCCAACGTTATTACCCAACTAATGTACTTGTAACAGGTTATGATATTATATTCTTCTGGGTAGCTAGAATGATATTCCAAGGACTTGAGTTTACAGGACAACGCCCATTTAACGATGTGTTATTACATGGGTTAGTGCGTGCTGAAGATGGACGTAAAATGAGCAAATCATTAGGCAATGGTGTTGATCCAATGGACGTTATTGATGAGTATGGAGCAGATAGTTTAAGATATTTCTTAGCTACTGGTTCATCTCCTGGTCACGATTTACGTTATTCTACAGAAAAAGTTGAATCAATCTGGAATTTTATAAATAAAATATGGAATGCTGCTAGATTTAGTCTGATGAATATTGGTGACGATTTCAAAGTTGAAGATGTAGATTTATCAACTAATTTATCTTTAGCAGATAAATGGATTTTAACACGCTTAAATGAAACAATAGATACAGTTACTGATTTAAGTGAACGTTATGAATTTGGTGAGGTTGGCAGAACTCTATATAACTTTATTTGGGATGAATTCTGTGATTGGTATATAGAAATGAGTAAAATACCTATGAACGGTGAAGATGAAGCTCAAAAACAAGTTACACGTTCTGTATTAACTTATGTGTTAGATAATACAATGAGAATGTTACATCCATTTATGCCATTTGTAACAGAACAAATTTGGCAAAATTTACCACATGAAGGTGAAACGATTGTCAATGCAGCTTGGCCTAAATCAAATAATGAGTTACTATTTGATGAAAGTAAAGAAACGATGCAACAACTTGTTGAAATTATAAAATCCGTAAGACAATCTCGACTAGAAGTAGATACACCATTATCAAAAGCTATCCCAATTTTCATTCAAGCAAAAGATGAAAATATACGAGAAACTTTATTAAATAATTCAAATTATATTGATAGATTCTGTCATCCAAGTGAACTAATTATCCAAACTACAATAGCTATCCCTGAAAAAGCAATGACATCAATTACTTCTGCTGGTGAAGTCATATTACCATTAGAAGGTTTAATCGACATGGATAAAGAAATTGCACGCTTAGAAAACGAACTCGAAAAATGGGAAAAAGAGTTAGATCGTGTCAATAAAAAACTAGCTAATGAAAACTTTGTTAATAAAGCGCCTGAAAAAATTATTAATGAAGAGCGTGAGAAAAAACAAACATATCAAGAAAAATATGATGGTGTACAAGAACGAATTAATCAATTAAAAGCATAGGAGTCCTTAACATGAATTACCTAGACAGCTTATATTGGATACATGAACGAACTAAATTTGGCATTAAACCAGGTGTTAAACGCATGGAGTGGATGCTAGATAAATTAAATAATCCACAATTTAATATCAATGGTATTCATGTCGGTGGTACAAATGGTAAAGGGTCAACAGTTGCCTATTTAAGGTCAGCGCTTGTTGACAATGGATATGAAGTTGGGACCTTTACGTCTCCTTTTATAGAAACATTTAATGAACGTATAAGTTTAAATGGTGTACCAATAAGCGACGATGCCATTGTAGAATTAGTTCAAAAGGTAAAACCAGTAAGTGAAGCATTAGAAATAGAAACAGAACTTGGAACAGCCACAGAGTTTGAAATTATTACAACGATGATGTTTCTATATTTTGGAGAAATTCATCCAGTTGACTTTGTAATAGTAGAAGCAGGCTTAGGTATAAAGAATGATTCTACAAATGTATTTAAACCAATACTTAGCATTTTAACGAGTATTGGTTTAGATCATGTTGATATTTTAGGCGACACATATGTAGATATCGCCAAAGATAAAGGTGCAATTATTAAACCTGAAACGCCTGTCATATATGCTGTGAAGAATGAAGATGCACTTAAAATCATTCGCGATTTTGTAGAACAACAAAATGCAGAAGGTATTGAGTTAGATAGAGATATTAGTGTGATTTCTCAAGGTGAGGAATTTACATATCGCTATAAGAATTATGAACTAGAAACGCTTATTTTGAATATGCTTGGTGAACATCAAAAAGAGAATGCAGCATTGGCAATTACAGCATTAATCGAATTAAATGAATCTGGGTTAGTTGAATTGGATTTTAATAAAATGATTAATGGGATTGAGGCTGTGAATTGGACAGGAAGAATTGAGAAAGTTAAAGATGAACCATTGATGATTATAGATGGTGCCCACAATTTGGAAAGTGTAGAAGCACTCATAACGACGTTAAAAGACTATTATAAATTAGACAATGTCGACGTATTGTATGCGGCTATTAATGGAAAGCCTATTCACGCAATGGTTGATCAATTAAAAACAATTGCTTCTACAATGTATATTACGGATTTTGATTTTCCAAAAGCATGCACAAAAGAAGAAATTTACGATGAAATACGATTTGAACAAAAAGAAACTGTAGATGATTTCGTTCGATTTATTGAAAATTATGAAGGACAGGGCTTAGTTATTACAGGTAGTTTGTATTTCATTAGCGAAGTTAAAGCTAAAGTGAATTTCTAAACATTTAATTTGAATATAATAAAGCTAGTTATTATTTAGCACCTTAACCAAAGTTATATAATGGTTTTGTTAAATGGTAGACTAGCTTTATTTTTTGTATTTTTCTATTATTATTTGAAAAGTGATGTTTTTGTTAAAGTGCTAGACTCGTATTGTTATAATAAGCAAGAGGAGGCGAATCATTGCTTATATTATTTGTTGTTTGTCCTGTGTTATTTAGCTTTCTTTATCAATTATGTTTTGTTGAAACATTTAACTTAAAGTATTTGACAACAAGATCCAAATGTGATTTCTGTAATAAGCAATTGAGCTACAGAGATATCATACCAATATTCAGTTATATTAGACTTTTAGGAAAAACTTCATGTTGTAAACAACCGCTTAGCAGACTTTATATTTTAGGCGAGGTACTGTCATTGCTACCAGCCTTATATTTGATATTTAATCCAAGTGCAAAATCGTTATGCACTTTCTTATGCATATACTTATTTCTTCTTGTTTTTGCTCTCTATGATATACAAACTTTATCTATCCCGTTGCACATATTTTTTGTATTTGCTTTCAGTAGTGCAGTTATTATTGATGGCAACCTCTATTATTTTGTTATTACCACACTCCTACTACATATATTTTATTTTTTATTCAAAAATGCAATTGGATATGGTGATATATTAATTTGTTCGCTTTTATCATATTTAATACCATATTCCATTTTTATCAATATACTCTTTCTAACATGCTTAATAGGTAGTATATTTTCTACGATATTAGTGTTGAAAACAAAAAATCGAAAAATTAAAATACCATTTATTCCATTTATATATATAGCTTTTTGTATAGAGACAGTATTATCACATTTCAGGATTTTCGGAGGAAGTTTATGATATCAATGCTTCATTCACTCATCCATTTAGATTAAAAAAGTTCATATGTGGGTAAAACATATGTGTAATGATTTAAAATCAATTTAAGGTTGATTTGTAACATAATTTGTTAAATATTGAAAGGAAGTTATAAATTGAGTTTAAATGAAAAATTTCTATTAAATGATGGTACAATATTACCTCACATAGCATTAGGCACAGTTAATATTCAAGGTGGCAAGGGTGTTAAAGCATTAGAAAATGCATTGAATTTTGGTTATAGAGTTATTGATACTTCCACAAACTATAACAATGAAGGAATGGTAGGCGAAGCCATTCGTCGTTCTAGTATTCCAAGAGAAGAAATTTATGTTAGTGCTAAACTACCTGGTGCAGCTCATGAATATGATAAAGCAATTAACCTTATACAAGAATCACTATATAGAACGGGATTAGATTATTTTGATAAATATTTAGTTCATTGGCCTAATCCTAAACAAGGTAAATATGTAGAAGCTTGGCAAGCATTAGTTGACGCTCAAAAATATGGATTAATAAAATCGATTGGTGTATCCAATTTCATGCCTGATCATTTAGATGACATCATAGAGGCAACAGGTGTTACACCTGCAACAAATCAAATAGAAATTCATCCATACTTTAATAATAGTGAATTAATCAAAGAAAACGATAAACGTGGTGTTTTATCGGAGGCATGGAGTCCGCTTGGTCGTGAGATTAATGATGTGTTAACCAATAATACAATTAAAGATATAGCAGAAAAATATAATCGTTCTACAGCACAAGTCATTATTAATTGGGTGAATCAGAAACATGTTTTCCCTGTAGTTAAAGCTTCACAATATACTCACCAACGAGATAACTTTAATTATCTTGATTTTAAACTATCAGATGAAGATATAGCTAAAATAGATGCTTTAGATAAAGGTGAAAATGGTCGTGTTGAAGGACAGAATCCTTATGAATATGAAGAATTTGTATAATATAACAAGAGATAAATTCACATTTTAGTTTAAAACACTTTAAAGTATATTTTTTAAATTTCGTGTTTTGCTAATTTCTAAAAGCGGGCAATGGGATCGATTAACAACTGTCGATTTTATTCTCGCTTTTTAATTTATTTTAATAATTAAAGTGTAAAAATGCTATCAGTATAGCATTTGCTATTTTAAAATGTAAAAATATGATAATATCAAGAAAAGGGAGGGGAACTCATAAAATGGCAGAAAAGAAATTCCCAAAAGATGCAATGCGCGTTTTAAAAGAGACAAGCCGTACGTTTTATATTCCAATTACTTTTTTAGAAAAAGAACTAAAACATTCTGTAGCTTGTGCATATTTAGTTATGCGTGCAATTGATGAAATTGAAGATCATGAGGAAATTAACAATGATTTAAAGCATAGTTTGTTAATGCAAATTAGCGAGTTATTAAATACGCCTTTTGATTCTGAAAAATATTTAAAAATTATAGATCCAGTAAAAGATAAATTACCTGAAGTTTCAGTGAGATTAGGAGATTGGTTGGCAGCTTGCCCTGAACATACTCGGGCAATCGTTAGAGAATCTTCTAGTGAAATGGCATATGGTATGGCAAAATGGGCAAAAGCTAACTGGAGAATTAAATCTCGTGAAGATTTAGATGATTATACATATTATGTAGCAGGACTTGTAGGTGTAATGCTATCTAAACTATGGGACGTCTGTGCAAATGTTAAAACAGACAGAGATTTAGCAATAGGTTATGGGAGAGGGCTTCAAGCTGTAAATATTCTGCGAAATGAAGAAGAAGATCTTGAGGAACGTGATGTGAGTTTCGTTCCCGACGACTGGACGCGTGAAGATTTATTTGCATATGCTGAAGAAAATTTAGCAAAAGCGGATGAATATATGAAAGCAATCAATAAAAGGACGATTTTATTGTTCTGTCGTTTACCATTAGCTTTCGCACATAAAACGTTAAAAGCAATGAAAAATGGGCGTGAAAAAATGACACGTGAAGAAGTTGAAAAAACAGTAGAAGAAGTAAAAAAAGAAGAATAGTTCGATTAAAAGCATAGCTATTTTAATTTGTGAAAATTTACATTTTGAAATTTACTATGCTTTTTTAGCCTTGTAATAAAATATAGTTTATTTCATTTTTGAATTTTGACGAACTCTAATATAACTTGAGTACATTATTAAAAGGATGGGTGAAAGGGCTTGAATAAAACAACGGGAATGAATGTTTTATGACATTATCACCAGCAATTATTTATGCTGTATTGTTAGCGGTGCAATATTTTATATCTAAAACAGGAAATAAGCTATTGGGCGCCATTTTACCAACTTTATTTGTGGTTACACTTATTTATTTATATGTTAAAGATGAATTACCTTTGAATATATGGGGAACTGTAATTTTAGGGATTATAGGTCTTTTATTTTTATTTGCACAGTGGGGCAGTGCACAAAAAGGTAAAGAAACATCTTGATATAATTTATAGAACAAGCAAACTTTTATTCTGAGTTAAAACTTTTTGGCTAGAAATAAGCAATTATTAAATTAATGAGAAAATAGTCAACATGACACATCATTCGTAGTAGAATAAATACACCTCGCTTTTGAATGCTTCTTTAAAATTTGTTATTCCAATGACATTACAAAATTATTAATTTTGATACTGAAATACATCTAGATTATTCATAGGAGTTGTTGTTTATTGAGAATAAATGAACTTGCAGATCATCAAAAACCAAGAGAACGTATGTTGTGTCATGGTGCTAGGTATTTATCACATGCTGAATTATTAGCTATTCTCATTAATACAGGAAGAAAAGGCAGTTCAAGTTTAGATATAGCTAATGAATTATTAAAATCAGTAGATAGTTTAAAAGAATTAAAAACGTTATCTATTAATGATTTAAATAAAGTAAAAGGTGTGGGACTATATAAAGCACTTATATTGAAAGCAGCTTTTGAATTGGGTGAACGTATTCATTCCGGAAGTGTTGATGATAAAATTCAAATTACTAGCCCTAAAGATGTGGCAGATTTTATGATGGGTAAGATGGAACATTTGACGCAAGAAAAATTTATTGTGCTGTTCTTAAATTCTAAAAATATCATTATAAAAAAGAAAACAATATTTGTAGGTACGCTAAATTCTTCAATTGTTCATCCAAGAGAAATATTTAGTGAAGCGATTAAATGTGCGAGTAATGCAATTATCGTTTTACATAATCACCCTTCCGGTGATACAACACCTTCAAATGAAGATATTAAAACCACTGCAAGACTTAGAGATTGCGGCCAACTATTAGGTATTGATTTATTAGATCATGTCATTATAGGCGACCATGAATATTTAAGCATGGTAGAAGCGGGTTACTTTGATTAAATAACAGTGATATAAATATAATATTACTAATGATGTTTGATTAAATTGTCATCGTATACTTAACGAGCATATTATATTTGAGGCATCAAATTAGGAGGTTAAAGGATGGAAAGTATACTTTTAGTAGCGCTGTTATTGCCTGTGATTTATTTAATGCAAATGATTAAAATGAAAACTAATATGAGAATGAAACATATTTACAATACTTTATTGATTTCAACGATAGGTGTTACTATTTCCTCAACAGTACTAAGTTTTTTAAAGGATAATAATCATTCGCTTTTTAATGTGGTTTTTAGTGCGATTGTCCTTGGAGTTATTTGGGCGCTGTTATTGTGTGGTTGTTATTATTGTTATCAAGTACTTGCGAAAAAATAATCATTTGATTTATTAAAAAGCGCTTAATGGACTTCAATGTCTATAAGCGCTAAAATTTTAATTTATAAAATTGAAAAATTGATTATAATTTTCCATTAACCAAAGAATGCCTTGGTATCCTAGATAAATACATAATACAATTATGCCAACATAGATTAAAAATCTTAAAATAGATAAACCTACTCTAAATAATAAGATAACTAAGAGTGCAAGCAGGATTATAGATAAAATACTCATTGTCTATTCACTCCTTTTAATATAGTTTAATATTAATGCATGAAACATACATCGGTCTATAGTTAAGATATAAATACACCTATAGTCTGATGATAAACTTTATTAAACATACTATAATTTTGATGAATAAAATAGGAGGATGGTTCATGCGTTTCATATTTAGTATTATAAAGAATATTATAGCTATTATTGCAATTATAGTAATTGTATTTTTCGCACTCAAATATGCGCCCTTTTTGAAAGACCAAGATTGGAACCCAATTCATAATGATGAATCATCCTTAAATAATAGCGCAAATAAAGGTCATCTAACAGGTGGACAAAGCTATTCAGTAGAAGATAACGATATTTTGAATAATGTTCCACTTAGTCAAACCAAAAATATGTTTAATTGGATTGATAAGCGGGAGTTTATGTCAGTAACTGGTATCGAAAGAATGGGGTATAATGACACTTATTTAGCTGGTCAACGTGGAGATGAATTTATTATTTATAAATTTGGTTCTGAATCTATGAGAGTTTATAAAACTGAAATAGAGATGAATCAAGACCTTAATCAATTGGGCGAACATATAGAATTGAAGCCAGCTTCAAATTATGAGTAATGGGTTTGAATTCTTTTAATAAATAAGTTAGCCTTATATAAGTAATATGAAAAGGTTGGTGTTTATAATGAGTGAAAAATCTAATGAAAAAAAAGCAGACGAACAAGCAAAAGCACAAAATTTATTTGCGCGTTGGCGTAAAGAAGAAACGCTTTATAAAGAAGATGAAAAAGAATCTAATAAGTCTAATGACTCTAAAACATCATCAGATGAAGAGCAGAAATAGTATTCGTTTAGTACGAATACAGTAAATTAGTTAAATGTGTATATAAGCTGTAGTTTATGTAGCTTCTAGGTAATTTTTTAGTTCAAAAAATTAATATGATAAATAACCAGGACGAGTATTAAATCAATATGGATATGATTGATTTTAACTCGTTCTTTTTTATGAGATTGGATATTTATCAAAATGAGTAAAGTGTTGTCCTGAAAAGGAATTTTCAATGACTATTTCAAAAATTAAATGGAGCGTTTAAATTAATACTAAATAATACACTATTCTCTAAATTTATTGCTATAATACAAGTTATCACAATGTTTGAATATAAAATATAGTAAACTTATCTTCATATTAAAATTCAGAAATGAATTTTGTTTCATATTCTTTATGTTCGTGCTTTATTTCGTTTAAGTAGTAATATAAAATGATAAGAAGAAGATAAAATAGTTGGTTAATAGAGGTGTTTAGGTTGTCAAAGTTTTTTAGAAACAACAAATTGATTGTTATATTATGTGCAATCATTGTTTTTATCGCCTTGATTGGTGTTTCATTGCGATCCCAATCCCAATCACATGTTGAACAGTATGTTGGGGATACAGTAGCTTTTGGCCAAAAGGCTGTGAGTTATCCAGTCCATTTTATAACTGGATCTATCAATAGTATTTTTACCAGTGGTGATTCAAAAAAACAATCAAGTGAATTGAAACAGTTAGAGGCGGAAAATCAAAGGTTAAAGTCAGAGAATAAAAAGTACAAAAAAGAATTAGATATTGAAGATATATCTAAATTCGATCCAATTTCAAGCACAGTTCTTTCTAGAAACCCTGATCAGTGGATGAATACATTAGTCATTAATCAAGGGTCAAAAGATGGAATCAAAAATAATATGGCAGTAATGACTTCTGATGGTTTAGTTGGTCGAATCTCTAAAGTGAATCAATTTTCTTCACAAGTAGATTTAATATCAACAAACACAAGGGCAAATCGCTTATCTGTCAATATCCAACATGATGATAAAAACGTGTTTGGCCTCATAGACCATTATGATGCAAAAAAGGAAGAGCTAGTAATATCTGATATTAACAATAAAGACAGTGTTAAAAAAGGAGATAAGGTAGTTACAAGTGGATTAGCTGATCAGCTTCCAACTGGGTTATACATAGGTGAAATAGCAAAGGTTGAAAATGATGAGTATGGTTTAGCTAAAGAAGTAAGAGTGAAAACTGGTACTGATTTAGCTGATTTAAGTCATGTTTATGTTGCTAAAAGAGACCCTAATACAGTACCTGATACTGAAAGTGGTGATAATTAATGCGAACTTTTTACTACTTTCTAATAGGTATCATCCTTTTTTATATTGATACCGCAATTGCACTTGTCATACCTATGCAAATTTCTGGTAAAGAGATTATTTTTGTACCTCATTTAACGATTATGTACATCTTAATCATTAGTGTCTATAGAGGTTTTGGTGTAGCTCTGATTTTATCTACAGTATTAGGATTAATTACCGATTTATATTATGGTAGCTTTTACGGATTATATTTATTTGGCTATATTTTATTAGTCGTTATCATGGATTTTTTCTTCAAAGTATTTTATCGAGATCATTCGATGTTATTTACTATCGTATTGTTAAGTACACTCGTGTTAGAAATTTATGTAGCAGTTATTTATAGTGTTTTAGGATTAGTTCAATTTAATCTGTTTGAGTTTGTGATTTTTAGAATGATACCGACATTAATTCTAAATTTAATTTTATTAATTGTTTTGTATCCGCTAATAACTAAATTTCTCAAAAAAATCCAATTGAAGATTGACAGTGAAAGATCATAATGCTAAAATGCAGTAGTTGAGTAGTTTCTAGCTACATACAACCGCTCGGATTCAGGTTTAAGTACAAAGATGTCACCTGAGTTTGGCGTGACTTAAATTATAGGAGGTGCAAAGTATGTTTGCTATTATTGAAACAGGTGGAAAACAAGTAAAAGTTGAAGAAGGACAAGAAATTTTCGTTGAAAAATTAGACGTAAATGAAGGTGATTCTTTCACTTTTGATAAAGTACTATTTGTAGGTGGAGATTCAGTTAAAGTTGGTGCACCAACAGTTGAAGGTGCAACAGTTACTGCTACTGTAAACAAACAAGGTCGCGGTAAAAAAATTACTGTTTTCACTTATAGACGTCGTAAAGACTCTAAACGTAAAAAAGGTCACCGTCAACCATACACTAAATTAACAATCGACAAAATCAACGCGTAATTATGATTAATGTAGATGTTACATTAAATGATTCGGGTCAAGTAACAGACGTTATCATGGATGGTCATGCCGATCATGGTGACTACGGTTACGATATTGTATGTGCAGGAGCATCTGCAGTTATTTTCGGAAGCGTTAATGCTATAATGGGATTAACCTCTGAGAAACCCGACATTGACTACAGTGATGACGGTGGATACTTCCATGTTAGAAGTGTCGATACGAATAACGAAAAAGCGCAATTAATTCTTCAAGCAATGTTAGTCTCTTTGCAGACCATTGAAGAAGAGTACAAAGAAAATATTAGATTAAATTATAAGTGAGGTGCAACCAAATGTTAAAATTAAACTTACAGTTCTTCGCATCTAAAAAAGGGGTAAGTTCTACAAAAAACGGACGTGACTCTGAATCAAAACGTTTAGGTGCTAAACGTGCGGATGGTCAATTCGTTACTGGCGGTTCTATTTTATTCCGTCAACGTGGTACTAAAATTTATCCTGGTGAAAATGTTGGTCGTGGTGGCGACGATACATTATTCGCTAAAATCGACGGCGTTGTAAAATTTGAACGTAAAGGTCGAGACAAAAAACAAGTATCTGTATACGCAGCTGCTGAGTAATTTTTGTTCATGTTAACACCAGAAGTGATGACTTCTGGTGTTTATTTTTTGTCTTTATTTTCTAGTTATATAGAAAATGCTATAATATACAAGATATGTAAATTAAGTTTTATAAAAAAGAGGTGAAATCATGTTTGTTGATCAAGTTAAAATATCACTCAAAGCTGGTGATGGCGGTAATGGCATAACTGCATATAGAAGAGAGAAATATGTACCATTTGGCGGTCCAGCAGGTGGTGATGGTGGTAACGGAGCTTCAATTGTGTTCGAAGTAGATGAAGGTCTAAGAACGTTATTAGATTTCAGATACCAAACACATTTTAAAGCTAAAAGAGGTGAAGGTGGTCAAAGCAGTAATATGCACGGTAAAAATGCTGAGCATTTAGTATTAAAAGTACCACCAGGTACAATTATTAAAAGTGTAGAAACTGAAGAAGTTCTAGCTGATTTAGTAGAGAATGGACAGCGTGCTACAGTTGCAAGAGGTGGTCGTGGAGGACGTGGGAATTCCCGCTTTGCTTCTCCACGAAACCCTGCACCAGATTTTAGTGAAAACGGTGAACCAGGCGAAGAAATTGAGGTTACTTTGGAACTGAAACTACTTGCAGATGTTGGTTTAGTCGGTTTCCCTAGTGTTGGAAAATCTACATTATTATCAACAGTTTCTAAAGCAAAACCAAAGATTGGAGCTTATCACTTCACAACAATTAAACCTAATCTAGGCGTTGTTTCTACCAAAGATCACCGTAGTTTTGTGATGGCAGATTTGCCTGGACTTATACAAGGCGCTTCTGAAGGTGTCGGATTGGGTCACCAATTTTTAAGACACGTTGAGAGAACTAAAGTAATCGTGCATATGATTGATATGAGTGGTTCAGAAGGTCGCGACCCTTACGAAGATTATCAAGTTATTAATGAAGAATTAAAAGCTTATGAACATAGATTAGAAGACCGACCACAAATTGTAGTTGCTAATAAAATGGATATCCCTGATGCAGAAGATAATTTAACCATTTTTAAAGAACAATTAAATGATAAAAGTGTACGCATTATTCCCTTGTCTACAGTAATGCATGATAATATTGATGAATTATTATATGCTATAGCTGATACATTAGAAGAGGTCAAAGATGTAGATTTTAATGAGGAAGAAGAAGATTTAGGTGTTAATAGAGTAGTCTATAAACATACGCCTAGTCAGGATGCATTTACGATTACTAGAGACGATGATGCTGCTTACGTAGTGAGTGGTAAAGCTATAGAAAGAATGTTCAAAATGACTGACTTTAATAGTGATCCAGCAGTTAGACGTTTTGCGCGTCAAATGCGTTCAATGGGTATTGATGATGCATTACGTGAACGTGGTTGTGAAAATGGAGATATTGTAAGAATACTTGGTGGAGAATTTGAATTTGTTGAATAGGAGTGCTTGATATGGACAAAAATGAAAATAAAAAGTTTTATTTAATTCGTGAAGATGTGTTACCTGAATCAGTGGTTAAAACTTTACAAATCAAAGAAGTTTTGAAAAATGACCCATCATTGTCCATATTTGAAGCAGTGAAACAATTCGATTTATCTCGAAGTGCATTTTACAAATATCGTGATACGATATTTCCAGTTGACGAAAAATTAGAAGAAACAAGAGAGTTTACATTGATTTTGTATGTGAACGACATCATAGGTATGTTAGCTGAAGTTTTAAATACACTTTCTAAATTAGATTTGTCAGTGTTGACGATTCATCAAAGTATACCGATGGATGGTAGAGCTACCATTACACTATCATTAGATGGCAAAGGCACAAATTTAGAAATAGATGAAGTCATAAATGCATTAAAAAAGATTGAACATATTTCTAATGTGGAACTCATTAGTATGACGATATAAGGAAGTGTGACTGTGTACGCATATATTAAAGGAACTTTAACCGTTTTAAATCCCACGCATGTAGTTTTAGAGGCTTCAGGCGTAGGTTATGAGATTCAAACTCCAAACTCATATCGATTTCAAAAATATAAAGACCAAGAGATTTTGATTCATACTTCGTTGATTGTAAGAGAAGATGCACAGCTGCTTTATGGCTTTATTAATCAAGAGGAAAAAGATATGTTTTTAAGTTTAATTAAAGTGACAGGCATCGGTCCAAAATCAGCTTTAGCAATTTTAGCTAGTAGTTCACCAAACGAAGTAAAAATTGCAATTGAAAATGAAAATGATGCTTATTTAACAAAATTTCCTGGCATAGGTAAAAAAACAGCGCGTCAAATTGTTTTAGACCTCAAAGGTAAAGTACAAGTAACAGAGGAAGATAGCAGTCAATTGTTTAATGTGGACCAAAATAATCCGCAAGATTCTTCAATTGTAAAAGAAGCGTTACTAGCTTTAGAAGCACTGGGTTATTCTAAGAGAGAGTTAAATAAAGTTGAAAAAACTTTAGACAAGGAATCTTTTGAATCAATAGATGATGCAGTGAAGCGTGGTTTACAGTTGCTTATATCTTAAGTTTACTGAAATTTTTTGAAGGGGGAGATATAAATGGATGATAGAATGGTAGATCAGTCTATGCATGAAGATGAATCATCATTTGAATTATCTTTAAGACCAGAAAGATTACGCCAATATATAGGACAATCAACGATTAAATCAAATTTAGAAGTTTTTATAAAAGCAGCTAAAATTAGGAAAGAACCGTTAGATCATGTACTTTTATTTGGCCCCCCTGGATTAGGTAAAACGACTTTATCCAATATCATTGCTAATGAAATGGAAGTTAATATTAGAACCATTTCTGGACCGTCTATTGAACGACCGGGTGACTTGGCTGCTATTTTGTCTAGTTTACAACCTGGTGATGTATTATTTATTGATGAAATTCACAGATTGAGTAGTGTTGTAGAAGAAGTTTTATATCCAGCAATGGAAGATTTCTTTCTTGATATTGTGATAGGTAAGGGAGAAGAAGCGCGAAGTATACGTATTGACTTGCCTCCTTTTACATTAATAGGTGCTACAACCAGAGCCGGGAGTTTAACTGCGCCTTTACGTGATAGATTTGGTGTTCATCTTAGATTAGAATATTATAAAGAACATGAATTGAAAGAAATTATAATCCGTACCGCAGAAGTATTAGGTACGACTATAGATGATGAAAGTGCCATTGAACTTGCGAAAAGAAGCAGAGGTACGCCGAGAGTGGCGAATAGGCTGTTAAAACGAGTTAGAGATTTTCAACAAGTTAAAGAAGATGAATCGATAAGTATTGAAACTACAAAGCAATCTCTAGCATTATTACAAGTGGATGATGAAGGGTTAGATTATATCGATCATAAGATGATGAACTGTATCTTAGAACAATATAAAGGTGGCCCTGTAGGTTTAGATACAATCGCTGTTTCAATTGGTGAAGAACGTGTCACAATTGAAGATGTTTATGAGCCATTTTTAATACAAAAAGGTTTTATTGAACGTACACCAAGAGGGCGTAAAGCGACAGCGTATGCTTTTGAACATTTTAGTAAGAATGGAAAGAAGGAATAGTTTTGGATATTGAAGCATTTGATTATCATTTGCCAGAATCATTAATCGCTCAAACGCCTCTGAAAAATAGAGATGAGAGTAGATTGCTTGTGCTTGGTAGAAAAACTGGAAATATCGCACATAAACACTTTAAAAATATTATTGATTATATTGAATCAGGAGATACATTAGTACTTAATGACACCAGAGTGATGCCTGCACGTTTATTTGGTTTAAAAGAAGAGACAGGTGCAAAAGTAGAAATGTTGATGCTAACACAACTTGAAGATAATGATTGGGAAGTCTTATTGAAGCCAGCAAAAAGAATTAAAGTAGGCGACAAATTATCTTTTGGTGAAGGCAAAATAGTTGCTGAATGTCTTGAAACATTAGATCAGGGCGGAAGAATCATGCGTTTAAATTATGAAGGTATACTACAAGAACGTTTGGATGAATTGGGTGAAATGCCACTGCCTCCATATATTAAAGAACGCTTAGATGATCCAAATCGTTATCAAACTGTTTATGCAAAAGCATCGGGATCAGCTGCAGCCCCTACAGCAGGACTTCATTTTACTGATGAACTACTTGAACAATTAAGAGCTAAAGGTGTTAATATTGCATTTATTACTTTACATGTCGGGTTAGGTACATTTAGACCTGTGAGTGTTGAAAATATAGATGACCATGAAATGCACAGTGAATATTATCAAATGAATCAAGAAACAGCAGATTTACTAAATGCTACAAAAGCAAATGGGCACCGTATCTTTTCAGTAGGGACAACTTCTACTAGAACTTTGGAAACCATTATGCAAACACGTAACAATTTTGTAGCAGAGAGTGGATGGACCGATATTTTTATTTATCCTGGTTTTGAATTTAAAGCAATAGATGGTTTAATTACAAACTTTCATTTGCCGAAGTCAACGCTAGTGATGTTAGTTTCTGCATTTAGTTCAAGAGATTATATTTTGAACGCTTATCAACAGGCTGTCAAATCTGAATATAGATTTTTTAGTTTCGGTGATGCAATGTTAATTTTTTAGGAATGAAACGAAAGGAGTTTTTGTATGCCAGCTGTAACATATGAACATATAAAAACATGTAAACAATCTGGAGCAAGATTAGGAATCGTGCATACACCACATGGATCGTTTGAAACACCAATGTTTATGCCTGTTGGTACTAAAGCCACAGTTAAAACGATGAGTCCTGAAGAATTGCATCAGATGGAAGCAAAAATAATATTAGGAAATACATATCATTTGTGGTTGCAACCAGGAAATGATATTATCAAAAAGAGTGGGGGATTACATCAGTTCATGAACTGGAATGGTCCAATACTGACAGATTCAGGTGGTTTTCAAGTATTTAGTTTAAGTAATTTAAGAAAAATTACTGAAGAAGGTGTTGAATTCCGTCATCATACTAATGGTTCTAAATTATTCTTGAGTCCTGAAAAATCAATGCAGATTCAAAATGATCTTGGCTCAGATATTATGATGGCATTTGATGAATGTCCACCTATGCCAGCTGAATATCAATATGTAAAAGATTCAATCGAAAGAACAAGTAGATGGGCAGCTAGATGTTTACAAGCACATCAAAGACCTGAAGATCAAGCTTTATTTGGTATCATCCAAGGTGGAGAATATAAAGATTTACGTCAACAAAGCGCTGAAGAATTAGTAGCGTTGGATTTTCCCGGTTATGCTATCGGAGGTTTATCAGTTGGAGAACCGAAGCCAGTAATGTACGATATGGTTTCGCATACACAACAATTTATGCCTAAAGATAAGCCACGTTATTTAATGGGGGTGGGTTCACCAGATGCATTAATAGAATGTAGCATTAGAGGTATGGATATGTTTGATTGTGTATTACCTACACGTATTGCACGTAATGGTACATGTATGACTTCACATGGCCGTGTTACTATAAAAAATGCTAAATATGCTGAAGATTTAGGTCCACTTGATGATAATTGTGACTGCTATACTTGTAAAAATTATAGTAGAGCATACATAAGACATTTAATAAAAGCAGAAGAAACTTTTGGTATCCGTCTTACTACTTATCATAATTTACATTTCTTGCTGAAATTAATGGAAAACATCCGACAAGCTATTCGCGATGATCGTTTACTTGATTTTAAAGAAGAATTCTTTGAACAGTATGGACTAAATGTAGAAAACCCAAAAAACTTTTAAAAGGGAGAAATAACTATATGCAATTTACTTCATTGATATTACCGATATTATTATTAGTATTAATGTGGTTCTTCTTAATTAGACCACAACAAAAAAAGGCTAAAGAGCATCGTGAAATGATTAGCCAAATTTCATCAGGTCAACATGTTACTACTATAGGCGGAATTAAAGGTACTGTACGTAGCGTTGACGAAACTACAGTTGTATTAACTTTAAATGGCAATGGAACAGAAATCACTTTAGAAAAACCAGCTATTAAACAAGTTGATCCTTCATAAATAATCTTATGATTACGAACTGATATATACTATCAGTTCGTTTTTTGTTTAACAAAACCTAAAGATATTGGACTTTAAAGACATAGTTGGTGTTATAATGAAAGATAGATAAAATCAAATTTTTAAATAGCTTAAGTAATCATTACAATTGGTAACACTTACATTTAAAAAGAAGTTACAAATAAGTTAAGTTTGTTTTTACACTACATGTAATGTGTTAAAATATGTAAGGTTATTGAGAAATTTAATCGTTTAGTATATGAGAACGAAGGCGATTGAATTATGAATTTATAACATAAGCTTACAATGAGGTGTTCAAGTGAAGAAAAGTAGTAGAATAGTTGCATTTATATTGCTTGTAGTTCTATTGTTAGGCGGGATAGGACTTACATATAAAAATGTAGTTAAAAACGTCAGCCTCGGATTAGACTTACAAGGTGGCTTTGAAGTCTTATACCAAGTTGATCCCTTACAAAAGGGTGATAAAATTGATGATAAAGCTGTAAAAGCCACAGCAAAAACACTTGAAAACCGTGTGAACGTTTTAGGGGTTTCTGAACCTAAAATTCAAGTGGAAGATAAAAATAGAATTCGTGTACAATTAGCGGGTATCAAAAATCAATCTCAAGCTAGAGAAATTTTATCTTCACAAGCTAATTTAACGATTCGTGATGCTGATGACAATATCAAATTAACGGGTAAAGATATTCAACAAGGTTCAGCGAAACAAGAATTTAAACAAAATACGAATCAACCCGCAGTTACTTTTAAATTAAAAGATAGTGATAAATTTAAAAAAGTAACTGAAGAAATTTCTAAAAAAGATGAAAATGTCATGGTTGTATGGTTAGATCACGAAAAAGGTGATACTTACCATAAAGAAATGAACAAAAAAGATCCAAAATATGTGTCTGCTGCTTCAGTTGACAAACCTATCAATTCAGATAGTGTAGAAATTTCTGGTGGTTTTAAAGGTGAAAAAGGTATTGAAGAAGCAAAACAAATTGCAGATTTATTAAATTCTGGTTCATTACCTGTAGACCTTAATGAAATTTACTCTAATTCTGTAGGTGCACAATTTGGACAAGATGCTTTAGATAAAACAATATTTGCTGCAGCAATTGGTATAGCGGTAATTTATTTATTTATGTTAGGTTTCTATCGTTTACCAGGACTAGTAGCTGTTATTGCACTTACTGTTTATATTTATTTGACATTAGTTGCATTTAATTTCATTTCTGGTGTATTAACATTGCCAGGCCTTGCAGCTTTAGTACTGGGTATCGGTATGGCAGTCGATGCGAATATTATCATGTATGAACGGATTAAAGATGAACTGAAAATTGGACGAACGCTCAAACAAGCCTATAAAAAAGCGAATAAAAGTTCATTCTTAACCATAGTCGATGCGCAGCTTACAACAGTGATTGCTGCTGCTGTATTGTTCTTCTTTGGTGAAAGTTCTGTAAAAGGTTTCGCTACAATGTTGCTACTTGGCATTCTAATGATTTTTGTAACAGCAGTATTTTTATCAAGATGGTTACTTTCACTACTTGTTTCTTCAAATTTCTTCAAAAAATCATCTTGGTTATTTGGTGTCAACAAGCATCATATTGCAGATGTAAATGAAGGTAAAGAAGTTCATGATTTAAAAACACCGTATGAGCGTTGGGATTTCATGAAGCTAGCCAAACCATTATTGTCACTAAGCGTACTAATTTTAATCGTTGGTGCGGTTATACTGTTTATTTTCAAACTTAACTTAGGTATTGATTTTACAAGTGGTACAAGAGTTGATTTTGAATCGAAAGATAAAATATCTGAAGCGAAAGTGACAAAAACACTTGAGAATCAAGATTTTAAACCTACACAAGTTTCTTTAGGTGAAAATGGCAAAAATGCAACAGTACAATTCAAAAATGACTTATCTAAAGATGAAGTGTCAAAAATTAAGTACACGATTGATAAATCATTCGGTAATGATCCAACTGTTAATACCGTTTCACCAGTTATAGGTCAAGAATTAGCTAAAAATGCAATGATGGCGCTATTATATGCAGCTATCGGTATCATTATTTATATCACATTCAGATTCGAATGGCGTATGGGACTGTCCTCAGTGTTAGCACTGTTACACGATGCATTTATGATTGTGGCTGTATTCAGTCTGTTTAGATTGGAAGTTGACATTACATTTATTGCAGCTGTGCTAACTATTATTGGTTACTCAATTAATGATACGATTGTAACGTTTGACAGGGTACGTGAGAACTTGCATAAAGTTAAAGTGATTACGAAACCTGAACAAATCGATGATATTGTTAATAGATCAATTCGTCAGACAATGACGCGTTCGATTAATACAGTGCTGACAGTGATTATTGTCGTAGTTGCACTATTAGCATTCGGTGCACCAAGTATTTTCAATTTCTCATTAGCGTTGTTAATTGGTTTAATATCTGGTGTGTTCTCATCAGTATTTATAGCTGTTCCTTTATGGGGAATTATGAAAAAACGTCAGCTTAAAAAATCAGACGACAATAAACTTATTGTATATAAAGAGAAAAAATCAAATGATGAAAAAATATTAGTATAATTAATATTAAAACATGTACTAAAATAAAATAGGGTGGAGCAAAAGCGCACACTCTAAATGAAAGGCTAATCCATGGAACATGGATTAGCCTTTTTTATTGTTAATATTTGCGATTTTGACCGTGCATGCTTGCCTGGGGATATGGCTCGAGCCAGTAGTCTCTCACTCATATCATTTCCCTGGGCGTCCGCACGTTACAAAATCGTTTGAAATATTTCACAAGATACAAAATAAAAGGTTCATTTAAAACAACTCATTAACCCTAATAAATTGATGAAGTTCTTATTTTATAACCTTAATAACATGAATTAGCTTGAAATAATAAGTGATAAAGATTGGTCCTTTTTATATGGATAACTTACGATTTTGATCGTGCATGCTTGCCTGGGGATATAGCTCGAGCCTGTAGTCTCTCACTCATATCATTTCCCTGGGCGTCCACACGTTACAAAATTGTTTGAAGTTTTAAGTATGGTTGAAATAAAGGTTACCACTTTTTATTTTTCAAATTCTTTTGTATAATTGCTTGTGGAAATGAGGGAGAATAGTATGATTAAATCAAAATATAATTGGGACGTTAAATTACCTGAAGTTGAAATAGCAGAAAATATTGCAACAGATTTAAAGCTAACTCCTATTGTAAAAAAAGTTTTGGAAAGTAAAGGAATAACTGATGAAACTGATATTCGAAATCTTTTAGAAGGGGTTCAAATTACACATGACCCTTGGAAGATGAGTGATATGGATAAGGCTATTGAGCGTATCAATGTAGCGATAGATCAAAACCAAAAGATTTTAGTATATGGAGACTATGATGCGGATGGTGTCACTTCAACGACTATATTGGTTTCTACATTGAAAGAACTTGGTGCTCATGTAGGCTGGTATATACCGAACCGCTTTTCTGAAGGTTACGGGCCAAATGAATTGGCTTTTAAAAATGCTTATGATGAAGGGATATCATTAATTATAACAGTGGATAATGGTATTCAAGGGCATGATGAAATACAAATGGTTCAAGATCTAGGTGTTGATGTTATTGTCACAGACCACCATGAAATTGGTGAATCAATGCCTAATGCATATGCGATTGTCCATCCAATGCATCCTGAGTTTGAATATCCGTTTAAATATCTGTGTGGTGCAGGTGTTGCTTATAAGTTAGCTCAATGTTTATTGGATGAACCACCAGTTCATTTTCTAGGTTTGGTTGCTATTGGAACAATTGCTGATTTAGTATCCTTAACGGATGAGAATAGAACGCTGGTTCAAAATGGTTTAGCCTCATTAAATAAATATTGTCCGCCATCAATAAAAGCTATTTTAAACCAAGCTGGTTATAATGACGAAATAAATGAAGAAACTGTCGGATTTATTATAGGACCAAGGTTAAATGCTGTAGGGCGTTTAGAGGATGCTGCACTTGCTGCAGAGTTATTAATGACTGAAACAGAAGATGAAGCTATGTTTTTAGCTGAACAAGTTGAATTTTTTAATCAAGAGCGAAAAGATATCGTGTCTCAAATTACTGAAGAAGCGCTTGTAATGGCAGAAGAACAAGTACAGCAAGGTTCAAAATTCTTACTGTTAGCTCAAACAGATTGGCATGAAGGCGTACTTGGTATTGTAGCGTCAAGAATTGTTGAAACATACAGTCTTCCAACATTAATATTAAATATTGATGAAGCCCAAAACCACGCAAAAGGTTCAGCTCGAAGCATTGATCAAGTATCAATGTTTGAAATTTTAAGCGATTATTCACAGTTAATAACGAAATTTGGTGGACACCATATGGCAGCTGGGGTCACAATGCCTATAGAAAATGTTCAACAATTACAGAGTAGTTTAAATGAATGGATGGCACAATTAGCAGAAACAACTTCACTTGAACCACGTAAAAAAGTTGATGTAACTATTTCAGAAAGTGATATTACTATACAAAATATTAAAGATATTCAAAGATTGCGACCATTTGGTACAGATTTCACTAGTCCATGCTTCGAATTACAAGACGTCCTTGTTCAACAGGTAAAAGGTATTGGTCAAGAAAAAAAACACTTAAAACTCGTTATTGGCGAAAGTCAATTACAAGCAATCTTTTGGCAAAGCGGTCACTTAGTAAAAGAATTGGGTGTGCAACAACCTATCAATGTAATTGGAACATTACAAATTAATGAATGGAATGGATTTCAATCTCCTCAATTTATGATTGAAGATTTAGCAAGTCATAATTTACAGATTTTAGATTATAGAAGCAAAAACAAAGTAAATGAATTAAATGCAGATGCTGAGAATGTTGCTTACTTGATTCATCAAAGAAGTGAAAAGTTAGGTGAAAATTATCACTATTATGGTGATGAAATTATTAATAAGTATGATAAATACGTCTTTAGAGATTTGCCGACATCCATTAATGATTTAAAAACAACATTAAAAACAGTTGAGATATCCCAAATTTATCTCGTGTTAAATCATGATAGATCGATATACTTTGAAGGTATGCCAAAAATGGAAACATTTAAACAATGTTTTAAAGCACTTGCAGCTAAAAAAGAAACAAATTTAGCTAATGAAGGTGTACAACTAAGTAAATTTTTAAAAATTCAACCACATATACTTAAATTTATCTTGAAAGTTTTCTTGGATTTAGAGTTTATTCAAGTTGAAAATGGTATAATTAAATTAAATAATGTTTCAACAAAACGTGATATTGCTTCAAGTAAATATTATCAAAGTCGTATCGACAGAATTGAAGTTGAAAAGTTATTGCTTTATGAGGATTTTAATCGTTTGAAGCAATGGATAAAGGATGAATTGGTAGAATAATAGGAGGAAGTTTGTATGGATTTAAAACAATATGTATCTGAAGTATCAGACTGGCCACAACCGGGTGTTAACTTCAAAGATATTACAACGATAATGGACAATGGCGAAGCTTATGGTTATGCCACGGATCAAATAGTTAAATATGCAAAACTACGAGACGTTGATGTAGTTGTAGGACCGGAAGCTAGAGGATTCATCATTGGTTGTCCTGTTGCATATTCAATGGGTATCGGCTTTGCACCAGTGAGAAAAGAAGGCAAACTTCCTAGAGAAGTCATTCGTTATGAATATAATTTGGAGTATGGTACAAACGTATTAACTATGCACAAAGATGCAATTAAACCAGGGCAACGTGTGTTAATTACAGACGATTTATTAGCTACTGGCGGTACGATTGAAGCGGCTATTAAGTTAGTTGAACAATTAGGTGGTATTGTTGTAGGTATTGCATTTATTATAGAATTAAAATATTTAAAAGGTATTGAAAAAATTAAAGATTATGACGTAATGAGTTTAATTTCATACGATGAATAATCACATTTATAATTAAAGAAATTTTATAGCCAAATGAAAACATTTAAAATGATTTCATTTGGCTTTTTATATTTATAAATAGTTTTAATAATTCGTTAACTTAAATTATCTTTTATTTGTATTAAAAAATTAAAATTCAGCTACATTTTGCCAATTGTCTTATGTACGCATTTATTTATTTAATAACATGTAGTATTATATAACTATTATACATAATTTGACCTAATAGCGTAAAAATACGTTACAATCGATATAAAATAATACTGGGTATCTAATCGTGATTAATATTTAGTATAGGGGTGTCTTAAGTGAACAATGAATATCCATACAGTGTGGACGAAGTATTATCCAAAGCAAAATCATATTTGTCAAAAGAAGATTATGAATATGTATTGAAGAGTTACCATCTAGCTTATGAGGCACACGAAGGTCAATTTCGTAAAAATGGCTTGCCATATATTATGCATCCCATACAAGTCGCTGGGATTTTAACTGAAATGCATTTAGATGGCCCAACCATTGTTGCAGGTTTTTTACATGACGTGATTGAGGACACACCTTATACGTTTGATGATGTAAAAGGCATGTTTAATGAAGAAATTGCCATAATCGTAGAAGGTGTGACTAAGCTTAAAAAAGTAAAATATCGTTCTAAAGAAGAACAACAAGCAGAAAACCACCGCAAGTTATTTATTGCTATCGCAAAAGATGTGCGTGTTATTCTCGTTAAATTAGCGGATCGATTACATAATATGAGAACACTGAAAGCAATGCCAAGAGAAAAACAAATAAGAATATCAAAAGAAACTTTAGAAATCTATGCACCATTGGCACATAGATTAGGGATCAATACGATTAAATGGGAATTAGAAGATACAGCACTGAGATATATTGATAGTGTACAATATTTCAGAATTGTTAATCTTATGAAGAAAAAGCGAAGTGAGCGAGAAGAATATATACAAAATGCTATTAATCGCATAGATTCAGAAATGGAAAAAATGAATATAATTGGCGACATTAATGGTAGGCCTAAACATATATATAGCATTTATAGAAAAATGGTTAAACAAAAGAAACAATTCGACCAAATATTTGATTTATTAGCTATAAGAATTATCGTTAATTCAATAAATGATTGCTATGCAGTACTAGGTCTTGTGCATACACTATGGAAACCCATGCCAGGTAGATTTAAAGATTATATTGCTATGCCAAAGCAAAACATGTATCAATCTTTACATACAACGGTCGTTGGACCGAATGGCGATCCTTTAGAGATTCAGATAAGAACTTATGAAATGCATGAAATTGCAGAACACGGGGTTGCAGCGCATTGGGCATATAAAGAAGGCAAAAAGGTTACTGAAAAAACACAAAATTTCAATAAAAAATTAAATTGGATTAAAGAACTCGCTGAAACGGATAGCACTACCACCGATGCAGAAGAGTTTATGGAAACACTAAAATTTGATTTACAAAGTGATAAAGTCTATGCTTTTACGCCAGAAAGTGATGTAATAGAATTACCTTATGGTGCTGTACCAATCGATTTTGCATATGCTGTACATAGCGAAGTAGGAAATAAGATGATTGGTGCCAAGGTTAACGGAAAAATTGAGCCGATAGATTACGTGCTCAAAACTGGTGATATCGTTGAAATTAGAACAAGTAAGCACTCTTATGGTCCAAGTCGTGATTGGTTAAAAATTGTTAAATCTTCTAGTGCTAAAAGTAAGATACGTAGTTTCTTTAAAAAACAAGATCGGTCTTCTAATATTGAAAAAGGTAAGTTTATGGTCGAAGCAGAAATAAAAGACCAAGGGTACAGAGTAGATGCAGTTTTAACGGATGATAATATTGAAGTCGTAAAAGATAAATATAATTTTTCGAATGAAGAAGATTTATTTGCCGCAGTAGGGTTTGGTGGTGTAACAGCTTTACAAATTGTTAATAAGTTAACAGAAAAGCAACGCATTCAAGACAAACAAAAAGCATTGAATTCAGTGCAAGAAGTACAAAAATCTGTGCCAATTAAGGACGACATCACAACAGATAGTGGCGTATACGTTGAGGGAATTGAAAATGTACTCATTAAATTATCAAAATGTTGTAATCCAATTCCTGGTGATGATATTGTTGGATATATCACTAAAGGGCATGGTATTAAGGTGCATCGCACGGATTGTCCTAATATCAAAAATGAAAAAGACAGATTAATTAGCGTTGAATGGGTACGCTCTAAAGATGCGACACAACGTTATCAAGTTGACTTAGAAGTTACCGCTTATGACCGAAATGGATTATTAAATGAAGTTTTACAAGCCGTTAATTCCACTAAAAGTAACTTAGTTAAAGTTTCTGGTCGTTCAGATATTGATAAAAATGCAATCATTAATATTGGTGTTATGGTAAAAAATGTAAATGAAGTCTATCAAGTTGTTGATAAGATTAAACAACTTGGAGATGTTTACACAGTAACAAGAGTTTGGAATTAGAGGTGAAATACACATGAGGATTATTGTTCAAAGAGTGAAAGAAGCATCCGTTTCTAATGGTTCAATAGATAATAAAATAAATAAAGGCTTTTGTTTGCTTGTTGGCGTAGGTAAATCGTCTACAGAAGCGGACATTGATACATTAGTAAGAAAAATTGTGAATGCCCGATTGTTTGAAGATGAGAATGGCAAACTTAATTTGAATTTACAGCAAGTACAAGGAGAGATTCTTTCTATCTCACAATTCACACTATATGCAGATGTAAGAAAAGGTAATAGACCTGGTTTTACCAATTCAATGCCGCCCGAAAAAGCAAATGAACTTTATGAAAAATTTAATGAGGCATTACGCACTTATAACATAAATGTATTAACAGGAGAATTTGGCACAGATATGCTTGTTAATATTGCCAACGATGGCCCAGTGACAATTATTTATGAAAGTCAGGATGGCAAAATCGTATGAAAACAATCAATACTTGGCTAGATAAACATAATTTAAAAAATTTCTCTACACTTATTGTTACGTTAGCATTTGTCATATTTATTTTTATGCTCATCGCTTTTTTAAATCACAATGATGAAGATGCGAGTACGATATATATAACGGAAGATACTGATTTGAGAACAGGTCCTAATGCTGTATATCCTACTATTAAACCGGCTAATCAAGGTCAAAGTTATAATAAAATTGGTAAATCCGGCAAATGGATTGAAGTTGAATCAAGTAATCATAAAGATAAAGGTTGGGTGGCTGGTTGGCATACAAATCTAGATATTCAAGCAGATGCTAATGCTAACGATAAACCACTTAAAGATAAAACAATTGTACTTGATCCTGGTCACGGGGGAAGTGACCAGGGAGCTTCAAGTAATACAAAAAAGAAGAGCACTGAAAAAGTTTATACACTGAAAACAGCGAAAGAATTGAAAAGTCTTCTTGAAAAAGAAGGCGCGACTGTAAATATGACGAGAAGTTCAGATAGTTATGTTAGTTTGGACGATCGTAATATTAAAGGTGATGCTTTTATCAGCATACATAATGATTCGCTAAAATCTTCTAAAGCTAATGGAACTACAGTTTATTGGCTTCAAGATAATCAAAAAGCACTTGCAGAAACATTAAATCTTTACATACAAAAAAAAGCGTTACTGACAAATAAAGGCGCTCGACAAGAAAACTTCCAAGTATTGAGACAGACGAATGTCCCCGCTGTTTTATTAGAGTTAGGTTATATTAGTAATCCAACAGATGAAGATATGATAACGAATCAATTACATCGCCACATTGTTGAACAAGCAGTTGTCGATGGTTTACGTGCATATTTTTCAGAATAAAAAGGTTGCATATTAATCAATAACTCGTTATTATTAGATATGAATTCTATATTAAAACCGTTATTATTCTTGACTATGCTAAATGAAACGTCAACATTTTAAATGTGTAGAGACATAATTCGAGGCTGGAAAATTATGCTTAGTAGTTTAGTTATTAAAACACAAGAAGAGGTGCTTTATGAAATTAAAGCCGTGTGACGAACGTTATCCGTATGAAGTGGGTTGATATAGCTTATTGATAAACTATATCTAACCAAATAGGGTGGCAACACGGATATTCGTCCCTTGTATAACTGTATAGTTATGCAAGGGGCTTTTTATTGTATAAAAGGAGAGGTTTTATGATAAATATTCCTAGAGGAACACAAGACATTTTACCAAGCGAAACAAAAAAATGGCGATATATAGAAGCAAAATTAGATGAATTGATGGAATTATATAATTATGAAGAAATTCGTACGCCTATTTTTGAAAGTACTGAATTATTTGCACGTGGCGTTGGTGATTCTACAGATGTCGTTCAAAAAGAAATGTATACATTCAAAGATAAAGGCGACCGCAGTATCACTTTGAGACCTGAGGGTACTGCTGCAGTAGTACGTTCATATATAGAAAATAAAATGCAGGGATTACCTAACCAACCGATTAAATTGTACTACAATGGTCCAATGTTCCGCTATGAACGAAAACAGAAAGGACGTTATCGTCAATTTACACAATTTGGTGTAGAAGCCATAGGAGCAGAAAATCCTAGTATTGATGCTGAAATTTTAGCAATGGTCATGCATATTTATCAGTCATTTGGTCTTAAACATTTAAAATTAGTTATTAATAGTATTGGCGATATTGATTCGCGCAAAGAATACAATGAAGCCTTGGTTAAACATTTTGAACCAGTAATTGGCGATTTTTGTAAGGATTGCCAAGCACGTTTGCATACTAACCCAATGAGAATTTTGGATTGTAAAGTTGATAAAGATAAAGAAGCAGTGAAAACAGCACCGCGCATTACAGAATATTTAAATGATGATTCAAAAGCATATTTTGAGGAAGTAAAACAGCATTTAAACGATTTAGACATCAAATATGAAGAAGATCCTAACTTAGTAAGAGGCTTAGATTATTATACACACACAGCATTTGAACTGATGATTGATAATCCAAATTATGAAGGTGCGATTACGACTTTATGTGGTGGTGGCCGTTATAATGGTCTACTTGAATTGCTAGATGGTCCAAGTCAAACAGGTATTGGTTTTGCACTTAGCATTGAAAGATTGTTAATGGCATTAGAAGAAGAAGGCATTGAATTAGATGTTGACCATGATTTTGATTTATTTATCGTTACTATGGGTGAAGAAGCAGACCGTTATGCAGTAAAATTATTGAATGATTTACGTAAAAATGGCGTTAAAGCGGACAAAGATTATATGGAACGTAAAGTTAAGGGACAAATGAAACAAGCTGATAGACTGAATGCCAAACATACTGTTGTTATTGGTGATCAAGAATTAGAAGAAAAAAATATTAATGTAAAAAATATGGAAACCGGAACATCAGAACGTATTGATTTAAATGAACTTGTTAACTATTTTAGAAATTAAGGAGAAGATATCATGAGTAAACGTACAACATATTGTGGTTTAGTGACTGAATCATTATTAGAACAAGAAGTTATATTAAAAGGTTGGGTACATAATCGTAGAGATTTAGGTGGACTTATCTTTGTAGATTTACGTGACCGTGAAGGTTATGTGCAAATTGTATTTAATCCAGACTTTTCAGAAGAAGCCTTGCGTATAGCTGAAACAATTAGATCTGAGTACGTTGTAGAAGTAAAAGGTATTGTAAAAAAACGTGACCCTCAAACAGTAAATCCCAAAATTGCTACAGGTCAAGTTGAAGTACAAGTTTCAGATATTGAAATTATTAATAAAGCCGAAACACCACCATTTGCATTAAATGAGGATAATCAAAATGTGGATGAAAACATAAGACTAAAATATAGATATTTAGATTTAAGACGTCAAGAATTAGCACAAACTTTTAAGATGAGACATCAAACAACACGTTCAATTAGACAATATTTAGATGGTGAAGGTTTCTATGATATAGAAACACCTGTGCTAACTAAATCAACACCTGAAGGTGCGCGCGATTATTTAGTACCATCCCGTGTTCATGAAGGTGAATTTTATGCATTGCCTCAATCACCACAAATATTTAAACAATTGTTAATGATTAGTGGCTTTGATAAATATTATCAGATTGTTAAATGTTTCCGTGACGAAGATTTACGTGCAGACCGTCAACCAGAATTTACGCAAGTTGATATTGAAATGAGCTTTGTTGATCAAGAAGACGTCATGGATATGGGCGAAGAAATGTTACAAAAAGTTGTAAAAGATGTAAAAGAAGTGGAAGTGCCGCGTCCATTCCCAAGAATGACTTATAATGAAGCAATGGCACGTTTTGGTTCTGATAAACCAGATACACGTTTTGGTATGGAATTAATTAACGTTTCAGAACTTGGTGAAATCATGGACTTTAAAGTCTTCAAAGATGCAGTAAATAACGATGGACAAGTGAAGGCAATTGTAGCTGAAGGTGCATCTGATAATTACACTAGAAAAGATATTGATGCTTTAACTGAATTTGTTAATATATACGGTGCGAAAGGTTTGGCGTGGGTAAAAGTAGTTGAAGAAGGTTTAAACGGCCCTATAGCTAAATTCTTTGAAGCAGACCATGTTGAAAAATTAAAATCGTTGACTGGTGCAAAAGCTGGAGATCTAGTGTTATTTGTAGCTGACAAACCTAATGTTGTTGCTCAAAGTTTAGGTGCGCTAAGATTAAAATTGGCTAAAGAATTAGATTTAATTGATGAAAGTAAATTAAACTTCTTATGGGTAACAGACTGGCCATTGCTTGAATATGATGAAGAGTTAAAACGTTATACTGCTGCGCATCATCCATTTACAGCACCAAAACAAGAAGATATTAATAAATTAGATACTGAACCTGAAAATGCTCAAGCTAATGCATACGATATTGTGTTAAATGGTTATGAACTCGGTGGCGGTTCTATCAGAATTCATAATGAAGGTTTACAATCAAAAATGTTTAAAGTATTAGGATTTACTGAAGGGCAAGCTAGGGAACAGTTTGGTTTCTTATTAGATGCATTTAAATATGGCGCACCACCACATGGTGGAATTGCTTTAGGTCTAGACCGCTTAGTGATGTTGTTAACTGGTCGTACGAATTTACGCGACACAATTGCATTCCCTAAAACGGCATCTGCAACTTGTTTATTAACAAATGCGCCTAGCGAAGTATCAGAAAATCAATTAGAAGAACTATCATTAAGAATTAGACATTAATTTTTACCAAGTCTTTATTCTTGCTAAATTCCAATAATGTGTTATTATACTTGCATAAGGTAGTCATCTGTCGTGTTCGTAAGTTTGCTTCATATTTGGGCCTAACACTCTTTGATCCGGGAGCCCAATAGGTTTTCTTGCAGCGCACACGCCTCTTAAGGAGGACTTGCAAAACAAGAAACAGGGCACCCACCTGTTAATAGCAGGCCGAATGATCAAGCAATTTATAACTACGGCACGCACGGACTCTATCGGTACGCAAGACTTCGGTCTTGCGTATTTTTTATATCGTTATAAATTAACAGAAAATATTGTTTTACAAATAATCAGCAAGCAAAAATGTTATGATAATAGTATTCGCTAAATAAGGAGTTTAAAAATGAAACATCAATTTTCGAGAAATGAATTGGCATACGGCCAAGAAGGTTTAGATTTATTAAAACAAAAAACCGTTGTTGTTTTAGGAGTAGGAGGCGTTGGCTCATTTGCAGCTGAAGCATTAGCTCGTACTAATATAGGCCATATTATATTAATAGATAAAGACGATGTTGATATAACGAACGTTAATCGTCAACTACATGCATTAACATCTACAATTGGTCAAAGTAAAGTAACATTAATGGAAGAGCGCATTAAATTAATCAATCCTGAATGTAAAGTCACATCGCTTCATATGTTTTATACAGAAGAAACATATGAAGACTTGTTTAATAACTATGACATAGATTATTTTTTAGATGCGAGTGATACACTTATTTACAAAGTTCATCTTATGAAAGAATGTCTTAAAAGAGGTATTTCTGTTATTTCAAGTATGGGTGCCGCAAATAAAACAGATCCTACACGTTTCCAAATTGCAGATATTTCTAAAACTTATATGGATCCAATGGCTAAATTGATACGTCGTAAATTGAAAAAGTTAGGTATATACAAAGGGATTCCTGTAGTATTCTCAGATGAAAGTCCAATCGTCATAAGAGAAGACGTCAAAGAAACAGTTGGCGATGCAAATGCCCCAACTAGAAAAGGGCAAATGCCACCATCCTCAAATGCATTTGTACCTAGTGTTGTAGGACTCATATGTGCAAGCTATGTAGTGAATGATATATTAAAAGATATACCCGTAACAAGAATCAAGGATAAATAAAGGAATTAAACAACCGCGTTTAACACAAGCACTCTTTTGTAATGTGTTAACGCGGTTGTTTGATATGGTTGTAAATTAACTTTTATTTTGTTGCGCCTTATTGATGTTGTCAAAAATTGATTTAAGCTGTTGCTCAGTTTTTGATGTTGTTTTAGGCGTATAGTAAATTTTGTTTTTTAATTTGTCTGGCAAATATTGTTGTGGTATAAAACCATTGTCATAATTATGAGGATATTTATAGCCTATTGCTCTACCCAATTCTTTGGCACCTGAGTAATGCCCATCTTTTAAATGATCGGGAATTTGTCCTACATGACCTTTTCGAATATCTGACAGTGCTGCATCGATAGCAGTGATTCCAGAATTAGATTTAGGTGACAGACATAATTCAATTACCGCTTGACTCAAAGGTATTCTTGCTTCTGGAAAGCCGAGTCTTTCAGCAGATTCAATCGCTGCTAAAGTACGTTGTCCAGCACCTGGTGAAGCTAAACCTATATCTTCATAACTAATAACTAATAATCTTCTGACAATAGTAGGTAAGTCTCCAGCTTCTATCAAACGTGCTAAATAATGCAATGCTGCATTAACATCACTGCCTCGAATTGATTTCTGAAATGCACTCATCACATCATAGTGCATATCGCCATCCTTATCACTGACAAAAGCACCTTTTTGCAAGCAATCTTTAGCATCTTCCAATGTAATATGTCTTTGATTATCAACCACCTCAGAACTGAGTACGGCTAATTCTAAAGCATTCAGCGCACTTCTAACATCTCCTTGGCTTTGTGTTGTGAAATAATTCATCGCTTCTTCATCAATGATTGGATTGTATGAAGCTAGACCACGTGTTTCATCGGTTAGCGCTCTTTCTAAGGAAACTTTTATGTCGTTATCATCTAATGGGTATAACTCAAAGATTTGTGCTCTTGATCGAATTGCAGGATTAATCGCATGATATGGGTTTGAAGTTGTAGCACCAATTAATACGATTTTTCCATTTTCAAGATGAGGCAATAAAAAATCTTGCTTCGCTTTATCTAAACGATGAATCTCATCTAATAATAGAATGACTTGTCCAGACATTTTTGCTTCTTCGACAATGAGTTGCATATCTTTTTTAGTATTAGTTACAGCATTTAGTTGGCGGAATTTAAACTGAGTACTGCCTGAAATAGCTTTAGCGATACTCGTTTTGCCAATCCCAGGAGGACCATAAAAAATCATGGACGATAATCGTTTGGTATTGACCATTCTGCGTATAATACCTTTGTCACCAACTAAATGATCCTGTGAAATGATTTCATCAATATTATTTGGTCGCATTCTTGAAGCGAGTGGTTCGTTCGTCACAATCTTTCACACCTTTCTAATATTATCTTAACGTAAAAAATGATAGAATGTTAATATATAGTATTCGAATTAAGTGAGGTTATATAATGAAAATATCAACAAAAGGTAGATATGGCTTAACACTAATGATTTCCTTAGCCAAAAAGCAAGGGCAAGGATGTGTTTCGTTAAAATCTATAGCTGAAGAAAATAATTTAAGTGATCTTTATCTAGAACAACTAGTAGGTCCATTAAGAAATGCTGGTTTAATTCGAAGTGTTCGTGGTGCAAAAGGTGGTTATCAATTGAGAGTCGCAGCTGAAGAAATTACGGCTGGTGACATTATTCGTTTGTTAGAAGGACCAATTACATTCGTAGAAAGCATTGATTCTGAACCTCCTGCACAGAAACAACTTTGGATTAGAATGAGAGACGCAGTAAGAGAAGTATTAGATAATACAACATTGAAATACTTAGCAGATTATAATGAAACTAATAATTTAGATGGATATATGTTCTATATTTAAGATGTGAATAACGTTGTAAATTAAAACATTTCTTTGACTTTAACTGAAAAAATTTAAAAAAATTTGTTTTAAATGTTTATGACTTAAGTATTGTGGTATTTAATTAATACATTGCTAAGGAGGTATTATTTATGGCAGATGAAAATAAATTCGAACAAGCAAAAGGAAACGTTAAAGAAACAGTTGGTAACGTAGCCGACAATAAAGAATTAGAAAAAGAAGGCAAAGAAGATAAAAATTCTGGTAAAGCCAAAGAAGTAGTAGAAAATGCAAAAGATAAAGCAAATGAAGTTATCGATAAATTTAAAAAATAATAATCGTTAACTAATACTAAAAAGGTGGTTATATTATGGCTGATTTCTTAAATAAAGCAAAAGAAACTGCAAAAAACGTTTCTGACAAATTAAAAGATACTGATAACGAAAAAGCAAAACAAGCATCTGAACAAATCGATAATTTCACTGGTGGCAGTGACGATAAAAAAGATGATAAAAAAGACGATAAAAAATAAAATTGTCTTAAAAGTTTAAGTTTTTTCGCTTAAATATTAAAAAGCCCAGTTTCTAATATAGGAACTAGGCTTTTTTTATTTAATTTAGCGTTGTAATCATATTTTTAAGTTTACGATATGATTCAAGTTGTGCTTCTTGATCATAAATGTAGCTAATAGCCATCAATTCATCTATTTCACCGTATTCATCTATAAATGATTGTAATTTTTGTTTGACGGTTTCTTCAGAACCAATAAGTGAACTTTGCATACGTTGTTTTGCTATTTCATACTCAGTAGGCGTGAGTAGACCTTTTAAATCGTCAGTAGGTGGTTGTACAGGTTGCATTCTTCCTCGAGTAATACTTACCATAACCTGAGCCTGTGTTGTTGCCAGATATTCTGCTTGAGCATCTGTATCAGCAACGATTGCATTTAAACAAACAATCACATATGGTTTGCTCAACACGTCTGAGGGTTCAAATAGTTCTTTATAAATTTCAATTGCTTCTTTCATTTGTTGTGGTGCAAAATGCCCTGCAAAGACATAAGGTAATCCTTTGCGTGCAGCTAAGTGTGCTGAATCAGTTGAAGAACCCAAAATATAAAGAGGAACGTTTTTATCAACTGCTGGATATGCACGGACATAAGTTTGTTGATTACCCGGTCCGAAATAAGTTGCAAGTTGTTCTACTTCTTCAGGAAATTCATAAACGCCATTGTGTTGATCTCTACGTAAAGCACTCGCTGTCATCATATCAGTACCTGGCGCACGACCTAAACCTAAATCAACACGATTTGGAAATACAGTTTCCATTGTCCCAAATTGTTCTGCAACAACAAGTGGAGCATGATTAGGTAACATGATACCACCAGAACCTACTCTTATTTTAGAAGTATGTTCCAATGTATGTTGTATTAACAACGCAGTGGCTGAACTGACAAGGTTAGGTGCGTTATGATGTTCTGCAATCCAATATCTCTCATAATCCAGTTCTTCTAAATTTTGTGCTAATTTAACCATATCGCTAATTGCATCTTGATCGGTTTGACCTTCTCTAATAGGAACGAGATTAAGCGCAGATAATTTTAAATCGTTCATTACACGATATCCTCCTTAAATATATTAATATATTGCAGTATAACAGTCTAAATAAAACTTGCGTAAGAAATTGCTCACTGTTATACTGTATGAAATTAAAAAAGTTAGGTGGACTTATTAAGACAATGGATAAATCTCATAAGAACAATCAAAACAATTTATTTAATCAAAAAAGTGATATATGGGATACGATTATGTCTTAAAAAAATGATCAGTAAAATACCTAACATAAATAATGTTCGGATTGTTAAGGCGTATCGTATCTCTTGAAAAAGAGGGAATTGGTATGTCTTTTTATTATGTTCAAAAACCATTTGAAAAATTTGGTAAAAATTTAATTAACTCTGTAGAAATTCAAATTGATAAGGGCGAACATTTTGCAATGATTGGTAACAATGGCGTAGGGAAAACAACATTGTTAGAAGCAATAAAGATGAAATATCAAGATGGAGCTTATTTAATGCATCAAAATATGTCTGTTTATGAACACTTATCAGGATTAGATTATGTAATGGCTATAAATCCTGAGTTGCTGCAGATAAAACAGAAGCTTAAAAGTAATTATAAGTATATTGCTGATTATAGTGCTTTAAATGGCTATGAATTTGAACAGAATATTATCACTCAGGCAAATCAATTAAATTTAACTGAAAGAGATTTAGAAAAACAAATTCAATATTTAAGTGGCGGCCAACAAACGAGAATAGCATTATTAAAAGCATTTATGTCAAACAAGCCATTGATTTTGCTTGATGAACCTACAAATCATTTAGATTTAGAAATGTTAGAACAACTGATTAAAAAAATACAAAAATCAAAATATACAATTATCTTTGTATCACACCAGCGTGATTTTATCGATCAAACAGCGACTCATGTCATTGAAGTAACGTCTGAAAAAACGAATAAATATAATGGTAATTATTCCAAGTACCGTGAAATTAAAGATTTAACGGTACAAACACAACAAAATATGTACGAAAAGCAACAAAAAGAAATAGCAGAACTTAATCGCACGATACAACGAATACAAACATGGCATCATTCAGCACAACAAAAAGCAAGTGTCCCTAGTCCTCTTGAGCAGAAGAAGCTCAGTAAGTTAGCTCAAAGAGCAAAGACGAAAGAAAAGCAAATGACTCAAAAATTAAATGAGAAGACGATAAATCAGCCAGATAATGAACAAAAACATTATCATTTTAATTATCAAAATCGTTTGCGTAAACGCTTTTTAATTCATTTTGAAGACTTCAATGTTGCTATAAATGAACATCATATATTTGAACATGCTCATTTTGAAATGAAACAAAACGAAAATATTTTAATTACTGGGCAAAACGGGAGTGGTAAATCACTTTTAATTGCAATGATCAGGCAAAAGATACTTCCAAATCAAGGAAATATAAAAATCACTCCTTCACTAAAAATCGGATATTTTGATCAGACAAACAAAAACTTAAATGAAGCAGAATCTCCACTTTTGATGTTATTAACTACAAATAAAATATTACGAAGTGAAGCACAAACTATTTTAGCTTCATTTGGTTTTAATGAAGAAAAAATTAATGCGCCAATTGGTCATTTATCTATGGGAGAGAAAAGTAGATTTCAATTTGTGCTACTATATTTCTCTGGTGCTAATTTATTAATTTTAGATGAGCCAACTAATTACTTTGATATTTCAACACAGAACTTAATTTTAAATATGATAAAAAGTTTTAACGGGCAGGTATTAGTTGTGACACATGATGAGTATTTTCAATCTAGATTTAAAGCGACACACTGGGAAATCAAAGATAAAAAATTATACAACTTAACGTTAAATAATACGACAAAATCAAATGTAGACGAAACATTAGCATTGTTAGATGAATATGAAATGATAGATGAAAATGGACATTTTGAAACAGACAACTAGAAAAATTAAATAGATGGTGCTATCATTGGAACATTGATAAATTTGTAAGGAGTGTCAAACATGGAAGTATATGCAGATTACGCTGCTACAACGCCAGTTAAACAGCAAGTAATAGATAAAATGATGGAAGTCTATACAACGCATTACGGTAATCCGTCTTCTATACATAGTATAGGTAGAGATGCACGTAAATATTTAGATGAGTCACGTCGTTTCGTAGCAAAGCAACTCAATGCTAAGCCGAGTGAAGTAATCTTTACAAGTGGTGCAACAGAATCTAATAACACAGCGATTAAAGGTATTGCGTATGCAAATCAAGATAAAGGCAAGCATATTATTACAACTAAAATAGAACATCATTCAGTACTCCATGTTTTTGAACAATTAGAAAAAGAAGGTTTTGATGTAACATACCTTGATGTAGATGTGGAAGGCTTGATATCGTTAGAACAATTAAAAAGTGCATTAACTGATAAGACGATACTCGTTTCAATCATGTTTGTTAATAATGAAATTGGTACAGTACAACCAATGTATGATATTGATGAAATTGTAAGTCATTCAAATGCCATATTTCATGTAGATGCGGTACAAGCAATCGGCCACTTAGACATAGATTTTCATGAATTTGATATCGATGCAATGAGTATTACAGCACATAAATTTGGCGGGCCAAAGGGTATCGGAGTTTTACTAATAAAAACAGGTACAACCATCAAGTTTCCACAATTAGGTGGAGAACAAGAAGTGAAAAGAAGAGCAGGTACAGAAAATGTTCCCCAAATTGTGGGGTTGTCTGAAGCTTTAAAACTAGCAAATCAGTATAGAGATGAAAACAATGTCCATTTGATGAATTTGAAAAACCAATTTCTTGTTTCATTACAAGAACGATCAGTTCCTTTTGAATTAAACGGCTCAATGACAGATACTACAGGTCACATCGTTAATTTGTATTTTCCATTTATTGATGTAGAAACTATGTTAACATTGCTAGATTTAGCCAATATATATGTAGCTTCTGGGTCAGCATGTACTGCAGGTTCCACATCGCCTTCACATGTTTTATTGGCAATGTATGGTGATGATACAATAGCAAATCATTCTGTACGATTTAGCTTTAATGAACAAACGACCGAACAAGAAATAAAATATTTAGTTACTGAAATTCACAAAATTTATCATAAATTCAAGGAGGAAGTTTAGTTGTCAAATAAAGATACACGTGTTGTTGTTGGCATGTCAGGTGGCGTAGATAGTTCAGTTACAGCACATTTATTAAAAGAACAAGGTTATGATGTCATTGGTATTTTTATGAAAAACTGGGATGATACGGATGAAAACGGTGTGTGTACAGCTACGGAAGATTATAACGATGTCATAGCTGTATGTAATCAAATTGGTATACCATATTATGCAGTTAATTTTGAAAAAGAATATTGGGATAAAGTGTTTACTTATTTCTTAGATGAATATAAAAAAGGACGCACACCAAACCCCGATGTGATGTGTAATAAAGAAATTAAATTCAAAGCATTTTTAGAACATGCACTTAAGTTAGGTGCAGATTATGTAGCTACAGGTCATTATGCACGTGTACGTCGCCATGAAGATGGACATGTTGAAATGTTGCGCGGTGTAGACAATAATAAAGATCAAACTTATTTCTTAAATCAATTATCACAATCTCAATTATCAAAAGTAATGTTCCCAATAGGTGATATTGATAAAAAAGAAGTTCGTAGAATTGCTGAAGCACAAGATTTAGCTACGGCTCAGAAAAAAGATTCTACTGGTATTTGTTTTATTGGTGAACGTAATTTCAAAACATTTTTATCTCAATATTTACCTGCACAGTCTGGTGAAATGCAAACATTAGATGGTAAAAAAATAGGCACACACACAGGATTAATGTACTATACTATAGGACAACGTCACGGTCTAGGTATTGGTGGAGATGGTGATCCTTGGTTTGTTGTTGGCAAAAATTTAAATGAAAACGTCTTATATGTAGAACAAGGTTTTCATCATGAAGCCCTTTATAGTGATTATTTGATTGCTTCAGATATTTCATTTGTTAACCCTGTTGATTTAGAAAATGGCTTTGAATGTACAGCAAAATTTAGATATCGTCAAAAAGATACAAAAGTTTTTGTTCAAAGAGAAAATGATGATGCGATTCGCGTAACATTTGATGAACCTGTTCGCGCAATTACTCCAGGTCAATCAGTTGTTTTATATGATAATGATGTATGTCTAGGTGGCGCTACTATAGATGATGTATACAAAACATCAGGTCAATTAAGTTATGTTGTTTAAACAAATTAATTAATTGTCTTAGAAAATAGTAAAATAACAATGATTTATTGTTAATTAAATATAAAGCTTTATAGATGAACATGTTTTGAGGAGTAAGCGTACAATATCAAATTTAAATTTTTGATTTGTCACTTACTCCTTTTTACTGTTTTTTCATTCTTAAATGTTATAATAAGATCTTGAGAGAGAGGGATAGCATGAATCAAGAACAAATTTATACGCTGATAAAACAAGGTAATTTTGAGCAAGCTTTAGCAGCACTATTTGAAAATATAGAAGCAAACCCGAATGAAGTCGAAAACTATATCAATGCAGGTATATTAATAGCTGAAGCGGGTGAAATAGATAAAGCGGAAAAATTTTTCCAAAAAGCACTAACCATTGATCCGGAAAATGGTGCTGTTTATTACAATTTAGCTAATGTCTATTACAATGAGGGACGTTATAAAGAAGCGGTTAAATTATATCAACAATCTTTGCAATATAAAGTAGACGAAATAGATACAAATTACATGATTGGTATGTCTTTTAACCAGTTAGAAGCATTTACAGAAGCACTTCCCTTTTTAATGACTGCCGCTGAAAAAGATAATCGCAATGATGTAGAAGTACAATTTCAGTATGGATTAGTATTGTGCCACTTAGAAATGTATGAACAAGCTGTTTCACAATTAAAATATGTACTCACATTAGATGAAGCCCATACGGATGCTTTATATAACTTAGGTTTAGCAACCTATATGTTAACTGAAGATACAGAAAGTGCCATCGAATATTTTGAACGTGCAGTTTCTATCAACCCAGAACATTTGATGAGTCAACATGCCATCAAAACGTTTAAATCAATCGCAGAGGAGGAGTAATTAAATGGATAACCCTACATTATTTAATAATTCAATGATTAAAGGTACTGTAGATGCTATCTTGTTTCAAAACAAAGACAATTTTTATACTGTTTTAAAAGTAGATACGATAGAATCTAATGAAGCATTTGATTCTATGCCTACAGTTGTAGGGTTTTTTCCAGAAATTGCTGAAGGCGATGTTTATACTTTTAAAGGACAAGTCGTTTCACATCCTAAATATGGTAAACAGTTAAAAGCTGAAACGTTTGAAAAAGAGTTGCCACAAACAAAAGAAGCTATAATTAGCTATTTATCTAGTGATTTATTTAAAGGTATAGGTAAAAAAACAGCCCAAAATATTGTAAATACACTTGGAGAAAATGCAATTTCAGATATTTTAAATGACTCATCTATTTTAGAAAAGGTACCTAGTTTGCCAAAGAAAAAGCAAAAACAAATCGCTGAACAAATTGCGAGTAATCAAGAAACAGAGCAAATCATTATTCGATTACATGATTTAGGGTTTGGGCCTAAACTCGCGATGGCAATCTATCAAGTTTATTTAGGCGATACACTCAATATTGTAGAAAACAAACCTTATCAATTGGTATACGACGTGAAAGGTATCGGATTTAACAAAGCAGATACTTTAGCACGAAATGTAGGTATTCAGTATAACGATGATGAGCGTTTAAAAGCTGGTTTATTATATGTATTAGAAGAAGAATGCATTAAGCAAGGACACACATACTTGCCGACACAAACTGTATTAGAAATGACACAAGAAATGCTGTCTCAACCACCAATTGAAGTGATTGAACATCAACAGTTAGAAAATATGATTCAAGTCCTTGTTGAAGATACAAAATTAGTAAAGCAAGAAAGTGAAATAGCAATTCCTAGTTTATATTATTCGGAACTTAAAAGTGTTCAAAATTTATATCGTAATTACACGTATACGAATAAATTAAAAGAAATAGAACAATCTGAATTACAATTAGAAATTGGTGAAATAGAACAACGTAATCAGGTTACATATGCAAATTCTCAAAGAGATGCGTTACAAACTGCAATCAATACTAAAATTATGCTGTTAACTGGCGGGCCAGGAACAGGAAAGACGACTGTGATTAAAGGTATTGTTGAATTATATGCAGAAATACATGGTTTATCTTTAGATTATGATGATTATCAAAACGATGACTATCCCGTTGTATTAGCAGCCCCGACAGGAAGAGCTTCAAAACGGTTGGCTGAATCTACGGGCTTGGAAGCTATGACTATACATCGGTTAATAGGTTGGAATCAAGACACACAACCAGAGGATATTTTAGATAATGAGATTTCAGCGAAATTAATTATTATAGATGAAATGTCAATGGTCGACACTTGGTTATTTCATCAATTCCTTAGTGCCGTCCCTATAGATGCTCAAGTCATATTAGTAGGTGATGAAGACCAATTACCTTCTGTAGGCCCAGGTCAGGTTTTTAAAGATCTTATTGATTCTAAAGTAATTCCCAGAGTGAATCTAACTGAAGTTTACCGACAACAAGATGGATCCAGTATCATAGAATTAGCACATAGAATGAAATTGGGTGAACCTATCGATATTACACAAAGGTTTCACGATCGTAACTTTATCAACTGTTCAACAGATCAAATACCTTCAGTAGTTGAAAAGGTGGTTTCAAGCGCTGTAAATAAAGGTTATGATATGAGTGATATACAAGTATTAGCTCCGATGTATAAAGGTTCAGCGGGTATAAAAAAATTAAATGCTGTATTGCAAACAATTTTAAACCCTAAAGAGAAAGAAACACGTGAAGTTGAATTCGGGGATGTTGTCTTTAGAAAAGGAGATAAAGTACTACAACTAGTAAATAGACCAAGTGATAATATATTTAATGGTGATATTGGAGTGGTTGTTGGTATATTTTGGGCAAAAGAAAATGCCTTAAATAAAGATGTGATTGTCGTTGATTTTGACGGAAATGAAATTACTTTTGTAAGGCAAGATTTATTGGAATTAACACATGCATATTGTACGTCTATTCACAAATCACAAGGTTCCGAATTTCCAATCGTTATTATGCCTATGGTTAAGCAATATTTTAGAATGTTGCAAAAACCGATATTATATACTGGACTAACAAGAGCTAAGCAATCATTGGTATTTTTGGGGGACCCACAAGCTTTCGAAATCGGTTTAAATACTCATGGTCAAGTGAGAATGACACAGCTTTGTACGTTCTTAAAAACGTATTTTAATAATGATGATCGTAAAGATGAAGATGAAGTTGATGATACGTTTGATTCGACGACTGTTTTAACAGAAGAAAATATATATAAAATTAATCCTATGATTAATATGGGAGATATTTCGCCATATGATTTTGTTCAACATTGACAACGTAGGTTAAAGTAAATACAATATAATTGATTGTGCATAAAGATGAGTAAACTATGGTAGTCGACAAGAGATGTACTGGCTGGTGAAAAGTACAGATAGCATAGTTGAAAGCTACTTTATGTTAAATAATAAATATACTTATTTAAAGTGATAAGCGAAATGAGTAATCATTATTAATGCTTATAACTAGGGTGGTACCGCGAAACGTTCGTCCCTTTTGATAGGATGGACGTTTTTTATTTTCTTTTTTATCAAATAACTGATATAACTTGAGTTGAGATGGAGGAATTTTAAGTATGAAAAACTTAAAAGCAAGTGAAATTAGACAGAATTTTATTGATTACTTTGTTGAACAAGGGCATATGGTTGAACCTTCTGCACCATTAGTACCTATAGATGATGATTCTTTACTATGGATTAACTCTGGTGTTGCGACATTAAAAAAATATTTTGATGGCAGAGAAACACCTAAAAAGCCTCGTATTGTTAATTCTCAAAAAGCGATAAGAACCAATGACATTGAGAATGTCGGCTTTACAGCTAGACATCATACTTTTTTTGAAATGTTAGGTAATTTTTCAATTGGTGATTATTTTAAAAAAGAGGCTATTGAATTTGCTTGGGCATTTTTAACGAATGAAAAATGGATGGCTATGGATCCAAAACGATTGTATGTAACGATACATCCTGAGGACAGAGAAGCCTATAAAATATGGAATGAAGACATAGGTTTAGAAGAGAGTAGAATTATTCGTATAGAAGGAAATTTCTGGGATATCGGAGAAGGACCTTCAGGCCCTAATACTGAGATATTCTATGATCGCGGTGATCAATTTGGACAAGATGATCCTGCTGAAGAAATGTATCCAGGCGGTGAGAATGAAAGATTTTTAGAAGTTTGGAATTTAGTATTTAGTGAATTTAATCATAATAAAGATCATACGTACACACCATTACCAAATAAAAATATTGATACTGGTATGGGGCTTGAAAGAATGGCATCTATAGCGCAAAATGTTCGTACAAATTACGAAACCGATTTGTTTATGCCAATCATTAATGAAGTAGAAAAAGTTTCAGGTAAAAAGTATCTTGAAAAAGATACTTATGATGTAGCATTTAAAGTCATTTCTGACCATATACGCACAATTTCATTTGCAATCGCTGATGGTGCATTACCAGCAAATGAAGGACGAGGTTATGTGTTGCGTAGGCTTTTACGTCGTGCTGTAAGGTTTAGTCAATCATTAGATATTAATGAACCATTTATGTATAAATTGGTTGATATCGTTGCAGATATCATGGAACCTTATTATCCGAACGTTAAAGAAAAAGCTGATTTCATCAAGCGCGTAATCAAATCGGAAGAAGAACGTTTCCATGAAACACTGGAAGAAGGTTTAGCGATATTAAATAATTTAATTGCAAAAGCAAAATCAACGACAAATGAAATCAGTGGTAAGGATGCATTTAAATTATATGACACATATGGTTTTCCAGTTGAACTTACTGAAGAAATTGCAACACAAGAAAACCTTTCTGTTGATATGAATACTTTTGAAGATGAAATGCAAAAACAACGTGATAGAGCTAGACAAGCCCGTCAAAACTCTCAATCTATGCAAGTACAAAGTGACATATTGAAAAAAGTAACAACAGAGAGTCAATTTGTAGGTTATGATGTCATGGATCAAAAAACGTTTATTACCGATATCATTTATAATGGAGATTTCGTAAACGAAGCTGAAGCTGGAGAAATCATTTACTTTATTTTAAAAGAAACACCATTTTATGCAGTGAGTGGTGGACAAGTTGCAGATGAAGGTACAATAAGTAATGAACAGTTCGAAATCAAAGTTACTGAAGTAACCAAAGCACCTAATGGACAAAATTTACACAAAGGTGAAATTCAATTTGGAACTGTTAAAAAGAATGAGGAAGTGCTTGCTAGTGTAAACCATGTTGAACGAAGAGATATTAAAAAGAATCACAGCGCCACACATTTATTACATGCTGCATTAAAAGAAGTACTTGGAGATCATGTCAATCAAGCAGGTTCACTTGTTGAAGCGGAGAGATTAAGATTTGATTTCACGCACTTCGGACCTTTAACTCAAGATGAAATAGATCACGTTGAGCGAAGAGTTAATGAAGAAATTTGGAATAGTATAGATGTGAATATACAAGAAATGCCTATTGCTGAAGCTAAAAAATTAGGTGCGATGGCATTATTTGGTGAAAAATATGGCGATGTCGTTCGAGTTGTCAATATGGCACCTTTCTCCATTGAATTATGTGGAGGTATCCATGTTAATAATACTTCTGAAATAGGTTTGTTTAAAATAGTGAGTGAATCGGGTACAGGTGCTGGTGTGAGACGTATAGAAGCATTTACCGGAAAATCAGCATTTCTATATTTAGAAACAATACAAGAACAATTTAATGCGGTGAAAGCACAAGTTAAAGTGAAATCAGATGATCAAGTTTTAGAAAAAGTTATCCAAATGCAAGCGGATGAAAAAGAATTATCTAAGCAACTTGAACAAAGAAATAAAGAAATCACTACATTGAAAATGGGTGATATTACAAATCAGGTAGAAGAAATTAATGGATTTAATGTACTTGCAACTGAAGTTGAAGTCGCAAACGCAAAAGCGATTCGTGAGACAATGGATGACTTTAAATCTAAGTTGCAAGATGCTATTATAATTTTAATCAGTAACATAGATGGCAAAGTGTCTTTAGTAGCTACAGTACCAAAAGAATTAACAGATAGTGTAAAAGCTGGTGACATTATTAAAAACATGGCACCAATTGTAGGTGGTAAAGGTGGTGGCCGCCCAGATATGGCTCAAGGTGGGGGCACTCAACCTGAAAACATAACAGAATCATTACGTTTCATTAAAGATTACATTAAATCTCTATAAGTTCTACGTTTTGTAATGTAGAATTAACAATAAGTACTTTTTAGTCGATACGAAGGAGTGTTACAAAATGGAAAATTTTGATAAAACAATGAAATTTAATTATGATGAAATTCCAAAAGAAGATGTCAAAACAGTACTTCAAAATGTCTATAACACACTGAATGAACGTGGCTACAATCCTGTAAATCAAATTGTCGGTTATTTATTATCAGGTGATCCTGCTTATATTCCACGTAATAATGAAGCTAGAAACCAAATTCGTCGTATTGATCGCGACGATATCATGGAAGAATTAGTTTCAAATTATTTACAAGAGAACTCAAAGTAATTAATGCTAAAACATAAAATTTTAGGTTTAGATGTAGGAAGTAAAACTGTTGGCATTGCTATAAGTGATCTCATGGGTTGGACAGCTCAGGGATTAGATACACTCCATATAAACGAAGATAAGAATGAACTAGGTATAGACAGACTAGTAACGATCATAGAGAAAGAAAAAGTTGGTACTGTTGTCATAGGTTTGCCAAAGAATATGAATAATTCTATTGGATTTCGAGGCGAAGCTTCGTTACAATACAAGGAGCAACTTCAGGAAGCATTGCCATCTGTAGAGATAATCATGTGGGATGAGCGTTTAAGTACCATGGCTGCAGAACGTTCTTTACTTGAAGCAGATGTTTCTAGACAAAAACGAAAAAAAGTAATAGATAAAATGGCTGCAGTATTTATATTACAAGGCTATTTAGATTCTATACAATAAAAAGGAGCGTTTTATAATGACTGAACACAACCATGAATCTGAATTAGAAATTAACAACCAAGAGGAATTATTAACTTTGTTTGATGAAGATGGAAACGAAGTACTTTATCGAAAAGTATTAGAATTTTTCCATCCTGAATTCAAAAAAGAATATGTGATTCTTGCTGAAGAAGGTGCAGAATCAGATGATGATGATTTAATCGAATTAGTACCAATGATAAATGAGCCTGATGTAGATGGTGAAGGTGGAAAATTCTTACCAGTTGAAACTGATGAAGAATGGGATATGATTGAAGAAGTCGTTAACACTGAAATGGACGACCATGATCATAACCATGAATAATATTTGGACAACACTAAAAATATGCATTGATATTTAAAGTGTGAATCTGAATCACAAAATGATTCAATATTGTTTACGCTTTGTCTTAGGTGACAATGTGTTTTTACCTGTAATTTTACAAAAGCTAATGTGTAAAAAATATGGTCATTATGTGTTAATATCAATCAAGCTGAAATTTAAAAATTTCAGTTAATACTGTCGACAAAGTTTCTGACTTTGTTGGCAGTTTTTTTCTATTCATTATGTCGGCTGCTGACTCATCCTGAAATCTGAGACTAGTGCTTTTTTACTCCAAGAGACAACACAAATCACTACAATATTTTACACAAAAAATTATAATATATAACCATTGCACAATTGTGGTGTTTATTCTGTTGGATAATTTAATCGATATATGAGATGAAAATATAATAATTTCGATTTCTGTATTAGTTTCTTATACGCATTTATTATGTGAAATTGATGTAGTATTCAATATAGCTATATAAACAAGTTGGTTATCACAATTTACACTTATAATATATATGGCTTTGTGGTAAAATATATAAAGTTAAAATTAAATTTATGAGATAATTTCAAAGAATTATATAAAAAGTAGTTCGTAATATAAGAACATATAGCCGTTTTTATTAATTGAAATACAATCAGTCACAATCATTGGCTGATTTATTTTATTTGTCAAAAACACTTTGAAATATTTACATTGAAGGAAGTTTTGAAATGGATAATAATCAATCATATTTATTAGAATTGCACAAAGAGAATGATATTGCTATAGAACAACTTAGACCATATGCTGTGGAACATCATGTTCCAATCGTGGATAGGCTAACTTTAGATATGATTAAACAACTGATCAGAATACATAAACCCAAGCGTATTTTAGAAATAGGCACTGCAATTGGCTATAGTAGTATGCAATTTGCTTCTGTTTCTAAGGAAATAAAAGTGGTTACCATTGAGCGTGATGTCGATATGCAATTAAAAGCCAAAGAAAATTTTGCGAAATTTGGATATCATACGCAAATAGAGTTAATTGAAAAAGATGCTTTAGAAGCTTTTGAAAACATCCAACATGAATCATTTGATATGATATTTATTGATGCTGCGAAAGCACAATCAAAAAAGTTTTTTACTTTGTATGCGCCTTTACTCAAAGAAGGTGGAATAATAGTTACAGATAACGTTTTGTATCATGGTTTTGTTTCAGATATTGCTGTAGTGAGAAGTAGAAATGTCAGACAAATGGTAAAAAAAGTACAAGAGTATAATGAATGGCTGATGGTTCAACCTCGTTTCACAACTAATTTCTTAAATATAGATGATGGTCTAGCTATTTCGATTAAAGGAGAATCAAAATGACAGAATTATTAGTAACGCCAAAATCTGTTAAACATATTGAAGCATTAATTAAAAAAGGTGCAGATGCTTTTGTAATCGGTGAGCAAAAATTTGGTTTAAGATTAGCAGGAGAATTTAAAAAAGAAGCATTGGTGGAAGCAGTGACATTAATACATAATCACGGGAAAAAGGCCTATGTGGCAGTAAATGGTATATTTCACAATTATCATTTAAATGCATTGAAAGCATATATTGACTTTTTACATGAGATAAAAGTTGACCGTATTATATTTGGTGATCCAGCGGTAGTTATGTATGTAAATGAACAAGAAAATCCAATTCCATTAAATTGGGATGCAGAAGCATTAGTCACAAATTATTTCCAATGCAACTATTGGGGAAAAAAGGGGGCGCAACGCGCGCAACTAGCTAGAGAATTAAGTTTAGATGAAATATTAAATATAAAACAACATGCAGATGTAGAGGTTGAAGTACAAGTACATGGTATGACTTGCATGTTCCAATCAAAACGCATGTTATTAGGCAACTATTTTACTTTCCAAGAAAGACAAATAAAAATTCATCGAAACAAAGTAGCTAATGAGTTGTTATTATATGATGAAGAACGAGATAACAAATATCCTGTTTTTGAGGATTACAATGGAACACATATTATGTCGCCCAATGATATATGTTTGATTGAAGAGTTAGATCAACTTTTAGCAGCCAATATTGATGCATTCAAGATTGACGGTGTATTACAAACTGAAGAATATATCAATGTTTGTACAGAACAATATAGAGAAGCTATTGATTTATTCAATGAAGATCCAGAGGCTTATGATGATGAAAAATTTATGCTCGTAGATCCGATCGAAGCTATTCAACCTGAGCATCGTCCGTTTGATGAAGGATTCTTGTATAAGCAAACAGTCTATTAAGGGAGGTTTAAATAATGAAATTATTAGAAAAAGTTGAAGGCAATACTAATAATAAGATTAAAAAACCTGAACTACTCGCTCCAGCAGGTAATTTAGAAAAACTCAAAATCGCAGTACATTATGGTGCAGATGCAGTGTTTTTAGGTGGACAAGCGTATGGTTTAAGGTCCAATGCGGATAATTTTACGATGGAAGAAATTAAAGAAGGTGTGACATTCGCACAGCAATATGGGGCGAAAATTTACGTTACGACTAATATTATTGCACACGATGAAAATATTGCGGGTTTGGATGAATATTTAAAAAATTTAGAGTCAGCCGGTGCCACTGGTATTATTGTTGCGGATCCACTTATCATTGAAACATGTAAGCGCGTAGCACCGAACTTAGAAATTCATTTATCAACACAACAATCACTTTCAAATTATAAAGCTGTAGAATTTTGGAAAAATGAAGGTTTAGATCGTGTAGTATTAGCACGTGAAACAGGTGCTATGGAAATGAAGGAAATGAAAGACAAAGTAGATATTGAAATTGAATCATTTATTCATGGCGCAATGTGTATTGCGTATTCTGGTAGATGTACATTAAGTAATCACATGACAGCTCGAGATTCTAATAGAGGTGGTTGTTGTCAAAGCTGTAGGTGGGATTATGACCTATTGGAAATTGATAAAGATGGTGATTTAGATTTATATTATGATGAAAATGCAGTGACACCTTTCGCAATGAGTCCAAAAGATTTGAAACTTATTGAGTCAATCCCTAAAATGATGGATATTGGTGTGGATTCACTTAAAGTTGAAGGACGCATGAAATCAATACACTACATTGCAACTGTTGTATCTGTATATCGCAAAGTCATCGATGCTTATGCAGAAGATCCTGATGATTTTAAAATTAAGCCAGAATGGTTAGCTGAGCTGGAAAAATGCGCTAACAGAGACACTGCTTCTGCATTTATTGAAGGCACACCTGGTTACGAAGAGCAAATGTTTGGGCAACAAAATAAAAAGAACTCAGCTTATGATTTTTGTGGATTAGTTCTTGGTTATGATGAAAAAACCAAACTCGCTACGATTCAACAACGTAATAAATTTGAGCCTGGGGAAGAAATAGAGTTTTTTGGTCCTGAAATTGATACATTTAGACAAGTTGTTGACACTATTTATGATGAAGAAGGTAACAAACTTGATGCTGCACGACATCCATTGCAAATTGTGCAAATTGAAGTTGATCATCCAATTTATACCAACAACATGATGAGAAAGGAAATTGGATAATGAAACGTACGACTATTATTGGAATCGCTGGTGGTTCTGGTTCAGGTAAAACATCAGTCACAAACGAAATTATGAAAAATTTAGAAGGCCATAGTGTTGCATTATTAGCACAAGACTATTATTATAAGGACCAATCGCATTTAAGTTTCGAAGAACGTTTAGAGACCAATTATGATCATCCTTTTGCTTTTGATAATGACTTATTAATAGAAAATTTAAACGATTTGAGAAATGGTAAACAGATTGAAGTACCAACATATGATTATACAAATCATACTAGAAGCGATGAAACGATTGCATTTGAACCAAAAGATGTTATTATCGTAGAAGGCATATTTGCGCTTGAAAATAAAACGTTAAGAGATTTAATGGATGTCAAAATTTATGTTGATACTGATGCAGACTTACGAATCTTACGTCGCTTACTTCGCGATACAGAAGAAAGAGGTCGTACAATGGATTCTGTTATAAATCAATATCTAAATGTAGTTCGACCAATGCATAATCAATTTATAGAACCTACAAAAAGATATGCAGATATTATCATTCCCGAAGGTGGAAGTAATAAAGTTGCGATCGATATAATGACGACAAAAATTCAGACTTTAGTAAGTAAACAATAGTATTTTAGTAAAGGAAGATGACAATATGGAAAACCAAAAACAATACCCTATGACGCAAGAAGGTTTCGAAAAGCTAGAAAATGAACTAGAAGAGTTAAAGACAGTTAAGAGACCAGAAGTCGTTGAAAAAATAAAAGTAGCTCGTTCATTCGGAGATTTATCTGAGAACTCTGAGTATGATGCTGCTAAAGATGAACAAGGATTCATCGAACAAGACATACAAAGAATTGAGCATATGCTACGTAATGCACTTATAATCGAGGATACAGGTGACAACAATCAAGTACAAATTGGTAAAACTGTGACTTTTGTAGAATTACCAGGTGAAGATGAAGAAGAATATCAAATAGTTGGATCTGCTGAATCTGATGCATTTAATGGTAAAATCTCAAATGAATCACCAATGGCTAAAAGTTTAATTGGTAAAAAATTAAACGAAGAGGTTCGTGTGCCACTACCAAATGGTGCAGAAATCAATGTAAAAATTGTAAATATCAAGTAATATTAAAATCCCCTTAACAACTAATGTTAGGGGGATTTTACACTTTATAAATAAAAATATATACTTCTCTTCAACTATTTGATAAATTTATATCATTGATACAATTATTGAAATATTAAGATAATTTAGGGTTAATTTGTATTAAACAATAGTAGTTTATTATCACCAATTATAACTATTTTTAATTAAACATAGTCTGTCAGTTAATGATACAATTATAATGTTGTACACATATTAATGTTTGAAAAATAGTTTAATGTATATAATACAAAGGGGGAAAAGTGTTGGAATATAAATTAATCAATGAAGAGACAATTATGATTTACTTTAAACAACAAATTGATCCTTCGACATTTAAGGAAGTACAAAAAGTTGAAAAGTACATTAAAGATCAGCAACATGAAGCTATAATTGAAGTGATACCTTCTTATCGTGCAATTATGCTACATATAGATATTACTAAACAAAGTTTAGCGAAAGTTGTTAATGAACTGAAACTAGAACAATTAAGCAAACTGGATTTTGATGAAAATTTAAATAAAGTAAAAACCATTAGTTTACCGGTACTTTATGGTGGGAATTATGGACCAGATATTCAAGAAGTAGCTACACATAATCAATTATCAATAGAAGAAGTAATTAAGTTACATACAGAGAATACATATTTAATTTATATGCTTGGGTTTATGCCAGGTTTTCCATTTTTAGGAGGATTAAATTCAAAATTAGCTACTCCTAGAAGAGAAGAACCAAGAACAAGTATTCCTGCAGGTTCAGTTGGTATTGCGAATAATCAAACAGGATTATATCCAAAGAAATCTCCAGGAGGTTGGCAAATCATCGGTCGTACGCCAATTACGGTATTCGATATTTTAAGAACGCCTATGTGTTTATATGAATCCGGTGACTATATAAAATTCTATTCTATAGATGAATCTACGTTCGAACAGATTGTTGAAGCACAACAAGGTGAATTTGATATTGAGAAATGGGTGAAAATTCAATATGAGTATTAAAATTATTAATCCAGGTTTATTTAGTACGATTCAAGATTTAGGAAGAATCGGCTATCAAGACCAAGGATTTTCTACTGCAGGTGTTTTGGATCAATATGCATATAGAACTGGGCTAGCGTTAATTGGTAATGAAGGGCCAGCGATTGAATGTACAATTATTGGCCCAACGATTGAATTTTTAGAAAATAATACTTTTGTATTAATAGGTGCTGAGTTTAACGCGACCGTTAACGATGCAACTATTGATGAATCTACTGTAATAGCAGTAAAAAAAGGCGACGTTTTGAAAGTTGGACAAGTCACTAATGGGGCAAGAGGATACTTATTATTTGGTAAACCTTTGAAAATTCAAAAAGTTGCAAATAGCTATGCCACTCATACACGAAGCCAAATTGGTGGTTTTAAAGGGCGTTCATTAAAATCTGGTGATGTAATAGAGTGTAAAAATAATCATTCGTATACACGTAACCTTGGTTTGAGTTTACTTACTGATGTTTCAGAGAGTAAAGAAAACACTATTCAAATCATTGAGGGGCCTCAAATTGAAAGCTTTAGCCAAGAAGACCAAGAAAAGCTGGTAGCCAATGAATTTAAAATATCAGAAAAGTCAGACCGCATGGGCTATCGATTACAAGGTGAAACGATTTCACCAAACACATCGGCAGATATAATATCAGAACCTGTTGCCTTAGGCAGTATACAAGTTCCAAATGATGGTAATCCTATTATTTTATTAAATGATAAACAAACAGTAGGTGGCTATACAAAAATAGCAACCGTTTGTGCATCTGATTTACATAAATTAGCTCAAATGCAACCCAATGATACGATTCGTTTTGAATGGACCACAATCGATGAAGCAGTTAAAAAATTAGAACAACAAGAAGAAGCATTTAAAAATACAATCAACAGTATTTATGAGCAACCTATTTTTGATGTTACGCAGTTGAGAGATACATCTATACGCATTAATCATTTATTGAAAGGGGAATTATAATGAATTTTGAAAAAGTAGAACAATTAATTAAAATCGTAAAAGATAACGGGGTTAAAAAATTTAATTATAAAGATTATGAAAATGAAATAACTATTGATTTTACAGATAATACATCTGCATCACCTGCGCAACAACAATTAGCTTCAAATAATGAATCAACTTTAAATGAGCAAGGTATATCAAATGAAGAACAATCAAATCAAGCTGTCAAATCACCTATGGTCGGTACGTTTTATTTACAAGATGAAAAAGAATTAACAAATCCACTCATTCGTGAAGGTGATGAAATTAAAAAAGGAGATACTATTGGTTACATAGAAGCAATGAAAGTAATGAATGAAGTAAAAAGTGATGTGGATGGTGTTGTAGACGCAATACATGTCAATCACGGTTCAAATGTTGAATATGATCAAACGATTATAACTGTGAAATAAGTTTAAAGGGGGTATTTGAATTGTATCGTTGTTTAATTGCAAATAGAGGAGAAATTGCTGTAAGAATTATTCGCGCATGTAGAGAAATGGATATTGAAACTGTGGCTATCTATGCTTTAGGGGATGAGTCAAGTCTACATGTAAGTTTAGCTGATCAAGCGATATGTATTGGAGAAGCCAATGCTTTGGATAGCTATTTAAACCAAGACAGAATTATTAGTGCTGCAAAAATAAGTGGTGCAAATGCAATTCATCCAGGGTATGGTTTTTTATCAGAAAGCACTTCATTTGCTAAAAATGTTGAAGAAAATGGTATTTATTTTATAGGACCAACTGATCAAACCATGGAAATGATGGGTGACAAAATAACAGCACGACAAACAGTTGATCAAGCGAATGTACCAATCATACCTGGTTCTACTTCTGCAGTAGAGACAATCGAAGAAGTTAAAGAAATAGCGCATGACATTGGTTATCCACTTGTATTAAAAGCTGCTAGTGGTGGTGGCGGTAAAGGTATACGAATTGTCAAAGCTGAAGAAGCTTTGGAAAAGTCATTTAAGGAAGCAAAAAGTGAAGGACAAAAATATTTTAATGATGATCGCGTATATGTGGAAGCATTTATACCTGTAGCTAAGCACGTGGAAGTACAGGTGCTAGGAGACGGTAAAGATAATTACATACACTTAGGTGAGCGTGATTGCTCAGTTCAGAGAAAAAATCAAAAATTAATTGAAGAATCACCTTGTGCTGCATTATCCGATAATATGAGAGCCTCTATGTGTAATGATGCTGTAAAAGTGGCTAGAGCATCTAATTATAGAAGTGCAGGTACTATCGAATATTTAGTGACAGAAGATGCTTATTACTTTATTGAAATGAATGCGCGTATTCAAGTTGAACATACAGTAACTGAAATGAGAGCGAATCGTGATTTACTACACGCTCAGCTTTATTTAATGAAGCATGGTTCATTGCCATTCAATCAAGATGAGGTACTATTTGATGGACATGTCATTGAAGCGAGAATCAACGCAGAAAATCCTCTGAAAGGATTTCAACCTTCTCCAGGCAAAGTAAAAGCATTACATTTGCCACAAGGATTTAACGTACGTATCGATAGTTTGCTTTATCATGGTTATACGGTATCACCAAATTATGATTCTCTTGTAGCGAAAGTTATCGTAAAAGCACCTAATAGAGCTTCAGCAATAAACAAATTAAAAGTAACATTGGATGAAATGGTAATTGATGGTTTTACTACAACAGCTGATTTCTTATATGCAGTTTTATCATATCCACAATATGCTAACGGTGATGCAAAAGATGTAGATATTAAATTCTTAGATAGACATCAAATAATTAAGGAGGAAGCATAATGAAAGTTGATTTGAACTGTGATTTAGGTGAAGCTTTTGGAAATTATTCATTCGGTGGAGACGATCAAATTATTCCGTTAATTACGTCAGCAAACATTGCATGTGGTTTTCATGCTGGTGACCAACATGTCATGAATCAAACGGTAGAACTAGCTAAAGCAAATGGTATTGGCATAGGTGCGCATCCTGGTCTTCCAGATTTACAAGGATTTGGCCGTAGAAATATGGACTTGTCACCTAAAGAAATTTATGATATCGTCATTTACCAGCTCGGTGCATTAAGTGGATTCTGTAATGTTCACCAAGTTAGAATAAACCACGTAAAACCGCATGGTGCACTGTATCAAATGGGTGCACGTGATAAAGCAACCGCACATGCGATTGCTCAAGCTGTATATGATTTTGATGAATCATTAATTTATGTTGGATTATCAAATACACTACTTGTTACAGAAGCGCAAGCTGTTGGTTTAACTACTGCTTCAGAAGTGTTTGCAGATAGACGTTATGAAGATGATGGTCAATTAGTGAGTAGAAAAGAAAGTGATGCTTTAATAACTGACACAGAAGAAGCTATTGAACAAGTTGTCAAAATGGTTAAATCACAAAAAGTAATTACGAAAAATAACAAGGAAATTGATATTCAAGCAGATACAATTTGTGTTCATGGAGATGGTGAACATGCACTAGAATTTGTTACAAAAATAAGAGAAAGATTATCGAAAGAAGGCGTTTCTATATCTAAGCTGGGAGGCTAACACATGGGAGAAAAATTAAAAACAGAATCGAAGGATTTTGAATTTACAAAAAATCATAAAAGGTTATTATTAGGTTCTGTATTCTTAATGGCTACATCTGCAATTGGACCTGCATTTTTAACTCAGACAGCAGTATTTACTGCGCAGTTCACTTCAAGTTTTGCTTTTGCAATTTTATTATCAATATTGATTGATATAGGAGCGCAAATTAATATTTGGAGAGTGTTGGTCGTCACAGGTAAACGTGGTCAAGAAGTAGCTAATGAAATATTTAAAGGATTGGGTACTTTTATATCGATATTAATTGCAATAGGTGGACTCGCATTTAATATTGGTAATATTGCAGGTGCTGGATTAGGATTAAATGCAATTTTTGGCTTAGATGTAAATATTGGTGCAGCTATTACAGCAGTATTAGCAATACTTATTTTTGTAAGTAAAAGTGGTCAAAAAATTATGGATGTTGTCACGATGTTTTTAGGTGTTTTAATGATTGTAGTTGTTGCATTTGTAATGTTTAAAGCAAACCCGCCATATGCTGACGCAGCTAAACATCTTGTGATGCCGGAACAACCTCTAGCACTTGTTTTACCTATTATCACATTAGTAGGTGGAACAGTTGGCGGTTATATTACATTTGCTGGTGCACATAGAATATTAGATTCTGGCATCCGTGGTAAACATTATTTGCCATTTGTAAACAAAGCGGCTATTTCAGGTATATTAACAACAGGTGTGCTTAGAGCATTATTATTCTTAGCGGTACTTGGTGTAGTTGTTACGGGCGTAACTTTAAATGATACAAATCCACCAGCTTCAGTATTTGAGCATGTATTAGGACCAATTGGTCGAAATATATTTGGTGTTGTATTATTTGCTGCAGCAATGTCTTCAGTTATTGGATCAGCATATACAAGTGCGACTTTCTTAAAAACATTGCATAAGTCGATCTATAATAAAACTAATATTATTGTAATTTCATTTATAGTCATTTCAACTTTTGTTTTTCTATTCTTAGGAAAACCAGTAACATTATTAATCGTTGCAGGTGCTTTAAATGGACTTATCTTACCTATTATATTAACGACAATACTTATTGCTAGTAAACGAAAATCAATCGTAGGGGATTATCATCATCCAACATGGATGCTTTGGTTTGGTATTTTAGCTGTTTTAGTCACAGTTGTTACAGGTATATATTCACTGCAAGGATTGACACAATTAATAGGTAGTTAACAATGTAATTATAGTTACAAAGTAACCATTCTCTAATTCTTATGCTTATAATAAGGACCTAGAGAATGGTTTGTTTTATAGTTATACTTACATTAAATAAACATTGTCATTTCCTATTAAAATAAAAAGCAATGTATTTACATGTTAAATCAAATTGATAATGCGAAAATTCGCATAAATTTCTTACGATAAATAATGAAATATAAATTTGATATAAATATGATTCAATCGTCGAGCTATCAGTTTAAATGTGGTAGAATAACTAAGGTTAGGATTTTAAATTGAGGTGAATAACAATGATCGGTATTATTGGAGCTATGGACGAAGAAGTAGCAATCTTAAAAAATAAACTTGTGAATTTAGAAGAGATTAATATTGCACATGTATATTTTTACAAAGGTTATATAAATGATAAAGCAGTCGTATTAACTCAAAGTGGCATTGGTAAAGTAAATGTAGCCATTTCAACAACATTATTAATAGAAAAGTTCAAACCTGATTTAATTATTAATACAGGTTCTGCAGGTGCATTGGATAAATCATTAAATGTTGGTGATATTGTAGTAAGCGATATGGTTGCTTATCATGATGCTGATGCTAGAGCATTTGGTTATCAGTTAGGACAAATACCACAAATGCCTGCACAATTCGTAGCAGATAAATCATTGATTGACAAAGCGACACAAGTAATTACAAATCAACAACTCATTGCTAAGGTAGGCTTGATTGTAAGTGGTGACAGTTTTATTGGTACAAAAGACCAACGAATGAAAATTAAAACAAATTTCCCTCAAGCGATGGCTGCAGAAATGGAAGCAACTGCGATTGCACAGACTTGCTATCAATTTAATTTACCATTTATTATCACACGTGCAATATCAGATTTAGCAGATGGAGACGCTGGTATCACATTTGATGAATTTTTAACAAAAGCAGCAAACTCTTCTAGTACAATGGTAGAAAATTTAATTAAAAATATATAAAAAAGGTGAATTGAAATAATGGGTATAATAAAGAAATACTTTATGCCAAATGAATATGTGCAATCTATTTTTCAAATTGATATAGATAAGCTTGCAGAATCTGGCGTAAAAGGTATCATTACTGATCTAGATAATACACTAGTGGGATGGGATGTTGCTGATCCTACAGAAGCAGTTAAAATTTGGTTTGAAGAGGCAAAACAAAAAGGCATTACGATTACAATTGTTTCTAATAATAATGAAAAAAGAGTTGGTAGCTTTTCTAAATCATTAAAAGTAGATTATATTTTTAAAGCAAGAAAACCAAGAGGGCGTGCATTTGATCGTGCAATGCATTCTATGAGTTTAGACCCATCAGAGATAGTGGTAATAGGTGATCAAATGTTAACGGATGTATTTGGTGGTAACAGACGTGGCTTATTTACTATTATGGTAGTACCTGTCAAACAAACAGATGGCTTAATTACTAAATTTAATCGTCTTATTGAACGCAGATTATTACAACATTTTAGAAAAAAAGGATATATAAAATGGGAGGAAAATTGATTGAGTGAAGTGGATGTATTGAAATGCATAGGTTGTGGTGCCCCTTTACAGTCTGAAGATTCTGATGCACCGGGTTATGTTCCAGAACATAACTTATTTCGTGAAGATGTTGTGTGTAAAAGATGTTTTAGACTAAAAAATTATAACGAAGTTCAAGATGTAGGTTTAGATAGCGATGACTTTTTAAATTTACTTAATGGCTTAGCAGATAAAAAAGGCATAATAGTAAATGTTGTGGATGTATTTGATTTTGAGGGTTCATTTATCAATGCAATTAAACGTATCGTCGGCAACAAAAAAATTATTCTTGTAGCGAATAAAATAGATCTTTTGCCAAAACAAATAAATAAACGTCGTGTAAAAGAATGGTTGAAGAAAACAGCTAAAAAATATGGACTTGATGCTGAAGATGTCGTGCTTATTTCTGCAGACAAAAATGAAGGTATTGAAAATCTATTAACTTCTATTAACAATATCAGAAACGATGAAGACGTATATATTGTAGGAACTACAAATGTAGGTAAATCAACTTTAATTAATAAATTAATAGAACGCAGTGTAGGAGAAAAAGATGTTGTTACAACTTCAAGATTTCCTGGCACAACGTTGGACATGATTGATATTCCACTTGATGAAACGACGTTTATGTATGATACACCAGGAATTATTCAAGCGCACCAAATGACACATTTAGTATCTGAACATGAACTAAAAACAATTATGCCTAGAAAAGAAATTAAACAACGTGTTTATCAGCTTAACGAAGGACAAACATTATTTTTCGGTGGACTTGCACGTATAGACTATATTAGTGGCGGAAAAAGACCGTTAGTCTGTTACTTTTCTAATGATTTAAATATTCATAGAACAAAAACAGAAAAAGCTAATGAATTATGGCGAAATCAATTAGGATCTGTATTAGCACCACCTCATAATCCTGAAAATTTTGATTTGAGAAATGTTAAAGCCGTAAGGTTAGAAACTGGTAAAGAAAAACGTGATGTAATGATTTCTGGATTAGGCTTTATTACGATAGACGCAGGTGCAAAAGTCATTGTACGCGTGCCAAAAAATGTTGATGTTATTTTAAGAAATTCAATTATGTAAGGTGTGTAAAATATGAAATATGCAGTAATAGGCCACCCAATTGATCATTCTTTATCTCCAGTGATGCATAATGCTAATTTTGAATCTTTAAATTACAATGCAGCATATGAAGCAATTAATATTCCTGAAGATAAATTCCATCTAATAAGAGAAATTATTTCAGATAAAGCACTTTCTGGTTTTAATGTAACAATTCCGCATAAGGAACGTATTATACCTTTTTTAGATGAAATTGATGAACAATCAGAAACTGTAGGTGCCGTGAATACGGTTAAGATAGAAGATGGTAAATGGATTGGTTATAATACAGATGGTATAGGTTATGTTAAAGGATTGCAACGCGTGTATCCAGATCTAAAACATGCCTATATCTTAATTTTAGGTGCAGGCGGTGCTAGTAAAGGCATTGCGAATGAATTAACAAAATATGTACAACCCAAACTTACTATTGCAAACAGATCTTTAGACAGATTTGAACAATGGAATTTGAATGTAAACAAAATTCGATTATCTGATGCTGAATTAGCATTATCCGAATTCGATATTATCATCAATACGACACCAGCAGGAATGAACACAAATCAAGAAATACCAATTAGTTTGAAGCATCTAGAGTCTGATACGTTAGTGAGTGACATTGTGTACGTACCCTTTAAAACACCAATCTTAGAACAAGCTGAAGTCCAAGGTAACCCAATCTATAATGGCTTGGATATGTTTGTTTATCAAGGTGCAGAAAGTTTTAAAATATGGACAGATATAGAACCGGACGTGCAAGTTATGAAACGCACAGTTTTAAATTATTTATAAAAGGAGCATTTTATGTTAACAGGTAAACAAAAGAGATTTTTGAGAAGTAAAGCACATAATGTTGACCCAACTTTCCAAATCGGAAAATCTGGTGTTGGTGAAAATATGATAGAACAATTAAATGATATTTTAGAAAATAGAGAATTAATAAAAATACATGTATTACAAAATAACTTTGAAGACAAAAATGATTTAGCGCAAACTTTAAGCGATGCAACTCATAGTGAAATTGTTCAAGTAATCGGGTCTATGATTGTCTTGTATAAAGAATCACAAGATAATAAACAAATTCAATTGCCATAATGTCTAAAACGATAGTCTTATATGGTGGGCAGTTTAACCCGATTCATACAGCTCACATGGTTGTTGCTAGCGAAGTGAATCATGTTATTAAACCAGATTTGTTTTACTTTATTCCAAGTTATATGTCACCGCTCAAAGCGCATGATGATTACTTAGATGCGAAATATAGAATTGATATGATCCATTGTGCAATTAATGAACTTGGGTTTGGATCTGTTTATTTAGACGAAGTCGAACGCAAGGGACAAAGTTACACGTATTTTACAATTAAACATATTTTAGAAAAACATCCAAATGCTAAACTATATTTTGTTATAGGCACTGACCAATATATTCAGTTAGAAAAGTGGTATGAGATTGAAAATTTGAAATCAATGGTAACCTTTGTAATTGTGAATCGTGGTAAAACAAAGCAAGAAGTTTCAAATAATATGATAGCAATTAATATTCCACGCATAGATATAAGTTCAACACTCATCAGGGAAAGAGTAAAAGAACATAGTAATATTCAAACGCTGGTGCCTCAAAGTGTAGAGAAATATATCAGAGAGGAAGGATTATATGAAATTTGATGAAGCTGTCTCCCTAGTTAAAGACAAATTACCTGAGAAAAGATATAATCATTCACTAAGAGTAGCAGAAACTGCTGTTAAATTAGCTGAACAGTATGATGGGGATAAAGTCAAGGCAGAACTCGCAGGTATATTACATGATTATAGTAAGTACGATGATTTGGGATCTATGTATCAGATTGTTAGACAAAATGATTTGGATAGTAACTTGTTGAGTTACGGATCAGAAATCTTACACGGTCCAGTCTGTGCTGTTATAATGGAGCAACAATTTGGTGTAAACGATGAAGAAGTGTTACTTGCTATTAAAAATCATACAACTGGTCGTGCTCAAATGACTAAAACAGAAAAATTAGTTTTTATCGCAGATTATATTGAACCTGGTCGTCAAACCCCAGGCGTTGAAGAAATTAGAGATTTAGCATACAATCAAGGTAGCTTAGATAAAACCATTTATGAAATATCTAAGCGAACTGTTTTATATTTAATCACGAAAGATATTACCGTTTATGATGCCACGATTGCTTGCTTGAATTATTACAATTATAGTGACGAAAGAGTAAAGGATGATTAAATGAAATCAGATCAATTATTAAATTTAGCTGTCAATGCAACTGAGAATAAAAAAGCAGAAGATATTATTTCTTTAAATATGCAAGGTATTAGCGATATGACTGACTATTTTATCGTATGCCACGGCAATAATGAAAGACAAGTTCAATCCATCGCACGTGCAGTTAAAGATGCTGCAAATGAAGCGGAAATCGAAGTAAAACGAATGGAAGGCTTTAATGAAGCAAGATGGATTTTAATTGACTTGGTCAACGTAGTAGTACACGTATTCCATAAAGATGAACGTGATTATTACAACTTGGAGAAATTATATCGTGATGCACCATTAGAATCTTATGGACAGGCAGTTTATTAATAATGGCTCAATATGAAGAAATGAGCTATTACTATGATCAATTAACTTTAGATCAGCCATACGAATCATGGCTTGATATTGTAAATTATTATGCTAAAAACAAATCAACTATCTTAGATATTGGTTGTGGTACAGGCAGTTTCACCTCAAAATTAAACGACTTTGATAATATAACGGGTATGGATTTAAGTGTTGATATGCTTTCGATAGCAATGCAAAAATCCAGTGAAGTGAATTGGATAGAAGGTGATATGACAGAATTCGACCTTAACCAACAATATGATGCAATAACCATTTTTTGTGATTCTTTAAATTATTTAACAGAATATGGAGATGTGTTATCTACTTTTCAGCGAGTATATCATCATCTAGAGCCGAATGAGGGTGTATTTATGTTTGATGTCCATACTGAACACAAGATGAATACATTATTCAATAATCAAAGTTATATTGATGAAACAGAAAATGTATTTTTAGCTTGGGAAGCGATTCGTGGCGAAGAACCCTTAAGCGTATGGCATGATATGACATTTTTTATAAAACAAGATGATAACTTATATAAAAGATTTGATGAGTCACATTACCAAAAGACTTATTCAAAAGATGTTTACACTAAAATGTTAGAATCATGTGGTTTTAAACATATAACGACATTTGTTGATTTTGAATTTGAAAACCAGAATGACAATCAAGAAGGAGAGCGCTTGTTCTTCATTGTTAAAAAATAAAAAAGTAAAATCACTCCTTTATACGTGTAAACTATAAAGGAGTGATTTTTTGTTACCATTATGGGAATTGTTTAAAGAAAGATTTAGTCAATTTAATTCTACAATAAAGGTTTGTGTTATGCTATTTATAATAGTGACTGTAGCCTTTACTTTATCATTTTTGATAAACCGTGATAACGAACAAATGAAAAAAAGTAATGATATGACACCAATAGAATTGCCAGAGCATAACCAATCCATACCAAATGAAAAAAGTGAACATTCATCGAATAAAAATGAAACACTAAGCAATGACCATACCAAAGATTCGTTTGTTTATGTTGATATCAAAGGTGCGGTTAAATATCCGAATGTTTATAAAATGAGAAATAATGATCGAGTTAAACAGTTGTTGGATAAAGCTATCGTTTCAGAACATGCTGATTTAACGAACATTAATTTATCGGAACGATTAATAGATCAGAAAATGATATATATTCCTAAAAAAGGGGAGCATGCTCATTTACAAGCTCAGAATCAATTGAATAAAAGTGAAACCGCCACAAATTTTTCAGAAAAAAAAGATGCTGATGGCGCAACTGTAAATTTAAATACTGCAAAAGAAAGCGAGCTTACCAGTATACCGGGAATAGGAAAAGTCAAAGCTAAAGCTATCATTGAATATCGTGAGCAAAACGGTAATTTTAAATCTATTGATCAGTTGAAAGAAATTAATGGATTCGGTACTAAAACAATAGAAAAATTAAGTTCATATTTAACAATCTAAAATTTTGTTGTATTTTTTCGAAAATCGATTTAATCTATAAATATCACATTAAAAATTTACATAAATTGGAGGTTTAGTATCATGGATCGTATTAAATGGGAAGAATACTTTATGGCGCAAAGTCATTTATTAGCGCTGCGTTCTACATGTCAAAGATTGTCTGTAGGAGCAACGATTGTAAAAGATAATAGAATTATAGCCGGAGGGTATAATGGTTCTGTGTCTGGAGAAGTACATTGTATTGATGAAGATTGTCTGCTGGAAGATGGTCATTGCATTCGTACGATACACGCAGAAATGAACGCGTTGCTACAATGCGCAAAACAAGGGGTGTCAACAGAAGGAGCAACGATTTATGTTACACACTTTCCGTGTTTGAATTGCACAAAGTCAATTATTCAAGCTGGTATTAAAACGATTTATTATGCTGAAGACTATCATAATTATCATTATGCTTTAGATTTGTTAAAACAATCAGGTATTGTGTATAAAAAAATTGCATTTAATCAAGAACACGTAGCACAATATTTAATAAATAAATAAAATTGATTTATTATGCTTTAGCTTATTTGGCTGGTAACTTGCTACTATTTAATAAATTTTTATCTTTTATTTTAATACTTGGGCTAGTCATAATAATGAAAAGAAAAAGCTTTAGTTTAATTCATTTTATCATGATAGTTATCATATCTTTAAGTAGTTTTATGATGTTTCAAAATGACTTGAGATCAGAAAAAGAATACCATTCTTCAATGATAAATAAAGTATTTCAAGGAAAAGCTAAGTTAATCACAAAACCCCATTTGGAGCATCGTATACTTAAAGGTAAAGTTAAAATAGATAAAAAGCTTTATACTTACATTTATAATATACATGCATCAAAAAATATAGAAATAAAAAATGTTTCTGATTTTTTGTTCCAAAAAACTTGTGAGGTACACGGACAGTTTAGAACATTAAGAAACGATACAAGACCTAATCTTATTTTTATTATTCAAAATATTCACCTTTCAAGTTGTTACGAAGACACAAGCACTTTTTCTGATACTTTAAATAAACATAAAGCGTTTATTTATGAAAAAATGCAACAATGGAAAATAGCTTTCCCTGAAAAAACAATTGCATTAATTACAGGCGATACATCGCTTATGAAAAAAGATGATTTAGATATAATTAAAAAGATTGGCATTGCGCATCTACTTGCTATTAGTGGAACACATATAGCTATTATTATTGCAATCATATGTTATATCCTTAACAGGATAAAATGTCCATTGTTTTTAACCAAACTAATATTAATCATATTATTACCTATTTATTGCATGTATACAAATATGTCTCCAAGTGCTGTGAGAGCAATATTTATGAGTTTGTTTATAATCATATTTCCAAAATATATTATAAGGAATTCAATGAACATTTTAGGATTTTTATTCATATTTTTAACGTTTTTAAATCCCTCGTTAATTTATCATGTCGGATTTCAACTTTCCTTTTTAATCACTTTTTCAATCCTTTTTGCCAGTCCATTACTAAAGAATTTAGGTATTGTTCGATCTTTGTGCTATATCACGTGGATTGCACAATTAAGCTCATTTATCTTAAGTTGTATCCATTTTCATCAAATTCAATGGATTGGTCTAATATCAAACATCTTTTTTGTTCCATTCTATTCTTTCATATTATTTCCCTTCGTTATTTTTCTTACTTTTATCATACATTTGCCAATAAAACCTTTATTTATAATCAACTTATATAATCAATTAATTGTTTTGCATGATAAAGTGGTCGGATTTTTTGATAAACTTAACCTTTATCAATGGTATATTCCCAACTTAAATAATCTCCAAATAACTATAATATGTCTCATTTCGTTTCTATGTTTAGTTTTATTCGTTCATAAATGCTATAAATTTATGATAATCACTTTAATTACCTTATATATTGTCTCTACAATTCTACCTCAAGTACGCGACTACCAACTTACAATGTTGGATGTAGGACAAGGTGACGCCCTGTTATTTGAAACTAAATTACACGAATCATTATTAATCGATACAGGCGGTAATTTTAATTCGACACAGAACTTTGCGAATCACAGTATTTCAAAATATCATATCTTACCAACATTAAAACGACATAATATAAAAAAGATAGATTACGTTGTGGTTACACATCCACATCTTGATCATATCGGTGAACTAGATTATTTAACAAAAAGTTTAAAAATTAAAAATATCATTATCAATGCAAATAGTTTTAAAATTAAAGAACTAAATCATTTAAAAAATACTTGTTTAAAAAAGGATATCAAGTTAATAGATTTCAAAAATAAACCACAATTTTTTATGAATAAAGCGAAAGTTAATCTATTAGATGCTACAATTTCCAATTCTGATAATTTAAATGAACAATCAATCATTATATTAATACAGTACAAAAGTTATAAAATCTTATTAATGGGAGATGCAACAAATAATAATGAAGAGAATTTAATACATAAATATCATTTATATAATGTTGATATTTTAAAAGTTGGACATCATGGCAGTCGTACGAGTACAAGTAATAATTTATTGAAAGCAATTAGACCTAAAATAGCTCTCATTTCAGTAGGTGAAAAAAATAAGTATAGACTTCCCAATCCTCAAATTATCAATAGATTAAAATCTTTTGACATTAAAATATTTCAAACAAATATCAACGGAGAAGTGAACATATTATTTAAAAACCAAATAGAAATTCACTCACAATTTAATTAAAATTTTTAATTAGTGAGAAGCTATGACGCGTGTTATAATTATAAAACGTGTAATAGAAATGAAAGGGTGCTAAGAATGAGCAGCAATATAATAACGATATATGGTGAAGTACCTGAACTAATTGAAAAAAAAGCTTCTGAAGTCATTGAACAATATTTAGATGCACCAAAAGATGAATTCAATTTCGTTAAATATAACTTATATGAAAATGATTTAGCTCCAATTATTGAAGAAACGCTGACAATGCCTTTTTTCTCTAATAAAAAGGCTGTTCTAGTACAAAATGCATATGTATTTACTGGTGAGAAGCCACCTAAAGAGTTAAATCATAATATTGATCAACTAATAGAATTTATAGAAAAATACGATGGTGACACTTTAATATTATTTGAAGTAAATCATTCTAAACTAGACGAAAGAAAAAAAGTTGTTAAATCTTTGAAAAAACATGCACAAATTAAAAAAATAGAACAAATGTCAGAAGAAGAAATAAAGCATTGGATAAAAAGTCAACTGCATGAAAATTATAAAGATATTAAACAAGATGCACTAGATTTAGTTATTGAATTAACTGGAGTTAATTTTAATATTGTTAAGCAAGAAATAGAAAAACTTATTTTATTTTTAGGTGATAGAACGACAATTAACAAAAATGATGTTCATCAAATTGTTAATAGGAGTTTGGAACAAAATGTTTTTTTGCTCACTGAATATATCCAAAAAAATAAGAAAACAAAAGCTATTCAATTGGTTAAAGACTTAATAGCGATGAAAGAGGAACCTATAAAATTATTAGCTCTAATTACGAGTAATTATCGACTTTTCTATCAAAGTAAAATATTAGGACAAAAGGGTTATAGTGGTCAACAAATTGCTAAAACAATCAATGTTCATCCCTATAGAGTAAAGTTGGCTTTAAATCAAGCAAGACACTACGAATTAGAAAGTTTATTAAATATCATTGATAATTGTGCAGAAACAGATTATAAATTAAAGTCATCTTATATGGATAAACACCTTATACTTGAACTGTTTATTTTATCCTTATAAATTAGGCGTTTTTAGTTTTAACTAACCGTCATACTGCATATAATGTTGTCGATGAATTATAACGTAAGTATCTACAATGTTTAATCTTATAAAACCATATATAGAGAGAAAAAAGCCCAGAAGAGATTTCACTTATTGCAAATCATTTCTGGGCTAAATTTATGAAGCATGAGTTCGATATATTTAAAAAATAAAAAAAGTTCAAGCGTAGGCTTGAACTTTAAATTATTTAGCAGCTGTCATTAAAGATGATTTAATTCTAGCAGCTTTGTTAGAATGTATTAAGTTGCGTTGAGCAGCTTTATCTACTTTTTTCAATGCAAAGCTTACTAATTCAGCTTTATCGTCAGCATTAGTGTCGATTGCTGTATGAGCTCTTTTCACAGCTGTACGCATTGCATTTTTTTGTGAAATATTACGTTCTTCAGTTACATGAGTAGTATTAACACGTTTAATTGCAGATTTAATGTTTGGCATGTCTGTCACCTCCTAAAAGTGTGATCTTCGCTATCAAAAATTAATTTGATTACAACAAGAAATATTTTATCAAAACAACCAGGTTTCTGCAATCATTTATTTATATTAAGACGCGTAAAGTCGCGATAAATGGTACAATAATAATTATAATGACAAAAGGTATACATAAAAATAGTTACATAGACGATAAAATATACACATAACTTTAAAATTTACTATTAATTTTATCAAGTTTGCAATTAGTACATAAAAACGTTATTATATCAAAGAATGTCATACATATTTACGGGCTAGAATTATGAAAGTGAGACTGATAATACATGGATAAAGAAAATCGTTTAAGCAAGCGTGAAAATATAAGAAACTTTTCTATTATTGCACATATTGACCATGGGAAATCTACATTAGCAGATAGAATTTTGGAAAATACTAAATCTGTTGAATCACGTGAGATGCAATCACAGTTATTGGATTCTATGGATTTAGAGAGAGAACGCGGTATAACAATAAAGTTAAATGCTGTGCGTTTAAAATATGATGCAAAAGATGGTGAGACTTATACGTTTCACTTGATCGATACACCTGGACACGTAGATTTTACATATGAAGTTTCTAGATCATTAGCTGCCTGTGAGGGGGCTATATTAGTTGTAGATGCTGCGCAGGGCATAGAGGCTCAAACATTAGCCAATGTTTATTTGGCACTAGATAACGATTTAGAGTTATTACCAGTTGTAAATAAAATTGATTTACCAGCAGCAGAACCTGAACGTGTAAAGCAAGAAGTAGAAGATGTAATAGGGCTAGATAAAGATGATGTCGTATTAGCCAGTGCAAAATCAAATATTGGCATTGAAGATATATTAGAAAAAATTGTAGAAGTGGTACCACCACCGCAAGGAGATCCAGAAGCGCCGTTAAAAGCATTGATTTTTGATTCAGAATATGATCCGTATAGAGGCGTTATTTCTTCAATTCGAATAGTTGAAGGAACTTTGAAAACGGGTGATGAAATTAAAATGATGGCTACAGGAAAATCTTTTGAAGTTACCGAAGTAGGTATCAATACACCTAAACAATTACCAGTTAGTGAGCTAACGGTAGGGGATGTAGGTTATGTCATTGCCAGTATTAAAAATGTAGATGATTCACGTGTCGGAGATACGATTACACATCTAGATCGTCCAGCAGCAGAGCCGTTAAAAGGTTATAAAAAAATGAATCCGATGGTTTTCTGTGGTTTATTCCCTATAGATAATAAAGATTACAATGATTTACGAGAGGCATTAGAAAAGTTGCAATTAAATGATGCTTCATTAGAATTTGAACCTGAGTCATCTCAAGCATTAGGTTTTGGATATAGAACAGGTTTCTTAGGTATGTTGCATATGGAAATTATTCAAGAACGTATTGAACGTGAGTTTGGAATAGAACTAATTGCTACAGCACCATCTGTGATTTATGAATGTATTCTTAAAAATGGTGATGAAATCTCTGTTGATAATCCAGCATATATGCCTGAAAGAGATCAAATTGATACGGTATATGAACCTTTTGTAAGAGCGACAATGATGGTACCAAATGATTATGTCGGTGCAGTTATGGAATTATGTCAACGTAAACGTGGACAATTTATTAATATGGAATATTTAGATGATATTCGTGTCAATATTATTTATGAATTGCCACTTTCTGAAGTTGTATTTGATTTCTTTGATCAGCTTAAATCAAATACAAAAGGCTATGCTTCTTTTGATTATGAATTCATTGATAATAAAGAAAGTGACCTAGTCAAAATGGATATATTACTAAATGGAGAGAAAGTAGATGCACTTAGTTTTATAGTTCATAAAGATTTCGCATATGAAAGAGGAAAAGCGTTAGTTGAAAAGCTAAAAACGCTTATACCTAGACAACAATTCGAAGTACCTGTACAAGCAGCAGTTGGACAAAAAATAGTCGCCCGTACAAATATAAAATCAATGGGTAAAAATGTCTTATCTAAGTGTTATGGTGGAGATATTAGTCGTAAGAGAAAACTATTAGAAAAGCAAAAAGCTGGTAAGGCAAAAATGAAATCAGTTGGTAATGTTGAAATACCACAGGATGCTTTCCTTGCAGTGCTTAAGATGGACGAAGATTAATATTATTACTTAATAAATATTGGGGCCTTAAATCCATTCGATTTATGCCCCGGTTTTTTTGTTATGTTAATCTATTTTATTTAACGAAAGAAGGTCATCTCAAAATGGAAGTGAAAAGTGCTTATATCCATATTCCTTTCTGTGTCAAAATTTGTACTTATTGCGATTTCAATAAATATTTTATACAAAATCAACCAGTGGATCAGTATTTAGATTGCTTAATAAACGAAATGAAACAAAGTAAAGTTAGATCTTTAGAAACAGTTTTTGTCGGTGGTGGCACACCTACTGCTTTATCATATGAGCAACTTGAGAAATTATTGACTGCAATTACAGAAATCTTTGAAATTAAAGGAGAATTTAGTTTTGAAGCGAATCCGGATGAATTAACATTAGAAAAAGTACAATTGTTAAGGGATTATGGTGTAAATAGATTGTCGATGGGCGTTCAAACATTTAAACCTGAATTGTTAGAGATATTAGGACGTTCTCATAAGACTGAAGATATATACAGAGCCGTATCGAATGCAAGACAAGTTGGGATACCTTCTATAAGTTTAGATTTAATGTACCATTTACCACAACAAAGCTTAGAAGATTTCAAAGATAGTTTAGAAAAAGCGTTATCGATGGATATTGATCATATTTCAAGTTATGGCTTGATTTTAGAGCCTAAAACTCAGTTCTATAATATGTATCGTAAAGGGCAGCTAAAAATCCCAAACGAAGATGTCGGAGAAGAAATGTACGAATATTTATTAAAGAGGATGCATGAGACTGAGTTACATCAATATGAAATTTCAAACTTTGGTAAAAAAGGACATGAATCAGAACACAATAAAGTTTACTGGAAAAACGAAGGCTATTATGGATTTGGAGCCGGGGCAAGTGGTTACGTAAATGGCGAACGTTACAATAATGTAAATCCCGTGAATCATTATATAAAAAAGATACAAAATAACGAAAGACCTATTCTTGACGCAGTATATCCAACAGAAAGTGAACAAATGGAAGAAGAGATGTTTCTAGGTTTAAGAATGAACCAAGGTGTAAGTAGAAAACGGTTTAATCAAAAGTTTAATAAAACGATTGATGACGTTTATGACGAAGCGATTAAAGATTTAAAACAGAGAGAATTAATTTATGATACAGGTGACTATATTTCTTTAACAGAGAGAGGTAAAGTAATTGGAAACCTAGTATTTGAAGCGTTTTTACTGAATGTTTAATTTTTTAAAAAAACTGAAGCTTTAACATTGACTTACTTTGACCAATTTGATAAATTATAATTAGCACTTGAAACAAAAGAGTGCTAATGAGGTGAAAACATGATTAGTGATAGACAATTGAGCATTTTAAATGCAATTGTTGAAGATTATGTTGATTTAGGTCAACCAATTGGTTCCAAAACACTGATTGAAAGACATAATTTAAATGTTAGTCCTGCCACTATCAGAAACGAAATGAAACAACTAGAGGAACTTCATTTAATAGAAAAAACACATACTTCATCAGGACGTTCTCCATCAGAGTCAGGCATCAGATATTATGTGAATCAATTATTGCAACAAACATCTCATCAACAACACAAAAAAATACAACGTTTAGGAGATTTACTGGTTGAAAATCATTATGATATTTCCTCAGCTTTGAGTGAATTCGCGAATGAACTTTCAATCGCTTCTCAGTATACAACGTTGGTAATGCGTCCAAATCACAAGAAAGATATTATTAATAACATTCACTTGATTCGAGCAAATGCATATTTAGTAATCATGGTCGTTGTTTTTACATCTGGCCATGTTGAACACTTACATTTAGTATCCAAAGCACGTTTATCGAGTGATGAATTGACAAATATAGCTAATTTTGTGACTGCAAAATATAATGCGTTAAATCAACAACGCTTGGAAAATGAACTAAATGCCTTTGCAAAGTCAGATTTTGAAAAAGATTTTATAAAGGACATGTTAGATACAATAGATGTTCATTTTGATAATCAAAGTAATGGCATTTACATGGGTGGAAAGGTTAAACTAATTGATGCACTAAACGAATCAAACGTTTCTTCTATTCAACCTATATTGCAGTATATTGAATCAAACAAAATTACTCAGCTACTTGATGAAATGTCAAATTCATCAATTAATGTTAAGATTGGACAGGAAATCGAATCAAGCTTGAGCGATATTTCTATTGTCACTACAGAGTATCACATTGACGATAGACTTAAAGGTCAAATTGCGGTTATCGGACCAACGGCAATGAATTATCAGAATGTAATACAATTACTAAATACGATTTGGTAATTAAGAATTGTATTGGATGGAGGGCAGAAAATGACAGAAAAAAATGAATCAGTATTCGATGAAAACGAAAAGACTGAAGATATCAATCAAGAAACACCAAACAATCAAACAACTTCAGTTGAAGATGCTGATGAAATAGCTAACGAATCACAAGATAATCTGCAAGAGGAAAATTCTGAAGATATTGAGGCAGATATCGATCCTAAAGATGAAGAAATTCAACAATTAAAAAATAATGTTCAAGAAGAAGAAGAAAAATATTTAAGATTATATGCTGAATTTGAAAATTATAAGCGTAGAATCCAAAAAGAAAATCAAACGATGAAAGCATATAAAGCTCAAGATGTTTTAAATGACATTTTACCGACTATAGATAATATAGAACGAGCTTTACAAATTGAAGGCGAAGATGAGCAATTTAAATCATTACAAAAAGGTGTAGAAATGGTTTATGAAAGCTTGTTGAACGCATTGAAAAATAACGGTTTAGAAAAAATTGAGGCTGAAGGTCAACAGTTTGATCCAAATGTACATCAAGCTGTAGTACAAGAAGATAATCCTGATTATGAATCAGGTCAAGTTACTCAAGAACTACAAACTGGTTATAAATTGAAGGAACGTGTTTTAAGACCTTCAATGGTTAAAGTAAATCAATAAGTTTATTGATGAAAATACCGAATTTTTTAAACAAACAGGAGGAATTTATTTATGAGTAAAGTAATAGGTATTGACTTAGGTACAACAAATTCATGTGTAGCAATCTTAGAAGGTGACGAACCAAAAGTTGTTCAAAACCCAGAAGGTGCTAGAACAACACCATCTGTTGTAGCATTTAAAAATGGTGAAACTCAAGTAGGTGAAGTTGCTAAGCGTCAAGCAATTACAAACCCTAATACAATTCAATCTATCAAACGTCATATGGGTACTGAGCACAAAGTAGACGTAGAAGGTAAATCATACACACCACAAGAAATATCTGCGATGGTATTACAAAACCTTAAGAGTACTGCAGAAGATTACTTAGGTGAAAAAGTAGAAAAAGCAGTTATCACTGTTCCTGCATATTTTAATGATAGTGAACGTCAAGCTACAAAAGATGCTGGTAAAATTGCAGGCTTAGAAGTTGAACGTATTATTAACGAACCAACAGCAGCAGCATTAGCTTATGGTTTAGATAAAACAGAACAAGATCAAAAAGTCTTAGTATTTGACCTAGGTGGCGGTACATTCGACGTATCTATCCTTGAATTAGGTGACGGTGTATTCGAAGTACTTTCAACTGCAGGTGATAATAAACTAGGTGGGGACGACTTTGACCAAGTTATTATCGATTATTTAGTTGCAGAATTTAAAAAGGAAAATGGCGTAGACCTATCACAAGACAAAATGGCATTACAACGTCTAAAAGACGCAGCTGAAAAAGCTAAAAAAGACTTATCAGGTGTTTCTCAAACACAAATCTCATTACCATTTATTTCTGCAGGTGAAAATGGTCCACTACACTTAGAATTAAGTTTAACACGCTCAAAATTTGAAGAATTAGCTGATTCATTAATCAGAAGAACAATGGAACCAACTCGCCAAGCTATGAAAGATGCAGGTATCAGTAGTTCTGATATCGATGAAGTTATTTTAGTTGGTGGTTCAACAAGAATTCCTGCAGTTCAAGATGCTGTGAAAAAAGAAGTAGGTAAAGATCCTCACAAAGGTGTTAACCCAGACGAAGTAGTAGCAATGGGTGCTGCTATCCAAGGTGGCGTTATCACTGGTGATGTTAAAGATGTAGTATTACTAGACGTAACACCTCTTTCATTAGGTATTGAAATAATGGGTGGACGTATGAATACATTGATTGAAAGAAATACTACTATCCCTACATCTAAATCACAAGTTTATTCAACGGCAGCAGATAATCAACCAGCAGTTGATATTCACGTATTACAAGGTGAACGTCCAATGGCTTCTGACAACAAAACACTTGGCAGATTCCAATTAACTGATATTCCACCAGCTCCACGTGGTGTACCACAAATCGAAGTAACTTTTGATATCGATAAAAATGGTATCGTTAATGTTACTGCAAAAGATTTAGGTACAAATAAAGAACAAAATATTACGATTCAATCAAGTTCTTCACTTTCTGATGATGAAATCGATCGTATGGTGAAAGATGCTGAAGAAAATGCTGAAGCAGATAAACAACGTCGTGAAGAAAGTGATTTAAGAAACGAAGCAGATAGCTTAGTATTCCAAGTTGAAAAAACAATTACTGATTTAGGTGAAAACATCAGTGAAGATGATAAAAATAATGCAGAAGAGAAAAAAGAAGCTTTAAAATCTGCGCTTGAAGGCGAAGATATTGATGACATTAAAGCTAAAAAAGAAGAACTAGAAAAAGTAGTTCAAGACTTATCTGCTAAAGTTTACGAGCAAGCTGCTCAAGCACAACAACAAGCACAAGGTGAACAAGCAAGTGGTTCAGATGATAGCAATGTTGAAGATGCTGATTTCACAGAAGTAAATGATGATGATAACAAAGACGACAAAAAATAAGTTTAGTTATTAATTGCTATTGAAAGCAGAATATGACACAATTGCTTAGCCAAATTAAGTCAAAGTCAATTGAACATTGGCTTTGACTTTTTCCTTTTTAATAAGTAATTTAATCAAACGTAAAAGGAGAGATAAAAGTGGCCAAAAGAGATTATTATGATATCTTAGGCGTCAGTAAAGATGCTTCTAAAGATGAAATAAAAAAGGCTTACCGTAAATTATCAAAAAAATATCATCCTGACATCAATAAAGAAGAAGGTGCAGACGAAAAGTTCAAGGAAATTTCAGAAGCATATGAAACGTTAAGTGATGAAAACAAGCGTGCAAACTATGATCAATTTGGTCATGATGGACCACAAGGTGGATTTGGCGGCCAAGGATTTGGTGGTCAAGACTTTAGCGGTTTCGGCGGCGGTTTCGAAGATATATTCAGTTCATTCTTCGGTGGTGGACGTCAAAGAGATCCGAATGCACCTAGAAAAGGTGATGACCTACAATATACAATGACTGTTACTTTTGAAGAAGCTGTATTCGGTACAAGCAAAGAGATTTCAATACGCAAAGATGTAACTTGTCATACTTGTGATGGTGAAGGTGCAAAACCGGGAACTAAGAAAAAAACGTGTCATTACTGTAATGGTTCAGGACATGTTGCTGTAGAACAGAATACAATATTAGGTAGAGTTAGAACTGAAAAAGTTTGTCCAGTATGTAGTGGTTCTGGTCAAGAATTTGAAGAACCTTGTCCGACATGTCACGGAAAAGGAACCGAAAACAAAACAGTTAAAATTAATGTTACAGTGCCAGAAGGTGTAGATAATGAACAACAAATAAGATTAGCAGGTGAAGGTGCGCCAGGAGAAAATGGTGGACCACAAGGTGATCTATACGTTGTATTTAGAGTTAAACCTTCTGAAACATTCGAAAGGGACGGCGACGATATTTACTTTTCACAAGATATCAGCATCGCACAAGCAACACTTGGTGATGAAATTAAAGTCCCAACTTTAAAAGGTCATGTTATGTTAACAATTCCTGGCGGAACACAATCAGGAAAACAATTTCGTCTTAAAGAAAAAGGTGTAAAAAATGTTCATGGCTATGGCTATGGTGATTTATTTATCAACGTGAAAGTTGTTACACCTACTAAGATAAATGAACGTCAAAAAGAATTGTTAAGAGAATTTGCTGAAATTGATGGTGAATCATTAACTGAGCAACCGTCAAATTTTAAGGATAAAGCAAAAAGATTCTTTAAAGGAGAATAAAATATGAACTGGACTGAAATATCAATCACTGCAAATCATGATGCCATACCAATTATTTCTAATATTTTAGAAGAATTTGGATCAAACGGAGTTGTTATCGAAGATTCATTAGATCTTCGAAATGATTTTGCTGACAAATTTGGTGAAATTTATGAACTAAATCCTGATGATTACTCAGTTAACGGCGTAAGAGTTAAAGCATATTTTAATGAAATAAAATATACTCAGGATTTTAAAAATGATTTGATTCGAAAAATTAAAAGTATTGAATCTTTGGACGCAAAAATATTTGAATATCAACAACAAACAATTCAAGAACATGATTGGGAAAATGAATGGAAAAATTATTTTCATCCGTTTAGAGCTTCTGCTAAATTTACAATTGTTCCAAGTTGGGAAACATATCAAAAAGAAGACGAAAATGAAATGTGTATTGAGTTGGATCCAGGTATGGCTTTTGGTACAGGTGATCATCCAACGACAAGTATGTGCTTGAAAGCTATTGAAACTTTCATGAAGCCAGATGATTCAGTGATTGATGTTGGTACAGGTTCAGGCATACTTAGCATTGCATCATATTTATTAGGAGTAGAACGCATAAAAGCGATTGATGTAGATGAAATGGCCATTAAAGTTGCGAAAGAAAATTTTGAAAAAAACAATTGTGTTAAAGCTATTGAGGCTGCGCCAGGCAATTTACTTACAGAAGAAACTGAAAAGTTTGATGTCGTTATTGCAAATATTTTAGCTCATATTATTGAAGAAATGATTGAAGATGCTTATAATACGTTAAATAAAGATGGTTATTTTATAACTTCTGGTATTATCACAGAGAAACACGAAACAATTTTAGTACAGATGAAGCGTGTAGGGTTTAAAATCATTTCTATTAATCATGAAAACGGTTGGGTATGTATCGTTGGACAGAAAGTGAGCGATTAAGCAATGCAGAGATATTTTATTGACCAAAACGCTGATATAAATCAGCGTTTTTTTATTACAGATCAAAATGATATACATCATATTACAAAGGTAATGCGATATCAAATTGGTGACCAAATTATTATTACTTTTTCAGATCAAAGCGTTTATAAATGTAAAATCGAAAATATAACTATGGCACAAATTGAAATTACTTTAATGAAAAAAATAGATATCGATTCTGAATTACCACAACATATAACAATTTGCAGTGGGTTAATTAAAGCGGATAAGTATGAATGGATGATACAAAAATCCACAGAGTTAGGTGCAAGTCAATTTATCGCTGTTGGTATGCAAAGATCCGTTGTAAAACTAAATGAAAATAAAGTTATCAAGAAGTTAGAACGTTGGCAAAAAATTATAAAAGAAGCTGCTGAACAAAGTTATAGGTTAATTATTCCAGAAATAGAGTATAAGTCGAATTTAAAAGAAATTTATGATATTATAAATGAATATGATTATGTATTGATTGCTTATGAAGAATCTGCTAAGTGTGGGGAAAAAAGTACTTTTAAGGCAGTTGTTCAACAATTTGAACCTGGTGATCGTGTGTTAATCATTTTTGGGCCTGAAGGTGGCTTGTCTGAATCAGAAATTAAGTTATTTGGTAGTTCAGCATACCAAGTCGGTCTAGGGCCTAGGATATTAAGAGCTGAAACTGCACCGTTATATACTTTAAGTGCTGTAAGCTTTCAAAAAGATTTATTGGGGTGATATTTATGTCAACAGTTGCATTTCATACATTAGGATGTAAAGTGAATCATTATGAAACAGAGGCAATTTGGCAATTATTTAAAGAAGCAGATTACAACCGTGTTGATTTTGAAACAAATGCTGATGTGTTTGTTATTAATACGTGTACGGTAACTAATACGGGTGATAAAAAAAGTAGGCAAGTCATTAGACGTGCTATAAGACAAAATCCAGAGGCAGTGGTATGTGTAACTGGTTGTTATGCACAGACATCTCCTGCTGAAATTATGGAAATACCTGGCGTAGATATTGTGGTTGGCACTCAAGATCGGACGAAGTTAATCGGTTATATCAATGAGTTTAAAAAAGAAAGACAACCCATTAATGGTGTGGGAAACATCATGAAAAATCGTACATATGAAGAATTAGAAGTTCCATACTTTACAGATAGAACAAGAGCCTCGTTGAAGATACAAGAAGGGTGCAATAATTTTTGTACTTTCTGTATTATTCCTTGGGCTCGTGGCTTAATGCGATCTAGAGACCCTGAAAAAGTGATAGAACAAGCAACTACACTTGTAAATTCAGGATATAAAGAAATTGTTTTAACTGGGATTCATACAGGTGGATATGGTCAGGATTTAAAAAATTACAATTTAGCACAATTATTACGTGACTTAGAAACTGTAGATGGCTTAGAGCGTATTAGAATTTCATCGATTGAAGCAAGTCAATTAACAGATGAAGTTATTAGTGTAATTGAGCAATCAAACAAAGTTGTACGTCATCTTCATATCCCATTACAATCTGGGTCTGATTCAGTGTTGAAGAGAATGAGAAGAAAATATACTATGGCTCATTTTTCAGAGCGATTGACTCGTTTACATGAAGCACTACCAGGTTTAGCAGTCACAAGTGATGTCATTGTTGGTTTCCCAGGTGAAACTGAAGAAGAATTCCAAGAAACATATGATTTTATTGTTGAACACAAATTTTCAGAATTACATGTATTTCCTTATTCTTCAAGAATTGGCACACCAGCTGCTAGAATGGACGACCAAGTTGATGAAAATATTAAAAATGAGCGTGTACATCGCTTAATTCATTTAAGTGATCAGCTTGCTAAGACGTATGCATCAAAATTTGATCAAGAAGTACTTGAAGTTATTCCAGAAGAAGTTGGCAGTGAGCCAGGGACATTAATAGGTTTTGCTGATAATTATATGAAAGTTCAATTCGCTGGCGATGAATCTCTAATCGGTGAACTCGTAAAGGTAAAAATCACTCAACCTGATTACCCAATCAATCAAGGTGAATTACTAAGAGTGGTACATCATGCTACCAATACAACAGAACATTCTGTTACTGTATAAAATTTAATTGATAATGATTCAATGCAAACACCTCTACATGGTGTAAAATGAATCATGAAATTAAAATTTTACTAATTGACCACATTAATCAGATATATTATACTAATTAATACATGGTAATTACCGTGTAATGATTATAAAGTTTCGTTGATATTTGGAGGGAGGGAAATACACATGTCTAAAACAGTAGTCAAAAAGAACGAATCACTTGAAGATGCGTTACGTCGTTTCAAACGTACAGTTTCTAAAAGCGGTACAATTCAAGAAGTACGTAAACGTGAATTTTACGAAAAACCTAGCGTTAAACGTAAAAAGAAATCAGAAGCTGCACGTAAACGTAAATTCAAATAATTAATTGTTTCGTTGACTCCCTCAACACCAACATTAATTATAAACCATAATAGCCTTAGTTGTTCATACAGCTAAGGCTATTTTTATTTATTAACTTAGATAAATGAACTACACTATATATTCCTATTTATGATTTTCATAAGCATTAGAAAATCTAATACTTAGTTTAAAAATTACCATAATCACGTTAATTAAGCATTAATGTTGTACATCTCGTGCAGCAGGTTGAAATTGATTATTTTTCTGGGAATATCATTTAATAACAAATGAATAATATTATGATTTTTATTGTGTAAACGGTATAATCATATATTTATTTCATGTATAATTAAATTGAGAGTGAGGTGATAAAGTGATTCCTTCGATGAGCAGTATACATATTATCTTTTCAACCAAACTTGTTGAAAACGGAAACTGGATAGACAATGTTTCTAACTTTATTGTTAGTCCAATAGGTGCTTTGATATTAACTTGTATTATCTTCTTAGGTTTTTTGTACCAGTTATATTCAAATAGAATAAATATTGTCGGAATTATATCAACATTAGCATTATTCATTTTCTTTTTAGGATTTTTTGTAAAAGGAGATGTCAACTTTTATTCTGTTGTTTTATTCGCTATTGGTGTGATATTTGTTATCATTGAATTATTTGTAGTGGGTGCAATTATTGGCATTATAGGTATGGCGTTAATCGTTTTTAGTATTGTTACTTTAGGTGATAATCTAGTGTACATGATTGCTAATGTTGTCGTAGCCTTAATATTATCAATCATAGAGTGGGTGATACTTGTGAAATTTTTCAAACGTAAAATACCGTTTTTAGATAAAGTTGTATTGAAGGATTCTACAAATGCAGAAGCAGGTTATACATCACATGAAGATCGCTCTCATTTAGTTGGAGAAGTTGCAACTACATCTACAGATTTGAGACCAGCAGGAATTATTATTTATAACAATGAACGTATCGATGCAGTTTCAGATGGTTCTTTTATATTACGGAATAAACAAGTTACTATTCTGGAAGTTGAAGGTACTCGAGTTGTTGTGAGAGAAATAGAAACATAAAGGAGAATGAGTATGATTGGAATTTTAATTATAGCAGTTATAGTCGTAATTGCATTATTGTTATTATTTTCTTTTGTACCTGTTGGATTGTGGATTTCAGCAATCGCAGCGGGTGTAAAAGTAGGCATTGGTACCCTAGTAGGTATGAGATTACGTAGAGTTTCTCCACGTAAAGTAATATCACCTTTAATTAAAGCTCATAAAGCAGGGTTAAACTTGACAACGAACCAACTTGAATCACATTATTTAGCAGGTGGTAACGTTGACCGTGTTGTTGATGCAAATATCGCTGCACAAAGAGCTGATATTAATTTACCTTTTGAACGTGGTGCAGCTATAGACTTAGCAGGACGTGACGTGTTAGAAGCAGTTCAAATGTCTGTAAATCCAAAAGTAATTGAGACACCATTTATCGCTGGTGTTGCAATGAATGGTATCGAAGTTAAAGCAAAAGCAAGAATCACAGTACGCGCGAATATTGCAAGATTAGTCGGTGGTGCTGGAGAAGAAACGATTATTGCACGTGTTGGTGAAGGTATTGTTTCTACAATTGGTTCTAGTGAGCACCACACACAAGTGCTTGAAAATCCTGATAATATTTCTAAAACGGTTTTAAGTAAAGGTTTAGATTCAGGTACAGCTTTTGAAATTTTATCAATCGATATTGCAGATGTAGACATTAGCAAGAACATTGGTGCAGATTTACAAACTGAACAAGCGCTTGCTGATAAAAATATCGCACAAGCAAAAGCCGAAGAACGACGTGCAATGGCAGTAGCACAAGAACAAGAAATGAAAGCAAAAGTACAAGAAATGCGCTCTAAAGTTGTTGAAGCGGAAGCAGAAGTTCCACTAGCTATGGCTGAAGCATTACGTTCAGGTAATCTTGGAGTGAAAGATTATTATAATCTGAAAAATGTTGAAGCAGATACTGGTATGAGAAATTCTATTAACCAACGTACAAAAAAAGAAGATGATGAATCACCGGAATAATAAATAGGGGTGATTAAATGAATATAGGTATTATTATCTTTGTAGTATCTGTCATTTTTACGATAATTGGTGCTATTAACGATGATAGTCATAAAAAGCGAAAAAAACAACAACCGCCAGCTAATAAACAGCCGAATCAGTCTGAAACACCACCAAAAAAACGTGGTTTCCTTGAAGAAGTTGGAAAAACATTTTCTGAGTTAGAAAAACAATTTAATGATGGTCCTTTTACTCAGGAAGAACATACACCAAAGCAGAATAAACCTGCTGAAACACGAGCTGAAAAGATGGAAACTGAGATGCCTCAACAAGAAACATCAACGGTTCCTAAACATAATGAAACCGAAGCTGAAAAAGTAAAACGTGAACAAAAGCAACAAGATGATACACTTCAAAAAGAGCTTGAAGCTGATTTAATGGGCAAAATGGAAGACGTACGTAATGAAATCGATCGTGAAACTGAGAAAAAAATACAAAGAACTGAGAAAAAAGCACGAGATATCATTTCTGATAAATATTTATCAGAGAGAACTAAGCGCTATCGTTTAAAACAGTTAATGAATGCGCATTCTGTTCAAAGCTCTGGCACAAATGCTCAATATAGATTTGCTGATGATGAAGTTGTTAATGGTATTATTTGGTCTGAAGTATTAGAAAGACCAAAAAAATTATAAATTTATTTAAACTCAACTTATAAAGTTAGATTTTTGACTTTGTAAGTTGAGTTATTTTTAATTTCAAAATATATAGTTAATTTTTATAATATACTTTCTTAATACTCTGGTTTACATAAAAATAACAATTTATGTTAATTTTTAATTCACTTTGAAATAATATGAGAATATTTCATGATATAATAACATTGAAGTTGCAGTATGATTTATTCAAATTGTTAATTTTATAATAATGCTTATTTCATATCATGCATCATGATTATTTTTGTAACTTAAAATCTAATAGGATAAAATAATAGAAACGAATATATTTGTAAAGGAGCAACTATATGCCTGGAATTATTCAAATAGATGACATCAATGAAGCACAAGCACTCATTGGTAATAATGATGAAAATCTTAAATCAATTGAAGAAGGATTTGATGTCATAATACATGCTCGAGGACAAGAAATAGCCGTAAAAGGTGAAAAAGTTGAGCATGTAGAACAAGCAGAATCAGTACTGATTAATTTATTAAAAGTAATACAGCAAGGCGTAACTATATCGCTCAAGGATGTAGAAGCCGCTGTTAAAATGGCAAAAAATGGTACGATTCATTACTTATTAGATTTATATGATGACGAAATTACTAAAGACGCGTTTGGTAAAACGATACGGGCTAAAACTATGGGACAAAGACTTTATGTCAATGCAATGTATCATAATGACTTAGTATTTGGCGTTGGACCAGCAGGTACAGGGAAAACATTTTTAGCCGTCGTTTATGCCGCTAAGCAACTGCGAAAAGGTAATGTCAAACGTATTGTGTTGACAAGACCTGCAGTAGAAGCTGGTGAATCATTAGGGTTTTTACCTGGTGATTTGAAGGAAAAAGTAGATCCTTATTTGCGCCCGTTATATGATGGTTTAAATACTGTTTTAGGAAGAGAACAAACTGCTAGATTTATCGAGCGTGGCGTTATAGAAATAGCACCATTAGCATATATGAGAGGGAGAACGCTTGATGATGCATTTGTTATTTTAGATGAAGCGCAAAACACTACCCATGCTCAGATGAAAATGTTCTTAACAAGGTTAGGTTTTGGTTCGAAAATGGTTGTAACTGGTGATAAGACACAAATTGACTTACCTAAAGGTGTTAAAAGTGGCCTTAAAGAAGCAATAGCAAAGTTACACAATGTTAAAGGGCTAAGTATCCATCATTTAGACCAAAACGACGTTGTTCGTCATCCACTTGTAAGTAAAATAATTGATCGTTATGAGGGAGAAGAATAAATGTTTACAATAGATTTTAATGATCATACTGAATTAGTTGATAACAACTGGTTTAAGCAAATAGACGATCTTCTTACTTTTGCAAAAGAGCAAGAAGGAATAGAAAACGATGCTGAATTATCTGTGACATTTGTAGACAAAGCAGAAATTCAGCAAATTAATAAAATGTATCGAGATAAAGACAAAGTAACAGATGTAATATCCTTTGCTTTAGAAGAAGATGAACCCGAAATTAGTGGTTTAGACATACCTAGAGTACTTGGAGATATTATCATATGCACTGAAGTTGCTCAATCACAAGCAGATGCATATGGACATTCGTTTGAAAGAGAACTTGGCTTCCTCGCCCTTCATGGTTTTTTACATTTATTAGGATATGATCACATGGATGAAGCGGAAGAAAAAGAAATGTTTGGTCGTCAAGATGAAATTTTAAATGCCTACGGGTTGCCAAGAGATTAGAGGTAGTTATGAAACGTTTTAAATATGCTTTTCAAGGCTTAATGGTTCTCTTTAGTAAAGACAAAAAGTTTTTAATCCATATTATTTTTGCAGTTATTGCAATTTTTCTTAGTATTTATTTAAAAATAAATACAGTTGAATGGATTTTAATCCTCATTGCTATAGGATTCGTGTTAACATTTGAAACCATAAATACAGCACTTGAATATGTAGTGGATTTGATTACAGATGAATATCATGACTATGCAAAGAAAGCTAAAGATACAGCAGCTGCTAGTGTTATGCTTGCTTCAATAATTGCGTTGGCAATTGGACTTATCGTTTTTTTACCATATTTTATAAAATAAACAATACGATTTTTAATCTATCTATATTCTAAGCAACAGTTAGTTTGAAATAATAATACAAAATTAAAAATTGAATAGGAGTGTTAAATTATGGCATACCAACCTGATTATTTTAAGGAAGTAAGAAAAGCACAAAGTAATGCTTATGCACCATACAGTAAATTTAAAGTAGGTGCATATTTAATTACAAAAGATGGTAAAACATATCACGGTGCAAATGTAGAAAATGCCGCTTACCCATTAGGTATTTGTGCAGAAAGATCAAGCCTTGTTGCAGCTATTGCTGATGGATGCCGACCTGGCGATTTCGAATCGATTACTGTAACCGTTGATGCAGAATCACCTTCTTCGCCTTGTGGTTCTTGTAGACAAGTGTTAAAAGAGCTTTGTGATGATGAAATGCCTGTATATATGACCAATCATAAGGGTGACATGATTCAATCTACAGTTAGTGATTTATTACCTCTAGGATTTTCTGGAAAGGATTTAAACTAATGACAGCACATAAATCAGGATTTGTAACAATTATTGGTAGACCTAATGTAGGTAAATCTACCTTTGTTAATCGCGTCATCGGACATAAAATTGCTATTATGTCTGATAAAGCACAAACGACAAGAAATAAAATTCAAGGTGTAATGACTCAAGAAGATGCACAAATTATATTTTTAGATACGCCAGGTATACACAAACCTAAACATAAATTAGGTGATTATATGATGCGTGTGGCGACTAACACGTTATCGGAAATTGATGCTATTATGTTTATGGTCAATGTTAATGAAGATATTGGTCGCGGTGATGAATACATTATGGAAATGTTGAAATCAGTTAAAACACCAGTATTTTTAGTGTTAAATAAAATTGACTTAGTACATCCAGATGAACTTATGCCAAGAATAGAAAAATATAAAAAATATATGAACTTCACTGAAATTGTTCCTATATCTGCATTAGAAGGATTAAATGTTGAGCATTTTATCAATGTTATTAAATCTTATTTACCAGAAGGGCCCAAATACTACCCGGATGACCAAATTTCCGATCACCCTGAACAGTTTGTAGTGAGTGAACTTATCCGCGAGAAAATATTACATCTTACAAATGAGGAAATTCCACATGCGATTGGAGTCAATGTTGATCGAATGATTAAAGAAGATGAAGATCGAGTGAGAATAGAAGCTACTATTTTTGTGGAACGCGATTCACAAAAAGGGATAGTTATAGGTAAAGGTGGCAAAAAACTCAAAGAAGTTGGGAAAAGGGCACGCCAAGATATTGAAGGGTTATTAGGCTCTAAAGTGTATTTAGAATTATGGGTAAAAGTTCAAAAAGATTGGCGAAACAAAGTTAACTTTATTCGTCAAATGGGATATTTAGAAGATCAAGATTAATTTGAGAGTCGGTGAGCTAAAATGTTAATCAAACAAAAAGGTATTATTATTAAAACAATTGATTATGGCGAATCCGATAAAATCATCACAATTTTAAATGAATATGGTGCAAAAATTCCACTTATGGTTCGACGCGCCAAAAAGAGTAAGAGTGGTTTGCAAGCTAATACGCAACTATTTGTGTATGGCTTGTTTATTTATTCCAAATGGAAAGGCATGGGAACTTTAAGTTCTGTAGATGTCATCGACCAAAATTACCATTTGCGATTAGATATTTATGAGAGTAGTTACGCTAGTTTATGTACTGAAACGATAGATCGATCCATTGAAAATGATGAACTGTCGCAATTTAGTTACGAGTTATTACACTTTGTATTAGCTAAAATTAAAAGTGGTGTATCTGCTCAATTGATGTCAGTCATCGTATTGATTAAATCAATGTCAAAGTTTGGCTTCAGCGCAATATTTAATCATTGCGTTGTCACAGGTGATGACGACCAATCTAAGCTCATTGGCTATAGTTTTAAATTTGATGGTGCAATTTCAAATCATGCAAATCAACAAGATCCAAATGCGTTGCTACTGTCCAATAAAACACTTTATTTATTAGATGTGTTACAAAACTTACCGATAAGTAAAATGAGCGCTTTAAGTATTCATCAAGATATCGTTGATGAGATGTCGCAATTGATGATAATGTTATATAGTGAATATGCTGGCATGTATTTCAAAAGTCAAAAACTTATTAATCAATTACAAAGATTAGATAATTCAAATTAATTCTATAAATAGGGTCAAGGTCAATCAATCATTAAATTTTATAAATAATAAAAACGTCAATTTCTATACAATTTATAGAAATTGACGTTTTTCATTTAGTTCGACCATTTTTAAGGGTCAATAGATATATTGAAATTAAAATTTAACTTTTTCTGTTAAGAAACTTTCTAATTCAGCAATCGGCATACGTACTTGTTCCATCGTATCTCTGTCACGTACCGTTACTTGCTGGTCTTCTAGTGAATCGAAATCAAATGTTATACAGTATGGTGTGCCGATTTCGTCTTGACGACGGTAACGTTTACCAATTGATTGTGATTCATCAAAGTCAATTGCAAAGTTTGCGCTTAACTGTTCAAATATTTTAATTGCATCACCAGATAATTTTTTACTTAATGGTAAAACAGCAGCTTTATATGGTGCTAATGCAGGATGGAAGTGTAATACAGTTCTTGAATCTTTACTACCTTCAACACCTTCTTCTGCATATGCATCACAAAGGAATGCTAAAGTAACTCGATCCGCACCAAGTGAAGGTTCGATACAATATGGTAGGTATTTTTCACCAGTTTCTTGGTCATGATATTGGAAATCTTCACCAGAATGTTCACTATGTTGTTTTAAATCATAATCTGTTCTACTTGCAATACCCCATAATTCTCCCCAACCAAATGGGAAACGATATTCTATATCAGTTGTTGCATTTGAGTAGTGTGATAACTCGTCTGAATCATGGTCACGTAAACGCGTTGCAGATTCACTTAAATTTAAATCTTTTAACCATTGGCTTGCAAAAGTTTTCCAATAATTTTGCCACTCTATTTCTTCACCAGGCTTACAGAAGAATTCTAATTCCATCTGTTCAAATTCACGTGTTCTAAAGATGAAGTTACCAGGTGTAATTTCATTACGGAATGACTTACCAATTTGGCCAATTCCGAATGGTAATTTTTTACGCATTGTACGTTGAACATTTTTGTAATTGACGAAAATACCTTGTGCAGTCTCAGGACGTAAGAAAATTTCATTTGTTGAATCTTCCGTAACACCTTGGAATGTTTTGAACATCAAATTAAATTGACGAATATCTGTCCAATTTGCAGTGCCACTTACTGGACAAACAATACCTTCTTCATCAATAATACGTTTCATTTCATCGAAACTTAGACCATCAGCAACGAAATTTTCATCGCCTTTTTCATTTGCCATATAATCTTCTATTATTTTATCTGCACGATAACGAATTTTACTGTCTTTATTGTCTATCATTGGATCATTAAAGTTACCTAAATGCCCAGACGCTTCCCATGTTTTTGGGTTCATTAAAATTGCTGCATCGATCCCAACGTTATATGGAGATTGCGTGATAAATTTTTGCCACCAGGCTTTTTTAATATTGTTTTTTAATTCAACACCTAATGGACCATAGTCCCATGTATTTGATAAACCACCATAAATGTCACTACCAGGGAATACAAAACCTCTATGTTTTGCTAACTGAACGATTGTTTCCATATCTTTTGCCAAAAAAACCACTCCTTTTAACATAAAAAACGCCCCAAGACAAAGAAAAAGCCAAAAAACTTAATCATTGTCTTGGGACGAGTTAATTAATTTTAATCACATATAATTTATGTGTTTTTAATAAATTTTAATAACCCGCGGTTCCACCCAATTTAGTGTGTACACTCGCTTTTGAAACTTCATTTGAAATTGTAGCCAATTGTTTTGTTAAGCTTTCACCATCCTTAACTCGCTTTAAATACAATTTTAATGTATTGGTTGATTATTAGCAAGTAAATATATGTATTTGTAGCAATTTATAATTCAATGTATAATTAAATGTAATGAGTAAAGGGGTGAAGTCTTATAGAACTGAGTAAAAGACAACAACAAATTGTTGATATTGTCAAAAATAATGGACCTATTACTGGTGAACATATAGCAGAACATCTTAGTCTTACTAGAGCGACCTTGAGACCAGATTTAGCAATACTCACAATGTCTGGTATTTTAGAAGCTCGTCCACGTGTAGGCTACTACTATTCTGGAAAGCCAAAAAATAAATTAATTGCTGATCAATTAAAACAATATATTGTTAAAGATTACGCATCACACCCTGTAGTAGTAAAAAATGAAATGTCTGTTTATGATGCAATTTGTACGATATTTCTAGAGGATGTTAGTACGTTGTTTGTTATAAATAATGAAGGAGATTTTATAGGCGTTTGTTCTCGAAAGGATTTATTACGTGCGTCAATGATAGGTAAGGATATACATACGATGCCTGTTAATATTATAATGACACGTATGCCTAATTTAAGCTTTGTACTTGAAGACGAGCGTGTAATATTTGCTGCAAATTTAATGATTGAAAAAGAAATAGATTCTTTACCAATTGTGATTAAAAAAGAAAATGGAAAATATGAAGTTAAGGGCCGTATATCTAAAACAACAATTACAAAAATATTTGTCTCTTTACTAAATGAATAGGTGGTATGTATTAAATGGAAAATATTAAAATTATTGTTGCTTCTGACTCAGTAGGTGAAACTGCTGAACTTGTAGCAAGAGCTTGCATTTCACAATTTAACCCAAATCAATGTGAAAGTGAAATAAGTAGGTATCCGTATATTGAAGCTTTAGAAAATGTAGATGAAGTAATCTCAGTTGCAAAAGACACTGAAGCGATAGTTGTTTATACATTAGTGAAGCCAGAAATAAGAAAGTATATGGAAGCGAAAATAAAAGAATTTCAAATTAAATCTGTAGACATTATGGGTCCACTGATGAATATATTATTAGATAAAATTGATGAACAACCTTATTTTGAACCAGGACTTGTGCATCAATTAGATGAAGCATATTTTAAAAAGATTGATGCTATAGAATTTGCAGTAAAATATGATGATGGTAAAGATCCAAAAGGTTTAGATAAAGCTGACATCGTTCTATTAGGCATATCTAGAACTTCAAAAACGCCTCTATCACAATATCTTGCACATAAAAGTTATAAAGTGATGAATATCCCAATTGTGCCAGAAGTAACACCACCAGATAATTTATTTAACGTTGACACTTCAAAATGCATTGCATTAAAGATAAGTGAAGACAAATTAAATCGCATCAGAAAAGAAAGATTAAAACAATTAGGCTTAGGAGATAGTGCAAGATATGCTACAGAGCAACGTATTGTAGAAGAACTAAATTACTTTAATGAATTAGTTGAAAAAATTGGCTGCCCTGTGATAGATGTTACTGATAAAGCGATTGAAGAAACTGCAAATGATATTATTAGTATCATTGAGCAAAATAGTTTCTTAAAATAAGAAATTCTATTATAATATGATAACTACTGTCTAATAGGTGATAATTTTGCGAATTGAACAAGCAACAATTAATGAAATTAAAGAAAAAACGGATATTCTCGATTTAGTAAGTGAATATGTTAAATTAGAAAAAAGAGGACGCAATTACATTGGGTTGTGTCCTTTTCATGATGAAAAAACACCATCGTTTACTGTTTCTGAAGATAAACAAATTTGCCATTGCTTTGGTTGTAAAAAAGGAGGGAACGTCTTTCAATTTACTCAAGAAATTAAAGACGTTTCTTTTACTGAAGCAGTAAAATTATTAGGTGAGCGTGTAAATATTGAAGTTGAAACGCCTCAGACAGCGTCAGATCAACATCCTAATCATCAAATTGCTTCTGAAGATTTGCAAATGATTGAAATGCATGAATTAATGCAAGATTATTATCATTACGCCTTAAAGAAAACTGTTGAAGGTGAAGCAGCGTTAAATTATTTAAAAGAGCGTGGTTTTACTGATGAACTCATAGATAGTCGGAAAATAGGCTATGCGCCTAAAAATGCAAATTTTTGTCATGACTTTTTACAGAAGAAAGGTTATGACATTCAACTAGCATATGAAGCGGGTTTATTGTCTAGAAACGAAGAAAATTTCAGCTATTATGATCGTTTCAGAGATAGAATTATGTTCCCATTAACAAATGCACAAGGACGAACTGTTGGTTATTCAGGGAGAACATATACAAATCAAGAGCCAAAATATCTTAACAGTCCTGAAACACCGATATTTCAAAAAAGAAGATTATTATACAACGTTGATCAAGCCAGAAAAGCGATTCGAAAAAATGATGAAATTATTCTACTCGAAGGTTTTATGGATGTGATAAAAGCCGATTATGCAGGATTACATCAAGTTGTAGCAAGTATGGGAACACAGATTTCACAAGAACATATCGCATTTATGAAAAAACTTACTTCAAATGTGACGCTGATGTTTGACGGAGATTTTGCTGGTAGTGAGGCCACTTTAAAATCTGGACAAATATTGTTACAACAAGGATTTAATGTGTTTGTAGTACAACTTCCGAAAAACATGGATCCAGACGAGTATATTGGAAAACACGGTGCAGATGCGTTTAATTATTTTGTTGAACATGAAAAAAAAGCATTCATTCTTTATAAAGTGCACATGCACCAAGAGGAAATTGAAAATAATGATTTAGCATATGAAAGGTATTTAAAAGAAATCACGAATGATATTTCATTAATGAAGTCCTCGATTTTGCGTAAAAAAATATTGCAAGACGTGTCAGAATTGTTTAAAGTAAGCATGGACAGTTTAAATATTGAAGTAGGACAACGTGAAGATTATTATCAACCACAATCATATCAATTTCCTAGTGTGCCACAATTCACTAATTTAAATAAACTAGAAAAGGCAGAGCGTGCTTTATTAAAACATTTTATGAATGATAAGGATATTTTCTTGAATTATCATAAATTACTTCAATCAGAAGACTTTACAAATCAGTATTTTAAGCGTATATTTAATATTTTACATGAGTTTTATTCTGAGAATGATACGTTTAATATTAGTGATGTTTTACAATATATCGATTCAAATGAAATTAAAGAAGCATTTATATCATTGGATAACTATATGATAAATGAAGAACCTTATGAACATGAAATCGATGATTATTTAAACACACTTTTAACAAATAGAAATGAAGAAACGATTGAATCGCTTAATCATAAGTTACGGGAGGCTTCTAGATTAGGTGATTTAGAGTTGCAGAAATATTACCTAGAAAAAATTGTAGACTTCAATAAAAATAGAATGAATTAAATTAAAAATGAATATATCTGTATATTATTGGGTTTAACAACTTGCATAAATCGTATGAATTATGGGTAGATAATATTAAGATTATCTATCAAATGATATCACGGTTTCAAGTTGATATTATATTCGGGAGGCCTTTTCATGTCTGGAAATAAAGTTACACTTAAAAAGCAAACAATTGACCCATCTCTAACTTTAGAAGATGTAAAAAAACACTTAATTGAAAAAGGTAAAAAAGAAGGGCATCTTAGCCACGAAGAAATTGCAGAGAAATTGCAAAACTTCGAGATGGATTCTGATCAAATGGATGAACTATTTGATCAATTAACAGATAACGATATCAGTTTGGTAAACGAAAAAGATAGTTCTGACAAAGATGCTAAATTAAATCCTAATGATTTAAGTGCTCCTCCAGGTGTTAAAATTAATGACCCTGTACGTATGTATCTTAAAGAAATCGGACGTGTCGATTTATTAAATGCGCAAGAAGAAATAGAATTAGCTAAAAGAATTGAACAAGGTGATGAAGTCGCTAAATCAAGATTAGCTGAAGCAAACTTGCGTTTAGTAGTCAGTATAGCCAAAAGATATGTTGGCCGTGGCATGCTTTTCTTAGATTTAATTCAAGAAGGTAATATGGGCTTAATTAAAGCAGTTGAAAAGTTCGATTTCAATAAAGGATTTAAATTTTCAACATATGCAACTTGGTGGATACGTCAAGCAATTACACGTGCAATTGCAGACCAAGCTCGTACAATACGTATTCCAGTGCATATGGTAGAAACAATCAATAAATTAATCCGTGTACAAAGACAACTATTACAAGATTTAGGTCGTGATCCAGCTCCAGAAGAAATTGGTGAAGAAATGGATTTACCACCTGAAAAAGTAAGAGAAATATTAAAAATAGCTCAGGAACCAGTTTCATTAGAAACACCAATTGGTGAAGAAGACGATAGTCACTTAGGTGATTTTATTGAAGACCAAGAAGCTCAAAGTCCATCTGATCATGCGGCTTATGAATTATTAAAAGAACAACTGGAAGATGTCTTAGATACATTAACTGACAGAGAAGAAAATGTACTACGCTTGCGTTTTGGACTTGACGACGGAAGAACACGTACACTAGAAGAAGTTGGTAAAGTCTTCGGTGTTACAAGAGAGCGTATTCGTCAAATTGAAGCTAAAGCATTGAGAAAATTAAGACATCCGAGTAGAAGTAAACGTCTTAAAGACTTTATGGACTAATTTTTCAGCTCTTTTGTACCTTGTCGTACAAAAGAGCTTTTTACATTTACATAGAGGAGCGCTTTTATGGTTACATTAAATGAAAGATTAAAAAAAGTGAGTACATTTATAATAGGAGATTGCTTAGCAGATATTGGTTCAGATCATGCATATCTTCCGATTTATGCGATTGAAAATAATTTAGTCAAAAATGCAATTGCCGGAGAAGTAATCAAAGGTCCATTCGAAGCTTCGAAAAAGAATGTTGTAGAACATGATTTAGTAAATCATGTTGATGTTAGATTAGGTGATGGATTATCGATAATACAGTCGAATGATCAAATCAATTCCATTACAATTTGTGGTATGGGTGGGCCACTAATAGCTAAAATCCTTGAAGAAGGTAAAAAAAAATTAACCACACATCCGAGGCTTATTTTACAAAGTAACATACAATCTAGCGCGATTAGAAATTTGTTAGAATCCATGCATTATAATATTATTGAAGAAGTAATTTTAGAAGAAAAAGGTCATATCTATGAAATAATCGTAGCAGATTTTTGCGAACAACAACCACAAACACTTACTAAATCGGAATTAAAGTTTGGACCGATTTTATTAAAAAAGAAACATGAATTATTTTTTAAAAAATGGGAAAGAGAACGACAAGCATTGCAAAAAATCAAAAGTCACTTGGACTCTGAAAAACATAGTGAGCGATTAAATGAAATTAACAACGAAATCAATTTAATTAATGAGGTGTTGTAAATGAAAGTTAAAACGTTACTTCAAATAATAAATCAACATGTACCATTTAAAACTGCAGAATCATGGGATAATGTTGGCTTGTTAATCGGAGATGAATCTGCTGAAATTTCAGGTGTTTTAACCGCTTTAGATTGTACGAATGAGGTCGTTGATGAAGCGATAAATCATGATTTTAACACTATTATTTGTCATCATCCACTCATATTTAAAGGTGTTAAAAATATCATTCATCAAGATGGTTATGGCGCTATTTTACGAAAGTTAATTAAAAATGATATAAATTTAATTGCTTTACATACAAATCTAGATGTTTACCCAAAAGGTATTAACGCGATGTTAGCAGAAAAACTTCAATTGAATAATCAACATATCTTGAACCCAGAAATTTTAAAATATTATAAAGTGCAAGTGTTTATACCAGAAACAAATCTTAAATCATTTAAAGATGCTTTGAGTGATGCAGGTTTAGCTGAAGAAGGAAATTATAAATATTGTTTCTTTGAGAGCCCAGGAAATGGGCAATTCAAACCCACTGGTAATGCTCAACCACATATTGGTACATTAGATGAAATTGAAGAAGTTAACGAATTTAAATTAGAATTTATGATTGATGAAAACCAAAAGCATTTAGCAGAACAATTAATTAAAACGAACCATCCATATGAAACGCCAGTTTTTGATTTTATAGAAATGGAAAAAGAAGCAAATTATGGTTTAGGTATGATTGGAGAATTAGAATCTGAGATGGATGCACCTACTTTTGTGAAGCATGTCAAAACACAATTGGAAATGCCAAGTGTTAGATTTATTGGAAATTTAAAGCAAGCGATTAAAAAGGTTGCGATTATAGGTGGTTCGGGTATTGGATTTGAGTATCAAGCGGATCAACAAGGCGCAGACATTTTTATAACTGGTGATATCAAACATCATGATGCCTTAGATGCAAAAATTGCGGGTATTAACTTATTAGATATTAATCATTATAGTGAATATGTAATGAAAGATGGTTTGTGTGACTTATTAATTAATTGGATTAAACCAGATGATATTACTTTTGAAATTAAGGCATCTAAACTCAACACGGATCCGTTTAATTATTTATAATCGTTATTGATATAACTAGAAGAAATAAAATTTCATTAATCCTTCCGACTAAAAATAGTTGAAATTTGGAAAAGATAATTATTTAAAATTTTATTTCAGTCAACGACTACTATTTACTTTAGGCTGAGGCATTACTTTATGTCCCAGCCTCTCTTACTTTCAAACTATATTTACCATCAACGGTTAGAGAAAAAAATAATTAGTTCAAAATCGTTTGTGAATGCTTTATAATAGAAAAGATGAAGATTTAAGGAGGCCAAATCATGGCAAATCACCCATTTGATAAGTTTAATTTAGACCCTAGTTTAATTGACGCGGTACGAAATTTGAACTTTAATCAACCTACAGAAGTACAAAACAGAGTAATTCCAAAAATATTAAAACAAGTAAACTTAATTGGACAATCACAAACAGGCACTGGCAAATCCCACGCCTTTTTATTACCATTAGTACATTTAATAAATGTCGATGTTAAAGAACCACAAGCAATCATTGTTGCACCAACAAGAGAATTAGCACAACAATTATTTGATGTTGCTAGCCATTTAGCTGATTATAAAGGTGGCTTATCTGTTAAACTTTTCATTGGTGGCACTGATATTGAAAAAGATAGACAACGCGCTAAGAACCAACCGCAACTTATTATAGGTACGCCAACACGGATAAACGACCTAGCTAAACATGGGGATTTGCATGTGCACTTAGCTTCTTATTTAGTTGTGGATGAAGCTGACTTAATGATTGATTTAGGATTAATAGAAGAGGTAGACCATATTGCTACACGCTTAGATGAACAATCTCATATAACTGTGTTTAGCGCTACAATCCCTAAATCATTACATCCATTTTTAAATAAATATTTAGAAAATCCTGAATATGTTGAAATTGAAAATGTTCAAAAGAATAACAAAAACATTGAATTCTTTTTAATTCCAACAAAGGGAGAGGCAAAGATAGAAAAAACGATAAAACTCATAGATATTTTAAATCCATATCTATGTATTATATTTTGTAATAGTCGTGATAATGCAAACGAACTTGCAGACCAGTTAAATGCTGCGGGATTAAAATTAGGTATGATTCATGGTGGTTTAACTCCTAGAGAGCGTAAACAACAAATGAAACGTATTCGTAACTTAGAATTTCAATTTGTTATCGCAAGTGATTTAGCTTCACGTGGGATAGATATTGAAGGCGTAAGTCATGTCATTAACTTTGATGTACCAAATGATATTGATTTCTTCACGCATCGTGTTGGACGTACTGGTAGAGGTCAATATAAAGGTGTTGCAATTACCCTATACAGCCCTGAGGAAGAAGAAAACATCGCTTTAATAGAACAAAGAGGTTATCAATTTGAGAATGTTGATATAAAAAACGATGAATTGACACCAATAAAGGCACACAATACACGACAATCACGTAAGAATAAAGATGATCATTTAACAAACGAATTAAAAAACAAAGTGAAGAGAAACAAGAAAAAAGTAAAACCTGGCTATAAGAAAAAATTCCAACGTGATCTAGAACATTTAAAACGTCAAGAGCGTAAAAAATTCAGTAAGAAACAAAATCGTCAAGCCAGAAAAAATAAATAAAGGATTGGTGACTACTATGTTATTAGGATCTCACGTATCTATGAATGGCAAGAAAATGTTAGCAGGTTCAGCTGAAGAAGCACATAAATTCGGTGAATCTACTTTCATGATTTATACAGGTGCACCACAAAACACAAGAAGAAAGCCTATAGAAGAATTAAATATTGATCAAGGTCAAGAATTGATGCAAACTTATGGGCTTTCAAATATTGTAGTGCATGCACCTTATATTATAAATATTGCGAATACTGTTAAACCTCATGTGTTTAATTTAGGTGTTGAATTTCTACAAAGTGAAATTGAAAGAACTCAAGCAATAGGAGCTAAAGATATAGTATTGCATCCAGGTTCACATGTAGGAGAAGGTGCAGATGCTGGTATTAATAAGATCATAGAAGGACTAAATGAAGTACTTACAAATGATAATAATGTACGCATCGCACTTGAAACAATGGCTGGTAAAGGGTCAGAAATTGGAAGAAATTTTGAAGAAATCGCTCGAATTATAGATGGCGTTAAGCATAATGAACGTTTATCTGTGTGTTTCGATACTTGTCATACACATGATGCAGGCTATAACGTAAAAGAAGATTTCGATGGTGTATTAAATGAATTTGATAAGATTATTGGTATCGATAGAATAAAGGTTGTTCATGTAAATGATAGTAAAAATGATATTGGCGCACATAAAGATAGACACGAAAATATAGGCTTTGGTTATATCGGTTTTGATGCTTTAAATTATATCGTTCATCATGATACATTCAAAGATATTCCCAAAATACTTGAAACACCATATGTAGGTGAAGATAAAAAGAATAAAAAACCACCGTATAAATTTGAAATTGAAATGCTTAAACAACAACAATTTGACCCTGAGTTAAAGGATAAAATTTTAATACAATAACACTTTAAAAACTGGATAATAACCAAATAAAGCACTGAATAAAATAATGTTTTGAAGGATGGAATAGTAAACTCAATTTATAATTGGGCTCTATTTCATCCTTTTTGTTAATTCGTAAACATTACTATTTACATAATTGTTAACAAGTTGTATAGTATAGAACGAGGTGAAAAGATGACTACTCCAGTGTTCGAATTAAAAAATATTGATTATTATTTTGAAAACAAAAAAGTATTAGAAAACATAAACATTAAAATTAATAAAGGTCAATTTTTGGCTATAGTTGGACCAAATGGTGCTGGTAAATCAACTTTGCTAAAAATTATATTAGGACTTTTACCTTTGCAAAAAGGTGAAATATTTGTAGATGGCAAAGCATATAATGGAAAGCAATCTTTATATAAAATTAGTTATGTTTCACAAAAAGCCCAAGCATTTAAAGCGGGCTTTCCTGCGAGTGTCAAGGAAGTTGTTATGAGTGGGCTTACAAAACGTAAAAAGTTATTTCAATGGTTCAATAAAAATGATGAACATAAAGTGGTGGCCGTATTAAATCGTTTGAATATAGGTCATTTAATTAATAAAAATATTGCAGAATTATCGGGTGGGCAACAACAACGTGTATTAATAGCGCGAGCTTTGATTAGCAACCCCTCAGTACTTATACTAGATGAACCGACTAACGGTATAGATGCAAAACACGTTAGTGAATTCTATGAAACATTAGAGACATTAAAAAATGAAGGAGTAACAATCATTTTAGTTACCCATGATATAGGTGTTGTAGCAGATACCGCTACAGAAGTAGCATGTTTAAACAAGCATCTACATTTTCATGGCACAACAGAGGATTTTAAGTCGTTAGATGAAGTGGAAATATCTAAAATATATGGTCATCCTATTCAGTTTGTAGATCATCAACATAATAGGGAGTGTTGTTCATCATGATTGAGGCATTATTAAATTTTGATTTTATGAGATACTCTCTGATAAGTGGTATTTTGATTGGCTTTATTGCCCCATTGATCGGTGCATTTATTGTTGTTCGAAGGCTATCTTTAATTGCAGATGCATTAAGTCACGTTACACTTGGCGGTATTTCTTTTGGTATGTTTTTCGTGACGATTGCACCTGCACTTACATTTATTAATCCGATGTGGTTCGGGATATTATTCGCAGTCATTGGCGCATTATTAATCGAAAAGCTCAGGACATCGTATAGTAATTACCAAGAAATCGCGATACCAATTATAATGAGTGCAGGCATAGCATTAAGTGCTATTTTTATTTCATTAGCAGATGGTTTTAATCAAGAAATCGTTGGTTTATTATTTGGTTCTATTAGTGCTGTAACTATCAGTGATTTATCAACCATTATCGCAATCGTTATCATCGTATTAGCATTTATATTGTTATTTTACAAAGAGTTATTCATACTATCATTCGATGAAGAATATAGTAAAGTTATTGGTATTCCGAAATGGATACAGTTTTTATTTATCATTATAGTCGCGATGGTCATATCAGCATCTATGAGAGTAGTAGGTATATTACTAGTAAGTGCATTAATTACATTGCCGATAGCTATCGCAATGCGTATGACGAAAGGTTTCAAACAGCTTATTATATTGAGTGTGTTAATTGGAGAATTTTCAGTTATAGCAGGGCTAGTATTAGCATTTTATATGAATATTTCTCCTGGTGGCGTGATTGTTGTATTACTTGTTCTTTTATTAGCAATAATGATGTCATATCAAAAGTTCAAATTAAAAACTGTGAAAGGGGCTATTAATAATGAAAATAGACGAAGCAATTAATATTCTAAAAGCAGAAGGACACAAATATACAAATAAAAGAAGAGATATGATAAATGTTTTTATAGAAGAAGATAAGTATATTAACGCAAAGCATATACAGCAAAAATTAGATAAAGATTATCCAGGTATTTCATTTGATACGATATATCGAAATTTACATTTATTTAAAGATTTAGGTATCGTTGAGGGTACGGAACTCGATGGTGAAATGAAATTTAGAATTGCATGTACAGATCATCATCACCATCATTTTATTTGTGAATCCTGTGGTGATACAAAAATAATTGATTTTTGTCCAATTGAACAGATAAAAGCGTTTTTACCTAAAGTTGCAATCCACACCCACAAATTAGAAGTTTATGGCGTATGTGAAGCTTGCCAGCATGCTTAAAAATTCCAATGTATCTCTAAATGTAAAATAGCACCAATCGACGCTTATTACAAAAAAGTTTCCTTCTAAACATAGGTCATTAGTCTGAATTATATTGAATTTTTAAAATACTTTGTCTATTATGTTTAAAATCCACTAATATGAGATATAATAGTAAAGGAACTAAAGATAACAAATATAATTTTATGACTTTTGAATAAGTTTGTAAGCATATTCATTGTTGTAATCATTTTTAGTTGTTATGCTTTATTTACAGATTAATTAGGAGGATGATTATTTATGGCTTTTGAATTACCAAACTTACCTTATGGTTCTGACGCATTAGAACCACATATTGATCAACAAACAATGGAAATCCATCACGACAAACATCATAACACTTATGTTACTAAATTAAATGCAGCAATTGAAGGTACTGATTTAGAGTCTAAATCAATTGAAGAAATTATTGCAAATTTAGACAGTGTACCAGAAGATATTCAAACAGCTGTTAGAAATAATGGTGGTGGACACTTAAACCATTCATTATTCTGGGAATTATTAACTCCAAACTCTGAAGAAAAAGGAACTGTAGTTGATAAAATTAAAGAACAATGGGGTTCTTTAGATGCATTTAAAGAAGAATTTGCAGATAAAGCTGCAGCTCGTTTTGGTTCAGGATGGGCTTGGCTAGTTGTGAATAATGGTAATTTAGAAATTGTTACAACTCCAAACCAAGATAACCCACTAACAGAAGGTAAAACACCAATCCTAGGCTTAGACGTTTGGGAACATGCTTATTATCTTAAATACCAAAACAAACGCCCAGAATATATTAGTGCTTTCTGGAACGTTGTAAATTGGGAAAAAGTTGATGAATTATATAACGCTGCTAAATAATTAAGCTTCTATTTTTGACGGCCTTACACAGGTCGTCATTTTTTTATTTAAAATAATAGAAATCTGTGTCAATTTCATATATCATTTAAAGTGATCACTTTTGAATAGAGGTATGTTGTTTTGCTAAAAAGATTAAAGGAAAAATCAAACGATGAGAAAATAAGAAATACGATGAACAAAAGAATAAGCTTTGTGTTTGGTCTAATTGTATTTATTTTTGCGGTTATTGTTTTACGATTAGGTTATTTGCAAATTGCGCAGGGCTCTCATTATAAGCAATTAATTAAAAACAGTGAAAATTTAACTGTTAATGAAGCTGTTCCAAGAGGGAGAATTCTCGATAGAAATGGTAAAGTCCTAGTAGATAATGCATCTAAAAAAGCCATTACTTTTTCTCGTGGAAGAAAAACGTCGCAACCAGAGGTTTTAAAAATAGCTAATGATTTATCAAAACTTATAAAAATGGATACTGATAAAATTACAGATCGAGATAAACAAGATTTTTGGATTTTAAAGCACCCTAATAAAGCTGATGAATTAATGAAAAAAGAACAATCATTATTAGATGATGGAAGTATTACTCAAGAACAATATGATGAAACATTACATAAAAAAATTGGAAAGAAACAATTTGATTCATTTTCTGATAAAGATTTACAAGTTTTAGCAATATTTAGAGAAATGATGTCTGGTTCTGCATTAGATCCTCAAATGATTAAAAATGAAGATGTTACAGATGAAGAATATGCTGCAGTGTCACAAAAACTTTCTGATTTACCAGGCGTTAATACCACGATGGATTGGGATCGAAAGTATCCATATGATGATACATTACGCGGTATTTTCGGTGATGTCTCTACTACACAAGAAGGTATTCCAAAAGAATTAACAGAACAATATTTATCAAAAGGATATTCAAGAAATGATCGTGTAGGAAAATCTTATTTAGAATATCAATACGATAATATTCTTAAAGGTAAAAAGAAAGAAATGAAATACACAACAGATAAATCAGGAGAAGTCATTGATTCACAAGTAATTCATGAAGGATCACGTGGAGACGATCTTGTTTTAAGTATTGATATAGACTTACAAAAGAAAACAGAAGCGTATTTGGAAAAACAAATAAGCAAATTACGTAGTGAAGGTGCTAAAGATATGGACAATGCTTTAGTGGTTGTCCAAAATCCTAATAATGGTGATATTTTAGCGATGGCTGGTAAACAAATTGATAAAAACGGTGATTTAACCGATTATGATATCGGAACGTTCACGTCACAATACGCTGTTGGATCGTCTGTTAAAGGTGGAACATTATTAGCAGGTTACCAAAATGATGCTATTAATGTTGGTGAGAAAATGGTTGATGAACCATTAAAATTTGCAGGTGGTCTCTCTAAACGTTCATACTTCAACCAAGATGGTAAAGTAACGATTGATGATAAAGAAGCTTTAATGCATTCATCAAACGTATACATGTTTAAAACAGCATTAAAAATTGCTGGTTCACCATACTCACCAAATATGACATTGCCTACTGATATTTCAGAAGCAGGTCAAAAATTACGAAAAGGGTTAAATCAAGTTGGTTTAGGTGTTAAAACAGGTATCGATTTACCAAATGAAACTGGCGGTCAGATAGAACCATTAACAGATAATCCAGGAAACTATTTAGATTTAGCAATTGGACAATATGATACTTATTCGCCATTGCAGTTATCACAATATGCATCTACAATTGCAAACGATGGTTATAGAATTCAACCACATATTGGCTTAGAAATTAGAAAAGCAACAAATAAAGATTCCTTAGGCCCAGTTAAACAGAAAGTAAAAGGCGACGTATTAAATAAAGTTAATAATACATCAGACCAAGTTAACCAAGTACAAGAAGGTTTTAAAATGGCATTTAATGAAAAAGAAGGTACAGGCTATCAAAGTTTCAATGATACGGTTGTTCCTTCAGCGGGTAAAACTGGTACAGCAGAAGTATTCCAAGATGGTGAACCAAAAGTAAATTCAACTTATGTTGGTTATGCACCAATAGATAATCCGAAATTAGCATTTTCAATTGTATATACTAATCAACCTGTTCCAGAACCTTGGCTTAATGGTGGTGACTTAGGTCGCGATATAATTAACTATTATTTTAAGGAAAAAGATAAAAAGTAAACCAAAAACAACCTATTTTTAAATTTAAAACCTATGGGTATGGTCTATATTGAAAAATAATACTTTTCAATTTTATAACTAAATGGTATGATAAATAAGTCGTATTTTGAAAAGGTAAGGAGGAATTAGCATGCGCGTAAACGTAACACTAGCTTGCACAGAATGTGGAGAAAGAAACTACATTACAACAAAAAATAAACGTACTAATCCTGAACGTATCGAAATGAAAAAACACTGTGCTCGTGATAACAAACATACTTTGCACCGTGAAACAAAATAATAAAAATTTTAACCAGATTTTAAAATATGAATCTGGTTATTTTTTTTCAAAAATATATTGGAATAGCAGTATGATGACATAATATATTTTTATCGTTATAATAAAAGAGGATATAAAATGGGAAGGTGTCATATATGAGTAAACGTTCATTAAGAAAAGAAATAATAAAAATAATGAAGCAATTTTCCGAACAAGATCAAAAATTATCTGCTGACCAATACTTAACACAACAATTATTGAGTTTATCTGAATATAAATCGGCAAAACGTATTGGCATTGTGCTCTCAATGGCACATGAAGTCGATACTTATCCAATCATTTCAAAAATGCTAAATGATGATAAAAATGTATATGTACCAGAAACTGATTATAAAACTAAAACAATGTCATTTAAAGGTTTAGATGATTTATCGAATCTTGCACCTGACGATAAAGGAATTATTTATGTTACAAGTAATACTGAAATAACTAATGATTTAGACTTGTTAATAGTACCAGGTGTAGTATTCAATAACAAAGGCTATAGAATCGGTTATGGTGGGGGCTATTTTGATAAATTTTTATCACAGTATCAACAGCCAACGATAAGTTTAATTTATGACTTCCAAATGAATGATTTTGAAATAGAAGCACATGATCAACCCGTGCAAAAATTAATTATAGCGACTACGAATTAATGGAGGAAAAAATGATAACTGAAAAGCACTTTTGGAAGTCAATTTATACTTGGGTAAAATATTTAAACTATCAAGTAGTACATCGTAATCAAGATGATTCTGAAATTTGGCTTGCAAATAAAAGAAAGCAATCTGTTGCAATATTTAAATTTGGTGCTAATTCTACACAAGAAGTTAGATTTGATAAAAGTAGAGTTCAAGACCATGAAGAAGATATTATTACATTTTTAGGTTTCAAACCCAAAAATTATAATTTATATATTTACACTGATAAAACATTTACAAATGAAAATTTAGACGAGCTAAAATCAGTTAAATTCAAAGTAAAAATTATTCGACAAGTTGAACATATGGATAAAATAATGCCCAATTTTTTAGTGAAATTTATGTTTAATCGCAGTACGAAGCATACAAAAGGCTATTATAAGCAAAGAGCATTAAATAATAATCCTATTGAAAAACATATGCTTAAATTTGCACCAGTTACATATTCATTAATTGTAATTAATATTATTATCTGGCTTTCGATGGTGCTATTTTTAAATCATTTTTCTGATTTAAAACTTTTAGATATTGGAGGTCTTGTACATTTTAACGTCGTTCATGGAGAATGGTACAGACTCATATCATCTATATTTTTACATTATAATTTTGAACATATATTAATGAATATGTTAAGTTTATTTATTTTTGGAAAAATAGTGGAAGCTATTGTTGGGCATTGGCGATTTTTAATTATTTATTTTGTTTCTGGCTTATTTGGTAATTTTGCTTCGTTATCTTTTAATACAGATACGGTTTCCGTTGGTGCAAGCGGTGCTATTTTTGGTTTAATTGGAGCCATTTTTGCTTTTATGCATATTGGTAAACAATTTAATCAAAAGTTAATTGGCCAATTATTAATTGTCCTAGTCATCTTAATTGGTGCTTCATTACTAATGCAAAATGTAAATATAATAGCACATGTGGGTGGTTTTATTGGTGGTTTACTAATAACGCTTATAGGATATTATTTTAAAATTAACCAAAATAAATTCTGGATTTTTCTAATTTTAATGATTGTTTTATTTATTGCAGCTCAAATTCGAATCTTTACGATTCAAGAGGATAATATTTATAATACAATCATTGAAAAGGAAATGAAGCATGGTAATTATAAAAGTGCTGAAGATATGGTGCAACACACGGTAAATAAAAGTTATGCCGATGATGAAACATACTACCTAAAAGGATTAATTAATGCGACAACGGATTCAAAATCAGAGGGCATGGCAACATGGGAAAGAGGTTTAAGAAATTTTCCAGATTCTGCATTATTAAATTACCAACTAGCGGTTGCAAATAGATCTATCGATAACAAAGATAAAGCAAAAAAACATATTAAAGCCGCTTTAAAAATAGATCCAACTAATCATGATTATATTAATTTAAATAAAGAATTGAGCGATGACGGTGATTCATGAGATTAATACATTTTATGATGTGCAACAACTTTTAAAAAAATTTGGTTTTATCATTTACTTCAAGGATAAGGAAGATATTTATGAAATGATGGAACAAGAGCTACATTCATTGTATGAATATAGTTTAATTACCAAAGATGATTATATTAAATCTAAATTAATTATTAATCAACGGAAAAATGAACGCTAATGCCTTGAATCATTATATGAGTAAGTAGTTTTTATAATATGGATACATACCATATTGGCAGTTTAAACAGTTAACAATCAATAGCCACATTTTTTGTTATTGATTATATAATATATCTTTATATTCGTTATCATTGCATTTGTGAAATGAAAAATATTAATATAGATATATATGTTTTATACAGAGAAAAAATATATTTTAAGGAAAAAGACAACTATTTTAACATGCAAAACGTTAAAATCGACTGTTGATGAAATCAAGATTTAGATTAGTATTCCTTAAAAAATAAGAGAAGGATGAATAAAATACATGAAAAAAATTATCTTAGCAGCAGATATTGGTGGTACAACTTGTAAGCTAGGTATATTCGACCAACAATTAGAACAAATTGAGAAATGGTCTATAAAGACTGATACGTCAGATGTTACAGGTTATGCACTTTTGAAAAATGTTTATGAATCTTTCGTTGAACATGTCGATAATTCTGACTTTGTTTTTTCAGATGTGTTAGGTGTTGGTATTGGTGTACCAGGACCAGTGAATTTTGAAACAGGTGAGGTTAATGGTGCAGTTAACTTATATTGGAAAGAAACTGTTAATGTCAGAGAAATTTTCAAACAATTTGTAGAATGTCCTGTTTATGTTGATAATGATGCTAATGTTGCAGCATTAGGTGAAAAGCACAAAGGCGCAGGACATGGTGCAGACGATGTAGTTGCAATCACATTAGGCACTGGTCTAGGCGGCGGTATTATTTCTAACGGAGAAATTGTGCACGGTCATAATGGCTCTGGTGCTGAAATTGGCCATTTTAGAGTTGACCATGATCAACGCTTTAAATGTAATTGTGGTAAATCAGGTTGTATTGAAACCGTTGCTTCCGCGACAGGTGTTGTTAATTTAGTGAATTTTTATTACCCTAAATTAACGTTTAAATCTTCGATACTTCAATTAATTAAAGATAATCAAGTTACCGCAAAAGCAGTATTTGATGCAGCGAAAGCTGGAGATCAATTCTGTATCTTTATTACGGAGCGTGTAGCTAATTATATTGCTTATTTGTGCAGTATTATCAGCGTGACAAGTAACCCTAAATATATTGTTTTAGGTGGAGGAATGTCTACAGCTGGTTTGATTTTAATTGAAAATATAAAAACAGAATATCATAATCTAACTTTTACACCAGCACAACAAGGAACAGAAATTGTTCAAGCTAAATTAGGTAATGATGCGGGCATTACTGGTGCTGCTGGTTTAATTTATACTTATATAATTGAAAAGGAAGGTGTGAAATAATGGCTATAGTAGATGTAGTAGTTATACCTGTGGGTACAGAAGGACCAAGTGTTAGCAAGTATATTGCTGAGATACAAACGAAATTAAAAGAATTTAAAGCACAAGGTAAAATTGACTATCAATTAACACCAATGAATACCTTAATTGAAGGAGATTTGAAAGATTTATTTGAAGTCGTTCAAGCCATTCATGAATTACCTTTTGATAAAGGTATTGATAGAGTTTGTACGAATATCAGAATTGACGATAGAAGAGATAAATCTCGAAAAATGAATGATAAACTAAAATCAGTTCAAAATCATTTAGATAATGGAGGTCGCTAACAATGCAAATTTCTAGTTTAGCATTGGGCTTAGTTAAGACGAATACTTATTTTATTGAAAATGATAAGCATGTCATTATAGTTGATCCAGCGGCTGATTATGAATTAATTATAAAAAAATTAAACCAAATTAATAAACCTGTCATTGCAGTATTGTTAACACACGCTCATTTCGACCATATTGGTGCTTTAGATCAAATTGTTGATAAATATAAGGTGCCCGTTTATATGCATTACAGTGAGTTTGATTTTTTAACTAATACTGATAAAAATGGTTCACAGAAATTTAAGCAATATGGATTAACACCTGTAACAAGTCGCGTATCACCACAAAAGATTGATGAAGGTTCTATGGAAATTGAAGGCTTTAAATTCAAAGTACTTCATACGCCTGGACATTCGCCTGGTAGTTTATCTTTTATATTTGACGATTTTGCTGTAGTTGGTGATACTTTATTTAAACAAGGTATAGGAAGAACTGATTTATATAAAGGTGATTATGAAACATTAGTTGACTCGATATTAGATAAATTATTCAAGTTAGATGATGATTTACCTTTATTCCCAGGACATGGGCCATATACAACGATAGAAGATGAACAACTTAATCCATATTTGCATGGTTAATTTAATTTTAGAAAGTAATATTAACACCTCCTACGTGTATTAATGTAGGAGGTGTTTTTTTGAAGTTACTCTTTAAAAATATTATTGATAAAGCTATTAATGAAAATGTATCAGATGTACACTTTATTCCTGACCAAAACAAAGTACACATTAAATTTAGGAAAAAAGAATATTTAAGCACTATAGAAACAGTAGAAGTTCATATTTATAGGAAATTGCTCACATATATGAAATATCAAGCTGGCTTAGACGTCTCAACACATAGCACTGCGCAAAGTGGAAGATATGCTTACAAACTCAAACAATTATACTATTTAAGAGTTTCTACTTTACCTTTATCTCTAGGATTTGAAAGTTGTGTAGTGAGAATTATACCTCAATACTTTCAAAATTCTGCAAAAGCACTTAGTATTAATCAATTATTTAAACTAGTTCATAAAAAACAAGGGTTAATACTGTTTAGTGGTCCGACGGGATCAGGAAAAAGTACATTAATGTATCAGCTCATAGTACACGCAAAGGAGCATTTAAATGTTAACATCATTACCGTAGAAGATCCTGTAGAGCGTTTAGTTGAGGGAATTACACAAGTGTCTATCAACGAAAAAGCAGGTATTAATTACGCTAATTCTTTTAAGGCTATTTTGAGGTGTGATCCTGATATAATACTCATTGGTGAAATCAGGGATGCAATGATTGCTAAACAAGTAATTCATGCAAGTTTAAGTGGACATTTAGTACTTTCAACGATACATTCAAATAATTGTAAAGGAGCATTGAGTAGATTATTAGAAATGGGCATTACTATTCAAGAACTGCGACAGACGGTATTAAGTATTATTAATCAGAGATTAGTAATCACATCAAAGAATGAACGTTCTCTTATTTATGAACAATTAAACCGTGAAGATATAGCCTTTTATTTTGAAAATCAACTTACACTCCCGAACACATTCAAAAATTTATCTTACAAGTTGCAAGAAATGGCAAAAGAAGGAGAAATTTGTGAAGAAACACTTAATAGATATCTTTAATACACCTCGCTTTATGCTTATCAGCGAAAAGAATCAAATTGACTTACTTCAAAGATTACATGATTTACTTCAACATGGTTTCACATTATCGGAATCATTTAAATTTTTATTACAACATATAAAAATTAAATCACCCAAATTAATTTCTTTGATTAATACACGTCTAGATCAAGGTGCACAATGTTATGAAATATTATTACTTCTAAAATATCCTAAAATTATTATCATGTTAATATATTTTTCTGAGTTATTTAGTGAACTCACATCAACACTACCACATGCAAAAGACTATTTGATTCGAAATAACAAAGCAAAGCAACAACTAATAAGAACGCTGCAATATCCCTTACTATTAATTACAATTTTTATAGGAATGTTAATAATTTTAAATCATACTATTATACCTGAATTTCAAGCACTTTATAATAGCTTTGATGTTGAAATATCAAAAACACAATTAATCTTATCCTCTATATTAATATATCTACCTAAAACACTACTTTTTATTACATTAAACTGCTTAATTTTTTCTTATTTATTTTATAAAATCACAAAAAAATTACCGATTAACTTGAAGTACAGAATTATGTTAAAGATCCCCATTTTACGAAATTTTTTTAAATTTTATAAAACTTACAGACTTTCTACAGAATTTGCATTGTTTTACAAGAACGGCGTGACCTTACAATCAATCGTTGATATATATTCTAAGCAAAAAAACGACACATATTTAATTTATCTTGCTAGAAAATTAGCAACAGGTACTCAAAGTGGTCATAAGTTAAGTGAGATTTTAAAAAAGATTTCTTGTTTTGAAGAAGGATTGATTAATTTTATTGAGGAGGGTGAAAAGACAGGGAAACTAGATATAGAATTAAAATTATATAGCGAAATCATATTTACAAAAATTGAAAGGTATTTACAACTATTAATTAAATTTATACAACCAACTATATTTATCATGCTAGGGATACTAATCATTTCCTTATATTTAGTGATAATGTTACCTATGTTCGATCTAATGCAAACGATTAAATAATAACATTCGGAGGTTTTTAATGAACAAAATAAAACGAACTTTTAATAAGCGTGCATTTACTTTAATTGAAATGCTCCTTGTATTATTAATTATAAGCTTATTATTGATTTTGATTATACCCAATATTGCAAAACAATCTTCACATATTCAAAGCACTGGTTGTGAAGCACAGATAAAAATGATTGAAAGTCAAGTTGAAGCATTTACTCTAAAACATAATAAAAAACCACAGTCTATAGATGAACTGATTGCGGATGGCTATATCAAAGAAAACCAAAAAAATTGTAAATCAGGATCAACCATTACAATTAACAACGGTGAAGTAATTGCAAACTAGCAAAGCATTTACATATATTGAAATGCTATTGGTTATGGGTATCATAAGTATCTTATTATTTATTCAAGTAAACCATATATCTATAAATGATAATAAAATTAATAAAAACAATAACTTTATGAATACATTAATCATTCAACTAAATTATTTGAAATCTAAAGCGATTAAAGATGATAAATCCATAACACTCATATTTAACGACTATTCAAATAAAATCATAGTTAGAGAACAGTCAACTGAAAATAAAGATATAAACTTTCCACAAAATACTTATATACATCCTAAAAGTAATATAAATTATTTAACATTCAACAATAAAGGTAATACAAATAAATTTGGGAGTATTTTTTTATCAGTAGATAATGAACTTTATAAATTAATATTTCATATTGAAAAGGGAAGATTAAGATATGAGAAACAAAAACATTAACGGTAGTATACTTATGGATGCATATATCGCTTTTGTTTGTATGCTTATAATGTGCAGTGTTTTTTTGCCTATGATTTTACAATTAAATCATACTTTCAGCGATAAAATTGACAGATTAAGTATGAAAAGAATTACATTATTAGCGTTAAAACATAATGATCGTAAAAGTTTACTAAAAGGCATTAATATTGAAGGATACAAAGTTAAATTAACCAATTCAAATTTATGTATAAGAATAAAGGACCAAGTTAATGAAAAATGTTTTTACAAATAAATATTCAAGTTTTACTTACATTGAAGTATTATTTGCACTATTTATCACTTTATTAATATTTACAATGTTACCTTTATTATATAAATCAATCACCCCTATAAAACATCAGTCTAATTTTGAATCATCCATTGATATAGAATTTTTTTCTAGAGACTTAACCGAAGCACTATTGCAAAGAAATTCAAAGGCACTAGAAATTGATAAAAACGGACGAATATTAAAATTCGACACAAGAGAAAATATTATAAGATATGAGTTCAAAAACAATAAGATTATTAAAACAATAAATAATACAGGAAACATCACATTATTAAACAATGTAACAAATGCACAATTCATATTATTAAAAAATAAACACATAAAATTAAAATTGAAAATGCATTATGCAGGAGGTACTTTTGAAAAAGCAATTCAATTCTAACATAAACGGGTACATATACCCTTTTGTGATGGTTATTTATATGCTATATTTATCAATAATAGCAATATATTCTTCTCAATTTAATATTCAGCTAAAAACGCTTGATAATATTGAGTCTTATTATGATAAACAAATTAAATTACAATTACAAAAGGAAGATATTTTTGAAAAATAAAATTAAAACACCGCTTATTTTAATAGGTTTTATGGGTACAGGTAAAACAACATTAGGGAAATATATTGCACAACACAATCAATTAACTTTTGTAGATTTAGATGAATTTATAGTACAACAAGAAGAGAAAACAATACCAGAAATTTTTGAACAATTAGGTGAAAAAGGTTTTCGTAACTTGGAGTTTAAATACTTAAAAAAATGTGTTAACCAATTTGATGTCATTGCTACAGGTGGGGGCATCATCGAAGGCAATGACGCTTTTAACTTATTAATAGAGCAAAAACATGTTGTATGGTTAGATTGTGATATAGAAATTCTATACGATAGAATTAAAAATGATAGCAACAGACCCAATGCAAATAATAAACCGCTTTTTAAACTAAAAAGCTTGTATTCAACTAGAGTTTCAAGATATAATGAAATCGCATTCATCAAAGTGAATAGTAATAAGTCGCTTCCAGTTACATATAAAAAAATATTGGAATCGATGAAAGCGAATGACCAGTATTAGAGAGAATGGTTAATAATTGATTTTAACCATCGCCGAAGGTGCAAGTTTAACGAAACTCTCAGGCAAAAGGATAATACTGAGACGCATTCCTGGATTTTTTGACAGGGTAGGCTTAGTCTACTCTGTCTTTTTTAATACAATAATAGGGGGTTTAGCAATGGTAAATGAATTAAAACACACGCCACTTTATCAAAACTTCGTGGATCTTGGTGCGAAAATTGTTGAATTTGGTGGTTGGGCTATGCCAGTTCAATTTTCAAGTATTAAAGATGAACACAATGCTGTAAGAACAAATATGGGCTTATTTGACGTAAGTCACATGGGAGAAATTTTAATCAAAGGTTCTGAAGCAGATCAATTAGTACAATACTTACTTTCAAATGATACTGATAATTTAGACACAAAGAAGGCACAATATACAGCATTGTGTAATGAGCAAGGCGGTATTATCGATGATTTAATCACCTATAAACTTAGTGAAAAAGAATATTTACTAGTCGTAAATGCTGGAAATACTGATAAAGACTTTGATTGGATGAAAAAACAAGCAGAAAATTTTGATGCTGAAGTTTTAAATGTTTCAACAGAATATGGGCAATTAGCTATACAAGGCCCAAAAGCACGTGATTTTGTTCAAGAACATGTGAATCAAGATGTATCAGAGATGACTCCATTTGAATTTCTACAAGATGTTGAATTCTTTGGTAAAAATGTAATATTATCACAATCTGGTTATACAGGTGAAGATGGCTTTGAAATTTATTGTAAATCAGATGATACGTCATATCTATGGGAATCAATATTAGAATATGATGTAGAACCATGTGGTCTTGGTGCTAGGGATACATTAAGATTAGAAGCTGGTTTACCACTTCATGGACAAGATTTAAGTGAATCAATCACACCATATGAAGGTGGAATTGCATTTGCTGCTAAACCATTAATCGACGCTGATTTTATAGGTAAGAGCGTGTTAAAAGATCAAAAAGAAAATGGTTCTAAGAGAAGAACAGTTGGAATTGAAATGATTGATAAAGGAATTCCAAGAACTGGTTATACTGTTTATGATATCGATGGAAATGAGATTGGTGAAGTTACTTCAGGTACACAATCTCCATTAAGTGGTAAGTCTATTGGTTTAGCTATAATTGATAGAGATGCTTTTGAAATGGGCAAGGAAGTTATAGTACAAATAAGAAAAAGACAAGCAAAAGCAAAAATTGTTAAGAAAAATCAAATTAATAAATAATTTAAAGGGGTGTTATTGTGAGTCATCGTTATATTCCATTAACAGATCAAGATAAAAATGAAATGCTTGAGACAATTGGCGCTGAATCGATCAGTGAATTATTTGGAGATGTTCCCAAAGACATTTTATTAAACAGAGAATTAGCTATTCCTGATGCTGAATCTGAAACCACATTAACTAAAAGACTTAATAAAATTGCTAGTAAAAATATCACTAAAGAAACACATACTACATTTTTAGGTGCAGGTGTTTATGATCACTATGCTCCTGCAGTTGTAGATGCAATGATCTCACGTTCTGAATTCTATACTGCTTATACACCTTATCAACCTGAAATTTCACAAGGTGAGTTACAAGCTATCTTCGAATTTCAAACATTAATCTGTGAATTAACAGATATGGATATTGCCAACTCATCAATGTACGATGGTATGACAAGTTTCGCAGAAGCTTGTATTCTAGCATTTAATCAAACGCGTAAAAATAAAATTGTCGTTTCAAAAGGTATGCATTATCAAGCACTACAAGTGTTACACACATATGTAAAAACACGCGAAGAATTTGAAGTTGTTGAAGTTGATTTAGATGGTACAATTACAGATTTAGAAAAACTTGAAAATGCAATTGATGATGATACTGCTGCAGTTGCAGTTCAATACCCAAATTTTTATGGTTCAATAGAGGATTTAGAAAAAATCCAATCATTTATCGAAGATAAAAAAGCATTATTCATTGTTTATACAAATCCAATCGCACTAGGCTTATTGACGCCTCCAGGTAGTTTTGGTGCAGATATTGTAGTGGGAGATACGCAACCATTTGGTATTCCAACCCAGTTTGGTGGTCCTCATTGTGGTTTCTTTGCTACTACTAAGAAACTCATGAGAAAAACGCCTGGTAGACTAGTCGGACAAACTGAAGACCAAGATGGAAACCGTGGTTTTGTGTTAACACTTCAAGCACGTGAACAACATATTAGACGTGATAAAGCAACATCAAATATATGTTCAAATCAAGCATTAAACGCATTGGCTTCATCAATTTGTATGTCTGCTTTAGGAAAACAAGGTATCTATGATATTGCGATTCAAAATTTTGAAAATGCAAACTATGCTAAAGAACAATTTAAACAACAAGGATTTGAAATTAGTAATGGTACATCCTTTAATGAATTTGTTGTTAAATTTGATAAACCTGTTAAAGATGTAAACGATGCTTTAATTCAAGAAGACATCATAGGCGGATTGGATTTAAGTGAAATCGTAGAAAACTTCGACAATCATATGTTAATTGCAGTAACAGAATTACGAACGAAAGATGAAATTGATACATTTGTTAAGAAAGCAGGTGAAATAAATGGTAGTAAGTAAATCTAGTCCATTAATTTTTGAACGTTCTAAAGAAGGTCGCTATGCATATTCTTTACCCCAAAAAGAAATTGATAATGGGGCAGTTAATAAGCTATTAGATGACAAATTTATCAGAAAAAATAAAGCTGAATTTCCTGAAGTAGCTGAACTAGATTTAGTGCGTCATTATACTGAGTTATCAAATAAAAACTTTGGTGTGGATTCAGGATTTTATCCGCTAGGGTCATGTACCATGAAATATAATCCAAAGGTAAATGAGAAAATAGCCAGAATACCTGGATTTGCTGAATCACATCCACTACAAGATGAATCGCAGGTACAAGGTTCATTAGAAATTATTCATAGCTTACAAGAAGAACTTAAAGAAATAACTGGTATGGACGAAGTTACATTACAACCAGCTGCTGGTGCTCATGGAGAATGGACAGCACTTATGATTTTCAAAGCTTTTCATGAAAAAAATGGAGAAGGACATCGTAACGAAGTCATCGTACCTGACTCTGCACATGGTACAAACCCAGCTTCAGCAGCATTCGCTGGATTTAAAGCTGTTACAGTGAAATCTAATGAACGTGGAGAAGTTGATATAGAAGATTTAAAACGACTCGTCAATGAAAACACTGCTGCAATTATGCTTACAAATCCAAATACATTAGGTATTTTCGAACAAAACATCATGGATATTCGAAACATTGTACATGAAGCTGGTGGGTTATTGTACTATGATGGTGCTAATTTAAATGCAATTATGGACAAAGTTAGACCTGGAGATATGGGTTTTGATGCTGTTCATTTAAATTTACACAAAACATTTACTGGGCCACATGGTGGTGGTGGACCTGGTTCAGGGCCAGTTGGTGTTAAAAAAGAACTTGCAAGTTTCTTACCAAAACCAATGGTCGTTAAAGAAAATGATGTGTATAAATATGATAATGATATCGAACATTCAATCGGTCGTGTTAAACCATTTTATGGTAACTTCGGTATTTATTTACGCGCTTACACATACATTAGAACAATGGGTAATAAAGGACTTGAAGAAGTTTCAGAGGCAGCAGTATTAAATGCAAACTATATTAAAGCAAGATTGAAAGAACATTTTGAAATCCCATACGAGCAATATTGTAAACATGAATTTGTATTAAGTGGTTCAAAACAAAAAGAATATGGTGTAAGAACATTAGATATGGCTAAACGTTTACTTGACTTTGGCGTTCACCCACCTACTATCTATTTTCCATTAAATGTAGATGAGGGTATGATGATTGAACCAACTGAAACAGAATCTAAAGAAACATTAGATTATTTCTGTGACACAATGATTGAAATAGCGAAAGAAGCAAAAGAAAACCCTGACAAAGTTTTAGAAGCACCTCATACAACGATTATTGATCGTTTAGATGAAACAAAAGCTGCTCGTCAACCAGTATTAAAATTTGAGGATTTAAGATCAGAAAAATAATTTTAATAGAACAAGGCAGATAACTTTTGACTTTAATAAACGAAAAAGAGTATGAGACAGTAAACTTAATCAAAAATAGAGGAGACTGGGACATAAATCCCCATCCTCAAAATAAGAGGGGCAAATCCTTAACAATGGATTTGCCCCTCTTTATATTTAAAATCTTTCGATTTTGACCGTGCATGCTTGCCTGGGTTATGGCTCGAGCCTGTAGTCTCTCACTCATACTCTTCCCCCGGCGTCAGCACGTTACAAAATCAGCACAATTTGTTTTATCATATGACGAGTTTCAAAATCCAACAGATACTTGAACGTTAATTCCATTTTTAACTATGATAAAAGGTACCTTATTGGCCATACGATAAAATCAATGATTAATTCTTTTGTCCAAATCATAAGTTCTTAGAATTCAAAAGGTATGCGTATCGCATTGATCGTTATGATTTTAAATGCGACTTCAAATTATACGAATGTAATGATTGTTTAAAATGTCCACTTAAAAATTTATGTATGAAAAACAATTTAAAAACTAATAAGAAGATAATGAAGCATTTTAATTGGGAGTATTTTAAATCTCAAATTAATCAGCAGCTTTCAGAATCAGAGACTAAAAAAATCTACAGTAAAAAGATTGATGTAGAACCAGTTTTTGGATTCATGAAGGCTATTTTGATTTTCACTCAAATGTCAGTTTGAGGGATAGACAAAGTCAAAAAAGAATTAGAATTTGTCCTAATGGCATTAAATGTAAGGAAAACGGTAACTCAACGAGATACACTATTTGATAAAAAAGAAAACGACAATTTCTACATTATTTCAATAGAAATTATCGTTTTCTGTTTAGTCAGAGACATTTATGTCCGAACTTAATCTTTAAATGTTTATTTAACCATTTACTTCTTTGATTTGATTTTACCAGTCCATTTTTTATATCCGCCTTTAAGCATGAATATATCTTTATATCCGTTCTTTTTTAATATTCTAGCGGCACGATAACTGGCAATACCATTCGCATCACAAAGATAGATTGGCTGATCCGTTCTCAATCCCTGATATCTTTGTTTAAACATTGTGATTGGAATGTTACGAGCACCATTAATATGACCATAATCATAGTCTACTTTTTCTCTCACATCAATCACTTGAGCTTTTCGCAAACCATTATGGAATTCATTTTGGTTTAATTCTGTTACCGCTTTTTTGTTCAAATATCTATTGAACAACATATAAGCGACGATTATTATTAAAATTGCTAAAGCTATAAACCAAAAATTACTCATCTTGCATCCTCCCTAATTAACCGATATTATATATTATAAGACTGTTAGCACAAATTATCAAAATATTTTTATCATGATAATTACATAATACTGACATTTTTGTACAATTATTGAAAACGATAACACACATTAGATGTTATCACAATTTAATTTTAATGAATGGAGTTTTGATTGTGACTGAAACATGGCATTTTATCAACACGGGGAGTAATGATCCATTTTACAATATGGCAATGGATGAAGCGTTATTAAATTTTGTTTCTAGAGGTGAGATTGACCCAGTAATAAGATTTTACACATGGGATCCAGCTACACTTTCAGTTGGCTACTTTCAAAGATTAACTAAAGAAATTGATATAGACAAGGTTGCAGATAAAGGTTACGGCCTTGTTAGAAGACAAACAGGTGGCAGAGGGGTCTTACATGACAAAGAATTAACTTATAGTGTTATTGTACCAGAATCGCATCCGAATATGCCCAAAACGGTTACAGAAGCTTATAGGGTCATTTCTGAGGGTTTACTTGAAGGATTCAAAACATTAGGTTTTAATGCCTCTTTTGCTATTCCACGATCCAAAGAAGAAAGATCTAAATTAAAACAACCAAGAAGTGCAGTTTGTTTCGATGCCTCGAGCTGGTATGAATTAGTTGTAGAAGGACGTAAAATTGCAGGAAGTGCTCAAATGAGACAAAAAGGTGTTATCCTGCAACATGGTTCATTGTTACAAGATATAGATATCGATGATTTGTTTGATATGTTTATATTTAAAAATGACCGTTTGAAAGAAAAAATGAAACAAGCTTTTGTTGATAAAGCAGTAGCAATTAATGATATATCTGACCGTTACATCACTATAGATGAAATGGAAAGCGCATTCGAAAGTGGATTCAAAAAAGGATTAAATATTAATTTAAAACCTTTAGAATTAACCACTCAACAAAATGAAGAAGTTGAAGCATTAATTGAAAAGTACCAATCATCAGAATGGACTTATCGAAAATAATTTTATTCTATATAAACAAGCATTTACCCACACAATTAATTTCAAATATTGTAAGGTAAATGCTTTGATTTTTCGATAATGTTAAACTTTAAAAGTTTAACATTATTTTTTTTTATTTCTTTTTCTATACTTTCTTTGGGCACGCTTATATTTTCTTTGATCTTCTGTTAAAAAGAAAAAATAGTAAATTAAATAAATAATACCTGCAAAAATAGCTAAACTGATGGCCATTTTTACAAAACTAAATATAAATGCATCTAAGTTAAGTATTAAACCAACTAATGCAATTGCAATTACGATATAGAATATTGCTTGTTTCAAAATAAACACTCCTATTTATATGTCACGTTACTCATTACTTATACTTACTTTTGATAAAGTAGTTTGACCTTTATTAAGTTTCTTCTTATCTTTTTCGTTATAACCCTCTCTTATATCACTCATAGCTGAATCTAATGATTTGTTTAATTTAGTAATACTTTTATGTTTCTTTTTATCTTCATCATTCATTTTATCTTTATTAATTTTATTTTTATATGTAGAAAAAGCAGCATCAATTTTATTAGTAATATCTGTTAATTTGTTTTGAGTTTTTTCACTTTGTTTATTTTTTGAAACCTCATCTTCAATATTATTATAATCATCAATTGCTTTTGCGACATCTTGATAATATTCAGAAGACGCCTTAATATGATTCAGCTTATTTTTATTACTTTTTGCATTCTTAATATTGTTTTTATCTTTTTCTAATGCAGTAATATTTGTTTTTTCTTTTTTTATTTCTAATTTTAAATCTTGAATATTACTTTTTAATTTATGATTTTCATCACGTAGTTTTGTTGTTTTCTCTTCTAATGGCCCTAAATTTTGGCTCCCACACCCAGCGAGTATACACGAAGCGCTTAAAATAGCGAATAATTTTTTCTTCATAACTCTCTCCTAATTCAAAAACTATAAATTTGTACATTAATTATGCTATCATTTTAATGTATATATTGGAAATGTACAAATTTATTGAATAGGGTGATTACTGTTGAATAGAATAGATAAATTAAAAGCTGCTCTAAAAACAAAACATTTAGAAGCAATTATCGTTTTATCTGATTATAATAGACGTTACTTATCTGGATTCACTGGAACCAGTGGCGCACTAATTATTACAAATGAAGAAAAACTATTACTTACTGATTTCAGATACATAGAACAAGCGACTACTCAGGCTGCTGATTTTAAAGTAATTAAGCAACAGGGGCAATTGATAGAATCTATTAAATCAACACTTGAAGAATTAAATGTGCAAAATGTTGGTTTTGAAGGTAATTTAGTGAGCTATGATACTTATTTACAGTTAAGTAAATCTTATATTAGTTTAATAAGTATTTCTGGATTAATTGAAAAAATCAGAGAAGTCAAAGATGAACAAGAAATAGCAAATATTCAAAAGGCTGCTCAAATTGTTGATGATGCTTATGAGTATATTTTAACAGTTGCTAAAGCAGGAATGACAGAACTTGAGCTGAAAGCAAAATTAGAAAGTAAAATGCTCGAATTAGGTTCAGAAGGTCCATCTTTTAATACAATTGTTGCCTCTGGAGTCAGAGGGGCGCTCCCACATGGCGTAGCAAGTGATAAAGTAATTAACCAAGGAGAATTAATCACCTTAGATTATGGTGCTTATTACAATGGATATGCCTCAGATATTACTCGTACTTTTGCTATAGGCGAACCGGATGCTCAGTTAAAAGAAATATATCAAATTGTATTACAAGCAAATTTAAAAGGAATTGAAGCAGCTAAAAAAGGGATGACCGGAAAAGAACTTGATGCAGTTGCAAGAGATTATATCACTGAAAAAGGATATGGTGAAGCGTTTGGTCATTCACTGGGCCATGGTATTGGATTAGATGTACACGAAGGTCCAAATTTATCTAAAAAATCTGAATCTCCATTAGAGTTAAATAATTGTGTTACAATTGAACCCGGTATATATTTAGATGGAATTGGTGGCGTGCGTATTGAAGATGATATATTAATTGCAGAAAATGGTTGCGAACGCTTTACTAAATCGTCTAAAGACCTTATTATTTTATAGAAGACCTTATATTAAGGAGGAAACTGAATGATTTCGGTTAATGATTTTAAAACAGGTTTAACAATTTCTGTAGATAATGGAATTTGGAAAGTTTTAGATTTCCAACACGTAAAACCAGGAAAAGGTGCTGCATTTGTACGTTCTAAATTACGTAATTTAAGAACAGGTGCTATTCAAGAGAAAACATTTAGAGGCGGAGAAAAAGTTGAAACTGCTATGATCGAAAATCGCCGTATGCAATATTTATACGCTGATGGTGATACACATGTTTTCATGGATAATCAAACATTTGATCAAATTGAATTATCTGCTGATTATTTAGAACATGAATTAAATTTCTTAAAAGCAAATATGGAAGTTCAAATTCAAAGTTATGAAAATGAAACTTTAGGTGTTGAATTACCTAAAAACGTTGAACTTACAGTCACAGAAACAGAACCAGGTATTAAAGGTGATACTGCTACCGGTGCTACAAAGTCTGCGACAGTTGAAACAGGTTATACATTAAATGTGCCACTATTTGTTAATGAAGGAGATACTTTAGTAATTAACACTAGCGATGGTAGTTACGTATCAAGAGCTTAATTCATCAACTTCACACATAATAAGACTACAGTATCTTGCAAATTACTTAAAAGCCTTTCCAATTATTTAAATGGAAGGGCTTTTGTTATTTAAGAATAAACTGAAAATAACCTTGACACAAATAATCGTTAACCATTGATTAAATATAGTAATTAAAGAGTTATAATAGAAAATATGTATATGCTTGAATTGAACATTTCACTAAAGTAAAATAAACTAGGTAATGAAAACAATCTGAAGGAGTCAGTATTTATGAATTTTAAAGAAATTAAAGAATTAATTGAAATTCTTGATCAATCCAGCTTGACTGAAATTAATATAGAAGATAAAGGGAATATAGTTAATTTAAAAAAAGAAAAAGAAACTGAGATTATTACGCCTCAAGTTTCACAACAACCGATGCAACAAATTGCACCACAACAATCGGCTGTATCAAATCAACTCGATGCTCAAAGTTCTGAAGAGACAAGTGCTTCTCAGGAAAATGATAACTTAAAAACAATAAATGCGCCGATGGTTGGCACGTTTTATAAATCACCTTCACCGGAAGAAAGCCCATATGTTCAAGTAGGAGATTCTGTTTCAAACGAATCTACTGTATGTATTTTGGAAGCTATGAAATTATTTAATGAAATACAAGCAGAAGTCACAGGGGAAATTACTGAAATACTAGTAGAAGACGGTCAAATGGTAGAGTATGGCCAACCGTTATTTAAGGTGAAATAATGAGTAAAATTTTAATAGCAAATAGAGGGGAAATTGCTGTAAGAATTATACGTGCATGTCACGATTTAGGATTACAAACTGTAGCAATATATTCTGAGGGAGACAAAGATGCATTACATACTCAAATTGCTGATGAAGCATATTGTGTCGGTCCCACTCAATCTAAAGATTCTTACCTAAATATCCCTAATATTTTATCCATTGCGACTTCTACAGGATGTGATGGTGTTCACCCAGGATATGGTTTTTTAGCAGAAAATGGCGATTTTGCTGAACTTTGTGAAGCTTGTCAACTTAAATTTATTGGTCCAAGTTATGAATCAATTCAAAAAATGGGTATTAAAGACGTAGCTAAAGAAGAAATGAAGCGTGCTGAAGTACCTGTAGTTCCTGGCAGTGAAGGATTAGTTAAAGACATTAAAGAAGCTAAGAAAATTGCAAAAGATATAGGTTATCCTGTTATTATCAAAGCTACTGCAGGCGGTGGTGGTAAAGGTATACGTGTCGCACGTGATGAAAAAGAATTGGAAACTGGCTTCAAAATGACGCAACAAGAAGCAGAAACTGCTTTTGGTAATAGTGGTTTGTATCTTGAAAAATTTATAGAAAACTTTAGACATATTGAAATACAAGTGATGGGAGATAGTTATGGTAACGTCATCCATTTAGGAGAGCGAGATTGTACAATACAAAGACGTATGCAAAAACTTGTGGAAGAAGCACCATCTCCAATCTTAACTGATGCTAAAAGACAAGAAATGGGTAATGCAGCAGTAAGAGCAGCAAAAGCTGTAAATTATGAAAATGCTGGTACCATTGAATTCATTTATGATTTAAACACTAATGAATTTTATTTCATGGAAATGAATACACGTATTCAGGTAGAGCATCCCGTTACAGAAATGGTAACTGGTATTGATTTAGTAAAACTGCAACTTAAAGTTGCAATGGGTGAAAAATTACCATTCACACAAAAAGACATTGAAATCAAGGGACACGCAATCGAATTCAGGATTAACGCCGAAAATCCGTATAAAAACTTTATGCCTTCACCAGGAAAGATTACACAATATCTAGCACCAGGTGGTTTTGGAGTAAGAATCGAATCCGCATGTTATACTAATTATACAATCCCTCCATATTATGATTCTATGGTAGCAAAATTAATTGTTCATGAACCATCAAGAGATGAAGCAATTATGACTGGATTGAGAGCGTTAGGTGAATATTTAGTATTAGGAATCGACACTACAATTCCGTTCCATATTCGACTTTTAAATAATGATATATTTAGAAGTGGTAAATTTAATACTAACTTCTTAGAAACATATAATATAATGGATGAATAATCTAAATAGGAGGTTTGTGAAATGGTCAAAGTAGCAGAATCATCACATTCCAATTTAGGAAAAATAGAAATAGCACCTGAGGTTTTGACTGTTATAGCTAGTATAGCAACCTCAGAAATAAAAGGCTTAGAAGGACACTTTAAAGAAATTAAAGACTTAAGTGTTGAAAAAGTTACAAAAAAACAATTAGCACGTGGCATTAAAGTAGATACAAAAGATGATGGTATTCATATAGATGTTTATTGTTCATTTTCATACGGCATTAATATCTCAGAAACTGCAAGAAAAATACAAAATGCCATTTATAACTCATTATCTACGATGACAACCATCATACCAAGTCAAATTAATGTTCACATTACACATATCGTATCTACAAATTAAAAATAGCACTATGACTTTAATGTAGTCATAAAACAAGAGTTCTATAATCAAGTGATTAACAAAATTCTATTTTATATTAGTCATAAAGCGTACAATGCTAAAAGGAGTTTATAATGAGTCGAAAAGAATCAAGAACACAAGCCTTTCAAACATTATTTCAATTAGAAATGAAAAATAGTGATTTAACGATTGATGAAGCAATTAGTTTTATTAAAGATGATAATCCAGATTTAGAATTTGATTTTATTAATTGGCTAGTTACTGGTGTAAAAGATCATGAATCTGTGTTAGATAACAAAATTGCGCCACATTTAAAAGATTGGACAATCGACAGGTTATTAAAATCTGACCGTATCATATTAAGAATGTCAACTTTTGAGTTGTTAAATAGCGAAACGCCACAAAAAGTAATCATCAATGAAGCAGTTGAATTAGCAAAACAATTTAGTGATGATGATCATTATAAGTTCATCAATGGTGTATTAAGTAATATTGAATAAAAGAGTGATATAATATGTCAGATTATTTAAGTGTGTCAGCTTTAACTAAATATATTAAATATAAATTTGATCAGGATCCACACCTACAAAATGTATTGCTCAAAGGTGAGCTTTCTAACTTTAAAAAACATAGTAGTGGTCATCTTTATTTTAATGTTAAAGATAAAAATAGTGTAATCAGTGCAATGATGTTTAAAGGGAATGCTTCAAAAATTGACTTCGAGCCTAAAGAAGGTGACGAAGTGCTTTTAGAAGCACGTGTTTCTGTATATGAAAGACGTGGCAATTATCAAGTTTATGTTAATAAAATGCATATAGATGGCATTGGTAATTTATATCAAAAATTAGAACAATTAAAAAAGAAATTAACTAAAGATGGGTATTTTGATCAAAATCACAAAAAAATGATTCCTAAGTTTCCTGAAAAAATTGCTGTGTTAACTGCAGGTACTGGGGCAGCAATAAGGGATATCCATACAACTATCAATAGTCGATATCCTTTAGTTGAACAAATTCAAATTAATACTTTAGTACAAGGTGAGCAGGCTAAGCATGATATCATTGAAAAAGTAAAACAGGCTGATGAGTTAAATGTAGATACTATTATAATTGGTCGTGGTGGTGGTTCTATAGAAGATTTATGGAACTTCAATGAAGAAGATGTTGTAAAAGCGATTTATACATGTCAAACACCAATTATATCAGCAGTAGGTCACGAAACGGACTTCACACTTAGTGATTTCGTAGCAGATGCACGTGCAGCAACACCTACACAAGCAGCAGTGATGGCTACACCTGATCAATATGAATTAAGACAATATATTCAGCAACAAAAATTTTCTCTAACTAGGTTTATGAAACAACAAATTCAACATCGAAAACAGTATCTACAACATGTAGCTTCATACTATAAATTTAAAACGCCAACTTTATTATATGATCAACAGATTCAAAAACGTGATGATTTAGAGAAACAACTTAATTTAGCAATAAACTTTAAAGTCAATCAACAGGTACAAAAACTGCAATTAATAAAACAGAATTTCAACTTAAAACATTTCAAACAAAGTATTCAGAGAGAACAAACAGCGATCAACCAACAACAAACGAATCTTGTAAAATTAATGAATCACCTCATTGTAAAACAAAGAAATAATTTAACTAATAAAATAGAGAATTTGAATAATCTTAGTCCAACCAATACAATGTTACGTGGTTATACGATTGTGAATAAAGAGGATAAGATAGTAACGAGCACGAGTGATTTAACTGAAAATGATAATATTGTATTAACAATGAAAGACGGTTCTGTTGATGCACAAGTTATGAAAGTAAGGTGTAAAGATGACAAATAAATCACAAAGTTTTGAAGAAATGATGAAAGAATTAGAAAATATAGTTCAAAAATTAGATAATGAAAATGTTTCTTTAGAAGAATCTTTAAACTTATATCAACGAGGCATGACATTATCAGCAAATTGTGATGAAACATTGAAAAATGCTGAAAAAAAAGTGAATGAACTTATGTCTGAAGAAAATGTTGAAGGCGATGAAGAAACTGAAAAGGAAGAAAATCATGATGAATCATAAAATTGACAATTTAACTGATGAAATAAATAAATTATTGCAAAATTCAATTCCGAATTCATCACTAAATACAGATTTAGAAAATAGTATGAGATATTCGTTAGAAGCAGGTGGTAAACGAATTAGGCCTGTTTTACTTTTATTAACATTGGACATGTTAGCAAAGGATTACAAACTTGGCTATTCTTCAGCACTTGGATTAGAAATGGTACATACGTATTCTCTTATTCATGATGATTTACCTGCAATGGATAATGATGACTATCGAAGAGGTAAATTGACAAATCATAAAGTGTATGGTGAATGGAAAGCAATACTTGCTGGTGACGCATTGCTCACAAAAGCTTTTGATATTATTATTAATGATGACAATCTGAAAGATGATGTTAAAGTAAAACTTATCAAGCGCTTGTCATCTGCAAGTGGACATTTAGGTATGGTGGGCGGTCAAACGCTAGATATGCAAAGCGAAGGTGAAGGATCTGCAGTAGACCTGAATACTTTAGAACATATACATCATGCTAAAACAGGGGCGTTATTAAAATTTGCTGTAATGGCTGCAGTAGATATTGCTGAACCCGAAACCAATGTCGCCAGCTTATTAGAATCATATAGTGAACATTTAGGATTAATGTTCCAAATAAAAGATGATTTATTAGATATTTACGGTGATGAAACAAAACTAGGAAAAGCTACAGGTAGTGATATCGAAAATGATAAAAGTACTTATGTTTCATTGTTAGGACAAAATGGTGCAGAAGAGAAGTTAAAGTCACATACTGAATCTGCATATGCTTGTTTAGCTCGTTTACCTGAGCAGTATGACACAAGTAATCTAAAATTTATAATTGAATTATTTAATAATAGAGAATCTTAAAAAACTTATTAACTGTTTTTGATACTTTTATATTATTTCAAACATTAAGTCATGCTACTGATCGTAGCATGATTTTTTTATTTATAAGAATTTATAATTTTATAAATAAATATTCATTTGCTACTAAAATTGTAACAGTATTAGCATTAAAAAATAGAAGTATGTGCAATATTAAAAAATCTAAGAAAATAGGCAAGTAGTATATATAACAGTGAATAAAAGTATTTCAATTAGATTAACTTTAGTAGTAGTATCATCATCCATGTGTTAAAATCATTGTATAAATATTCGTTTATAGAGGTGCTACACATGGCAAAAAAATCAGTAAGACATATTAAAATAAGAGAAATTATATCTAATGAAAAAATTGAAACACAAGATGAATTGGTAAAGCGTTTAAATGAATATGAGTTAAATGTAACTCAAGCAACTGTTTCTCGTGACATTAAAGAATTACAATTAATTAAGGTACCTACACCTTCTGGTCAATATGTTTATAGTTTACCTAATGACAGAAAATATCATCCATTAGAAAAACTCGGTCGTTATTTAATGGATTCATTTGTAAATATTGATGGTACAGGTAATCTTTTAGTACTTAAAACATTACCTGGTAACGCTCAATCAATTGGAGCAATCCTAGATCAAATAGACTGGGATGAAGTGCTAGGCACAATTTGTGGTGATGATACTTGTTTAATTATATGCAGAGATGAATCTGCAAGCGAAAAAATTAAAACGCGTATCTTTAATTTACTATAAGTATAAGGAAGTGATTATGAATGCTACAAACCTTATCGATTAAACAATTCGCAATTATAGATGAATTAGAAGTGAATTTTGGTGATGGCTTAACTGTTTTAAGTGGTGAAACTGGTGCTGGTAAATCAATTATTATAGACGCAATTGGGCAACTCATTGGCATGCGTGCATCATCAAACTATGTTAGACACGGTGAAAAAAAAGCAGTGATTGAAGGTATCTTTGATATTGATAATAGTAAAGAAGCCATTTCAATACTTCATGATTTATCAATCGATATAGATGAGGACTTTTTATTAGTAAAAAGAGAAATATTCAGCTCTGGTAAGAGTATTTGTAGAGTTAATAATCAAACAGTTACTTTACAAGATTTGCGAAAAATAATGCAAGAATTGTTAGATATACATGGTCAACATGAAACACAAACATTATTAAAACAAAAATATCATTTACATTTATTAGATAGTTATGCAGAAAATACATATCAAACGTTACTTGAATCGTATGTTGATACTTTTGATAAATATAAAGCTAAGAAAAAAGAATTAGCCGATTTAGAGTCAGCTGATCAAGCATTATTACAAAGGTTAGACTTGTTGAAATTTCAATATGATGAATTACAAGAAGCGAATCTTATTGAAAACGAAGTCCCACAACTTGAAACTGATATCAAACGTATTCAAAATTCCGAAAGTCTAAGTTTAGCGTTAAACAATGCACATATTACATTAACGGATGAGCATGCTATTACAGACCGTTTATACGAATTGAGTCATCAATTACAATCAATCAGTGAAATTTTACCAGAAAAATACGATGAACTAAAAGAAGATGTCGACCAGTTTTATTACACACTTGAGGACGCTAAACATCAATTATATGATGATTTAACGAATACAGAATTTGATGAACAATATTTAAATGAATTAGAATCTAGGATGAATTTATTAAATAGTTTAAAGCGTAAATATGGTAAAGATATCAATGAACTTATTATGTATCAAGATAAAATGACTGACGAAATTAATAAGATTGAAAATTATGAAGAAAGTACAGCTCAATTACGTCAAGAAATAGATGATTTATATAAAAATGTTATGGAATTAGGGGAAAAGTTATCACAAGAAAGAAGAATTGTCGCTCAATCTTTGCGTAATCATATTGTAGATGAAATCCAAAACCTTCAGATGAACGATGCTAATTTAGAAATTTCATTTAAACCATTAGACACACCTAATCGAGAAGGTATAGAATTTGTAGAATTTTTAATCAGTCCAAATAAAGGCGAACCTTTAAAAAGCTTAAATAAAATAGCTTCTGGAGGAGAATTGTCCAGAATTATGTTAGCGTTAAAAACTATCTTTGTAAAAACTAGAGGCCAAACAGCCATTTTATTTGATGAAGTAGATTCTGGTGTGTCTGGTAAGGCTGCTCAAAAGATGGCAGAAAAAATGAAAGGTTTGGCTGAACACATTCAAGTGATATGCATCTCACATCTACCACAAGTTGCATCAATGAGTGATCATCATTTATTTATTAGTAAAAATACAGATGATGAAAGAACAACAACACAAGTTAAAGAATTGACAGGAGAAGAACGTATCGATGAAGTAGCGAGAATGATTTCAGGCGCTACTGTGACAAAATTAACCAAACAAAATGCTAAGGAAATGATAGAACAGAATCACAATTTATAATAAAAATTTAAATTCATTATTGCTATTTTTAGTGCTAGCTGAATTTGATAAATAATCAGTGAAGGATGTTGATTTTATGCGATTCCAACAATTAGTTGAACCATGTGAAACAATGACTGGAAATGTAGCGGTTTTATATGCAAATGATGAAAAAATGATAGCAGTATTAGTTAAAGCATTAAAATTAACTAACATTGATATTTTTATTTATGATACCCAAGACACTACGGAAATCATACGTTCTTTTGATTTAGAACCCCAAATCTTAAATAGGATTCATGTGCTAACATTTTCAAGTGATTACCAATTACTAAAGCAATGCTCAGAAGATTTATCACAAGGAAAAGTTACTGTTTTAATGAAAGGAAAAATGAAAGCCACATCAATGATTTCTTTTGTTTTAAGCAATAAAAACTTTATAGATCAATATGGCTTTTTAAATCATGTTGCGTGCTTTAGTATTCCTAATTATCACAAAACGTTAATGATTAGTGACGTTGCATATAATGTAGCTCCGACAATTGAAGAAAAAAAACAAATCATTAAAAATTTAACTACTTTCAGCAAAGCACTAGGTTATGATGAATTTAACATAGGTTTATTATCTTCAGTAGAACAAGCATCTAAAAAGATTTTGTCATCTATAGATGCTGAAAAATTAAAAAATATTTTCAATCGAACATCTGATACAGATGCGAAAATAGACGGACCCATTCTTTTTGATCATGCAATCAGTAAAAAAAGAGCAATTGAAAAAAATAATACATCTAGTATTGCTGGTAATGTTGATGCACTTCTAGTTTCCAATATAGATGTCGGGAGTGCATTGTTAAAATCTTTAACTTATTTTGGAAATGCTTCTGTTTCTAGTTTGTTACTCGGAGCAAAATTCCCTATTGTCTTCACATCGAGGACAGAAAGTAAACAAAATAAATTAAACTCTTTATTACTTGCTTTGAAATCACAAAATAAATTTAACTTCTAATTATATTTGAATTTTTACACTATTATTTAGGTTATTAATTTTATAATATTGAATTTTGATGTAAGATAGTAAAGGATATAAATTAATAGAAAACTATTTCTTTTGCGCTTGTATTTAAATAAAGGATGAAGCATACGATTTTTCTATAAAAGACTTATTGTAATCATTGTAACCATCAATATTTCATTATCTAGACAATTCTTTTAAAGTATAGAATTAAAGCATTTGAAAAATAAAGGATTTTAGAAATTTTAAAAACACGCATTGAAATCACTTTTAAAACTCAAAGGTGATTTTATTCGTATGTTTAAAATAATTAATATCAAACAAATTCATAAAAAATTTAAATTTTCTATGAATTTGTTTTTTATTGTATATTGATTTCAAATACTTTGCTAAATTTTTTGTTTAAATATGATTATTGACATAATACTAAGATTACAGTTAGGAGTAAAAATATGGCAGACGAAAAATATGATTTAGTAATTTTAGGTGGAGGTACTGCTGGGTATGTGTCAGCAATTAGAGCATCTCAATTAGGGAAAAAAGTTGCACTTGTAGAAAAGTCACTTTTAGGCGGCACATGTTTACATAAAGGATGCATACCAACAAAAGCACTTTTGAAATCAGCTGATGTATTAAGAACAGTAGCAAATTCGAGTGAATTTGGTGTAGATGTAGATGCATTTAAATTAAATTTTTCACGAATTCAAGCACGTAAAAACGAAGTTGTCCAACAAATGTTTAAAGGTGTTGAACAACTTATGAATCATAATAAAATTGACGTATTTAATGGGGTTGGACGAATATTAGGTCCATCTATTTTCTCACCTCAAAGCGGTACTATTTCAGTAGAATACGAAAATGGTGAATCAGAATTAATTCCAAATAATAATGTATTAATCTGTACCGGTTCATCTCCAATGACTTTACCCTTTTTACCATTTAATGGAAACACTGTGCTATCCAGTGACGATATATTAAAACTAGATAAATTACCCCAATCACTTGCGATCATTGGTGGAGGTGTCATAGGTTTAGAATTCGCATCTTTAATGACAGATTTTGGGGTTGAAGTAGCTGTCATAGAAGCAGGTAAACGAATCTTACCGACTGAAAGTAAATCCATCGCAAATACATTAAAAAATGGTTTAATACAGCGTGGTGTGAAATTTTATGAAAATACACAACTATCAAAAGAACAAGTTTCAATTGAAGACTCTGCTATCAATATTTTATTGAATGATGAAACGGCTCATTTTGAAAAATGCTTAGTCGCAATTGGTAGAAAACCCAATACAGATGATATTGGCTTAAATAATACAAAAATACAATTATCAGATGCCAATCATATAATGGTAAATGAATATCAACAAACTGAAGACAAACATATATATGCTGCAGGTGATTGTATCGGTAAATTACAACTCGCACATGTAGGTTCCAAAGAAGGCATAACAGCAATTGACCATATGTTTGATGCTTCACCAATATCAGTTGACTATGATAAAATGCCAAAATGTGTTTATACGCAACCTGAAGTTGCAAGTATTGGGCAAAATTTAGAACAAGCAAAATCTAAAAAGCTTAATGCAAAAGCCTTTAAAGTTCCGTTTAAAGCAATCGGCAAAGCTGTTATAGAAAATGTTACAAATCATGATGGCTTTTGCGAAATCATAATCGATCAGGATAATGATACTGTACTCGGACTTAATATGATTGGTCCACATGTAACAGAATTAATTAATGAAGTATCATTAATGCAATTTATGAATGGCTCCACGCTAGAACTTGGATTAACTACTCATGCTCATCCATCGCTGTCTGAAGTGTTAATGGAGTTAGGCTTAAAAGTTGAAAACAGATCGATTCATGTTTAAATAAGGAGGAAATAAGATGTTTGATTATAAATCAGTTGGACTTGAAGCGTCTGACTTACAAACCATGTATAAATGGATGGACTTAGGTCGTAAAATAGATGAGCGTATGTGGCTTTTAAACCGTGCTGGGAAAATCCCATTTGTCATAAGCTGTCAGGGGCAAGAGGCGACACAAATAGGTATGGCATATGCTATGCATGAGGGAGACATATCTTCTCCTTATTATAGAGATTTAGCGTTTGTAACTTATATGGGCATGACAGCATTAGACTCAATGTTAGCTGCATTCGGTAAACGTGATGATATAAATTCCGGTGGGAAACAAATGCCTTCTCATTTTGGAAAAAGAGAAAAAGGTATATTATCACAAAGTTCTCCAGTTGGCACACAAATATTACACGCTGTAGGTGCTGCTTTAGCATTAAAGATGGATAATAAGCCTAATATTGCTATGGCAACTGTGGGAGAAGGTAGTTCAAACCAAGGTGATTTTCATGAAGGTCTCAATTTTGCTGGTGTTCACAATCTTCCATTTATTTGCGTGATTGAAAACAACAAATATGCAATTTCAGTACCTGACACGCTACAATATGGTGCAGAAAAATTATCTGATCGCGCTATTGGTTATGGTATGCATGGTGAGCATGTCGATGGTAATGATCCAATAGCAATGTATAAAGTAATGAAAGAAGCACGAGAACGCGCATTGAATGGTGAAGGATCGACATTAATCGAAGCAATGTGTACAAGAATGACTGCACACTCATCAGATGATGATGACAAGTATCGTACACAAGAAGAACGTGATGGGTTAAAATCATTAGACTGCAACCTAAAATTCAAATCTTTTTTATTAGAAGAAGGTATCATTGATGAACAATGGTTGGATGAAATAGAAAAAGAACATAAAGAGATTGTAAATCAAGCAACAAAAGAAGCTGAAAAAGCTCCTTATCCATCACCAGAAGAAACTTACACATATGTCTACGAAGAAGGGGGCTTAAATAATGGCTAAATTATCTTATTTAGAAGCAATTCATCAAGGCCTAGACCAAGCAATGGAAAAAGACAATGACGTTTTTGTATTAGGTGAGGATGTTGGTAAAAAAGGTGGCGTGTTTGGTGTCACATTAGGTTTACAGAAAAAATATGGAGAAGCAAGAGTGTTAGATACACCACTTGCAGAATCGAATATTGTGGGTACTAGTATTGGTGCTGCTATGTTAGGTAAACGACCAGTTGCAGAAATTCAATTTGCTGAATATATTTTACCTGCAACGAATCAAATTATGAGTGAAGCAGCAAAAATGAGATACCGTTCTAATAATGATTGGCATTGTCCTATTACTATTCGATCTCCATTTGGTGGAGGCATACATGGTGCACTTTATCATTCACAAAGTGTTGAATCCATTTTTGCTTCTACACCGGGGCTCACAATTGTTATTCCGTCCACACCATATGATGCGAAAGGCTTATTATTAGCTTCAATCGAATCAAATGACCCAGTATTATATTTCGAACATAAAAAAGCTTATCGCTTACTTAAAGAAGAAGTGCCAGAATCGTATTATACAGTGCCGATTGGTAAAGCTGATGTTAAGCGTGAAGGCGACGATATTACTGTATTTACTTATGGACTATGTGTCAATTACTGTATTCAAGCAGCAGATATGCTTGCTGAAGATGATATAAATGTTGAAGTAGTTGATTTACGCACAGTCTATCCTTTAGATAAAGAAACGATTATTGAGAGAGCTAAATTAACAGGTAAGGTTTTATTGGTCACTGAAGATAACTTAGAAGGTAGTATCATATCTGAAGTCGCTGCAATTATTGCTGAAAATTGTCTGTTTGATTTAGATGCACCGATAATGAGACTTGCTGGACCAGATGTTCCTTCAATGCCATTTGCACCAACACTCGAAGATGAGTTTATGATTAATCCAGATAAGATAAAAATTAAAATGCGTGAACTCGCAGAATTTTAAGGAGGCACAATGATGGAAATAAAAATGCCTAAACTCGGAGAAAGTGTGCATGAGGGCACAATAGAACAATGGCTCGTTTCAGTAGGCGATACAGTAGAAGAGTATGACCCACTTTGTGAGGTTATTACGGATAAAGTAACTGCAGAAGTGCCTTCATCATACGCTGGTACAATCCGCGAAATTATCGTGGAGGAAGGTACAACAGTAGAAGTAGGTGAAGTAATTTGTTATTTGGATACTGAGGAAGAATTATCAAATGAAAATACCGATAATAATACTACAAATGAACAAAATGAATATACATCAAAAGCAACACAAACTATGGTTGATTCCTCAGATGTAAATGAAAGCACGACTGATGCGTCAGATAATCTTCCGAAAAATAACGGACGCTTTTCACCGGTAGTATTTAAACTTGCGTCTGAACATCAAATCGACCTTTCACAAGTAAAAGGGACTGGCTTTGAAGGTAGAGTAACCAAAAAAGATATAGAGAAAGTAATCAAAGAAGGTACTAATAAACTAGGCTCAGAAATCATCGCACCTAAAGACTCTCCTAAAGTCAATAAGCAAGTTCAATATAACGACCCAACTCCTGGCTCTGCGATTCCAGTAAATGGTGTCCGCAAACAAATAGCTGAAAATATGGTGAACAGTGTTAATGAAATCCCACATGCTTGGATGATGGTTGAGGCAGATGCTACAAACTTAGTTAAAACAAGAAATTATCATAAGAATAGTTTCAAAGAAAATGAAGGTTATAACCTCACTTATTTTGCGTTCTTTGTAAAGGCGGTTGCAGAAGGATTAAAAGCATATCCTTTACTCAATAGTAGTTGGCAAAATTCCGAAATAGTAATGCATAAAGATGTCAATATTTCAATTGCAGTAGCTGATGAAGAAAAATTATATGTTCCTGTAATCAAAAATGCAGATGAAAAATCCTTAAAAGGCATTGCTAGAGAAATAAATGATTTAGCTCAAAAAGCACGTAATAAAAAATTAAGGTCTGAAGATATGCAAGGTGGTACATTTACGGTCAATAATACTGGTACATTTGGCTCAGTATCATCTATGGGTATTATCAATCACCCAGAAGCCGCTATACTGCAAATTGAATCCATCATCAAAAAGCCCGTTGTTATTGATGATATGATAGCTATTAGACACATGGTTAATCTATGTATTTCTATTGATCATCGTATATTAGATGGTTTGCAAGCAGGTAGATTTATGAATTTCGTTAAGACAAGAATTGAGCAATACTCTATAGAAAACACAAGTATTTACTAGTTTTTATTGTATAAATAAATGCTAATTTATATGAAAATGGTAAGTTAGAAATCAAATTTGATTATTTTGATTTCTAACTTATTTTTTTAAAATAATTATTGTTCAAGCATTCCACGAAAAGTGAACTTACTTTCTCATTAAACACACATGTTGAACTATTGTCTATATATTAGTAAAATGAAATTAATAAATTGATAATGAAAGGTGATTTGAATATGGATTTAAATTTTGATTTATATATGAATGATGTAGTAAGCCAAGCAAGAAATGAAATTGAGGAAGCGGGTTATGAACAATTAACAACAGCAGATGAAGTTGATAAAGTGTTAAGTCAAGAAGGTACATCACTTGTTATGGTTAATTCAGTTTGTGGTTGTGCTGGTAGGATTGCTAGACCAGCAGCTACACATGCCTTACATTATGATAAATTACCAGACAGACTAGTGACAGTGTTTGCCGGACAAGACAAAGAAGCTACACAACAAGCAAGAGATTATTTTAAAGGATACGCACCATCAAGCCCATCATTTGCATTAATAAAAAATGGTGAAATCACACAAATGATAGAACGTCATCAAATCGAAGGCCATGATGTGATGGACGTTATTAATCAATTACAAAATTTATTTGATACTTATTGTGATGAAAGATAGAGGTTGACACCGATGATGCGATTAAATCCATATCGAATCGGATTTAGAACAATTAAAACTGCTGTAGGTATGGCACTAGGAATTATCATTGCTAAATTAATGGGATTAGATAATTTTGCTTCTAGTGCCATTTTAGTAGTGCTTTGTATTAAACATACCAAAGTGCATTCACTTCAAGCGATTATATCTAGATTTGTATCTTGTATATTAATCCTTATAATAGGGTCAATAGCTTTTAGTTACTTCGGTCAAAATGCTATTATTTTAGGTCTAATCGTATTATTTTTTATACCGCTCACTGTTGTATTCAAAGTACAGGAAGGCGTAGTTACAAGTTGTGTCATTTTGTTGCATGTATTTAATGCTGAAGTGATTGACATGCACTTGTTTATCAATGAAATTTTATTATTAATTGTAGGCCTTGGTATTGCATTCATAATGAATTTAATCATGCCTAGCCTAGACTTTAAACTTAAACAATATAAAGAAGAAATAGAAAATCAATTTACAACAATTTTTGAAACATTTAGTAATAATTGTAAAGAACCCAATGATTCATTAGATATTTCTTTCAACCAGTTACAACTTACGATTCAAAAGGCAAAATCAATTGCATTTAGAGATGTTAAAAATCATTTCGTACGTAATGAAAATTCTTACTATCATTATTTTGATATGAGAGAAGAGCAGTTAGAACTACTTGAAAGAATGTCTAAATTGATACAAAACATTGAAACGAAAGATACGCTGTTAACTAAAATCAGCAGTTTATTTTTGGAAGTGGCTCATAACGTAAATAGTAATGACTATACAGTGTTACGATTGCATTCTCTCTATGAAATTAAAATAGCGTTAGAGCAATTAGAGTTACCAAAAACACATGCTTCATTTAGAACTAGAGCAAGTATTAAACAACTACTCAATGAATTAGAAGAATATTTAGAAGTTAAATCACAATTTGGATCCTTAAAATTACATAAAGATACAAAATCAACAATTTTTTCATAGAAAGCATAAATAATAATCACCTTGGCCTAGGTAAGAGAATGACATCTATTTTCTTTATACCTAGGCCATTTTAATTTAAATTGTACAGAAAAAGAGCTTGTGATATAAAGTTCTTGGACTAGTGAAAAAAGACAATTTCTATTGAAATAACATAGAAATTGCCTTTTTCATTATTGTTTTGATTACGGTTGATGATATGATGTATTACCACGATGATGTTTGAATACATCGAATACATTTGCAGGGATAGTTTCAACGATTTCATTAACATGTCGTGTCAAACACATATAAATGCGACGTATTTTGGCGAGACGCTTGAGGGAACAGGACAAGCTGAAGACTACAGGCTGAAGCTGTCGCCTAAGAAAGTGATCCTACAATACGAAGTATGGATTAAAAAAGAAGCACTCAGATGAAATGAATTAAATCACCTAAATGCTATTTTTAACGGATTTATGTCTCAATCCGATAGACAAAAATTTTAAAAAGTTAAGTTTTGATTTTAATTCGTTAAAGGAACTATACTTGTTAAGATTAATGCAAGTACTACTGCTACCAACATAACCACAATTATAAATCTAAGCACTTTATTGTTATTCAATCTTTATTCCTCCATAATATATCCAATGCGTTTTATTAATCATTATTGTACTTTGAAGCATCCACAATAATTTTAAGTATCTTTATTTTATCAATGTATATTATAACATAACAAGTCTAACACGTATAAACATATTTGTTTTACTAAACTTTAAACTTATGTAAACTAAAATAAATTGTGATTATAGAAAAGGGGATAAATATGATAAATGAAAAACGTCTATTAGAGACATTTTTAACTCTCGTTCAAATTGATTCAGAAAGTGGAAATGAACAAACTATACAAAACCATTTAAAAAAATTGATGGAGCAACAAAATATAGATATCAGCGAAGACAAAGCGAGTATTCAAAATGAAGCATTAGGTGCTAATAATTTAATATGCACATTAAAGGCTACTCCAAATTTTGAGCATCTTGAGAAAATATATTTTACAAGTCACATGGATACAGTTGTACCAGGTCAAAAAATTGTACCAACTGTAAAAAAAGATGGATACATATACTCAGATGGAACTACAATTTTAGGCGCAGATGATAAAGCAGGTTTAGCAGCTATTATAGAATTTATCCGTGTCATTAACGAACAAAATTTGCCTCATGGTCAAATACAATTTATTTTAACTGTGGGAGAAGAAATAGGTTTAGAGGGTGCGAAAGCTATAGATAAAACTTTAGTAGATGCAAATTATGGCTTTGCGATTGATGCAAGTGTTCCAGTCGGTACAACAGTAGTAGGTGCGCCAACACAAATGAAACTGAATGCCACAATATTTGGAAAAACAGCACACGCCAGTACGCCTAACCATGGGATTAGCGCAATTAATGTAGCAGCAAAAGCAATTAGTGAGATGAACTTAGGTCGAATAGATGAATATACTACAGCTAATATCGGTCGCTTTGAAGGTGGATCAGCTACCAATATTGTGGCTGAAAAAGTAATATTAAATGCAGAAGCACGTTCGCATTCAGATGAAAGTATTATCAAACAAGTGAATCATATGAAATCTGTATTTGAAACAACTGCAAAAAAGTATCATTGTCATGCAGAAGTAGAAATCATCAAAAGTTATCCAGGGTTTAAAATTTCTGAAGATGCAACGGTTACTTCTATAGCAAAATCTAGCGCTTTATCTTTAGGTTTAGAAGCAAATACCGTCATTGCTGGTGGCGGATCAGATGGTAATATAATCAATCAACTTGGTATACCTACAGTCATTTTAGGTGTCGGTTATGAAAACATTCACACTACAGAAGAAAGAATATCAATTAAATCTTTAAATCAGTTAGCTAATCAACTTTTAAGTATCAACGATGTGGTTATTAAACAATCTATAAACTGATTAAGTGAATCTAAAGATACCTTTGTGATACAATGTACTAGAAAACTTTAATAAGAGAGGTTAGTTAAATGACACAACAAATAGGTGTAGTAGGTTTAGCCGTAATGGGTAAAAACCTTGCTTGGAATATTGAATCACGCGGATACAGCGTATCAGTTTTTAACCGTTCTTCAGAAAAAACAGATGAAATGGTAAAAGAATCTGAAGGAAAAAACATACATCCAACATATTCAATGGAAGAATTTGTAAATTCCTTAGAAAAACCCCGTAAAATTTTATTAATGGTAAAAGCAGGTACAGCGACAGACGCAACAATTGATACGCTATTACCATTATTAGATGATGATGATATTTTAATTGATGGCGGTAATACAAATTATCAAGATACAATCAGACGAAACAAAGCTTTAGCTGAAAGTGGTGTTAACTTTATTGGTATGGGTGTATCTGGTGGTGAAGTTGGTGCATTGACTGGACCTTCACTTATGCCTGGCGGACAAGAAGCAGCTTTTAATAAAGTGAGTCATATATTAGAAGCTATATCAGCAAAAGCAAAAGATGGTGCACCATGTGTAGCTTATATTGGTCCAAATGGTGCAGGTCATTACGTTAAAATGGTGCATAATGGTATAGAATATGCTGACATGCAATTAATTGCAGAAAGTTATGCAATGATGAAAGACTTGTTAGGTATGTCGCATAAAGATATTGCTCAAACATTTAAAGATTGGAATGCTGGTGAATTATCAAGTTATTTAATAGAAATTACTGGTGATATTTTCAATAAATTAGATGATGAAACGAATGGTCCATTAGTTGAACAAATATTAGATACAGCTGGCCAAAAAGGTACTGGCAAATGGACATCTATTAATGCTTTAGAATTAGGAATACCTTTAACAATTATCACTGAGTCAGTATTTGCTCGTTTTATTTCTTCAATTAAAGAAGAACGTGTAAATGCTTCAAAACAATTAAATGGACCAAATGCAAAATTTGAAGGTGATAAGGAAGCATTCCTTGAAAAAATCCGTAAAGCACTTTACATGAGTAAAATTTGTTCTTACGCACAAGGTTTTGCTCAAATGAGAAAAGCTAGTGAAGACAATGCATGGAACCTTCAACTTGGTGAACTTGCTATGATATGGCGTGAAGGTTGCATTATCCGTGCTCAATTTTTACAAAAAATTAAAGAAGCATATGATAATGATAGCGATCTACAAAACTTACTATTAGATCCTTATTTCAAAGATATCGTTACGAATTATCAAGAAGCTTTACGTGATGTTGTTGCAACAGGCGTACAAAATGGCGTTCCGACACCAGGTTTTTCTGCAAGTATTAACTACTATGATAGTTATCGTTCAGAAAATCTACCAGCAAACTTAATCCAAGCTCAACGTGATTACTTTGGTGCACATACTTATGAACGTAAAGATCGTTCTGGTATTTTCCATACACAATGGATTGAAGAATAATTTAGATATTTTATAATAGTCAGTTTTGAATAACTATCTTAGAAGACTTAAAAATTGTCAGATATATACACAATTCAGGCTTTAAAATATCTAATTTCATTAGAATAATTATATAATAACTTCAAATAATGGAGTGAAATTAAAACACTTTCGTTGAATTCATAATAAAAAATGAATTTATACGGAAGTGTTTTTCTCATATTATAAATACATAATAATTTCTACGTTTTGTAACCTACTGACGCGTAGTGGTGTGTTAAGAGATAGATACTACAGACTCGGATTATGTAAATCATATTCCTAGGCAAGCATGCATAGTCAAAATAGTAAGTATTTCCATAAAGTTATCTTAATATCTTAAACATGAGATTGCAGTTTCTCCCATTTCACTTGCTTTCGGATAATAATTATTAATATAAGTTACTCATTTTTTAACATTATATTGCTTTATCAATTATCTATATGCTTTTCAAAAATATTAAATACATTTATTTGTAAGCGATTGCGCTAAAATTTTGACTTTTATACGTACATTAATTAATCTATTAATATATGTGATTAAGTCTATTATATTTAATATTGTATTAACCTATGACAGTTTAAACATTGATACTATTTTTCATGCTATATTTATATGACATGATTGTTCATAGTTAAAATTTTAGATATAAATATTGATAGGATTTAACAAATTCAATACCTTTAGAGGGGGATGTATATGAAAAGGGAATGGTGGAAAGAAGCAATCGCTTATCAAGTTTATCCAAGAAGCTTTAATGATACTAATAGCGACGGTATCGGAGATTTAAAAGGTGTGATAGAAAAGTTAGATTACCTAGAGGATTTAGGAATTGATATTATCTGGCTTAGCCCAATGTATAAATCGCCAAATGATGATAATGGCTATGATATAAGTGACTATAAAGATATCATGGATGAGTTTGGAACAATGGACGATTTTGATCAATTATTAGATGAGGTACACCAAAGAGATATGAAGTTAATATTAGATTTAGTCGTTAATCATACATCAGACGAACATCAATGGTTTATAGAATCTAAATCAAGTAAAGATAACCCTAAACGTGACTGGTATATATGGAGAGATCCGAAACCAGATGGATCGGAGCCAAATAATTGGGAAAGTATATTTAATGGATCTACATGGGAATTTGATGAACAAACAGGTCAATATTATTTTCATTTATTCAGTAAAAAGCAACCAGATTTAAACTGGGAAAACCAAGAAGTCAGAAATGCTATTTTTGAAATGATGAATTGGTGGTTTAATAAAGGTATAGATGGTTTTAGAGTAGATGCTATAACACATATTAAAAAAACATTTGAAGCTGGTGATTTAAAACTACCAGAAGGAAAAGATTATGCGCCGGCTTTTGAAGTAGATATGAATCAGCCTGGTATACAAACTTGGTTACAAGAAATGAAAGATAAATCTTTAAGTCATTATGATATTATGACCGTAGGAGAAGCAAATGGTGTTAGTCCAGAAAACGCTGAACCTTGGGTAGGTGAGACAACGGGCAAATTCAATATGATTTTTCAGTTTGAACATTTAAGCTTGTGGAATTCAGGCGATGTTAAATTTGACGTCAATGCATATAAAAATGTACTCAATGAATGGCAAAAGAAACTTGAAAATGTTGGATGGAATGCATTGTTTATTGAAAATCATGATCAGCCAAGACGTGTGTCAACTTGGGGTGATGATACTCATTATTGGTTTGAATCTGCTACAAGTCATGCAGTCGTATATTTTTTACAGCAAGGCACACCATTTATCTATCAAGGTCAAGAAATTGGTATGACCAATTATCCATTTGATGATATTGAAACCTTTAATGATGTTGCAGTGGTCAATGAATACGAAATTGTCAAACAACAAGGTGGCGATGTCTCAAAACTATTAGATAAACATAAAAAAGAAAATAGAGATAATTCTAGAACGCCTATGCAGTGGAATAATTCTAACTTTGCAGGATTTTCAGATGTAACGCCTTGGTTTCCTGTAAATCCAAACTACAAAAACATTAATGTTGCACATCAACAAAAAGATCCAGATTCAATATTAAATTTCTATAAAGCTTTAATAAAGTTAAAAAAATCTCATGATGTTTTTACATATGGTGAATTTAATTTGGTTGATTCAAAAAATAACCAAATATTTGCATATACACGAGAATTAAATGATCAATATGTACTAATTGTTGGTAATTTAACAAATAAAAAAGCTGCATTATCCTTTGATGCAAGCTTCCTAGAAGAAAACATATTACTACATAACTACAAAAATAGCACGATTGATTTTGAAAATATTCAACCATACGAAGCATTTGTAATTAAACTTTAGAAACAATTATCTAGCAATTAAGATAATGATTAACAAACAAAAATATAGCGAGTAAGCAACTTATATAAAAATATGTTTGCTTGCTCGCTATATATTGTTTAAGCGTATTTTTATGGTTTTATTCTAATATGTCATATTGTTCTTGATCAACAGGCATCCATAATTGAACTTTAGTGAATGGATCATCGAATGAAATGTCAAATGGATAAACTTCAACGTACAAACTATTATGCTCATAGGGTAAAGTCATTTGAAGGCTAGTCTCTATATAATACCACGCTTCATTGACTACATAATCCATCTCACCTTGTAAATTAAATTTAGCATATTGTCTTTTAGGTAAGAAACGACTTTCAAGGTGCGCAGGATATCTTTCACTCGGTACGCCAACAAAAATTTCCATTCCATTATCAAGCGGACAATTAACCACAAAGAGTTCATGTGGACTCGTATCATTATATCGTTGTAATTCTTTAATTTTATCGTCAATTAATAAATCCTCTAAAAAATCAGGCACTTTAAAAGGGTTATCAATTTCTTCTGAATTTAAGAACTTAGCATAACCTACTAAAGATAAACCTTGTGTATCTTCCAAACGGTACGCATAAGGGGCACGTTCTGTAGTAGTAAGTTTAATATAAAGCCTTGATTGCAATTTTAATTCGTCTCGTTTTGTATTGACTTGAATAGGAGAAACACCATGAAAATCACTAAAATCATTAGCAAAATCATTAGCGTCTTTATAACTATACTTTTTTGCAACATCTACCAAGCGAGCTGAACCACTTAAAATGTCTTGTGCTGCTAAAGTCAACCTTCTTGACCTTGCATATTCTGTTGGTGATTGACCTACAATCATTTTAAATGATTGATCAATATGAAATGGTGAAAGACCAACGTAATCACTAAGTGCTTGCAAATGTAGAGGCTCTAGCAAATGATCTTCAATATATACAATTGCCTGTTGGATTTGCTTGATAACGTCCAAAACTTTCACTCCTAAATTATAACGAAATACAAATAATTATGTACCTCGTTACTTTTCTATACATAATGTTATGAATCATTGTTGATTAATTCTATTTTACATCATTTTCATGTGACTTACATCTCAAAAATATTAAATAGGGTAAAATGTAAACATCTTAAAATTGTATATGAATGATTTAATCAATAGTCTAAATCATAACACAAATAAGGTATAATAAAAAAGCAACAACACAAGCTCAAATTGAAACTTGTATCATTGCCTTATTTTTAAAAAGTTGATTAATGGATATCGTCCCACCAGTGGAAGCCATCTCTACTCAATAGTAAATCACTCGCTAATGGACCATTTGTTCCAGCTGTATAATTAGGGAATTCTGGTTCATTTTGGTTCCACTCTTCTTGTATTGCATCAACAAATTTCCAAGTTGATTTTAATTCTTCCCAATGCGTAAAGTTAGTTGCATCTCCATTTAAACAGTCAAATAATAAATTTTCATAAGCATCCACTGTGTTCATTTTATCTTGTGCACTCATTGCGTATGATAGTTGAACTGGCTCAGTTTCAATGCCTTGTACATTCTTTTTAGCATTTAAGTGTAAAGAAACACCTTCATTTGGTTGAATATTAATAACTAATAGGTTGGAATCTAGTTTTTTATCTGTTTTATAGTATAAATTCATTGGAACTTCTTTGAATTCGACGACTACTTGTATCGTTTTACTCTTCATTCGTTTACCAGTTCTTATGTAGAACGGTACGCCAGCCCATCTAAAATTATCAATGGTTAGTTTACCAGAAACAAAAGTTGGCGTTGTAGAATCTTCTGCAACACGATCTTCATCTCTATATCTTTTAACTTGCTGTCCTTCTATGATACCTTCATCATATTGACCACGAACAAAGTTTTGACGAACTTCTTCAGGTTCTAGTTTGCGTAATGATTTTAAAGCCTTAACTTTTTCTGCTCTGATATCTTCACTATTTAAACTTATAGGTGCTTCCATTGCTAGCAAAGCAACCATTTGCAGCATATGGTTTTGGACCATATCTTTTAATGCACCACTAGATTCGTAGTAGCCACCTCTGTCTTCAACTCCAAGCACTTCCGAAGAAGTAACTTGAATGTTTGAAATATATTTGTTATTCCATAATGGTTCAAACATTGCATTAGCAAAACGAAGTACTTCAATATTTTGCACCATATCTTTACCAAGATAGTGGTCAATACGGTAAATTTCTTCTTCCTTAAATGAACGACGTAGTTGTTCATTTAATTTTTCAGCAGATTCTAAATCTGAACCAAATGGTTTTTCAATAACTAAACGTTTGAAACCAGTTGTATCTGTTAATCCAGAAGATTTTAAATAATCAGATATAACACCAAAGAAATTTGGAGCCATAGCTAAATAAAAGAGTCTATTACCTTGTAATTGGAAATCGTGATCTAATTTATTACTGAATTCTAATAGTGATTGATAACTTGCTTCGTCACTTACATCGTGTTTGTGATAAAATACGTGTTCCATAAATTTATCTAGGTGTTTAGTATCTTTAACATGTTCTTGAATTGACGACTTCACTTGACTACGGAAATCATCGTTTGTTAAGTCTCTTCTACCAATTCCAACGATTGCAATGTGCTCATTCAAATTTTCTTGTTGGTATAAATGGAATAATGATGGAAATAATTTTCTGTGACTAAGATCACCAGTTGCTCCAAAAATTGTAATTAAGCATGGGATATCTTTATTTCTAGTATTCAAGATCAAAACCTCAATTCTTTATTAAATCTGTATTTATTATAGACCAATACACCAGTATCTTCCCACAATTTTGCTTGTAATATCATATTTTATTATATTTTTAATACTTTTATATGATAAAATATGAACAAGAAGAGGAGGCATATGCATGGAAATTACGTTTTTTGGGACAAGTGCTGGTCTGCCAACTAAAGAAAGAAATACCCAAGCGATTGCATTAAATTTGGAACCATACTCCAATAGCATTTGGCTTTTTGATGTTGGTGAAGGCACACAGCATCAAATATTACACCATTCAATCAAATTAGGAAAAGTAGATCACATTTTTATTACGCATATGCATGGTGATCATATATTTGGTTTACCTGGGTTACTCACAAGTCGATCTTTTCAAGGGGGCGAAGATAAGCCTCTTACTATTATTGGTCCAAAAGGTATTAAATCATATATAGAAACTACTTTAACTTTATCAGAATCAAAATTAAATTATCCAATCACTTATATTGAAATAGAGGAACAACTTTCTTATCAACACAATGGATTTAATGTTGAAGCACATATGTTAAATCATGGTATTCCTTCTTTTGGATATAGGGTAGAAGCGCCATATAAATCTGGTAAAATCAATGTTGAAGCGCTCAGAAACATTGGTTTAGAACCAGGACCTAAATATCAAGATGTAAAAAACAATGAAACATTTGAATACAAAGGTGAGATTTATAACTCTAAAGATTTTAAAGATGAAGCAATTAAAGGCCCAGTCGTAGCAATTTTTGGAGATACTATGCCTTGTAAAAATGAAATGATAATTGCACGTGATGCAAATATCATGGTACATGAAAGTACATATATTGAAGGAGATAAATCATTAGCTAATAGCTATCACCATAGCCATATTGATGACGTTTTTGAATTGATGAGAGAAGCAAATGTTGACTATAGTTTAATAACACATATCAGCAATCGTTATACTAAAGAAGAGGTGTGCGATATTAGTAAATCGCTTAAAGCTTTGAGTAATACGCCACCATTTAGTTTTGTCAGTGATTTTGATTCTTGGCAATTTTAATAAATGAAAAGTGGGGCAGTTTTCTAAAAATTGTAGTATTTTACAATTTAGATTACTGTCCCACTTTTTTATAATAATTTAAGCTTTTTAAATTTTAATCATTGTCTTGGTTAGATAATTCAATACTTCTATTTACTGCAGAACGTAAACAATCTTCGAAAATAGCTTCTATATCATGATCTGCAAGCGCATTAAGGCCTGCTTGTGTTGTACCACCTTTAGAAGTAATATTTTTTCTTAACTGTTCCATACTCAATTCTGAGCGTTCTATCATTTTGCTCGTCCCTATGATTAAATTACGAATTGATTCTTCTACCTGTGATTTTTCCAAACCCAAACGTGTACCCGCTGTGACATATTGCTCAAAGACATGGTATAAAAAAGCTGGACCGCTTCCAGTAATTGCTGTAACTTGATGCAAATTATCTTCTGAAACTTCTATCGCAGATCCAAATGCGTTTATTAAATTATCAACTTCTTCTTTTGACTTAGCGCCAAAATTATTGGAAAAGCTAATACCAGTAACTGAATGTCCAACATGGGCATTTGTGTTTGGCATGATACGTGCAATTGGGTTGTTAGAAGCCAATTTTTCACGAATATAGTTTATCGGTAAACCAGCCATAATAGAAATGAATTTATTTTTTTCTGCAATATATGGCTTAATACGCTCTGCTAAATCATCAAAATCATATGGTTTCGTTCCTAAGAATACATAATCTGCATCTTTTAACAATGCTGCATCATCATAGCTATAATTAACACCTAACTCGTCAGCATATTCTTTTAATGCAACTTCATTTGAACGATTCGTTAAATAAATATTATTAGAATCAATCACTTTAGAACTAACAATACCTGTAAAAATTGCATGCGCCATATTTCCGGCACCATAAAATACTAGTTTCATGTGAAGACTTCACTTCCTCTTTGCTTTTTATGTTTCCATACTAACATAGATTTAAATTATGGCTAAGAATTTTTAAAGACCTGTGGCAAAATATCGTTTACTCTCATATACTTAAACTATGAATTTAAAGCAAGGAGAATTTACTATGATAGGTAAACATTTTGTGTTAACTGGTGGTACAAGTGGATTAGGTAAAGCTATATTAAAAGCATTATTATCTAAAAGAGCATATGTTACTGTACTTGCCCGAAATCCAGATAAACTAAAACAATTCGCAACGCAATATGATACGGAACATCTAAATATCATTAAATGCGATTTACAATCACAACAAGAAATCATTGATTTAAAGGAATACTTTCAATACCAAACCATTGATGGACTTATATACAGTTCTGGCCTTGGGTATTTTAAATCTATTGAAGACCATACATTTGTAGAAATGCTTGAAACATATAAATTAAATGTGCTCCATTTCAATATATTAATGAAAGTTCTACAACCGGCATTCTCAAAAAATCCAATAATAGTAGGTATCGGTAGCCAAGCTGCCTTTATAAGTCAAGGTTATGCTGCACATTATGGTGCAAGTAAAGCAGCTTTTAACCAATTATTAAATGCACTGCGTATCGAGAAACCAAATTATCATATTATGACTGTTAATACTGGGCCAATAGCGACACCATTTCATGAAAAAGCAGATCCATCTATGAAATTTGCCAAAAAATACAGGGACATGATGCTTGACCCTGAAAAATTAGCAAACCAAATTATCAATGGTATAATTGAGAAAAAATTAGAAATCAATCAACCTAGATGGATGCACCATTTATTAAAAATTTATCAATTGATGCCACGGTTTATAGAAAAAAACTTCGCTTCATTATTTAAGAACAAAGGTTAGCACTTATTCAAAGTTTGGAAATATTCATTTTGACTACAGCATTAAAATAGAAGACAACAATGTCATGGATTATGAAGCTTTTTAAACATAAAAACGTCAATTTCTATAAAATCATAAGAGAAATTGACGTTTTTGCTTTGATAGAAGTTATTTATATTTTTATCTTTGCTCAGACATAGATGTTTTAGGACAACGAAAAGAGATTTATTTTAAATGTTGGGTATATTCTAAATTTTTCACTCGATCTTGCGCTGCTTTTAATGCTTCTAAACTTATATCTTTTGAACGTTGATAATTTTTTACATTTTCATCTAGTTGATCTGTACTACTTGCACCTACAATGATAGAACCTAATGCATCATGAGAAGTTAAATAATTAAAAGTAAGTGCAGATAAATTACTTTCAATTTCTTTAATTGATGCAATTGTTTCTCCAAGTTCTTGATAAGTATAATCAAAAATACCATCACTAAATTTTGAATCTAACACAGTGTTACTTTTAGCAGTTAATAACCCTTTAAATACTGGACCACGTGCTAGTACTTTAACTTTTTTAGCATGTACATCATCTAAAAGTTGCTCTGGTCTGTTATCAATTAAGTTAAATTGAGACATTAGCGTTTCGATATCGCTATGTTCTAAATAGTAATCAATCACGTTCGGTCTGATTGAAGAAATACCATAAGCACGGATAATACCTTCTTTCTTTAATTCATCGAAAGCACTAATTGTTTCATCAATTGGATCCTCGATTGTACCACCGTGTAACTGATATAAATCTAAATGATCTAATCCGAGTCTTTTCAAGGATCCTTTCACTGCTTCTTTGATATAAGATTTAGAAGGATCCCAAGTTGTAGAACCATCTTCTGTTAAACGATTTCCTACTTTTGTACCAATAATGATATCATCTCTATTTTGATATTTTTTTAAAGTCTCACCAACAATTGTTTCGTTTACACCTTTGTCATACATATCAGCTGTATCAAAATACGTGATACCATGTTCAATTGCACGTTCAATGATAGGCTCTGCTTGTTTCTTACTTGTTCCAAGACTCATACAACCTAAACCTAATTCTGAAATTTCTATACCGCTTTTCAAAACATTTTTTTGCATGTTTTATCTCCTTTCGATACACTTGAATAATAGGGCGTAGACGTAATAAAGTAAGATGGATTTTCAATATTAAATCTATACATAACAAAATGAAACAAGTATATGTTCATTCGCTATTCCCATAATAACTAATGAGTACATCTTAACAATATCTTAAATCAATTAAAAGGACTGTGATTTTTTATGAACCTATTTGAAAAGACTTTACATAGCACTTCTATTTATAAAGGGACAATCATTGATTTAGAAGTCCACGATGTTGAACTACCCGATGGACAAACTTCTAAACGTGAATTGATATACCACAATGGTGCTGTCGCAGTTTGTCCAATTACACCTGAAAACAAAGTGATATTAGTGAAACAATTTCGTAAAGCTTGTGAAAAACCACTTTTAGAAATTCCTGCAGGCAAATTGGAACAAGGCGAAGAACGAATTTCAGCTGCCAAACGTGAACTTGAAGAAGAAACAGGTTATATTGCTGATGAATTAGAACATATAACTGAAATGTATGGTTCTCCAGGTTTCTCAAATGAGAAATTATCAATTTATATAGCTGAAAATTTAACAAAAGGTAAAATGCAATTAGATGAAGATGAATTTTTAGAATTAGCATATTATGATATGAACGAAATTAAAACGTTGTTAGACAATAAAGAAATAGAAGACGCAAAAACAATAATTGCTTTGCAACATTTATTACTTAATTATAATCATTATAAATAAGATGCGAGAATACTTGCGAATTTTATCAATTATTGGTATTTTATATATATATATCATAACTAAATTAAAATGATTATAATTATTAGTAGGGGAGTGAGGCTTCCGTGGAAGAACGATTAAATCGCGTGAAGCAACAATTACAGCAATCATCTTATAAATTGACGCCACAACGTGAAGCAACTTTAAGAGTTTTAATTGAAAATGAAAAAGATCATTTAAGTGCTGAAGATGTATATTTGAAAGTTAAAGACAAAGCACCTGAAATTGGGCTTGCAACTGTATATCGTACTTTAGAATTGCTAGCAGAATTAAAAGTGGTAGATAAAATAAATTTCGGCGATGGTGTTGCTCGATTCGATTTGAGAAAAGAAGGAGCAAAACATTTTCATCACCATCTTGTTTGTATGGAATGTGGTAAAGTAGAAGAAATCGAAGAAGACTTATTACCTCGTGTAGAGGAAAGAGTTGAAAATGAATTTGACTTTAAAATATTAGACCATCGTTTAACATTCCATGGTATTTGTGCGTCATGTCAAGCAAAAGGGAAATAAATTTAAAAATACTATTTCAGAAATAGAGGTAGTACAGTGAAAAATATTATAGATGAATATTTGAAATTTATACAATTAGAAAAAGGGTTAAGTGTAAATACAATTGGTGCATATCGAAGAGATTTAAAGAAATATGATGAATTTTTAACATTACACAAAATTAGTCATATTGATTTTGTGGATAGACAACTCATTCAAGAATGTTTGGGTCACTTACATGATGAAGGTGCATCTTCAAAATCATTAGCTCGCTTCATTTCTACTATTCGTAGTTTTCATCAGTTTGCATTAAGAGAAAAATATGCAGCAAAAGACCCAACGGTATTAATAGAAACACCTAAATATGATCGTAAATTACCAGATGTTTTAGAAATAGATGAAGTACTGAGACTATTAGAAACACCTGATTTATCTAAAAACAACGGTTATAGAGATCGCACAATGTTAGAATTACTTTATGCTACCGGCATGCGTGTATCAGAACTGATTCAGATTGAATTAGAAGACGTTAATTTAATTATGGGCTTTATACGTGTTTTTGGTAAAGGTAATAAAGAAAGAATTGTACCATTAGGCGATACAGTGATTGAATACTTAAACACTTATTTAGAAACGGTAAGACCACAATTATTAAAAAATACGGTCACTGATACACTATTTTTAAACATGCACGGCAAACCTTTATCGAGACAAGCGATATGGAAAATGATTAAACAAAATGGTATCAAAGCAAATATAATAAAAACTTTAACACCACATACATTAAGACATTCATTTGCTACCCATTTACTTGAAAACGGAGCAGATTTACGTGCAGTACAAGAAATGCTCGGTCATTCTGATATATCAACAACACAATTGTATACACACGTTTCGAAATCACAAATTCGTAAGATGTATAACGAATTTCATCCAAGAGCATAAACACAGACTGGTTTATTCGATTGAATAACTGGACTGTGTTTTTTTATTGATGCCATAGCATGTAAAAAATCATCTACGTAAGTAAAGTGTTTATACTGATCTATTTCGCGCTTGTAATGCACGTTTTCTTGCCGCTTCAACTTCAGTTCTATCCCTTTTTAAATGGTGATCTATGATATAATCATCTTCAATTTTATAATATGTCAGCACATAATTGGGGTATTTTTCTAATATAATTTGTTCCATTTTATCTGTTAAAGGTAGATGAATTGGCTCAAAAGATTTCTCTTTTTTTGCAGCTTTAATTAATCCAACTAGCAGCCTTTTATACGGTTGTATGTCTAGTCCAATATTAATCGCTGAATCATAGTTTTCAATAACTTTTAATGCCTTATTAAAAGATTTGTGGGCGCCTACATAATTATGTCTACGGTAATGATAAGATCCAGTTGCAATCAATATAAGACTCACAACAGCATCATTCTTATTGTAATTTGGGTTGGTTTTCCAAGCTTCTTCTAAAATATCGTGACAAAGAAAATAATGTTGCTTTGTATGAAATTGAAAATAAAAATCTTTTATTGCATTTTTCAACATGAATATCGCTCCGATTTTAAATGTTTATAATAAACATGCTATAATAATTTAGTGAATTACGCACTTAACTTGCTAATATGAGGTAGATAAAATGTATGAAGTAAAACTGGATGCCTTTAATGGTCCTTTAGATTTATTATTGCATCTTATTCAAAAATTTGAAATTGATATTTATGATATACCAATGAAATCTTTAACGGAACAGTATATGCAATATATACATGCGATGAGTCAATTAGAAATTAATGTGGCAAGTGAATATTTAGTTATGGCTTCAGAATTACTTATGATAAAAAGCAAAATGCTATTGCCTCATTCAGAAGAAGTTGACGATTTAGATGATGACCCACGCGAAAATTTAGTTGAGAGATTAATTGAATATCAAAACTATAAAGAATACACAGTGCTCTTAAACGAAAAAAGGGCGGAAAGAGAAAAGTATTATTCAAAACATCCAACGGATTTAACGCACTTAGAATCAAATGAAACTTGGGACCCTAATAATACGATTGATTTAACAGAGTTGATCATAGCTTACCAAAAAGTGAAAAATCGTGTTGAATACCAAACACCTAAATCCGTTGATATTCGAAAAGAAACGTTTACAATTCAACAAGCTACTTCACAAGTAACTCAACGTTTACAAAAACATGAATCATTCAACTTTTTTAGTTTATTTAATTTTACTGAACCATTGGAAATGGTTGTTACTCATTTCCTTGCGATACTAGAAATGTCTAAATCTGGAATAGTAAATATTGAACAACAAAAAAGCTTTGACGATATTAATATTTTAAGAGGAGTTAATTATGGTATTGAACGATAAAGGAATCCTGGAAGCATTACTTTATACTGCAGGTGATGAAGGACTTGAAGAAAAACAAATTCTAGAAATTTTAGACATTGAGCAAGATCGTTTTCATACATTAATAAAAGAATATGACGCTTGTGGCTTAGAAATCCAACATTATGGGGAACATTATGTCTTAACAACAAAAAAAGACGCGTCAGAATACATTGAGAAGTTAATAGAACAAAAATCTAAAATGAAATTATCGCAAGCAGCAATGGAAGCTTTATCGATAATAGCATATAATCAGCCATTATCTAGAAGTGATATCGAAATGATTAGAGGCATTAATTCTGACGGTGCCGTCAAAACTCTAATAGCACGTGGTTTAATTGAAGCTAAAGATGAGGAAGATTCCAGAAGCCAACAATTATATACAACAGCGTTATTTTTAAATGTATTTGGTATTGAACATTTAGATGATTTACCAACTACTGATGAAGAAGACGAAGAAATAGAAGCTTTCTTTAGTAATTTAGTAAATCAAAAAGGAGATAATAATGAATAAAGAAACAGAAAGATTACAAAAACGTATCGCAAATAGTGGTTATACATCAAGACGTAAAGCTGAAACATTAATTACAGAAGGTAAAGTAAAAGTAAATGGTGAAATTGAAACAGAATTAGGTACTAAAGTTAAACCAACAGATACGGTGGAAGTTGAAGGAATTAAATTAGAACAAGAAGATAAACTATATATTCTTTTCTATAAACCTTCGCAAGTTATCACTAGCGTATCAGATGACAAAGGTAGAAAGGTCGTTACTGATTATTTTAAACAAATTAAGACAAGGATTTATCCAGTCGGACGTTTAGATTATGATACATCAGGGTTACTTTTACTTACCAACGATGGTGAGTTTACTAACTTAATGACACACCCTCGTTATAAAATCAAAAAGAAATATGTAGTTAAATTAAAAGGTTATCTAATGCGTGAAGAAGTTAAAGCATTAGAACAAGGTATTAATTTAGAAGATGGAAAAACACAACCTGCAACAGTTAAAGTCAAAAACCAAGATAAAGATAAAAACACTACACTTGTTGAAATTACAATAACTGAAGGTCGCAATAGACAAGTCAGACGCATGTTTGAACACTTTGGTCATCAAGTATCAAAATTACAGCGCATAGAATTTGGTCCTTTAAATCTAAAAGGACTCAATGCAGGTGAAGGTCGCGTACTTACACCTCACGAAGTAAAAACGATACGTCAAATTGCAGAACATGGACATTAATTACGACTTTACTTTAACAAATACTTGATATTGATAATTTTTTCACAAACTTTTCATTCATAAACACTTTTATAGCTCAACCTATGATATAATATGGTTGAAATTGAAAGTTAGCAGTGTGGGAGGGTACGAACCTATGTCAAACGAAATACTTATCGTCGATGATGAAGATAGAATCAGACGATTATTAAAATTGTACTTAGAAAGAGAATCTTTTGAAACTCATGAAGCTAGAGACGGACAAGAAGCATACAAAATGGCAATGGAACATGATTATGCATGTATCTTATTAGATTTAATGTTGCCAGAAATGGATGGCATTACTGTGGCATCTAGATTAAGAGAGCAAAAGGAAACACCAATTATTATGTTAACTGCTAAAGGAGAAGAAACAAACCGCGTAGAAGGTTTTGAATCCGGTGCAGATGATTATATTGTAAAACCATTTTCACCGCGTGAAGTGGTTTTACGTGTCAAAGCTTTATTAAGAAGAACTCAAGTTGCGCATACAGAACAAAGCGAACCACATGCACGAGATTTAATAGAGTTTGAACATCTTGTGATTGATAATGACGCACACCGTGTGCTAGCAGATGGCAACCAAGTAAACTTAACTCCAAAAGAATATGAACTTTTAATCTTTTTAGCAAAAACGCCAAATAAAGTCTTTGATCGTGAACAACTTTTAAAAGAAGTATGGCACTATGAATTTTACGGAGATTTGCGTACTGTTGATACACATGTAAAACGTTTAAGAGAGAAATTAAATCGCGTTTCTGATGAAGCTGCCCAAATGATTCAAACTGTTTGGGGCGTTGGTTATAAATTCGAGGTTAAATCTGAAAATGAACCGACTCAATAACGTAGTAGTAAAACTGTGGTTAACTATAATCTTTATAGTAACGACAGTTTTAATTTTATTAAGTGCAGCACTTATAACGTTTATACAATCTTACTTTACGCAAGAAACAGAAGATTCATTACTTGAAGATGCTAAAAGAATAAGTCATTTAGTTGAGAATTCTGATGATAAAACAACTGCCATAAAACATAGTAAATCCCTTATCGAGGGACCAGTAGGGCTCATCATCATGAACCATAAACATATGGATAGTATTAATAATGATGAGACAAAAGAAAAGATGTTCAAAGAAATTAAAGGTAATAAAAACTATGAAAAAGTGTTCGATCGAGGAAAACAGATATCAGAGCACGTGACAATTGATATGAATAAACAGCAAAAAACTTATGTTTTAATAGGCTATCCATCAAAAAATCTAGAGTCTAGTCCTCATAATAGTAAATATAGTGGTGTTTTTATCTATCAAGATTTGAAAACGATAGAGGATACTAATAATGTTATTACAGTCATTATATTAATTATTGCAATAATCTTTTTATCTATTACAACTGTGTTTGCCTTTTTCTTATCATCACGAATTACAAAACCGCTTAGAAATTTAAGAACACAAGCATTAAAAGTTTCTAAAGGGGACTATGCTCAAGTAGTTCCTGTTAATTCTCGAGATGAAATTGGAGAATTATCACGTGCTTTTAACACGATGAGTTCCGAAATACAACAACATATAGACGCATTATCCTCATCTAAAAATATCAGAGATAGTTTAATAAATTCTATGGTTGAAGGTGTACTTGGCTTTAATGATAAACAAGAAATAATCATATCAAACAAGATGGCACAAAATATTTTAAAGATATTAGATACTCACGATTTAGACAAGCTTGATCGTCAAAACGAATTAACATTTAAAACTCAACAAACACAATTCGAAGAATATGAAATTAGTACACGTTATTTTGTCATTATTACAAGTTATATTGAACAAATTCAACCTGATGGTAGAAGTGGTATTGTGGCTATTATTCGTGATATGACAAATGAGCATAATATTGATCAAATGAAAAAAGATTTTATTGCTAATGTATCACATGAATTACGTACACCTATTTCATTATTACAAGGGTATACAGAGTCGATTGTTGATGGTATTGTAACAGAGCCAGACGAAATACATGAATCATTGTCAATTGTCCTTGATGAAACAAAACGTTTAAATCGATTAGTAAATGAATTGCTCAATGTTGCACGAATGGATGCTGAAGGACTAACTGTAGAAAAAGTTAAACAACCCATTGATCCGCTGCTAAGTAGAATGCAACAAAAATACCAAAAACAAGCAAATGATTTAAAGTTAACAATGAATTTAAATCCAAATACACACAACCAATTATGGTATTTCGACACTGATAGAATTGAACAAGTGTTGACCAATCTCATTGATAATGCTACCAGATATACAGAACCTGGTGATTTAATATCAATTAGTTATGGAGAAACAGAAAGTGAAAATATCTTATACATTTCAGACACAGGATCTGGTATTGCTCCAGAACATTTACAACAAGTATTTGATCGTTTCTATAAAGTTGATACTGCTCGAAAACGGGGCAAACAGGGGACTGGTTTAGGATTGTTTATCTGTCGTATGATTATTGATGAACACGGAGGAACGATTGACGTTAAAAGTGAGCTTGGCAAAGGCACTACTTTTATAATTAATCTACCAAAACCAACAGATGAATATGAAAACACTTGATTATCAATTAATTAGTATAAAGTAAAATTTGATTTAGTTTATAAATATAAATATTTATAAAGCATGAGTGTTCTGAAAAGGCGAGATAAGAAATCACTATTTTAATATTGATTTCCAATCTCGTCTTTTTTAAAATAATATCATTTAATTAGAATAGAGCACGTCTATTGTTTTTATCTGAGTAATAGGCTATGATATATTTATAAAATTTAAGAAATTCATCTTCGGGGTAGGGTGTAATTCCCAACCGGCAGTAATTTAAGCCTGCGACCCGTTTATCTATTAATGAGATAAATGGCTGATCTAGTGTAAATCTAGAGCCGACAGTATAGTCTGGATGGGAGAAGATGGAGGGTTTTTGTTGTGCAATTAAATCCTCCTTTTCTGTGTAAGATGAATGGAAGGAGATAATTGAATATGCAACAACAAACCAAACGACTTATTACAATAAGTATGTTAAGTGCGGTGTCATTTATTTTGATGTTTATAAAATTTCCAATTCCGTTTTTACCGCCGTATTTGACATTAGACTTTAGTGATATCCCAGCTTTATTAGCAACTTTTAGTTTAGGACCAGTAGCCGGTATTATTATATTATTTATAAAAAATTTACTTAATTTCTTATTTAATATAGGCGATCCAGTGGGTCCCATTGCTAATTTCTTGGCTGGTGCTAGCTTTATTTTAAGTGCTTTTTATATTATTAAAAATAAACATACTGTCAAAACACAAATTATTGGATTTGCTATAGCGACGATTCTGATGACTATTGTCTTAAGTATTTTAAACTATTTTGTTTTATTACCACTATATGGCATGATCATGAATTTAACTAATGTAGTAGAAAATATTAAAATTGTTATAGTTTCAGGTGTTATACCTTTTAACATAATAAAAGGTATCATAATTTCTTTAATATTTATGCTACTATTCAAACGTTTGGAAAAAATTTTACTTAACTAATAATTAATTACACGTTTAAGTCTAAAAATATGAAACAAATAAGAATAAAAGACTAGAGATTGGCTGAGATAAATTTAATATCTCAGCTTCTTTCGTTATTAAAAAGTTTTGATAAATTTGAAACTTGAAGGAAGTTATTACCATTTATAATGTCTCTTTATTTGTTGTGCTTAACGCCTCATTTATAACGATTTTGTATGTGCTGACGCCCAGGGAAAAGATATGAGTGAGAGACTACTGGCTCGAACCATATCCCCGGGCAAGCATGCACGATCAAAATCGTAAGTTTTTTATATAAAATGGACTCATCCATCATGTGTATTCAAATTAAGTTATATCTTTTGGTTAATTAAAAATATGACTTTCTATTAGTTGTACAAGTTAAATAATACGAGGCTTTTTTATTGTATTAAAACACATCACTTATAGAGATTTTGCATCGTGCTGACGCCCGGGGGAATGATATGAGCGAGAGACTACAGGCTCGAGCCATATCCCCAGGCAAGCATGCACGATCAAAATCGTAAAATATTAAAAAAAATAACCAATCCTTTTGTATACGGATTGGTCATTTATTTTGTAAATAATATTTATGTACAAAGCTTTACTCGTTCATTTCCAAATAATCATCTGCATAACGTTTACATTTTCCTAATATAAAAGCTCAGCGTTTTCATTAATACAATGAATACACTGAGCTTATATAAATTAAATTCATTCAAAAATGAACATCTATTTGATTAATTTTATTATTCAAATTTTAAAGGGTCGCCGTCAAAAGATTCCTCCTCAATTTTAATAGAATCTGTAGGACAACCTTCTAATGCATCTTCCATGTCTTCATATAATTCTTCTGGTACTTCCGCAGTACCTTGGTTATCATCTAGTATAACGTATGCGATACCTTCATCGTCGTAATCATATATATCAGGGGCAGCAGCACCGCAAGCACCACATGCAATGCATGTATCCATATCAACAATTGTATATTTAGCCAAACTCTTCGCCTCCTTTAACAAACATGCTACACTAATAACACAATTAGTATTGTAGTTACTGTTTTAAATTTTTTCAAATGTTTTTGTTTTATAAAATGAGGGAGCACACATGTATAATTTAATTCACTTTACACGAACGCAAGCACATAATTACAAAACAGAAAAAAGCATATATAATATTATCACAGGCAAAAAGTCCCATCAAACCTTTTTTGACGCCTGTAGTCAACAGCTATTATCATTGTATCATAGCTTACCAAACTTAAAATATCCATCATTTGTTGGATATGCTCAAAATGAAACACAAGATGTTGATGATACGCAATTAATTCGTACTCATCCAAGGTATACATACGATAGTTTATTAAATACTTTTAAGGCAATTCAATTATTAACCCAAACAATTTCGAATATCGCACATGATTCATTTCAATTTGTACCTGTAACGCACAACAATACAATTCAATATAGAGTAAAAAAAGTATATAACAACTTTAAAAATAAGGACATATCATTCAAATTAAATAACGAATTAAATATTTTATTTTCTTCAATTACGGAAAAGAATAATAAAACATACTTACATTACTATTTACAAGGATATAAAGAAAGCATGTATACAAGACAACAAGTTAGCTTAATAGAAGACATTTCTCAACAACATTTGTTTGTACTAGAAATGAATGATTTAGTAATAATGATGTTTGAATTAGAAAATGTAACTAAATATCCTATTTTAAGTCAATTGATTATTTTACCTACTTTACTTTTTAAAACAGAAGAAACATACAATGGTATAAAAAAAGGGCACAGTTTTAAACAATTAGCCAAGATGCAAAATGTAAAACCAAACACAATCGAAGATCATATATTAGAATTATTTATCAAAGGATATTTATCACACTACGATACATTTATCAACGAGAAGTCGTATACACATTTTTTAAGTTATTATGTAGAAAATCGTAGCGAAAGACTAAGAAACTACAAAGAAAAATTTCCAAAATTAAATTACTTTGAAATAAAACTATTAATCATCGGTTATGAAAGAGGTGATTTAAATGTTGCATCATGAATTAAAAAAATGGTTTGGTTTTGATACATTTAAACCTGGACAACAAGAAATTATAGAACATGTATTAAATGATGAAAATACTTTGGGTATATTGCCTACTGGTAGCGGGAAAAGTCTATGTTATCAATTACCAACCTATATTAAGCAAAAACCAACGCTCATCATCTCACCATTAATATCTTTAATGGATGATCAGGTCATGCAATTAAAACTTCAAGGCGAGCATTACGTTTCATGTATCCATTCAGGATTAGATGAAAATGAAAAAAAACAAAATATACAATCTTTGCTACATAGTCGCTTTATATTTTTAAGTCCTGAATTTTTGTTGCAACCACATAATTTTAAACTTATACAAAGTTTGGATTTAGGGTTAATAGTTTTAGATGAAGCACACTGCTTATCTGAATGGGGTTATGATTTCAGACCACATTATGCCCTTGTAGGGAAAATTATCAATCATTTTCCTAAAGCAAACATACTTGCTTTGACTGCTACAGCACCACCATATTTAACATACGACTTAAATCACATGTTAAATAAAACATTTACTGTTGTGAAAACAACAACGAATAGAGAAAATATTACATTATCTCACAAAAATTTCGAAGATGATCACGGAAAGTTAAAATGGCTACTTCCAATGCTAGAACAATCAGGACCAACAATTATTTATGTTTCATCTAAAAAAATGTGCCTGACTTTAGCCAAAGCAATTTACCAATATGGCTTTTTAACAGGAATATACCATGGTGATTTAACCTATCAAGAACGACATACAGTACAACATCAATTTATAAATAATGAAATACCTATTATTGTAGCAACGAGCGCTTTTGGTATGGGGATTAATAAAAAAGATATTCGAACAATCATACATTTTCATTTAGCTACGAGCCCATCAAGTTATATGCAAGAAATTGGACGTGCAGGACGTGATGGTAAGTCAAGCCAAGCAATCAGTCTTTATCAACCAGATGACAGCTATTTATTAGAAACGTTACTCTTTGCCAATATCATTACAGAAGAAGATGTGAGTTCATTTGAATTAGGTATGTTTTTACCACCTGAAAAAAATGAAATATTAGACGTTCTTAGTAGTTATTATAAAATTGAACAATTGCGTGCTATTTTCAAAGCAGCTTTTGAACGAAAACAACGAGGTTATTATCGAATGTTAGGTTATAAAAACTTAGATCAATGTCGCAGAGCATATATGATAGAATTTTTCGGTGAAAATCTAACATCTAAACCAACACAGTGTTGTGATAATGACTCAGAATTAAAACCAATTCATATAATTAATAGTAAAAAAGTGAAAAGAAAAATGGATTATAAAGAAAAATTACAAAATATATTCAAATAAAAGATAAATGCTTTACTTCACTTTTTCAATCAAGCTATAATACGAGATATACACTAAAGTTTTATTTGTTTTTCATATAAAATTTATACATATATACTACCTTTTAGGGTAAAACAGTATATACTAAAATTAAATGACGGAAGGATGATGAATTTGTCTAATAATAATTTCAAAGATGATTTTGAGAAAAATCGTCAATCTATTGATCCAAAAGAACATCAAGATGATGTACAGGATTCTGTTAACGATTCCGTTGACAACGTAAAAGAGGAAGTTTCTGATAAAAAAGACGAACAATTCCCTCCTAGAAATGCTCAAAGAAGACAACGTAGAAGAGATACGGCAACACATCAAAATGAAGGAAACCAATCACCTGTTGATGAAAATAATGATAAATCAAATCAAATAGATGATGAACAACAACAAGACACACATTCATCATCTCATACAGATGAAATCAATAAGAATCAAGACCCTTCAGAAAGCAATAATATTAATCAAAATCGAAATAAAAAAGATAGTGATAACGAAACACATCATGACAACCAATCTGAAGATACAAACGATAAGAAAAAAGGTGCTGCCATGGCTGGTGGAGCGGCAGCAGCTGGTGCTGGTACTTATGCTGCTAAAAAACATCATGACAAAAAAGATGAATCTGTTGATTCAAAAGATGATAACACATCAACAAAAAATAAAGAAAAAAGTGGTGCTAGCACAGACGTAGATGCATCAAATAATAAAGATCAACACACTGATGAAACTAATACTAAATCTGAAAATGATAAAGAGCAAAAAGACAACAAGAAAAAAGGTGCTGCTGTAGCCGGTGGAGCAGCTGCGGCTGGTGCAGGAGCTGCAGGAGCAAAAGCTGCACATTCAAATGGCAACGGCTCTGGTGGAAATAATGGCAACGGTGACAGTAACAACGATAATAATAATGATGATGATAACAATAACAACAAGAAAAAAGGTGGCTTGTTCGGAAAAATATTACCTATTATAGCAGCAATTTTAATTTTAGCAGCAATCGGAATTTTTGGTGGTATGGCACTAACTGGCAATAATGATGATAGTGGCAGCAACGACGATAAAAAAGTAGCTGATAACAAAGATAAAAATGCTGACTCAGACAAGGACAACAAGAAAGATTCAGACAAAGACAAAGATGCTGATAGTGATAAAGCAAATAAAAACAGTGACGATAGCGCTGAATCAGATAATGATGATAGTTCAAATCAAACTGATTCTAATTCTGATGATGCTGCTACTAGCGACCAAAATCAAACTACTGAATCAGACCAAAGCAATCAAAGTAATCAAAGTGATCAAAATGCACAAAGTGGTCAAAACGATCAGTCTCAACAAGATAACCAAGCTACGAATCAAGGTAATGATTCAGCAAATCAAGACCAAGCAACTAACACCCAAAACAATCAACAAAACAATCAATCTTCAAACAACAATTCAGGACAACAAACACATACTGTAAATGGTCAAAACCTATACAGAATAGCTATCCAATATTATGGAAGTGGTTCTCCTGAAAATGTAGAAAAAATCAGAAAAGCCAATGGTTTACAAAGTAATGATATTCATAATGGACAACAATTAGTTATCCCTCAATAATATCATTCACACTGTATAAATATAATGGGCTTGAATATCAAGCCCATTTCCATAAAAGGATTAATCCCTATCAAATGGATTAGTTACTGAACGTAAACAAACCCTTCGCATTAATTTGCGAAGGGTTTGTTTATTTTCTACTTATATAGTTTTTTCAAAATAGTAGTAGTCTTTCAGACCATTACTGGTACTTTTACTAGTCGCAATGCGATTTATTAAATTCATGGCACCACAAATTAGCGTAGTATCCGGCTTCTGGATCAGTTGTGCTTAACTTTTTTGTTTTATTTTCCTCCTTGTTTTTACTTTTTAATGGCTTTTTTCTTAGTGCTCGTCTTTGTTTATTTATTTCATTGTCCAATCCTTCCTGCAAGTGGAGCGTATCTTTTTTCACAATTCTTTTGGTGTATTTATTGATTATTTTTGATAGCTATTTTTAGTGTTTTCTCAAATATTTGTTTAAATAAATCTGTATCTTGAAAACGACTTGTATAATTATTACTAAAATTACTGGATTTATTGATGGTTTACCATTATCAAGACAATATTTTCCTTCAACAAGTTCATATACAAAATTTAAATCTAATATCGCATCGACTTTACGTAATAAATGATTATTAGGGACAAATTCAGAAAAAGAAATCATTTTATATTGCTCTCTTTTATCGATTGATTTATTCAACAGCATAAATATCATCACTGTTTAATTTTATTATAATATTGGCAGTAATATATGCCACCTCCTGCGGGAATTGCACTAGCCGAAGACTACAGGCTAAGGCAGTGCCCGCGGAAAGCGTACATAAAATACTGCCAACAAAGCCGGAGACTTTATCGACAGCTTGGGACTAATCCTTATCAAATGGATTAGTCCTTTTTGCATTGTGCTAATTTTAGTGAATTAATTTTTATTGTAAACAAATTTTCAAATTCTATCACTTGGTTTTTTAAAATCTACTGGTATAATAAATGGGTGGTAAAAGGAGGACAAATACTATGCAAACAGTAGAAAGTATAATTATTGGCGGTGGACCATGTGGTTTAAGTGCCGCTATCGAACAAAAGAAAAAAGGGATTGATACATTAGTAATTGAAAAAGGAAATATCGTGGATGCTATTTATAACTATCCAACACATCAAACATTCTTTTCTTCAAGTGATAAATTAAGTATCGGCGACATTCCGTTTATTGTAGAAGAAAGCAAACCACGTCGAAATCAAGCATTAGTGTATTATAGAGAAGTTGTTAAACATCATCAACTACGTATCAATGCTTTCGAAGAAGTCCTTACTGTTAAAAAAATTAATAATCGTTTTACACTTACTACTACGAAAGATGTTTATCAGTGTCGATTTCTAACTGTAGCTACTGGTTATTATGGTCAACATAATACATTAGAAGTAGAAGGTGCAGAACTACCAAAAGTAAAACATTACTTTAAAGAAGCACATCCTTATTTCGATCAAAATGTTGTTATCATCGGTGGCAAAAACTCAGCAGTAGATGCAGCATTGGAATTAGAAAAAGCTGGTGCACATGTCACAGTTATCTATCGTGGTTCTGACTATCCAAAAGCAGTTAAACCATGGATTTTACCTAACTTTGAATCATTAGTGAAACATGAAAAAATAAACATGGCTTTTAACGCTGATGTCACAAAAATAACTGAAGACAGTGTTATTTATGAGCAAGATGGGGAAGTAATTGAGATTCCTAACGATTATATTTTTGCAATGATTGGTTATCACCCTGACTATAATTTCTTAAAATCAATTGGAATTGAAATCAATGAAAATGAATATGGTACAGCACCGGTTCATAACAAAGAAACTTATGAAACAAATGTTGAAAATTGTTATATTGCTGGTGTAATTGCAGCAGGGAATGATGCTAATACGATTTTCATTGAAAACGGCAAATATCATGGTGGCATCATCACTCAAAATATTTTATCTAAAAAACAAACACCTTTAGAGTCATAATATAAAAACAAAGAGCTGGATAAGTGATTAGGATTTTAGAATTCCTTCGATATTCTAAAATCCTATATTGCTTATCTCAACTCTTTTTTTATTTTATAACTGAGCTTCAAAATACTTTTTCAATTGTTCAAACGTTAAATGATTACTTAAACCGATTAATAATTTCAGTCTCGCTTTTTGTCCATTTAATCCGTTAGAGAAAATAACGCCTTTTTCCTCTAATGTTGCTCCGCCACCTTCATAGGCATAAATTGGGCCAACAATGCCATTAAAAGATCTAGATACAAGTATGACTGGTATATGATTACTTAAACATTGATTCAATCCTTCTAAACATGTCGGAGGTAAATTACCTTGTCCGAGTGCTTCAATTATAATGCCATCCACTTGTTTTTCACTGTAGAAAGATAATACATCACTATTCATCCCCATATATGCTTTAACAAGTGGGATATTTAAAGTTTGATTTATTTCAGTCAGTACTAAATGATCAAATGGTCTGTGATGAAATTGTACACTTTGTTTTGTAATCACACCTAAAGGACCATGATTCGGGCTTTGAAAAGTATTCGTATTAGAAGTATGTGTTTTCGTAACATTTCTAGCTGTATGAATCTCATCATTAAATACCACCATCACACCCATATTTAATGATTCATCACTAATTGCAACTCTAATTGCTGATAAAAAGTTATATAATCCATCTGCACCAATTTCATTAGAGGAACGCATCGCACCTGTGATTACAATTGGTTTCGAGGTATCCACTGTTAAATCTAATAAATATGCCGTTTCTTCTAGCGTGTCAGTGCCATGTGTAATCACATAACCATCATAGTCATCTTGTTTTTCAGATTGGTTAATAATTTGCTTTAATGTTTCTACATACTCAATATTCATATGTGGGGATGGTACATTAAAAGGTGTTATTTCAGTTACATCAGCATATTTATTAATAATATTTTGATGATTCGAAATTGGATTATCCGTATTTGTAACAACTTTGTTTGATTCATCTTGTGACATGCTAATCGTACCACCAGTATGTATGACAAGAAGTTTTTTCATGTGTGCATTCCTCCTATTTATAAAATACATATTTATGATAAAATAATATCTATAAAACAACAAGGAAGGGTTACTAAAATGAAACCAATAAATATCGCACTTGATGGACCTGCAGCCGCAGGTAAGAGTACAATAGCAAAACTTGTGGCAGCCAAATTGTCTATGGTTTATGTAGATACTGGTGCAATGTATCGTGCTATTACTTATAAATATTTACAATTAAATAAAACTGAAAATTTTTCTGAACTTGTTCAGTCAACGGAACTATCATTAACTTATGATGAAGAAAAAGGACAAAGAATTATTTTAGACAACCAAGATGTTACAGATTATTTAAGAGAAAATGATGTAACGAATCATGTTTCCTATGTTTCTTCAAAAGAATTAGTGCGTTCATTTGCAGTTGAAAAACAACAAGAATTAGCAGAGCAAAAAGGAATCGTAATGGACGGAAGAGATATCGGTACTGTTGTCTTACCTGATGCTGATTTAAAAATATATATGATTGCTTCTGTGGAAGAACGTGCTGTACGTCGTCAAAAGGACAATGAAATCAGAGGGATTCAATCAACAGTAGAACAATTAAAAAAAGAAATTTCTGAGCGTGATCACTATGATATGAACAGAGAAATATCTCCATTGAAAAAAGCTGATGATGCAATAACAATTGACACTACTGGTATGAGTATCGAAGAAGTTACTGATAAAATTTTAACATTAGTAGAAAAAATTTAAATATTTAAGCATGCATGGTCAATTTGTTATTCTTTTTGTCTTTTTGTTAAAATAATGTAAAAAAGTTATAAAATATCAAAATTAGGGTATATTATTGTAGTAGATTTTTAAAATTTGTACTACATATAAGTCAATGTAAATTGCTATTGATATTAAAACTATTATCTACATGATAAGTATCAATTAATATTTTTAAATGTATAGAATTAGAGTGTTCACTATAAAGTGGAATTTCTTGACAATTCTGTCAAATTATAAGATGTTATAAATATGTAGTGTAATAAGGAGGCAGACAAGATGACTGAAGAATTCAATGAATCAATGATTAACGAAATTAAAGAAGGGGATAGAGTTACTGGTGAAATTCAAGAGATTGAAGAAAAACAAGTAATTGTACATGTTAACGGTGGTAAATTTAACGGTATTATCCCTATAAGTCAACTTTCAACACATCATATTGATAATCCGAGTGATGCTGTTAAAGTTGGTGACGAAATCGGTGCATATGTTACAAAAGTGGAATATGACGAAGAAAATGAGACAGGCACTTATATCTTATCTAAACGTCAATTAGAAACTGAAAAGTCATATGAATTTTTACAAGAAAAATTAGATAATGATGAAATTATCGAAGCTAAAGTCAATGAAGTTGTAAAAGGTGGTTTAGTAGTAGATGTTGGTCAAAGAGGGTTTGTACCAGCTTCATTAATTTCAACCGATTTCATCGAAGATTTCTCTCATTTTGAAGGTCAAGTTCTAAAATTAAAAGTTGAAGAACTAGATCCAGCAAATAATCGCGTCATTCTTAGTCGTAAAGCTGTAGAAGCATTAGAAAATGCGGAGAAAAAAGATGACTTACTAAATAATCTTAATGAAGGCGATGTAATAGAAGGTAAAGTTGCACGCTTAACAAACTTCGGAGCGTTTATCGATATTGGTGGCGTAGATGGACTTGTACATGTTTCTGAATTATCACATGAACATGTTAAATCACCAGAAGATGTTGTCTCAATTGGTGATCAAGTTAAAGTGAAGGTAAAATCTGTTGATAAAGATTCTGAACGTATTTCATTATCAATTAAAGATACGTTACCAAGCCCATTCGAATCATTAAGAGGAGAAGTCAATGAAGGCGATGTAATAGAAGGTAAAGTTGTCAGACTTACAAATTTTGGTGCTTTTGTTGAAATCAAACCTGGCGTTCAAGGTTTAGTTCATATTTCAGAAATCAGTCATTCACACATAGGTACACCTGGTGAAGTGTTAGAACCAGGACAAGTTGTCAGTGTTAAAATACTCAGTGTCGATATTGATAATGAACGTATTTCACTTTCTATTAAAGCAACATTACCTGACGAAAACATTGCTGAAAGTGATAATGAAACAACGAAATCGTATTTAGATAATAATGAAGATGAAGACAATCCAACACTTGGTGATGTTTTCGGAGATAAACTTAAAGATATTAAGTTTTAATAATTATCATAAGACCAAATCTAAATCTTGTCCTATATCATGTTAGGGCAAGATTTATTTTTTTAGTGTCCATATCAATCAATTAAGTAATTGTATTTAATGGAAATCATTTAAATGGTTTTATTAATAATTTCTTTTGAAATACTTACCCCGTATGATAGAATTATAGAGATTAAAAAAGAGAGGAAGTTAGTTATGACTAAACCTATAGTTGCTATTGTAGGAAGACCGAATGTTGGAAAGTCTACAATTTTTAACAGAGTCGTAGGTGAACGTGTCTCTATTGTTGAAGATACACCAGGTGTGACTCGTGACAGAATTTATTCATCAGGCGAATGGTTAACTCATGATTTCAATATCATTGATACTGGAGGTATTGAAATTGGTGAAGCGCCATTCCAAACACAGATAAGAGCACAAGCAGAAATTGCCATAGATGAAGCTGATGTCATTATTTTTATGGTAAATGTTAGAGAAGGCTTAACACAAAGTGATGAAATGGTAGCTCAAATGCTATACAAATCTAAAAAACCCGTTGTATTAGCTGTGAATAAAGTTGATAATCCTGAAATGCGTAATGAAATTTATGATTTTTATTCACTAGGTTTCGGAGATCCTTATCCTATTTCAGGTTCACATGGTTTGGGATTAGGTGATTTATTAGATGAAGTAGTTAAAAACTTCAAAGAAGAAGAACCAGACCCATATGACGAAGATACAATTCGTTTATCAATCATTGGTCGCCCTAATGTTGGGAAGTCAAGTTTAGTTAATGCCATATTAGGTGAAAATCGTGTCATCGTATCAAATGTTGCTGGGACAACTAGAGATGCTATTGATACTGAATATAGCTATGATGATCAAGATTACGTCCTTATTGATACTGCTGGTATGCGAAAAAAAGGTAAAGTATATGAAAATACAGAAAAGTACTCAGTTTTACGAGCACTTAAAGCGATAGAACGATCAAACGTTGTTTTAGTAGTAATTGATGCAGAACAAGGCATTATAGAACAAGATAAGCGTGTCGCTGGGTATGCACATGAAGAAGGAAAAGCGATTGTTATAGTTGTCAATAAATGGGATGCTGTAGATAAAGAAACAAACACAATGAAGAAATTTAAAGACGAAGTGCGAAAAGAATTTCAATTCTTAGATTATGCACAAATCGCATTTGTTTCAGCTAAAGAACAGAAAAGATTATCTACGCTATTCCCATACATTCTAGAAGCTAGTGAAAATCATAAAAAACGTGTTCAAAGTTCAACATTAAATGAAGTTATCACAGATGCGATTTCTATGAATCCTACACCAACAGATAAAGGGCGTCGATTAAACGTATTTTATGCTACACAAGTTGCAATAGAGCCTCCTACATTTGTTGTATTTGTAAATGACGTAGAATTAATGCATTTTTCTTATAAACGTTATCTTGAAAATCAAATAAGAGCTGCCTTTGGATTTGAAGGTACACCTGTACACATCATATCTAGAAGAAGAAATTAATAAATGGAGGGGTTACATGTCTAATATAACTGTCTTTGGTACGGGGAGTTTTGGTACGGCATTAGCAAATGTCTTAGCTGAAAATGGACACCAAGTATTAATGTGGGGAAAAAATGAAACGACTGTTAAAGAAATAAATGAATTACATTCAAATACAAAATATCTTAAAAATGCACAACTTGAGTTATCAATTAACGCAACTACTGATATAAATAAAGCAATAACACATTCAGATGTATATCTCATGGCTTTACCTACTAAAGCGATGAGAGAAGTTGCAAGTGAAATAGATTCACATTTATCATCGAAAAAAACCTTTATCCATGTTGCTAAAGGAATAGAAAACGACACTTATAAACGTGTTTCTGAAATGTTAGAAGACTCAATCAGCCCTGAACATAATGCAGGTATCGGTGTATTATCAGGGCCAAGTCATGCTGAAGAAGTTGTCATCAAACAACCAACTACAGTGGCTGCTTCTTCTAAATCAACAGAGGTGAGCAAGCTAGCCCAAGATTTATTTATGAACGATTATTTAAGAGTTTATACTAATGACGACCTAGTTGGTGTAGAATTGGGTGGTGCTTTAAAAAATATTATAGCTGTTGCAAGTGGTGTGATTTCAGGAATGGGTTTCGGAGACAATGCTAAAGCGGCATTAATGACTAGAGGTTTAGCTGAAATAAGTAGACTTGGCGAAAAATTAGGTGCAGATCCACTCACATTTTTAGGCTTGGGTGGTATTGGCGATTTAATTGTAACTTGTACCTCTACACATTCTAGAAATTATACACTTGGTTATAAATTAGGTGAGGGTAAATCCTTAGACAAAGCATTAGAAGAAATGAATATGGTTGTTGAAGGTGTATACACGACAAAATCAGTTTATAATTTAGCAAAAGAACACAATATTGATATGCCAATTACAACTGCATTATACAAAGTTTTATTTGAAAACCAACCTGTCGATGAAAGCGTAAAAGATTTAATGGAACGTGGCAAAAAAGCGGAATAAGATAGAAGTATTACACTTTTTAGCAAATATATAACAATTTGATATTAAAATCCTATTAATTCAACGTTTTTTACACATAAATCATTGCAGTTGCAGTATTCGTTGTGTTAAAGTCATACCATAATGATATTAAGTTATCATTATAAACCCTAGGGGAGGTGAATTCATAATGAACAAAACAGATTTAATCAATGCTGTTGCTGAACAAGCTGACTTAACTAAAAAAGAAGCTGGTTTAGCTGTAGATGCAGTATTCGAATCAATTCAAACATCACTTTCTAAAGGTGAAAAAGTACAATTAATTGGATTCGGTAATTTCGAAGTACGTGAACGTGCTGCTCGTAAAGGACGTAATCCACAAACTGGTAAAGAAATTGATATCCCTGCAAGCAAAGTACCGGCGTTCAAAGCTGGTAAAGCTTTAAAAGATGCAGTTAAATAATTCTTTACTTACAAGTGAAGCCCTTGTTACAGGGGCTTTTTTCTTTTGGTAAAAATTTTTAAACGCAAATAAAAATAGATTGTAAACTATGTCTCTTAATATGGTATCATTCGATATGATGATATGATATTAAGAGCTTTTTAAAATAATTAACAAAACATAATTCATTTCTTTGAATAATTTTTATTATTCACAAAATACATAAAACGTATATATTTATCAGTTTGAAAACCGTTGATTTTAATTTTCCTTATATAATGTTAATATGTATATTGATAATAACGTGAGGTGTGAACATGGAAACGACATTAAGTATTTTTGAAAAACAAATTACCCAACGCTTGAAAGGTATACATCATTATGACGCTATTTATATAAATGAAGTATTAGCAAAAATCCTTGATTCTTATGATATACCTGAAGATGCTAAATTAGCTTGCCTCACTATAGATACTGCGATGCGTCATTTAGATGAGGTTTCCAAAAATTTATCCTCTAAGAAAGCCATATTAATTGGTGATTTACTAAGCGCTCACTTTTATACATTATTAGCGAAGTTACATGATCCAATTTTTCAAAAGCAAATTAGTTCAGCGATTGTTGAAATTAACGAAATGAAATCTTCAATCCATAATGGAGTGATTCCAAGAGAAAAAATTGGACATTATATTTTAATGATAGAAAATAAATTTCCACTTATAACAATCAATCGATACGTACCAAATATAGAAACAGTAAATATAAACCAAAAATTATTAGCAAACATATTAGAAAATCATCCTTCGTATTTAAAGAAATATTCAAAAGATGAATTAACTACATTTTTAGATGAAATTAAATCAGAAATTTATTAAAAAAGAGGTAATCAATGATGACAGATAATAAAGCAAAAAAAGAACAAGTCCATAACGTTTTTCAAAACATTTCTGGAAAGTATGATCGCTTAAATAACATCATTAGCTTTGAACAACATAAAACATGGAGAAAACGTGTAATGAAAGAAATGAATGTCAAAGACGGTAGCAAAGCATTAGATGTTTGTTGTGGCACGGCCGATTGGACCATTTCTTTAAGCAAGGCAGTCGGTCCTTCTGGTGAAGTGATAGGTGTAGATTTTAGTGAGAACATGCTTGAAGAAGGGAAAAAGAAGACAACGGATATGCAAAACATCCAACTTATTCATGGTGATGCAATGAATTTACCGTTTGAAGATAATGAATTTGATTATGTCACAATCGGCTTTGGTTTGCGTAATGTACCTGATTATCTAGCAACACTTAAGGAACTTAATAGAGTGTTAAAGCCTGGTGGTATGGTTGTTTGTTTAGAAACAAGCCAGCCAACTGCACCAATATTCAAACAGTGTTATAAATTATATTTTAAATTTATTATGCCTATATTCGGTAAAATATTTGCGAAATCAAAAGATGAATATGAATGGTTACAACAATCCACTTTTGATTTTCCAGATAAAGAAAAATTGAAACGTTTATTTTCACAAGCAGGATTTAGTAATATAAAGGTACGTAGCTTCACTGGTGGCGTTGCAGCGATGCACCTAGGCTATAAATAAAATGAAACAACCAAAGGTGATGACTGTGTCAAAGTTAAATATGAATAATGAAATTAAAATAATTGAAAAACGATTAGAAGAAGCATTAATAAGTAAAGATCAAATCTTAGAAGATGCTTCTTATCATTTGTTTTCATCAGGTGGTAAACGTGTAAGACCCGCCTTTGTAATCTTAAGTAGTCAATTTGGTGAAGAAATGAATGAAGATGTATATCGTGTAGCTGTTGCACTTGAATTAATACATATGGCGACTTTAGTACATGATGATGTCATTGATAAAAGTGATAAACGTCGCGGCAGCTTAACTATTGCTAAAAAATGGGATCAGGATACTGCGATTCTTACAGGGAATTTTCTATTAGCAGTCGGTTTAGAATATATTTCAAATATAGAAGATAATCGAGTACATAAAGTGATATCTAGTGCTATTGTTGAAGTATGTATGGGTGAATTGTATCAATTTCAAGATCAATTTAATGCAAATCAAACAATTACAAATTATTTAAGAAGAATCAATCGCAAAACAGCATTGCTCATACAATTATCAACAGAAGTTGGCGCAATTGCTTCACACGCCGATACCAAAACAGTTCGTAATTTAAAAATGATTGGACATTATATTGGGATGAGTTTTCAAATCGTAGATGATATTCTAGATTTTACTAGTTCTGAAAAAAAATTAGGAAAACCTGTAGGCAGTGATTTAATGAACGGTCACTTAACTTTACCAGTATTGTTAGAAATGCGTAAAAATCCTGAGTTCAAATCAAAAATCGAACAACTTCGCCCTAACAGTGATCAATCATTATTTGATGAATGTATTCAAACAATTAAACATTCTGATGTCATAAACCAATCGCAAGCAATCAGTGATAGATATTTAGATAAAGCCCTACATCTTATTGATCAGCTAGAAAGAGATGAAGCAAAACCTTTATTTAAAAAAATTATTAAAAAAGTAGGAAAAAGAAACGGATAATTGTGTGAAAAGCATTGAAAGCGCTTAAATTAACTGTTAATATTATAATGTGCTTTAAGACATTATAATATTTTGTTTTATATTTTTATAAAACTTACATCATTAACAGGGGGATAAACACACAATGGAAAGAACATTTTTAATGATTAAACCGGACGCGGTTCAACGTAACTTGATAGGTGAAATCGTTTCACGTATTGAACGTAAAGGACTAAAACTTGTAGGTGCTAAACTAATGACGGTACCAAAATCGCTTGCAGAAGAACATTACGCTGAACATACAGATAAACCATTCTATGGTAATTTAATAGATTTTATTACTTCTGCACCGGTATTTGCAATGGTTGTAGAAGGTGAAGATGCTGTACATATTGCACGTCACATTATTGGAGCAACAAACCCATCAGAAGCTACACCTGGTACAATTAGAGGAGACTTTGGTTTGACTGTAGGCAGAAACATTATTCATGGTTCAGATTCAGTAGAATCTGCTAATAAAGAAATCAAGCTTTGGTTTAACGCAGAAGAATTAAGTGATTTCACAGAATCACGTGAAGCTTGGTTATATGAATAATTGTCTTTGAATTGACAAACCTATGTAAATAAGATGACATTCATTATTAACTTTTAATACTTTCAACAATATAGATAAAAAGCTGATAGTTAAAACACGATTCTTGGTCGTGTGATTAAAATCAAAACACTTTCGTTGAATTCATAATAATATGAATTGATACGAAAGTGTTTTTTCTATGGTTAAAAGTTGCAATTGCATTCTATAGTGAAGTCGTTTAATATCTTAAGTTATTACTAAAATTTAGCCAGATGTTATAGTTGAATGTAGGTAAATCTTATAAAGTTTAGTTATTTGAAATTTTTCTGTTAATTTGAACAAATGAATATGATAAGATAAGGAACATATAATCATTTAAAGTACTAAAGAACGGAGTGGGTAAATAATGAGATATTTAACTTCAGGAGAATCACATGGTCCACAGCTAACAGTAATTATTGAAGGTGTGCCAGCAAATTTAGAAATTAATGTTGCCGATATAAATGAAGAAATGTTTAAGCGTCAAGGTGGATATGGTAGAGGTCGACGCATGCAAATTGAAAAAGATAGTGTTGAAATTGTGTCTGGTGTGCGAAACGGGTATACACTTGGTAGTCCAATCACGCTTATTGTCACAAATGATGATTTTAAACATTGGAGAAAAATAATGGGTGCTGACCCTATTAGCGATGAAGATCAAGAAAACATGAAACGTGTGATTACAAAACCACGTCCTGGACATGCAGACTTAATCGGTGGTATGAAATATAATCATAGAGACTTAAGAAATGTATTAGAACGTTCTTCAGCTAGAGAAACTGCTGCGCGAGTAGCTGTTGGCGCTGTATCTAAAATATTACTTAAACAACTCGATATTCATTTTTATAGTAGAGTTATGGAAATTGGTGGTATTAAAGATGATTTAGAGTATGATCTTGAAACGATTAAATCTAATATTGATAAAAATGATGTTCGTGTTATTAATGATGATATCGCTCAACAAATGAGAGATAAAATTGATGACGCTAAAAAGGCAGGAGATACTATTGGTGGTGTTGTCCAAACTGTTATTGAAGGTATGCCAATTGGTATTGGTAGTTATGTCCATTATGACCGTAAATTAGATGGTAGAATTGCTCAAGGTGTCGTAAGTATCAATGCCTTTAAAGGTGTGAGTTTTGGAGAAGGATTTAAAGCAGCTGAAAAACCTGGTAGTGAAATACAGGACGAAATACTATATGATACAACCAATGGTTATTACAGAGGGTCAAATCATTTAGGTGGATTTGAAGGTGGTATGTCTAATGGTATGCCTATTGTCGTCAATGGAGTTATGAAACCAATTCCAACACTATATAAACCTTTAAACTCAGTAGACATTAACACTAAAGAATCATTTAAAGCTTCTGTTGAACGTTCTGATAGTTGTGCTGTTCCAGCTGCAAGTGTTGTAGTAGAAAATGTTGTTGCATTTGAACTTGCAAAAGCACTATTAGAAGAATTCCAATGTAATCATATCGATCAATTAAAATCACAAATTGAAGAACGTCGCTTGTTGAATATAGAATACTAAGTTTTATTAAAATTTTAAGATTAGCCAGGTGATATCTATGAAATTACAAACTACGTATGAGACAAATAATTATCCCATCATCATAGAACATAACGCATTAAAGGATTTACGTCATTATATTGAAAATTATAAAGATATTGTACTTGTCGTTGATACCGAAATCGCAAACAAATGGGATGACACATTAGAATTTATTACATCTGAATACGATGCACACAAGCTGATGGTTCCATCAGGTGAAACCACAAAATCTCTAGCTTATTATGCCGAAAGTATAGAAACATTATTGAGTAAAAATTTGACCAGAAATACGTGTATCATTGCAGTAGGAGGGGGAGCCACAGGTGATTTCGCTGGATTTTTAGCTTCTACCTTATTAAGAGGCGTTGATTTTATACAGGTACCTACGACGATATTAGCGCACGATTCTAGTGTTGGTGGTAAAGTGGGTATCAATTCGAAGCACGGTAAGAATTTGATTGGTGCATTTTATAGACCAAATGCTGTGATCTATGATTTGAATTTTCTTTCAACACTCCCTTATACAGAAGTATTGAGTGGTTATGCTGAAGTATATAAACACGCTTTATTAAATAGTGCGAACGCAGTACGAGATATTGAAGCGCATTTTTATGACAAAGCTACGTTAACCTCCTTAAATGAAATTGAGTATTATCTTTTTAAGGGCATAGAGACTAAGTTAAATATCATTGTAAAAGATGAAAAAGAATCTAACGTTCGTAAATTTTTAAACTTAGGACATACTTTTGGTCACGCCGTTGAATACACATTTAAAATACCACATGGTCATGCAGTAATGATTGGCATCCTATTCCAATTTATTGTGGCAAATCATATTTTAAATCAAAATTTTAATATTTCACATTACATCAATTATTTAAATTCTCTAGATTATCCATTAAATATTATCAATACCTTCGATTTTGATCCACTTTATGAATTGATGTTAAGAGATAAGAAGAATGATCAGCAAGGGGTTCAGATGGTTTTATTAGAAGGATTGGGTAACCCTGTGGTTAAACATGTTGATAAATCCATATTATTAGAGAGCTTTAATGCATTACAAACATATATTAAAAAGTAGGTGACATATTTGGTTATTAGTAAAACAATTGATATAAAAGGTCCTCTGATTGGAGATATAGAAGTTCCTGGAGATAAATCAATGACGCATAGAGCTATTATTCTGAGCTCATTAGCATATGGCAAATCAACGATATATAAACCATTACTTGGTGAAGATTGTATTCGTACAGTTGAAATTTTCCGTCTGCTTGGTGTGGAAATAGATATATTAGAAGATAAAATAGAAATTAATTCACCTGGATACAAATTTTTCCAAACACCACATCAAGTACTCTATACTGGTAATTCTGGAACAACTACACGCTTAGTTGCTGGATTATTGTGTGGTCTTGGTATTGAAACAGTGCTATCTGGTGATGCTTCAATTGGAAAAAGACCTATGGATCGTATTATGAAACCATTAACCTTAATGAATGCAGATATTTCAGGTGTAAATAATAATTATACACCTTTAATAATCAAACCTGCTCAAATTAAAGGCATAACATACCAAATGGAAGTCGCAAGTGCTCAAGTTAAAAGTGCAATATTATTTGCAAGCTTATTTGCAAACGAAAAAACGACTATTTCTGAAATCGGTATTACGCGTAATCATACAGAAACGATGTTTGAACATTATCAAATTCCAATCACTACCAATGATAAAACGATTGAATTACCTGAAAATAGTATCAAACATATTACTGCCACTGATTTTCATGTACCTGGCGACATTTCTTCTGCTGCATATTTCATTGTTGCTGGCTTGATAACACCAGGCAGTGATATTACAATTCACAATGTTGGCATAAATCCAACACGTTCAGGTATTATTGATATCGTGACACAAATGGGTGGAAATATAACTTTATTCAATCAAACGAATGGTTCAGAACCTACCGCTTCAATACGTGTACAGTATACGCCAAACATGAAACCTATTCATATCGAAGGTGAGTTAGTACCTAGAGCAATTGATGAGTTACCAGTTATTGCCTTACTTTGTACTCAAGCAAATGGCACAAGTATTATAAAAGAAGCGGAAGAATTAAAGGTCAAAGAAACAAATCGTATTGATACTACAGCAAACATGTTGAATTTATTAGGCTTTACATTGCAACCAACAAGTGATGGTATGATTATACATCCATCAAGATTGGAACAAACTGCCACAGTGGATAGTTTTACTGATCACCGTATTGGAATGATGCTTGCTGTAACTTCTTTATTAACTGATGATACATTAACGATTGATCAATTTGATGCAGTCAATGTTTCCTTCCCAGGTTTCTTAGCTAAATTTAAACAATTAGAAAAAGAGGGATAAAGTATGGAAGATATCTATAAACTTATAGATGATATCAACTTACAAAAACTAGACAACTTAGATACACGTGTAAATGACGCGTTAAGTTCTCCAAAAGATGATGCACTCTTTATACTTGGTGAAACACTATATAATTATGGATTAATGCCACAAGGTCTTGAGGTATTTCGTACACTTTATCATAAATATCCAGATGAAAGTGAACTGTTAATTTATTTTATTGAAGGGCTGATCGCGGAAGACCAAACGGATGAAGCATTAGAATATTTAAGTACTGTTGAACTTTCTACGGAACGTTTGATGTTGGAAGCAGATTTGTACCAACAATTAAATATGCTAGAAGTAGCTATTGATAAATTAGTAGAAGCAATTGATATTGAACCCAATGACCCAATCATCCATTTCGCATTGGCAGAATTACTTTATTTTGATGGACAATATTTACGTGCTTCATCGGAATATGAAACGGTACTAGAAACGGGAGAATATCAGGTCAATAATGTTAATTTATTCTCCCGTTTAGCTGATTGTAGCTTGCAAAGTGGAAATTATAGCGATGCAATCACGATGTTCGATGAAATCAGTGAAGATGAAATGGATTCAGAAAGTTACTTCAAAAAAGCGATTGCTTATGAAAAAAATGATTTAACACAAGAAGCTATCAAATTAGTACAAACACTATTATCAAAAGATCCAGATTTCCTACAAGGCTACTTTTATCTACAACAATTGTATGAAAACGAGCATAATCACGCAGATGCCATTGAAATTGGTAAAGAAGGATTGAGATTGAGTCAATTTTATAAAGAATTAATGGTATCAACAGGAAGTATTCAAATCGAACACGGAGATGCTAATGAAGGTGTTCAATTACTACTACAAGCTTTAGATGTAGACAATGCTTATCAGGAACCACTTTTAATCTTAAGTGATTTCTATAGACAAGAAGAAGATTACGAGTCAATTATTGGCTTACTTCAATATGCAGATGAAGAAGATTTGGATCCAGTATTTATGTGGCACTTAGCACATGCATTAGGTAAAGAAGAGCGAGATAAAGAAGCTCAACATTTCTTTGAATTAGCTTATCCAACTATGAGAACACAATCAGCATTTTTAAGTGATTATTATTTCTATTTAGTTGAAATTGGTTATATAGAACAAGCTCAACAAATCTTAAAACAATTACTGGAAATAGATCCATCTAATGAAACATGGCATGATGAAGCTGAGAGATTGCAATCATTCTAAAAAGTAAGGAAGGTGAGTACATTGACTGATACCTTACAACAAGTAAAAGCAAGTTTTATAGAATACGTATTATTCCATTATCGTTTTAAATCTCGAATTAGTGTATGGGTATTAAATTTGATAAAATCCTCACCTGAATTATTACAAAAAATATACTTTGTAGATGAGCAAATTCCTAGTCATAATACTTTAGAAATTGCTGCAGTGAATACAGACAATATCGCCATAAAACTTAAAGTGCAGAATCAACAATATATTAACAATGAAAAAATATTTGACTATATCGCAAATCAAAACATCTTTTTTGATATCAAATTATATTTAAATAATGAAGGTTCAAGAGATACAAGATTAGATGAATTATTGTTAACACAATTACTTCACTCTCCTTATTATGCTATATATATTCAAGATATTTATGTCTTGCCATTATCAAAACAAAGTGAATTATCTATTATCAAATATTTACAAGACAATATTGACTTAAGTTTACAATTACAAGATAAAGCTTTATTTTATCAATTATCTCAAATCCTTAATACATTTAAGTTGAGGAATCTTAATACATTATCGAAGGATTGACTATATGAACATTTATTCGCTTTGGCAACTTATCATTTATAATAAAGGGATGCTCTATTTCTTATTAATATGTAATTTATTAGGAACGATTTATGGGTATATTTGGTATGGTTCACAAATGAGTATTACACCATGGTATTTTATACCTTTTGTACCTGATAGTCCGACTGCATCATTATTTTTATGTATTGCTATACTAGGGTTAATTGTTAACCAGAACATACCAATCATTGAAGCACTTGCTTTTGTCACATTAATCAAATATGGTGTATGGGCTGTAATTATGAATATTATTTTATTTATCCAATACGACATGATTACAATTATAGGTTGTATGCTGATACTTTCCCACGGTATTATGGCCATTGAAGCTTTTATATTTTATCCAAGGTTTAAAGTGACTATGCTTTCGTTTTTCGTAGCAATGATATGGGTGTTCCACAATGACATTATCGATTATGTATTCATGCAATATCCTTTTTATGATTTTATTGAAAATCACATTGGGGCAATTGCATACTTAGCATTTTGGTTAAGTGTCATACCTTTAGTTTTATATTTAAGTTTAACTCTATTTAAAAAAGATAAAATATTTGACCATTATTAACGTCCACAGTAAAATGTTTATAAAGGAGTGAGGATTTTTGTCTTTTATTTATATGATTATATACTTTGTTATCTTAATGGTTCTGCCTCTATGGGCACAACACAAGGTTAAATCTAACTATGAAAAGTATTCCCAAGTAAGATCAACTAGTGGAAAAACAGGGCGTGAAGTAGCGCTTGAAATACTCCATTCAAATGGAATTTATGATGTAGACGTTGTCGAAGGTAAAGGATTTCTAACAGATCACTACGATCCTAGTAAAAAAGTACTTGTCTTATCTCCAGCGAACTTCAATAGACCTTCAGTAGCTGGAACAGCAATAGCTGCCCATGAAGTAGGTCATGCTATCCAGCATGCTCAGGGTTACTTCTTCTTAAGGTTTAGAACATCATTAGTACCTTTAGCAAATATTGGTAGTTCTTTAGGTTACATGGCAGTGTTTGTTGGTATTGTTTTAACTAGTTTACAGAGTACATTGGGTTCAACTGCACTTTGGATTGGCATTGCATTAATGTCATTTGCAGTACTTTTCTCAATTGTTACCTTACCAGTCGAATTTGATGCCAGCAGTAGAGCAATGAAACAAATCAAAAGTTTAGATATTGTTAATGAAAAAGAATATCGACATGCGAAAAAAGTATTATCTGCTGCTGCAATGACTTACGTTGCATCAACTGCTGTAGCATTAGCAGAACTTGCACGTTTCATTTTAATCGCTAGATCAAGTGAATAATTTGGCCATACACATCTGACAGAAGTCTAATTGGTTTCAAATGATTTCTTCGTCTTAAAATGACAAGAATGACAATATTAGCATTAGAGGTTGAGACAATAAATTTGTCCAGCCTCTTTTTTATGCTTGCAATAATTATCCTTCAATATAAACATTTATCACGCTCATTTTTCGTTAGATGCATTATTGTGTACTTTATGTGTATCATATTATCATTATATTCAATGCTGGATTAACATTGAATAGCGTATAAAGGTTGCAGGAATAATGCATGAATCATAGAATTAGTCTATACTATAAAAGAAACTGTAAGAATGAGAGGCGTTTATCATGAAATCAATGAAAGATATGCAAATCGAAGTAGATGACTATATAAATCAATTTAAAACAGGCTACTTTTCACCTCTAGCAAATCTCGCAAGATTATCAGAAGAAGTGGGAGAATTATCAAGAGAAATTAACCACTTTTATGGTGAAAAAAAGAAAAAAGATAGTGAAGCAGCAAACACAGTAAAAGCAGAACTTGGAGATAATTTATTTGTGTTACTATGTATTGCTAATTCTTTAGATATAGACATGACGGAAAGCTTTAACGAAACGATGAATAAATTTAATACACGTGATAAAAATCGTTTTGAAAGAAAATAGATTGACATTGTTTAAGAAAGGATGTGCCACCTATGAAAATAGGAATTACATGTTACCCGTCTATGGGTGGTTCTGGTATTATCGCTACTGAATTGGGTATCAAGTTAGCAGAAAGAGGACATGATATCCATTTTATAACATCAAATATACCCTTTAGGATTAGAAAACCATTACCAAATATTACGTTTCATCAAGTTGAAGTGAATCAATATGCTGTATTCCAATATGCACCTTATGATATCACCTTAAGTACAAAGATTGCTGAAGTAATCAATGAGTATGACTTAGATCTATTACATATGCATTATGCGGTACCACATGCTGTTTGTGGCATCCTAGCGAAACACATGTCAGGTAAAGATATTAAAATAATGACCACTTTACATGGCACTGATATTACTGTATTGGGATATGACCATTCATTAAAAAATGCGATTAAATTTGGTATAGAAGGTAGTGATATAGTAACAAGCGTTAGTAAATCACTAGCCGAACAAACAACTGATATTATTGAAACTGATAAAGCTATTATTCCAATATATAATTTCGTTAGAGAAAATGAATTTCCTACAAAACATTCAACGCCGACTGAATCCGATATCAAATTAAAGGCTTGTTACGGGATAAAACCTGAGGAAAAAGTGGTTATTCACGTTTCTAATTTTAGAGCCGTTAAACGTATTGATACAGTCATTGAAACTTTCGCAAAGATACACCAACAATTGTCATCAAAACTTATTTTATTAGGTGATGGTCCTCAATTAATGGATATGAAAACAAAAGCACGTGAATTAAATATTGAAGATTCCGTACTATTTTTAGGTAAGCAAAATTGGGTAAGTGAATTTTATCAAATATCAGATATAGTATTATTATTAAGTGAAAAGGAAAGCTTTGGTCTCACATTACTAGAAGCAATGAAATCAGGTGTACTTCCAGTTGGCTCAACTGCTGGAGGTATCAAGGAAGTAATTAAACATAATGAAACAGGTTTTCTTGTAGATGTTGGAGATAGTGAGAAAGCTAGTACGTATGCCTTACAATTGTTGACAGATGATCAGCTTTATAAAAAAATGCAGCAGCAAATGTTGAATGATGTTGCTGAACGTTTTTCTTCAGATTTAATTGCTGATCAATATGAATATTATTATAAAAAAATGTTAGAGGGTAATCATGACTAAAACATTATTCGAACAAGCAAAACCTATATTAAAAACTTTACAATCTAACCAGCACCAAGCATATTTTGTTGGGGGATCTGTCAGAGATTATCTAATGCATAAAACAATACACGATATCGATATTACTACGAGTGCGACACCTGATGAAGTAGAAGCTATTTTTGAAAAGACAATTCCTATAGGTAGAGAACATGGTACAATTAATGTTGTTTATAACGGGGAACATTATGAAGTAACGACTTTTCGTGCAGAAGGGGATTATGATGATCATCGTAGACCTAACGAAGTATTTTTTGTGCGCGAATTATATGAGGATGTTAAAAGACGTGATTTTACAATGAATGCAATAGCCATGGACGCCGATTTTCATATTCATGACTATTTTAATGGGCAACAAGATATAAAAAATCGCATAATCAGAACTGTAGGAAATGCACAAGAACGTTTTAATGAGGATGCATTAAGAATCATCCGAGGGTTACGTTTTCAATCACAATTAGGGTTCTCACTAGAAAATGAAACTTTTTACGGTATGCAATCACACATCAATGATATTGAACATTTATCAATTGAACGTATAGTGGTTGAGTTAAAGAAACTCACTTCTGGTAAATATGTAGCCAATAGCTTTGAAAACTTACAGCGTTTGAATGCATTTAATTACATTCCTTTTTTTAAACATTATAATCTAAATAATTTTATTTTGGATGAAGCCATTCCGTTCACTTTATTAGTAGCATTAATGAAAGTACAGCAACCTTCAATAAATGGCAATCTTAATGATTTGAAAATCAGTAATAATGACAAAAAATATATAAGCAAGTTAGAAAAGCTACTCAATCAATTACCCAATATTAAATCAAAATCAGACTTTAAAATACTTATTTATGATTATGGTGAGCAAGATATACAATCCATATTAAATTATATGGATTTACATATAAAAAACCATTTACCATCTTTTTCACCACTCATTATAAATACACAGTCTGTAAAAGAAGTATCCAAACAACTACCAATTCAATCGAGAAAAGATATTGATATTAATGGTAAAGATATCCTTGAAGTAGTCAATAAACAAAGCGGTCCTTGGCTAAAAACAATATTGAGAGATATTGAGATTGCGATTATCGATGGAGATGTTCAAAATATTAAATCAGAACTCATTAGGTGGGTGAATTCACATGTCGAAATACAGTAAAGATGTTATACAAATCTTATATACAAATCAAGATGAATATATTTCTGGTCAATTTATCGCTGAACATCTTGCAATTTCTCGAACAGCAGTCAAAAAAGTCATAGATCAACTAAAGCAAGAAGGATGCGAAATTGAATCAATTAACCATAAAGGACATCGCTTAATTGAACTACCTGATAAATGGTATAGTGGGATTGTAGAACCTTTAATCGATGAGCAAAAAATGTTTGATCATGTTGAGGTAATAGCACAAATAGATTCCACACAGTTACTCGCTAAGCAGAAATTAGTTGGCAATACAGATACTTTTTTAATTTTAAGTGATGAACAAACGAAAGGAAAAGGCCGTTTCAATAGACCTTGGGATTCTTCACGTGGCAAAGGGTTGTGGATGTCTATTGTGCTACGACCAAAAGTTCCATTTGAAATGATAACGAAATTTAATTTGTTTATGGCATTGGGTATCAGAGATACAATGCAACAATTTAGTAATGAAAGCGTAACTATAAAATGGCCAAATGATATTTATATTGATGGAAAAAAAGCTTGCGGCTTTTTGACTGAAATGGTAGCTAATAGTGATGGTATAGAAGCGGTTATATGTGGTATTGGCATAAACATGAATCACTTAGCCGAAGACTTTCAAGGTGAGTTACAATTAAAAGCTACGAGCTTGAGAATACATGCTAACCAAAAAATACATCGTTATCATTTTTTAGAGCAATTGATAAGTCAAATTGAAAGACGTTATCACCAATTTTTAAACCAACCATTTTCTACTATACGAAACGAATATATTGAAGCTTCAAATATTTGGAATAGAACTCTAAAATTCACTGAAAATGCGCAACAATTTCAAGGTGAAGCTGTAGATATTGATGAGGATGGCTATTTAATCGTCATTGATGACCAACAGATACAACACAAACTTATGAGTGCAGATATAGAACTTTAAATTATTAGAAAAGGAGGAATGAAAATGACACAACCTTGTTACGCTGTTGTTGATTTAGAAACGACGGGTAATCAATTAGATTATGATGAAATTATTCAAATTGGTATTACTTTCGTTCATGATAATAAAATAATTGGCACCTATCACTCTATGGTGAAAACAGATTTAGAAATTCCTCCTTTTATTCAAGCATTAACCTCAATTGAAGAAGAAATGCTAAATCAATCACCATATTTTCATGAAATTGCTGACGATATCTATAAGCAACTAGAAGGTTGCATCTTTGTAGCACATAACGTGACCTTTGACTTAAATTTTATAAAAAAATCGTTTAAAAATTGCAATATCAAATATAAACCTAAAAAGGTATTAGATACATTAGAGTTGTTTAAAGTAGCTTTCCCAACAGATAAAAGTTACCAATTAAGTGAATTAGCAGAATCTCATGGAATCATATTAAATAATGCTCACCGTGCTGATGAAGATGCTGCAACGACGGCACAACTTATGATACTTGCTTTTAATAAATTTGAAGCGCTCCATTTAGACACTTTAAAGCAACTTTATTATTTAAGTAAAAATTTAAAGTATGATTTACATGATGTTCTTTTTGAAATGGCTCGAAACCATAATCATGAACCTTTAAATGAAGATTTCGATCAGTTTGAACAGATTATTTATAAAAAACAAAAAGATTTTAAAGCGCCTACTGCCAATTTTGATGGAACCTTAAAAGATCTATATACAGATATTACTGAAAAATTAAATTTAACGTATAGACCACAACAATTATATTTAGCTGAAATTATATTAGAACAATTGATGCATAGTGAAAAAGCCATGATTGAGGCACCATTAGGAAGTGGCAAATCATTTTCTTATTTATTAGCATCATTAATGTATAATATTCAAACTGGGAAACATGTAATGATTTCTACAAATACAAAATTATTACAAAGCCAATTGTTGGAGAAAGATATACCTGCTCTAAAATCAGCTTTAAATTTTAAAATAAATGCTTCATTAATCAAAAGTAAAAGAGACTATATTTCTTTAGGATTAATCAGTCAAATTTTGAAAGATGAATCTAATAATTACGAAGTAAGCATTTTAAAAATGCAATTATTAATTTGGATTACAGAAACGCATACTGGAGATATTCAAGAGTTAGATTTAAAAGGCGGACAGAAAATGTATTACGAACAAAAGTTAGAAACTTATGTTCCAGTGCGTAATGACATTAATTATTTTAACTTTATTAAACGCAACGCAAAAAATATTCAAATCGGTATTACTAATCATGCACATTTAATTCATGCTTCACATGATAATACAATCTATCAATTATTTGATGATTGTATTATTGACGAAGCACATAGATTACCTGACTATGCTTTAAATCAAGTTACGAATGAGTTAAGTTATTCTGATGTTAAGTATCAATTAGGACTGATTGGTAAAACTGAAAACGAAAAATTGCTTGCAGCAATCGACTATTTAGAACAACAACGTATACTTGAAAAGTTAGATATACCACCAATCGATGTTTTTGGCCTTAAAACAAATATCAATGAAATACATGATTTAAACGAACAATTGTTTAGTACTATGTTTAATAGCATCCAACAATCAGAAATACATGATGATGAAGTGCATAAAGTTCATTTTGTATATCATTTCGATGTAACGCCGATTTTGAATGATTTGCATGCCGTTATTCATAAATTAAACATGACTTTAGAATTCTTTAATGGCATGAGCCATAAAGCGATTAAAACAGTAAGAAAACAATTACTTTATATCAATGATAAATTTAGGGCAATTGAAACTAGTTTAAAAAATAATCATATTAGTTATTTGTCTATTAAAAATATTAATCAAAAATCCACAATAAAATTAAATGTCAAAGATTATGATGTGAAAGAAATACTAACAAAACAAGTGTTAGATAAATTTAATGCGCTAACATTCATTTCAGGTACTTTAACCTTTAATCATTCATTTGAAAATTTCAAGCAGTGGTTTAATAAGGACATCGTTTTTAATACTTATGAACTTGATACTACTGCAGTATCTTCAAATCAGACAACAGTATTTATACCAAATGATATTGCTTCATATAATTATAAAAATATTGATGATTATGTGAGCTCTATTGTCAATTATGTTATAGAATATACAACAGTCGTTGAATCAAAATGTTTAATTCTTTTCACTAGTTATAAGATGATGCATATGGTACAAGAACTCTTGAATGAATTACCTGAATTTGAAGATTATGTAATACTCACGCAACAACAAAACCAAAACTATAAAATTGTTCAACAATTCAACAGTTTTTCTAAAGCCATATTATTAGGGACTGGAACATTTTTTGAAGGGTTTGATTTTCAATCAAATGGTATCAAATGCGTTATGATCACAAAACTACCGTTCATGAATCATAATAATACTAAATATTGGCTAATGGAATCTGAATTCACTTCCACATTCAAAGATTTTGTATTACCAGATGCTGTTACGCGTTTCAGACAGGGGTTAGGTAGACTTATTCGAAATGAACAAGATAAAGGCATAATTGTATCCTTTGATGATCGTTTAATTAAAAGTAATTACAAACAATTCTTTGAACAATCACTAGAAAGTTATCGCCAAAAAAAAGGTGATATAAAACAATTTTCAAGCTTACTTAAAAAAATAAAAAAAGAGACAACACATTATTAAAAGTTAACACGCGCAACTAGAAGTTGTATCTTGATTTTGTTAAAATGTATAAGGATTAATAAAAGAAGACTACAAAAATATTAGGAGTTTGGTTATGAAAACAACGATAAAAGAAGCAAAACATTACATTAACCAAGAAGTAACGATAGGTGCTTGGTTAACGAATAAACGTTCAAGTGGTAAAATTGCATTCTTGCAGTTAAGAGATGGTACTGGCTTTATGCAAGGTGTCGTAGTAAAAGCTGATGTAGACGAAGATACTTTTCAATTAGCTAAAGATATTACGCAAGAAACTTCATTATATATTACTGGCGTTATCTCAGAAGATAATCGTTCTGACTTAGGTTATGAAATGCAAGTAAAATCTATTGAAATCATCGCAGAAGCACATGATTACCCAATCACACCGAAAAACCATGGTACAGAATTCTTAATGGATCATCGTCACCTTTGGTTACGTTCAAAAAAACAACATGCAGTTATGAAAATAAGAAACGAAATTATTCGTGCAACTTATGAATTCTTTAATAATACTGGGTTTACTAAAATAGATCCACCTATTTTAACAGCTAGTGCACCAGAAGGCACAAGTGAACTATTCCATACTAAATATTTTGATCAAGATGCTTTTTTATCTCAAAGTGGTCAACTCTATTTAGAAGCAGCTGCAATGGCTCACGGTAAAGTATTTTCATTTGGACCGACATTCCGTGCAGAAAAATCTAAAACACGTCGTCATTTAATTGAATTTTGGATGATAGAAGCTGAAAAAGCATTTTGCGATCATATCGAAAGCTTAGAAATTCAAGAGCAATATGTAACTCATGTTGTTAAATCAGTACTAGAAAATTGTAAATTAGAATTAAATATTTTAGAACGTGATACTGAAAAGCTTGAAAAAGTTGCAACTCCTTTCCCACGTATCACATATGATGATGCAGTTGAATTCTTGAAAGAACAAGGTTTTGATGACATTGAATGGGGTGAAGACTTCGGTGCCCCCCATGAAACTGCAATTGCAAATCATTATGATTTACCTGTATTTATTACAAATTATCCAACAAAAATCAAACCATTCTATATGCAACCAAATCCTGATAATGAGGATACTGTGTTGTGTGCAGATTTAATTGCACCTGAAGGATATGGTGAAATAATTGGTGGTTCTGAACGTATTAATGACCTTGCATTATTAGAACAACGTATCAATGAATTTGAATTAGATGCTGAAAGTTATAGTTACTATTTAGATTTACGCCGTTATGGCAGTGTACCTCATAGTGGGTTCGGATTAGGACTTGAAAGAACAGTTGCATGGTTATCAGGTGTAGAACATGTTCGTGAAACTGCACCATTCCCTCGTTTATTAAATCGTCTATATCCATAACCTTATCAATACAAGTAACTACCGAAGCTACGTCCAGTCTATTTTATGGCTGGACTTTTTTATAATATTTATACAAGATAAGGAGGGATGTATTTGAATATAGATATGCTAAAGACTAGACCTGTTGTAATTCACAAAGAATTACTAGAACACTATAATGAATTAGGTATCAATGAACGTGAATTAGTTATTTTGATAAAATTGATTCATGCATCGGAAATGACCAATAAACAACCATCTATTGAATCTTTACAGAAAGGAACTTCACTAGATTCCAGGGAAATTACTGCCATTATACAAAATCTTATTCAACGTGATTTATTAGAATTAAACGTTAATAAAGATGAAGAAGGCAAATTTACTGAATATATGAATCTCGATCCATTTTATTATAAACTAAATGATATTATGCAACACGTTAATGATAATAATAATCAAAAACAAACTGAACTTGAATTCAACAAGCTTTTTCAACAAATTGAACAAGCTTTTGGTAGACCGTTATCACCATATGAAATTGAGACATTAAACCAATGGTTAGATGTAGATAAACACGACTTAAGTGTGATTCAAGCAGCTTTAGATGAGGCAGAAAGCCAAAACAAAATGAGTTTTAAATATATTGATAGAATTCTGTTAAATTGGAAAAAAAATAATGTGAAAACCATTGAAGATTCCAAAAAAATAAGCCGACAGTTTAACCAACCTAAAATGAAACACACAGTAAAAAAAGTGCCTAAATTTGATTGGCTAAATGAGGAGAATCAAGATGATAAGTAATAAAAAATCTTTAGAAATGATTGACGTCATTGCTAATATGTTCCCAAACGCTGAATGCGAACTTGTACATGATAATCCATTTGAACTAACAATTGCAGTGTTATTATCAGCACAAACTACAGATATTTCTGTTAATAAACTAACTAAAAATCTTTTTAAAAAATATAAAACACCTGAAGATTATCTAAATGTAGATATCTCAGAATTAGAAAATGATCTTCGTACTATTGGCTTATATAGAAATAAAGCTAAAAATATCCAAAAATTATGTGCATCATTACTAAATAAATTTGATGGCGTCATTCCTCAAACACATGCAGAGCTTGAAAGTCTAGCTGGAGTGGGGCGTAAAACAGCAAATGTAGTGATGAGTGTTGCTTTTAATGAACCTTCGCTTGCAGTAGATACTCATGTAGAACGTGTAGCTAAACGTTTAGGTATTTGTAGGTGGAAAGATAATGTTAGACAAGTTGAAGATAAATTATGCAAAGTAGTACCTAGAGAACGTTGGAATAAAACGCATCATCAACTTATTTTCTTCGGACGCTATCACTGTTTAGCACGTAGCCCTAAATGTGATATTTGCCCCTTATTTAATGAATGTAGAGAAGGGCAAAAAAGATATAAAGCCAGTTTGAAAGAAGTGTGACACAATTGATTTCAAAAGAAGATTTTATAAGATTAGAAGAACAAATAGATTTATTCTCGAAACAAAAAAAATTAAATTCTGAAGAAGCTAAGGTATTAATTGATGAATATTTTGATATGATTGAAACTTTTTTTAAACAAATCAATCACATTCATACGATTGACTTTGAGCGATTAACCGATTATCCAGTTGTACCAATGAATTTTAAAGAACGTTATCATTATATGATTGCGCGTAAATATCATTTTATGGGTTATAGTCAAATGAAGACACTTAAATCGGAATTAATTAAAATGAATGCATCATACCAAATACGAAACAAAAATAAAGGCCATTAACACAAATATTTAGCGTTGAAATTGAGTTACAAATCAATTTTGTGATGTCATTACAATCATATAGCAATATTTTAAACAAAATGCGTCTTGAAACATCATTGATCCGTCCAGACTTATTCATATGGTCAATAGATAGTAGAGCTGAAATTAATAAGTCCCACTTCTCAAATTATTGAGTTAGTGGGACTTATGCATGAGCTACAGTTCAGATAATCCTCTTATATTTTTTCAATTATGATCATCCTTGCCGAAGTGACAACGAAACCATTTTAATATAATTAGATTTCTGTCTCATTTCTTTTTATTTAATTTCCAAAGGTTTTGGTGCTCTATGCTTATCAAATTTACACTTGATACTTAGTTTCTTATTCATACAATTCCATAAAATGTCAACAAGTAACAAAATCTCTATAAAATAAAGAAAACGCCAATTTCTATATAATTTCAATAGAAATTGGCGTTTATGTGTTCATAAACAATGATGATAACTAAGCACATTTTGGGCTTTGTAATAGATACTCAAAAACTTCAATTAATAATTATTGCGCTCTTGATAAGCCATTAGAATTATTTGTATTACTACTGTTTGAGCTAGTTGATGAAGCTGATGAAGAACTATTGCTATTATTATCACTGTCATTGCTATTACTATTACTGTTGCCACCTTGTCCTCGAGGTTTATTACTTGTTGTATTGTCATCAGGATGTCCTGCAACAGATAGGCTATCTTTACTATCACCATTTACTGAATCAGGTTTATTAAAGTCTTTGCCATCTCTTGGTGAGATATTGCTCATTACATCCTCGAATAGATATTGAGGATACTCTTGTTCGTCATGTCCAACAAATGAATTTACGCCGCCTTGTTTAACTTCTTTGAAGCCCATCCATACTGACATGCTGTATTTTGGTGTGAAGCCATTCATCCATACATCTTTTGCAGCATCATCAGGTAAGCCATATTGTTGGTAAGTTTGGTCACCATAAGTACCTGTACCAGTTTTTGCTGCAACATTTACCCCGGATATACCATGGCCATATGCTGAACCATATGCTTCAAATGTACCTTTAAGTACTTCTGCTAACATATAAGAAGTGGAATCTTTCATTGCTTTCTTACTTGTATGATCGTAATTAATTGTTTCTCCATCTTCTTTTTCTACTTTTTTAATAGAATGTGCATTATTATATTCGCCACCATTTGCAATAGATGCAAATGCAGATGCTAGTTGTGTAGGTGAGAATTCTGATGATGAACCACCTAATACTTCAGAAGGTCCTATATCTCCTTCATATTCTAAACCAACTTTATTAGCGAAATTTTTTGGTGCGTCATTTCCAGCGTTCTCTTTTGAAGATTGCCAAGCTTTTAATGCTGGTATATTGAAACTTTGACGTAAAGCGTCATACAATTTAACTTCACCATGACCTTTAGTATCATAGTTTCTAAATGTGACACCATCAACTTGATATGCTTCTTCATCCTGAATTGCGTGATTCGTAGCCCAATTCATATTTTCAATGGCAGGGCCATACGCTAAGAATGGTTTTAATGATGAACCAGTAGGGTGAGCATCTGTAGCTAAGTTTCTGTCAACGATATCTTTATAATTTCTACCGCCAGATATAGCAACTAAACCACCAGATTCACTGTCTACAATAGAAGCACCAACTTGTTGGTCTTCATTTTTATAGTAACCACCATTATCTACACGATCTTGCAGTGTTTTTTGGACATCTTTGTCCATATTTGTGTAGATTTTGACACCACTATTAAGCACTTCACCTAAATCTTTGCCCTTGAAAGCTTTATTATTCATTAATTCAGATTTTACGAAGTTAACGTAAGAATCATATTCAGGATTTGAACTTTTATCACTCACTTGGCGATCTTCTGAATCACGTTTTACTAAGTTATCTTCTAATGATGTATTTTGTGCTTCTTCTTTTTGTTTCTTAGTAATACGATTATGATATTCCATTAGGTATAAAACAGTATCTTTACGTGATTCTGCTTCTTTTGGATGATCATAAATATTATAAGTATTTGGAACTTGCGGTAAACCAGCAAGATATGCCGATTCAGCTAAATTTAAATCTTTCAAATCTTTATCAAAGTAATATTTAGCTGCAGCTTTCACACCATAAACACTGTCAGAATAGTAAATTTTATTTAAATACATCTCAAAAATTTCATCTTTACTATATTCTTGTTCGAGTCTATATGATAAATAAGCTTCTTGTGCTTTACGTGCTATTGATTTTTGATCCGTTAAGAACGAACGCTTAACTACTTGTTGAGTTAATGTTGATGCACCTTGCGAACCAAATCCACCCGTAAAGTTTTTAGCTACTGCACCAAACAAACGTTTATAGTCGAGTGCACCATGATCATAGAAACGATTATCTTCTGTTGCCAAGACAGCTGATTTCATGTTTTTAGGCACTTCATCTAAATCAACATGCTCACGTCTTTGTCCATTATCAATCGTTTTAATCAAATCGCCATCTTTATCATATATTTTAGCAGGAATTGGATCTTGTAATTTTGATTCTGTAAATGCAGGTGCTTTCCAAGCATAATATGCAAATAACAAAATACCAATTAATGCTAGAACAATGAAGGCTATGATGAGAAACCCGATTATCTTAATAATCGTTCTTTTTATATTCCTATTCTTTTTTTCTCCGGACTTATCATTCTTATTTGAATCGGAAGTCCTTTTTTTCTCCGTCATACGCGGTCCTCACTTTCATCTAATATCAACTTATCAACTGCTTTGAGGTAATTCAATCTTGGTTGATACTGATAAGGAATATAGTAACCATTTTTTCTAATTTCTTCAACCGTAATCGACTTTTTAATTTCTTTTTTGTACCGATGCCAATAATATTTAAACTTGCGAAAAGGCAATAAATAAACTTCATCTAATAATTTAAAGCGAATTAATAAAAAAACAATTCCTCCCTGATCATAGCAAGCATCCATATGCACCACTTGGTGTTCATGCATGTTATTCAATGGAAAAGAAGTTTTATTTTTAGTTTCTTTCGCTTCAAAATCTAAATAGTGCCCTTTGTAAATACCATTGTAATCAGTAGTCGAAGGCGTTCGGAAATAAGCCTCATTAATTACCGCCTTACTTCTCATAGGATAATGAACATTAACTATTTGAACGGGGGTGGGCTTTTTATGTATAACAGCTTGCCCAAGTTTCAAATAGTGCGTATTAGATAATTCAATATCACTCTCAAGTGACATGCCTCTGCCACCATAGTTTATTTTACTCTTTTCATCCTTATAAGTTCGTCCGACTTGAGACTTATTTCCGTAAAATGGTTTCCCATTTGGATAATTCATTGTTTTTCACCACTTTAATTTGGTTTCAAAAACTTTTTTCATTATACATGAAAATAATCTTTTTTTCCAAACTATGAAATATAATGCAATGTATCTGTACATACATCAATATTTATTTTAACGTGCTTTTCTCAATTAAACAATATTTCCCTATAAATATGCCTGGAATATGACATAAATGTTAGATGATGGTTTCAAAAATGACTATCAAATTTATTTGTGGTAAATTTAATGTGTAGGAGGAAACTTCATGCAACAATTAATTATCCAACTATTAAATGATGTGCAAATGATGCAAGATAGATATGAATCAGTCAAATCGAAAGGTATAGACTATGATTTTTACAAAGATGTTGTTCCATTTACGAGTTACATAGATAACCTGTTAGAAACACTTAGCACATTTGAGCCTAAAATACTACAACTATCCTATATGAATAAGAAAAAATTTGATTTACTTATTTCAAATATTGAATCACTGTCAGTTGAATGTCATTTTAAAAGGACTAGCCGTAAATTATTCACAGAAAAAGTTAAGGCAGTACAATACGATTTAAGTTATATACAAAGAAGTGATGTTACATTATGATAAGGACAATTTATGTGACTGGTTATAAGTCATTTGAACTTAATATCTTTAAAGATGATGCACCTGAAGTTTCTTATTTGAAAAAATTTATAGCACATAAATTAAAATCATTGATTGAAGAAGGGCTTGAATGGGTATTAATACAAGGACAGATGGGTATAGAATTATGGACAGCTGAAGTAGTAATTGATTTAAAAGAGACATATCCTAATCTTAAACTCGGTGTGGTCACACCATTTTATGGTCATACTGATAGATGGAATGAACAAAATCAAGCAAAATATAATCACATTGTGCAACATGCTGATTTTGTAGATAGCGTATTTCATACATCATATGTAGGGCCACATCAATTTAAACAGACAGATCAATTTATGCTCGACCATACTGATCAATCATTACTGATATATGACGAAGAACAAGAAGCTAGTCCAAAATACTTTAAACAAATGTTAGTTGATTTTATGGAAAAAACAAATTATACTTGTGACATTGTTTCGTTCGATGAATTAACGGAATTTATCAACGATTTGCAGTGGTCTCAAGAACAAAGTTTCGAATGAGGTGGAAAAATATGTCAGATGTTTCATTAAAACTATCAGCTAAAGATATTTATGAAAAAGATTTTGAAAAAACTATGACACGTGGTTATAGAAGGGAAGAAGTAGATGCTTTCTTAGACGACATCATAGCAGATTATCAAAAGATGGCAGATTTAGATAATGAAGTTGTTAAACTTTCCGAAGAAAATAACAAATTAAAAAAAGAACTAGAAGAATTGAGATTACGAGTGGCTACTTCAAGACCACAAGAGAATAAAAACTTTTCAACAAACGGTAATGCTACAAGCAATACTACTAATAATAACAACGTCGATATTCTAAAAAGAATTTCAAACCTAGAAAAAGCAGTGTTCGGTAAATAATATAACTAACTGTCACAACAAATGATTATGTATACGTAGTAGTTATTGCGTACATAAAGATAAGTTTTGATTTTCCCCAAAACTTATCTTATTTTTATTTGTTCTAGTCTTTGAAAAGTGATATACTCTTAAAGATGGTGTTTTGGGTAATCGCTATAGCGATATAGAGGAAAGTCCATGCTCACACAATCTGAGATGATTGTAGTGTTCGTGCTTGATGAAACAATAAGTCAAGGCATTAAATTGACGGCAACGAAATAACCTAAGTCTTTAGATAAGGTTAAAATAGTTTGAAAGTGCCACAGTGACGTAGCTTTTATAGAAATATAAAAGGTGGAACGCGGTAAACCCCTCGAGTGAGCAATCCAAATTAGGTAGGAGCACTTATTTAATGGAATTCAACGTATAAATAAGGTATACTTTTAAAGTGTATATAGACAGATGGTTACCACCAGCGTACGAGTGTAACTAGTACACGTTGGCAGTACAAAGGTACAAAACATGGCTTATAGAAACATCATTACTAGACCCCAAGCTCTCCCACTTAGGAGAGCTTTTTTAATGTTTAAAATTCACATAAAATTTTAATATGAACCTAAACAGAAGTTAAGTCATATCTATTTAAAATAACTTTTGATAAAATTAAATTAAATCAATTTAAAAAAAGGAGCAAAACAATGTATCAATTATTAGCTGTATGCCCAATGGGGTTAGAAGCAGTTGTTTCTAAGGAAATCCAAGATCTTGGTTATGCAACAACAGTAGAAAACGGCAAAATCTTTTTCGAAGGCGATGAAACAGCAATAGTTAAATGCAATTTATGGCTAAGAACTGCCGATAGAATAAAAATTGTTGTTGGTCAATTTAATGCAAAAACATTTGATGAATTATTTGAAAAAACAAAAGAACTCCCATGGGAATCGATTATTGAAAAAGAAGGAAACTTTCCTGTACAAGGTCGAAGTGTAAAATCTACTTTATTTAGTGTGCCAGATTGCCAAGCAATTGTTAAAAAAGCAATTGTTGAACGATTAAAAACTGCTTATCAAGAAAAAGGGTGGCTAGATGAATCAGGTGCTAAATACCCAGTTGAAGTAGCTCTATTAAAGGATAAAGCACTATTGACAATAGATACCTCTGGATCAGGGCTAAACAAACGTGGCTATAGGCTTGCCCAAGGTGAAGCGCCTATAAAAGAAACACTTGCTGCTAGTTTGATTAAATTAGCAAATTGGACAGGTGATACACCATTGATAGATCCATTTTGTGGTTCTGGCACGATTGCGATTGAAGCATGTTTAATAGCTCAAAATATTGCACCTGGTTTTAATCGAGATTTCGTTTCAGAAACATGGGATATTATGCCTGATGGACTATACGATGAATTGAGAGATGAAGCTGATCAACAAGCTCATTACGATAGACCTTTAGAGATCTACGCATCAGATATTGACCCAGAAATGATAGAAATAGCGCGTAGAAATGCTGAAGAAGTCGGCTTATCAGACATTATTAACTTTAAAGTTCAAGATGTTAACACCTTATCAATAGAGTCAGAAGCACCAATTGCTTTAATTGGCAATCCACCATATGGTGAACGTATTGGTGATAGAGCAGAAGTTGAAGAAATGTATCGTTATATTGGTCAATTAATGCAGAAACACCCTTATTTATCAACTTATATTTTAACAAGTAATAATGAATTTGAATTTTTAGTTAATAAAAAAGCTACAAAAAGAAGAAAGCTATTTAATGGTTATATCGAGTGTACTTATTATCAATATTGGGGGAATAAAAAACCTAAAAATTAGACTGCATGAATCAATCAGAAAGAGGTGCGACAAATGAATAACGAGTTTAAAAAAGGCATATTTTTTGCTTTTGGTGCATATATTTTATGGGGGATTTTACCTATATATTGGGATCTAATAGAAGATATTGGTGCATTTGAAATATTAGCTTTCAGAATTATACTTTCAATGATATTTATGCTGATAGTAGTAGTAATCACTAACAATACAGCACCATTCAAACGCGATTTACAACAGCTCATTGCAAATCCTATACAACTCATTGCTATCATAGCTGCTGGCTATGTAATAACAATTAATTGGGGTACTTTCATATGGGCAGTTACGAACGGTCACGTATTACAATCAAGTTTAGGCTATTATATTAATCCACTCGTAAGCATTCTATTAGCGTTAATTTTCCTCAAAGAACGGTTTAATAAATTAGAATGGATTGCTATTGGATTTGCAGTCATCGGAGTTTTGTATATGACTATAAGAGTCGGTGTATTCCCAAGTATTTCATTACTATTAGCATGTTCATTTGGTATTTATGGTTTAATTAAAAAAATCGTGCCAATAGATGCAATTAGTAGTATTACAATAGAATGTATTGTTACTGCACCAGCAGGCATTATATATCTATGGTACATTTGGCAACAAGGTAGTTTAACATTTGGTTATAACACCTCATCTTTTTGGTTGATTTTCTCAGGGGCTGTAACTGCAATTCCACTGATACTTTTCTCAGCTGGTGCACGTAGAATTCCATTGTCGCTTACTGGATTCATACAGTACATTGGTCCTACAATTATGTTTATATTAGGTATTTTCTTATTCAAAGAACCATTTAGTGTCGACCAATTTATCACGTTCATCTTTATTTGGGTTGGCATTGTAATATATAGTATTTCACAGTATGTAAAAATTAAAAAAATAAAAATCCTGCTATCCACTAAATTGTATTGATTACTTCCCTAAGGTAACTTCATAAAAGTTGTTTTAGGGATTTTATTTTTTCTTGACATTAATCAAAACAAGTTTACATATCATACAACTCATTTTATTATATTCAATATCGTAAATATATCATTAGTATAAATCATGCATTTGTAGTATTGTAAAATTAGATATAAAGAAAAGCATTCAAAAAATTATTATATATACTAATATTTATAACCATATATTATAATGGAGTGATTATATGACTAGAGTGTTAATACTAGGGGCAAACGGAGCAATTTCTAAAGCAGCTATTAATTCTTTTTTAGAAAATACCTCATATACACTGAGATTGTTTTTAAGAGACGCGAATAGATTACCTGATTATGCATCAGATCGCATTCGTGTTCGTGAAGGAGACGCTACAAACTTTGAAGATGTGAATAGTGCGATGGAAGATGTAGACATTGTATTTGCTAGTCTTTCAGGTGAATTAGATAAAGAAGCAAGTACTATTGTTAAAGCTATGGAACAGAATCAAGTTGATCGTTTAATATTTGTAGCTGCGCTTGGCATTTATAATGAGGTACCAGGTGAATTTGGCGAATGGGTAAATGAGCAAATCCGTAATTACTTACCAATTTATAAAAAAGCAGCTGACACCATTGAAAGCTCAAAGCTCAATTATACAATTTTAAGACCTGCTTGGTTATCAGATATTAACGAAATTGATTATGAAATTACTCATAAAGATGAACCATTTAAAGGGACAGAAGTTTCCAGAAAAAGTGTTGCTGCTGTTGCAGTACAAATTGCCAAAAATCCTGAACTTTATTTAAAAGATAACATTGGTATTAGCAAACCTAATACTGATTTTAGTAAACCAAGCTGGAAATAAAATTTTAAAAACAACAACATTTTTGTAATGATTGCAAATGCCACCAATTAAGGTGGTATTTTTAATTTTAAATAAAGTCGCTACCAATAACTTTGTAAAACTTCTTTGCTTTTACTAATAAATAAGTACTAAATACAACTTAATTTTGCTAACTTACTTTAGACCCACAAAAATTTGTTATACAATAGAACATAATTACATATAAGTAATAAAGGGGATACATAACATGTCTAAAACGAAGCAACTCGATATTCTATATAAACTAAAAAAAGAAGTTGAAAAATCAGATAATCATAGGCTTGTACATATTATAAATCAAGTCATTAAAAAAATATTTTTAGAACAATATACTGCTACATTTGTTGGTCATTTTTCAGCAGGAAAATCAACGCTCATCAATATGCTACTGGAAGAAAATATTTTACCAAGTTCTCCAGTACCTACAACTAGTAACACAGCAATCGTTTCTGTATCAGATGAACCAGGTATTATAGCAAATTTGAGCAACCAAAAATATACTTTATTAACAAACTATGATGAAGTTAAACAAATGAATCGCGAAAATATTGATGTTGAATCTGTAGAAATTAAATTCCCTTCTGATAAATTTAATAAAGGGTTCACACTTCAAGATACACCAGGTGTTGATTCTAATGTATCGACACATCAATCTAGTACTGAAGAATTTATGTATACAAGTAATGTTCTATTTTACACTGTAGACTATAATCATGTTCAATCTGCAATGAATTTTCAATTTATGAAACAGCTTAATCATGCTGGTGTACCAGTAGTTTTTGTTATCAATCAAATAGATAAACATCATGAATCAGAGATTCCATTCGCCACATTTAAACAACGCGTTGAAAAATCGATTGATGAATGGGAAATCAAATTAGATCAAATATTTTATGTTTCTAAATTTGAACATGAACACAACCAAATTCAAGCATTATCAGACTATCTCATTGATAAAGATCAACGTAGAGAATCAATGTCGGATTATGTGGAACGTACTGTCAATTTTATTACAGACGAACAACTATCATTTATACAACATGAAATTCAAACAATTTTAACAGAGTTGGATATATTTGAAGCAGACTTTGACCAAGCATATTTAAACTTCCAACAACATCAACAAGTAAGTGAAGAAGCAAAATTACTAAATAACCCTGATCAGTTGTATGATTTCTTAAAACAAAAACGTAAAGCCATTCTTGACAATGCATATGTAATGACACACGATACTAGGGAAAAAATAAGAACTTATTTGGAAAGCCGAACTAAAGATTTTAAAGTGGGTGGCTTATTCAATAAAAAGAAAAAAACATTAGAAACACAACAAATTAGACTTAAAGAACTACTTGAGCAATTACAAGAAAAGGTAAACCAAGAAATACGTCAACCTTTGAGAGAAGACATGTCCTTTTTGACACGATTTATTAATTCTTCCGAAGTAAATGATGCTATTTTAAATCAACATTATCAAATCCCTTCAAAACTCGTGGATGATTTGTATCAAATGCAAATATCTATTAGCAATCAATATGTCTTAACATTTTCAGATGATTTAATGAAATCCATCAAACAACATATTGTTAAAGAAACTGAACCAATATTTGAAAAAGCAATAAACCATTCTCAAGCAAACGACATTGGCACTGAAGAAGTAGATGATTATAATGATTATGTTAAATTTATGGAGCTACGTAATTTGAGAGAATCACTTGAAACACAAAATTACAGACACTACTATATTCATATTGATGATTCATTAGATAAATTAATAGATAGAGAAGAAATCACTTATCAAGCTAAACAGGAACATTCAGTGAATAAAAAACAAAATCAACCTAGTACCACTAAAGCAAAATCAACAAATACTTCAATTCAAGATATAAAACGTTCATTAGATTTAATAAAAAATATTCCATTATTTGAACAAACTAAGCAAGATATCAATGATGCATTAAATCGCCTTGATAATAAAATTATTAAAATAGGGGTTTTCGGAACATTCAGTGCCGGAAAAAGTAGTTTAATCAATGCGCTACTTGGTGATGCGTATCTTGTAAGCTCGCCAAATCCTACAACAGCTGCAATGACAGAATTGACTTATGGTGAGGAAAGTCAAATCACACTTAAATCATCAGAACAAATATTAGAAGAATTAAACCAATTATTTGAAGTGGAAAATAAATCTTTTGATTCAATTGAAGCATTTTTAAATCAAAACACACATAAGTTAACAGCATCTTTAGAAAAAAACAAGTTAGCATTTATCAATGCAATTGACAAACATTATACGATGTATCAAGAAATGCTAGAACAAGGCTTAACCCATTCCATTGAACAGGACGAAATTAGAAAATGGAGTGCAGAAGATGAATATGCAACCTTTGTAAATACAGTTCACTTAAGATTACCCATTGATTGGTTAAAAAATAAAGTTATCGTAGATTCACTTGGATTACATTCCAATAATCAGCGTCATACAAATGAAACAGAAAAGATTTTAACTTCTTCAGATTTAATACTTTATGTAAGTTATTTTAATCATTCCTTCACAGATAATGATAAGCGCTTTATTGAGCATATGAAAGAAATGAACCAATTAAGTGAAAACCAAGCATTTAAAATGATCATAAATGCCACTGATTTAGCTGAAACTGAAGAAGATCTGAATGCAGTCATAAACTATGTAAGTGATGCACTTAATCATGTAAATATGAATTCTGATATTTTTGCAGTTTCAAGTCGAAAAGCATTGAATACAGGTGACTCAGGAATTGATAAATTAAAAAATAGTATAGACTACTTTACTCAAGTTGAGTCGAAAGATATATTGCAACAACAAATGACTAAGCAATTAGCAAATATTTCAGAAGCATTTGATCAAATGATAGAAGATGCACAGTATAATCAATCAAAAATGAAGCAACGTAAAAATAAACTCGAACAGTACCAACAACAAATAATACTGAATAATAATATATTACAAATTGCAGTACAACGTGCTTCAAATGAAGTTGAAGATCAAATTTATCACTTAAATGAGCGTTTAAAAATTCAGTTGCTAGATGAGGTAAAATCAATTTATAACGGTCAAATGACACAAAGCAATAACTTCAATGAAGAAAAACGTCTTTCCACTAAACAATACTTAGATCAAATTCATCAAAGATTATATTTAGAACAATCCTTACTTGTAGAACGAATTAAAAAGTATTTCATTCAACAAATACATGAAGAAATCGCACCTTTAAAACAAAAATTGGAACAATTACACATTTTTATCGAACCAGAATTTAATAAAAGTAATATGGAACTAGACGATCCATATTTAAAAATTGAATTAAGCAAAATGATCTCTGCTTTGCCTAAATCACTAACTAAAAAGAACATTTTGCAACCAAAAATGCAAAATGAAATTCAAACTACAATAACTCAAAACACACTTGTGCAACTTAAACCTTGTATTGCTGATTTAAGGAAGGCATTAATTGAAATTGTAAATAAACTGAATAATGATGCAGAAATGAAATTCAATCAGTATGAAAAAGAGATACACACACAAATTAAACAACTTTTAGCTTTTAATATAGATGATTCATTAGTAAAACAACTTCAAGAAACAAATAGCGAACTAAAAGCTCAGTTGTTAACTTAGAAAGAGGTACGCACAATGTCCAAAAAAATATTATTAATAGATGGAATGGCTTTATTATTTCGTCATTTTTATGCAACAAGTTTACACAAACAATTCATGAGAAATTCATCAGGAATGCCTACAAACGGTGTTCAAGGATTTGTACGTCATGTATTTACTGCAATAAACGAAATACAACCCTCACATGTGGCTGTGTGTTGGGATATGGGAAAATCTACATTTCGAAATGAAATGTTTGATGGATACAAGCAAAATCGTCCCGCACCACCAGAAGAATTGATACCACAGTTTGATTATGTAAAAGAGATAGCAAACCAATTTGGTTTTGTAAATATTGGTGTACAAAATTATGAAGCTGATGATGTTATAGGAACTTTAGCACATGAGTATTCACAACAAAATCAAATTTATGTAATCACCGGTGATAAAGATATTTTACAATGTATTAATCCAAATGTTGAGATTTGGCTAACTAAAAAAGGATTCAATATATACAATCGCTATACTTTAACCAGATTTCAAAATGAATATGGACTAAATCCACTACAACTCATAGATGTTAAAGCATTTATGGGAGATAGCGCTGATGGCTATCCTGGCGTTAAAGGCATTGGAGAAAAAACAGCTATAAAACTCATTCAAAATCATGGTTCAGTTGAAGCAGTGATTGACGCTTTATACGAATTAACACCTGGTCAACGTAATAAAATAGAAGATAACTTATATAATTTAAAACTTTCTAAATCGTTAGCTAAAATTCATACAGAAGTACCAATAAATACATCCGATTTATTAAGTGATATGAAATTCGGAACTGATTTAGCTGAAATACTAAATATTTGTAAAGAGCATGAGCTCTATGTATCTGGAAAGTATTTAGCAACACATTTTAGTTAAATAAAATAAATAACAATAAAGTACACGCTCATGGTTAAGAAGCCTGGAACATAAAGTTCTTGGACAAGTGAAAAAAGGCAATTTCTATTGGAATAATATAGAAATTGCCTTTTTCGCTATTATTTTAATTATAGTTAGCTCATTGAGCTACTATTTTTCTTATATTAAGTGTCATTAATACAACGCTAAGTTCGCTTTTGTCGTGTTTGTTTTCCTAACCTATACTACATTTTTCGTATTCAATAATATTACGTATTTTGGCGAGTCTTTTGAGGAAACAGGAGAAGCTGTCCCCAAAGTAAGCGAGCCAACAATACGAAGCATTGAATAAAAAAGAAGCACTCAGATGAATTGAATTAAATCATCTGAGTGCTATTTTTCTGAGATTTATATCCAATCTCCCTAATAATTAATATCGAATGCTTTTGACCGTGCATACTTGTCTGAGATATGATTTATATAATAGGAATTCGTGGTCTATTGTTCATACAATTGTTTCAGACGAATTTGCATTAAAAATGTGTTATAAATGCAAAGGAATAACCATTACCACCAACAACTAAAAAGTTTTGCACCAAAAAAGTTAATGTCTTAAGATTTTAAATAGAAATTAACTTTCTTATATCTTACTGGGTATCTATCGTCGATAAACTATTTTTGACAATAATTTAATGTTTTAACGCTTTTTTTCTGTCGTTTTAATGATTTTATATAAAGCATTTTTGGCATGGTGATTTGCTTCTTTATTTTGGTTTCTTGGAACCCATTTAACAAACAATAAATCAAAAGATGATTCTAATATTTTTATTTTATGGTAGTAATTTATGAACTGTTTATTTTTGACTTGTCCTTTGTTCATACTATCTTCTATTAATTTTGAATCAGTGTATACGAGTGCTATAGTAATCCCATGATGTTTTGCGCATTCCAGTGCAAATACAAAAGCTGCCCATTCTGCACTATGATTATCTAAAATTCCCAAATCAAAGTCATAATGCAATCGTTCTTGCTCAGTAATAATAACTATAGAACATGCGCTTTGACCTGGATTACCTGCTGTAGCTGCATCAAAATATATTTTTGCCATAAATTCACCTTCAAATTTAATAAGTTAATTTTATATTAACAAAAGAGCATAAATAAGCATAATCATGTAGATATATTTTCTTGGAAAATATATCAAAATAACGTAAGCTATTACAGTTAATAAAAATGCACAAAATTAATAAATACAAAGGATGATCTTAATTGAAAAACATGTTTATTATACATGGCTATCAAGCCAGTACAAAAAGTCATTGGTTTCAATGGTTAGCATCACAGATGAAACCATATGGTTATAATGTTGAAATTGTATATTTACCAAATTCCGATCATCCTGAACTTGATTCATGGTGTCAGGCTATTGATAATATCGTACAAAATAAATTGAATTCAGAAACAATTATCGTTGCGCATAGTTTAGGTGTCATTTCAATATTACATTATTTAACTTCTTTTAAGGCTAATTCAAAAATAAAAGGGCTTTTTCTAATTTCTGGTTTTAACGAAAAATTGTCTAACATACCTGAACTAAATCAATATATCGATAACACCTGTATTGACATTAATAAATTAAACGCGCGTCACATTGTTACAATTGGTGCTTCAAATGATCCAGTAGTAAATATAGATGCAACTGATAGATTATCAAATCAATTAAATGTCAAAACACATTACATTAATCATGATGGTCACTTTTTAGAAACTGAGGGATATCACACCTTCAGTTACTTAAAAGATAAGATAATGGAAATTTTATAATTATATTCAATTACTAGATATATAAAAAGCCCGTAAATGACTTTCCGAAAATTCATTTACGGGTTTTTTTATCAGTTATATTGAAACACTTAATTAAAAATTAATAACCTTCATCTAACTTCTGAATCTTTCCTTTTCGGTACATTGATTTAGCCCAATAACCAAAAGGAACATTAAATATAGTAGAAATTATTTTTAATAAATACGTTGTAATAAAGATTTCAAGTACCGCTTCATTTGGCATTGCGCCTAAAAAGGCAATAATAACAAATAGTGCAGTATCCACGATATTACTTAAAATCGTACTACCATAAGCTCTTATAATAAATGTTTTATCAGAGCTGAACACTTTTTTGATTAATGAGAAAAGTAAAACATCTAAATGTTGTCCGATGATGTATGCTATAACAGAACCTAAAGCAATCCTTGGAACAATATTAAAAATAGATTCTAATGCTTTTTGTGTATTATCTACTGGGGAAGGTGTGAAATGAAGTGAAAATTGCATCACTATAATCATTACCAACGTTGAACAAAAACCTAGCCAAACTGCACGTTTAGCTATTTTGCGACCGTAGATATCATTTAAAATATCGGTTGCTAAATAGATTGATGCAAACATAACATTTCCCAGTGTTGCTGAAATAGTAAAAATATCGATTGTTTTAATAACTTGAATATTAGCTATAATTGTGCCAATAGCAATCCATGCAATCAAACCATGTTTACCAAACAAACGATACATAGTAACCAATAATATAAAAGTTACTAAAAAAGTAATAACACCAAATATTTCATTAAACAATTTTATTCCTCCTAAATTTTGATAATGCGGGTGTTTAGAAACCGCAAAATAAACAACTACATTATTTTACTAGAAAATTATAAAAAAGCAAGCTCAAATTGTAACTTATCAACAAATATTTTCACCAATGCCATATTTCAATTTAATGATTAAACAATCGTTGTTACAAATGATATAATGTCATCAAGTCTCAAATCTTATAATAAATTAGTTAATTGGGTACTTATAATTCATTTTTAGAAATACAGGAGCGTGAAGCGTATTCTAACCTATTCTGAAAAAGAGGCAATTGACGCCATAGACCAATTGATGAACACATATTGTAAAGCGTGTTTATTAAAACGTCATATTAAAAATACAAAAGGCAAAACACATGCACATCATTTTTGTATAAATGAATGTTCAGTCGGAAAACAAATTAAACAAATCGGTAATGAACTACAATAAAAAGGAGCATACAATTATGGAAATATTAAATGTAGCAACGACACCAAATCCAAATACGATGAAAATTGATTTAAAATTAGATAGTGGTGATAACAAACCTAATACGTATACAAAAGTTAAAGAAGACCAACCAGACTTCATCAACGCAGTATTAGAAGTTGATGGTGTCAAATCTATATTTCAAGCAATGAATTTTATATCAGTTGATAAAAATTCAGATGCAGATTGGGATACACTTTTACCAAATATAACAAAAGCTTTAGAAGAAATATAAAAATAAGGAGGGTGCCTTTATGGAAATTGTACGTGTTGAGCCTACACCAAGTCCCAATACAATGAAAATTGTATTGAGTGAAAAAAGAGAGGATAACCAATCTAATACTTATTCATCAATTGCAGAAGGGCAGCCTGATTTTATCAATGATGTTTTAGAAATTGATGGTGTTAAATCTATATTTCATGTGATGGACTTTTTAGCTGTAGATAAAAAACCAAAGTTTGATTGGGAAGATGTTTTACCTAAAGTAACAGCAACTTTAAATGACGAACACGAAGTAACTTCCGAAGCGCTACCAAATGAACATTTCGGTGAAATAAAAGCAGAAGTTTTAACTTTCAAAGGTATTCCTTATCAAATTAAACTAACGACAAGTACAGAAGAACAACGTAAACAATTACCTGAAATATATGTCGACAGTATGTTAGCTGCTCAGAAAGATGATGACAATGTTGTGTTTCAACGTAAGTGGGAAGATTTAGGCATACGTTATGGTGAGCTCTCAGAGGTAATGGAGGATGTCGTTGAAGAGATTACAGCTATCTATCCCAAAGATCAATTGCAAAAACGCGTGGAAGAAGCCTTAGCATCTGATATTACAATTCCTGAAACCAAATACAAACATGTAACCTTGGAAACATATCAGTCAACTGAAAGTTGGAAAGAACGTTTAAGAATGCTAAAATCATTCCCAACACCTACAATCGAAGATTTACCGTTGCTCGGCGAAGTCGTGAGTGATGAACAGAAAACACCATTAAGACGTGAAGCTATCATACTTCTTGGAATGATTGAAGATGAAATAGTACTTCCTTATCTCTATAAAGGGTTAAACGATAAAAGTCCTGCAGTAAGAAGAACTGCTGGTGATTGTTTAAGTGATTTAGGTTTCAAACAAGCATTACCAGAAATGGAAAAAGCATTAGATGATCCTCACAAAATAGTCAGATGGAGAGCTGCTATGTTTATTTTTGATGAAGGTGGGCCAGAACAATTAAAATCACTACGTGAACATGCTGATGATTCAGCATATGAAGTGAAACTTCAAATAGAGATGGCTATAACAAGAATTGAAAATGGTGATGAAGCATTAGGCTCCGTTTGGAAGCAAATTGCTAATCGAAATAATGTCTAAAGAAACTATCATTTAATAAAATAGGAGTGTTATAAATGAATGCTTATGAAGCATATATGAATGAACTAGCAACACAAATGAGAAGCGAACTAACGAATCATGAATTTAATAGTTTAGAAACTGCAGATGATGTCGATGACTTTATGAATAATGTATCTGAAGATGATACAACATTTGTCGTGATTAATTCAACTTGTGGTTGTGCTGCAGGATTGGCAAGACCTGCTGCAGTTACTGTTGCAGAACAAAATGAAAAAAAACCAACTCATAAAGTTACTGTATTTGCTGGTCAAGATAAAGAAGCAACTGAAGCAATGCGCGCTTTCATTCAACAAGCACCTTCCAGTCCTTCGTATGCCTTGTTTAAAGGAAAAGAATTAAAACATTTCATGCCAAGAGAGCATATAGAAGGCAGAGATATTCAAGACATTTGTATGGATATTAAAGACATATTTGATGATTATTGTGATTAATCAATTAAGACCAAGGCTGAGATATAAATAAATGTCTCAGCCTTAAATTGCTTTAATGCTAAACACATCATTTCTGACTATATCATGCATTTCATTAATGAACATATTTTGTTGTTTTGACTGATATAGTTGACCATTCCATTAGTATAAGATTAACTATTTAAAAAGTTGATTTTACTTTTGATTGTTTATCACAATATTTAGAATAACAGACTTATGTTACTAAGCCTTTCAAAACACAAGTCATTAATTGAATACATAAATATACTGCTCAAATTCCAATTTTATTTTTTATTTTACTAGTGGTTATCTCTTTAAATTATTGGTATTTTAAAATATGATTAAATAAAAATAACTAAGCTGTTGAAAGGAGTGTGTTCGACATGTTAAATAAATTTGATCAATCCTATCATGATCTTTGTAACGAAATATTAGACATAGGAAAACAAAAAGAAGACCGCACAAATACAGGTACGATTTCAAAGTTTGGCCATCAATTAAGATTTGATTTGTCAGAAGGTTTTCCATTGCTAACAACCAAAAAAGTATCTTTTAAATTGATTGCAACTGAATTACTATGGTTTATCAAAGGCGATACAAATATTAAATATTTACTCCAATATAATAATAATATATGGAATGAATGGGCGTTTGAAAATTATATTAAATCAGTTGATTATAAAGGACCAGATATGACAAATTTTGGTCATAGAGCACAAACGGATGAGGCATTTAATAAAAAATATAAAGAAGAAATGCGTAAATTTAAAGAGCAAATTTTAAACGATGAAGCTTTTGCAAACAAGTATGGTGATCTAGGTAATGTTTATGGCAAACAATGGCGCGATTGGGAAGATAAAAATGGCAATCACTTTGATCAGTTGAAAACTGTTATCGAACAAATTAAAAACAACCCAAATTCAAGACGTCATATTGTTTCGGCATGGAATCCAACTGAAATTGATACTATGGCATTACCACCTTGTCACACAATGTTTCAGTTTTATGTCCAAGATGGTAAATTAAGTTGCCAATTATACCAAAGAAGTGCAGATATCTTCTTGGGTGTACCATTTAACATAGCTAGTTACAGTTTACTGACACATTTAATCGCAAAAGAATGTGATTTAAAAGTAGGAGAATTTATACACACATTTGGTGATGCTCATATTTATACGAATCATATAAACGCCATAGAAACACAGTTGTCTCGTACTAGCTATGCGCCACCACAACTTAAAATAAATTCAAATGATTCTATCTTCGACATTAATTATGAAGATTTAGAAATTGTTAATTATGAATCACACCCAGCAATTAAGGCACCAATAGCAGTATAAATAATAGAACATTTAATTTTAATGATTATTTAATATATACTTTTTGCTGAGAACGTTTTACTTACTGAAGTCTTACTACTATTAGGAGGAAAATTATGACACTTTCTATACTGGTTGCTCACGATCAGCAACGTGTTATTGGAGTTAATAATCAACTACCATGGCATTTACCAAATGATTTAAAGCATGTTAAAAAACTCTCAACTGGCAATACGCTTGTTATGGGACGTGCAACATTTGATTCTATTGGAAAACCTCTTCCTAATAGAAAAAATGTAGTACTAACAAGAAATAAATCATTTGCGCATGATGGTGTGGAAGTTATCCACTCAATTGACGAAATATTTAATTTATCCGGTCATGTTTTCATTTTTGGTGGTCAAACATTATTTGAAGAAATGATTGATAAAGTCGATGATATGTATATTACTGTTATTGAAGATAAATATAATGGAGATACATTCTTTCCACCTTATACATTTGAAGACTGGGAAGTGGAATCTTCTATTCCGGGAAAATTAGATGAAAAAAATACGATTCCCCATACATTTCTACATTTAGTACGTAAAAAAACAACATAGGAGGAAATAATATGAAAATGAAAATTGTAACTGATTCAACATCAGATTTATCTCATACTTATTTACAAGATAATGATATACATGTCATCCCGCTTAATTTAACTATTGATGGCAAGTCATATGTAGATCAAGTAGACATTTCCTCTAAAGAATATATTGAAAAGTTGGAAGAAAATGCTGATGTAAAAACAAGTCAACCAGCGATTGGTAATTTTATTGAATTATATGATGAATTAGGCAAAGATGGTTCTGAAATCATTAGTATTCACATGACATCAGGACTTAGTGGTACGTATCAGACTGCGCTACAAGCAAGCCAAATGACAGATAGCAAAGTAACTGTTATAGATTCAAAATCTATTTCATTTGGATTAGGGTATCAAGTTCAACATGTCGTTGATTGGAATAATCAAGGGTTTTCATCAGAAGAAATTGTTTCAAAAATCACAGATTTACAAAGTAATATAAAATTATACGTCGTGATTGGTCAATTAAATCAATTAATCAAAGGCGGTAGAATCAGTAAAACTAAAGGATTAATAGGTAATATGATGAAAATCAAGCCGATTGGAACACTTGATGATGGTAAAATTGAATTAATTCATAATTCCCGTACTCAAAATGGTAGTATTCAATTCCTAAAAAAAGAAATCAGCACTTTTTTGGGTGATAAAAAAATTAAATCAATAGGCATCGCGCATGCAAATATTTTAGAATTTGTAGATAAAATAAAAAAACATTTCACCGAAGAATTTAATGTCACTGATTATGATACAAATGTTACAACTCCTATAATATCTACACATACTGGAGAAGGTGCAATAGGTCTAGTTGTTTTAAAATCATAAGCTAATTTATAATAAATTGAGGTTCGTTTTAATTATTCTTTCATTTGTTAAAATTTCAAAACAATTTAATAGCTTATCTCTGGAATTAATGATAACTTAATGACAAGATAATAAAAAAGGAGGTATACCATGGCATATGCGACATTAGCTGGAGGTTGTTTCTGGTGTTTGGTAAAACCATTCACATCTTATCCAGGCATTGAAAATGTTGTTTCTGGCTATAGTGGTGGACATGTTGAAAATCCTTCTTATGAAGATGTTAGCCGTGGACAAACCGGTCATGTAGAAGCAGTACAAATCACATATAACTCTGAAATCACTACCTTCGAAAACATTTTGGATGTTTATTTTAAAACATTTGATCCTACTGATAACGGTGGTCAATTTTTTGATAGAGGCGAACATTATCAACCAGCTATTTTTTATCATAATGAAGCGCAAAAAAAAGCTGCAGAAGCAAAAATTCAAGAATTAAATGAGCAGGCAATATTCAACAACCCTGTAATTACACCCATAAAACCATACAAAAACTTTTACCCTGCTGAATCATATCATCAAGATTATTATAAAAAGAATCCACTACATTATGAGCAATATCAGCGTGGTTCTGGCCGTAAAAGTTTTATAGAAAAACATTGGGGGAAACAATATGATTAAAAAAAATAAAAATGATTTAACTGAAATAGAATATTTAGTAACACAAGAAGATGGAACTGAACCTCCTTTTCAAAATGAGTATTGGAATCATTTTGAAAAAGGGATTTATGTTGATAAAATTTCTGGTAAACCTTTATTTACCTCAGAAGAAAAATTTGAATCAGACTGTGGTTGGCCTAGTTTCTCAAAAGCTTTAGATGATGAAGAAATCATAGAGCTTGTTGACAAAACTTTTGGTATGGTACGGACTGAAGTACGCTCTGAAGATGCAAACAGTCATTTAGGACATGTTTTCAATGATGGTCCAACTGATAGCGGTGGTTTAAGATATTGTATTAACTCAGCTGCTGTTCAATTCATACCATATGATAAACTAGAAGAATTAGGCTATGAAGATTTAATACCACATTTTGAAAAATAAGGAGCGAACAAGACATGTTTAAAAAATTATTTGGTAAAGGTAAAGAAGTCGACAAAGAAACAAGTGTATATGCACCTATTACAGGAGAATATGTAAAAATAGAAGATATTCCAGATCCAGTGTTTGCACAAAAAATGATGGGAGAAGGATTCGGAGTGAATCCAACTGACGGTGAAGTTGTTTCTCCAATCAATGGTAAAGTAGATAACATCTTCCCAACAAAACACGCTATTGGTCTACAAGCTGATAATGAACTTGAACTACTTGTTCATATTGGTTTAGATACAGTACAACTTGATGGGGAAGGTTTCGAAGTATTAGTTGAAAGTGGCGATACTGTTAATGTTGGGGACCCATTATTACGTTTTGATTTAGACTATATTAAAGAAAATGCTAAATCAGTTATTTCTCCGATTATTGTTACAAACTCAGATAACACATCATCAATTGCAATTGCCGACGATGTAACTTCAGTAACTAAAGGTGAAACTAAAATTATAGATGTGACAATGAACTAATGAAAGATCATTCATTTTATCAATTTGCATTAACAGCACGTGGTCGAAAAGACGAAAAAGGCGAATTAGCAGAAGAAATTTTTGATGATTTGTCTTTTCCACGACAGGAAAAAGATTTTCATGCACTATCCGATTACATTGAAATGCAAGGAAGTTACACCGTTTCAATGTCTGTTTTTGATAGTTTATATGAAGAATATACTGAATGGTTAAAATTTTAGTCTTAGTTTATATTTGAGCGAATATAGTAAAGTATATTAAAATAATAGAGTATCATAGAGAGCTGGGATTAATCTTTAATGATTCAATCCCAGCTACTTTTATTTTCAAATCAATAAAATTTTGATTTGAAACATACATATATTTAGGAAGTGATAAAATGTCGGAAAGATCAGGCATGGAAAATGAACACAACAAAGAAACTAAAACTGACGATGCAAATAACAAACAGCACACTAAAAAATTAAGCTTTAAACGTAAAAATTTTATTTTAACAATCATAAGTATTGTGCTCATAACAGCAATTTTAACGGTCTTTGCAACCATAGCAGTCATGCACTGGACAAGTGGATTGGATGGAAAGCAAAAAGCTGAAATGAAAAAAGTTGAAGATGTCTATCGTATTTTAAATAAAGAATATTATAAAAATACTGATTCAGAAAAAATATCTGAATCTGCAATTAAAGGGATGGTTAAAGATTTAGATGATCCATATTCAGAGTATATGACAAAAAAGGAGTCTAAATCATTTAACGAAGATGTCTCAGGTGATTTTGTAGGTATCGGTGCAGAAATGCAAAAAAAAGGAGATAAAATCCAAATTACAAGCCCGATGAAAAACTCCCCTGCGGAAAAAGCTGGCATTCAACCTAAAGATGTAGTGACTAAGGTAAATGGTAAGTCTATTAAAGGACAACCACTTGAAGCTATTGTCAAAAAAGTGCGTGGAAAACAAGGAACAAAAGTCACACTAACAATTGAAAGAGCGAATCAAGCACACGAAATCACTATTAAAAGAGATAAAATACACGTTAAGAGTGTAGAATATGAAAAACATGGAAATACTGGTGTGTTTACAATTAATAAATTCCAAAGTAGTACATCAGGTGAGTTAAAATCTTTAATTATTAAAGCGCATAAAGATGGAATTAGAAAAATTGTTCTCGATTTACGTAATAATCCCGGTGGATTACTTGATGAAGCTGTAAAAATGGTGAATATTTTCATAGATAAAGGTAAAACTGCAGTTCAACTTGAAAAAGGCGATCAAAAAGAACAAATAAAAACATCAAACGACGCTACCAAAGAAGCTAAAGATATGGATGTTTCAATTTTAGTAAACAAAGGTTCAGCCAGTGCATCTGAAGTATTCACAGGTGCAATGATGGATTATAATAAAGCCAAAGTTTACGGTTCAAAAACTTTTGGTAAAGGTATTGTACAAACAACGCATGAATTTGATGACGGTTCGTTATTAAAATTTACGAATATGAAATGGCTAACACCAAAATCTCATTATATTCACGGAAAAGGTATTACGCCTGATACAAAAATTAAAGAACCTGAATATCAATCATTAAATGTCATACCTAATACACAAACTTATCAATTGGGTGACGAAGACAAACATATAAAAACAATAAAAATAGGTCTATCTGCATTAAACTATGAGACTAATAATAAATCTAAAATCTTTGATAACGATTTAGAAGATGCTGTTAAATCATTCCAAAAAGATAATAATTTAACAGTTAATGGAAAGTTTGATAAACAAACCAATGATAAATTCACTCAAGCTTTAGTTAATAAAGCTAATAAAGAAGATACTGTATTAAAAACTTTATTAAATAAATTAAATTAAAGAGGTGAAATCCCCATGATAAGATTAGGTACTATAAAAGATTTACCAACTATTTTAACGATTGTAGAAGAAGCAAAATCAATAATGAAACAAGAAAATAACACACAATGGGATGAACAATATCCATTGAAATCACATTTTAAAGAAGATATTAGTAAAGACTCACTTTTTGTACTAGAAGAAAATGAGATAATTTATGCCTTTATAGTTGTCGACCAACAACAATCTGAATGGTATGATGAACTGGCATGGCCAATTGATAGAAAAAATGCATACGTTATTCATAGATTAGCAGCCTCATCAGAATATAAGGGTGCAGCAACAAAGTTATTTGATTTTGCTGTTAACCTTGCTTTAAAAGATAATGTACATGTAGTGTTAACTGACACTTTTGCATTGAATAAACGTGCTCAAGGATTATTCCAAAAATTTGGCTTTATCAAATTAGGTGAAGTAAATATTGATTATCCTCCTTTCGACAAAGGGGAACCATTCTATGCCTATTATAAAAAATTAGAAGAATAGAGGTAATAATATGACAAAAATCGCATTTACTGGTGGCGGTACTGTTGGACATGTATCTGTAAATCTTAGTTTAATTCCAACAGCTATAGAGGAAGGACATGAAGCTTTTTATATTGGATCAAAAAATGGTATGGAACGAGAAATGATTGAATCTCAATTACCAGAGATTCCATACCATAAAATTTCAAGTGGCAAATTAAGACGATACATCTCTTTTGAAAATATCAAAGATATTTTTAAAGTTTTAAAAGGTATATTCGATTCAAGACGAATATTAAAAAAAGAACGTCCTGATCTATTATTTTCAAAAGGCGGTTTTGTATCTGTGCCAGTCGTTATTGCTGCTAAATCTTTGAAAATTCCAACAATCATACATGAGTCTGATTTAACACCAGGTTTAGCAAATAAAATTGCTTTAAAATTCTCTAAAAAGATTTATACGACTTTTGAAGATACATTACAATATCTTCCTAGTGAAAAAGCAGATTTTGTGGGTGCTACAGTACGTGAAGATTTAAAAAGCGGTGATAAAAATAGAGGCTATCAATTAACAGAATTTAAAGATGATAAAAAAGTTTTACTAATCATGGGTGGAAGCCTTGGCAGTAAAAAGTTAAATGATATAATTAGAGATAATTTAGATGCATTATTAAAAAATTATCAAATCATTCACTTAACTGGCAAAGGATTGCTAGATCAATCCTTAACGCATAAAGAAGGTTATGTTCAATTTGAATTTGTTAAAGACGATTTAACTGACTTATTAGCGATAACAGATACAGTTATTAGCCGTGCTGGTTCAAACGCTATATATGAGTTCTTAGCATTAAGAATTCCAATGCTCTTAATTCCTTTAGGTCTCGACCAATCAAGAGGAGATCAAATTGACAATGCGAAAAATTTTGAATCAAAAGGTTTTGGAAGAACGATTCCGGAAGACACTTTAACTGAACATAAACTTATCGATCAATTAAAAGATATTGAAACACAACGTGAATCAATCATCACTCAAATGCAAACATACAAAGAAAGTTTTACACGCCAAGATTTATTTCATAAAATTGTTAATGATGCAAATAACTAATAGTAGGGAGGATACGCAATGAGTCGTTGGAAAAGAATAAGTCTACTCATTATTTTTACATTAATTTTTGGCATTATTGCATCCTTCCATGAATCTAGATTAGGAAAATGGATAGACAATGAAGTTTACGAATTTATATATTCTTCTGAAAGCTTCATAACTACCACATTTTTCTTAGGAGTAACTAAAATCGGTGAAGTATGGGCAATGGTTTGTTTATCATTATTACTCATCGCCTATTTAATGCTAAAAAAGTTAAATATAGAAGCACTTTTCTTTGCTATAGCTATGAGTTTATCAAGTACTTTAAATCCATTATTAAAAAATATATTTGATAGAGAACGACCTACATTATTACGACTTATAGATATCTCTGGTTTTAGTTTTCCAAGTGGACACGCAATGGGCTCAGCTGCTTTCTTTGGCAGTACCATTTACATTGCTAATCGTGTCTTAAAAGGTAAAACAAAAGGGATAATGATAGGTCTTTCAGCACTATTTATTATTTTAATTTCATCATCAAGAGTATATCTAGGAGTGCATTATCCTACAGATATCATTGCTGGTATTATTGGTGGTGCTTTTTGCGTCGTTTTATCAACATTGATATTAAGACACAAGTTAAAAATATAAATGATAATTACATCTTGAGAAGTTAAATCACAATAAAATAGAGAAAAAGGCAATTTCTATACAAAAATAGAAATTGCCTTTTTTAAATTCGTCTGAAATGATTTTATCTCAAACTTAATTTAATTGTGTCAAAAATTATTATAAAAACCGATTTCACACTGCAAAACCGGTTTTTATATATACGTTGTTTTACAACGTTAGTCTTTTACGGGCATATAAAAGGGGATATTTACGAAAATGATCATTTCTACTAAAACAAATATGTGTGGGGGGGAATGTCTATGTAGTATTGATAATCATTTTCAATTACATTATACAATACTGAGAATAATTGTCAATTAGATTCCGAAAATTTTTCTAATCTTTTATTTCAACATGGTTACACTTAATTATCTTCACTATCTTATTGTATTTTTAATACCCTGTTACTTTCTATAAACTGTTATTTCATATATTATATATTTTGAGGTGTAAGCAATGACAAAAATTTTAATTGTTGAAGATGAACAAAATCTTGCTCGTTTCATCGAACTAGAATTAGAACACGAAAATTATGTAGTAGATATTGAATATGATGGCAAACCTGGGTTAGAAAAAGCTTTAACCAATGATTACGATTTAATTTTGTTAGACTTGATGTTACCTAATATTAATGGTTTAGAAATTTGTAGACAAGTAAGACAAAATAAAACCACTCCTATAATTATTATCACAGCTAAAAGTGACACTTACGATAAAGTAGCAGGATTAGATTATGGGGCAGATGACTATATAGTAAAACCATTTGATATTGAAGAATTATTAGCAAGAATTAGGGCAATGTTGCGTAGACAGCCACAAAAAAACATCATAGACATGCAGGGCATTATTATAGATAGAGATGGCTTTAAAGTTACTGTAGATGGTAATACTTTAGATTTGACGAAAACTGAATATGATTTATTGACTTTATTAGCTGAAAATCGTAATCATGTATTACAGAGAGAGCAAATTATCGCAGATGTGTGGGGATATGATTCAGAAGTTGAAACAAATGTTGTTGATGTATATATACGCTATTTAAGAAATAAGCTTAAACCATATGGCAAAGATAAAATTATCGAAACTGTACGTGGTGTGGGATATGTGGTTAGAAAATGAAACAGCGTAAATTAAAAACGAAGTGGATGATTATCACAACAACCATTACATTTTCAACAATTTTTATTTTCAGTTTAATTATTATATTCTTTCTAAGTAATGCATTACGTCACAATGAACTTAGCGAAGCAGAAAGAAGTTCATCTGATATCATTCAACTATTTGAAACTAAACAATTGAATGATATTACGCCATTAGATTTAAATGCATCGTTAGGTAATTTTCAAAAAGTGCTTCTTTTTGATAAAAAGGGTAAAAAACAAATAGAAACTTCAAATGATAACGATATCGTTTATTCACCCAATTTTAAGCCTAAAGAAATCAATACTGCTTTGATAAAAAATTATCATAACAACGATTATTTAATTATTACAAATCGAATTAATACGCAACACTTCAAAGGATATAGTGTAATCATTCATTCTTTAGAAAATTATAATGCACTTGTTAATTCACTATATTTTATTGCACTCATATTTGGGATTATTGCTACTTTTATCACTGCAATGGTAAGTTACTTCTTCTCTGCACAAATTACAAAACCATTAATCTTAATGTCTAATAAAATGCAGCAAATTCGTCGTGATGGGTTCCAAGAAAAAGTTGATCTAGTTACAAATTATGAAGAAACAGATAATTTAATCGTTACCTTTAATGAAATGATGTTTCAATTAGAAGAGTCGTTTAATCAACAGCGACAATTTGTCGAAGATGCCTCTCATGAGCTACGGACACCATTACAAATTATTCAAGGACACTTAAATTTGATACAGCGTTGGGGCAAAAAGGATGCAGCAATTCTTGAAGAATCTCTCGATATATCCTTAGAAGAGATGACTAGAATTACAAAATTAGTTGAAGAATTATTATTATTAACAAAAGATAATAACAACAGTAAAGAAAATGAAACAGAAAGCGTAGAAATTAACCAAGAGATAACTTCTAGAATTAAATCTTTAAAACAGCTACATCAAGATTATATTTTTGAATTTGAACCGTATCATAAACCACTTAATATAAAAATAGATCGTTATCAATTTGAACAAGTATTAGTTATCTTTATTGATAACGCTATGAAATATGATCAAGTTAATAAATATATTCAAATTCAGACAAACCTGCGAAACAAACAAATATCAATAGAAATCACTGACCATGGCGTTGGTATTCCAAAAGAAGATATAGATTTTATTTTCGATAGATTCTATAGAGTAGATAAATCTCGTTCCAGAAAATTAGGAGGAAACGGTTTAGGTTTATCGATAGCTAAAAAAATCATTGAATTAAATCATGGTACGATTCATGTAGAAAGTGAAGTAGGAAAATACACGACATTTAAAATCACATTTTGATTTTTAACCGGTTACTATTTCGACAGAAAATATGTTACGCTATAAAATGAAAATACAATTAGCAGAGCCAAATAAAATCAGGTTCTGCTTTTTTCATATAACTAGTTATTGATACTTTAATTTGGTTATATTTAATGCTATTATTGATTTGTAAGCGTTTTAACTATTTTGTGGAGGGTGTAATATGAGCAACGAAAGTCAGGTTACCCAGGCACCTGTAAATTTCGGGGCAAATCTTGGATACATTTTAGATTTATATGATTTGTATTTGAATGATCCGGCTTCAGTCCCTGAAGATTTACAAGTCCTATTTAGTACAATCAAAAACGGTGAAGCAAACATCGCAACAAATACAGCTGAAGGTCAACAAAATGCGACTAAAGCTGATAGCACGATTAAACGTGTTATGCGTCTCATAGATAACATACGTCAATATGGGCATTTATTGGCAGATATTTATCCAGTTAACAAACCTGTAAGAGAAAATCTTCCCAAATTAAATATTGAAGATTTTAATTTGGATAGAGAAACATTAGAATCAATTTCAGCAGGTATCGTATCTGAACACTTTAAAGATATTTACGATAATGCCTATGAAGCTATTGTTCGTATGGAAAAACGTTATAAAGGTCCTATTGCATTTGAATATACACATATCAATAACAATAGGGAACGTGTATGGTTAAAACGTAGAATAGAAACACCATACAAAGCGACATTAAACGATAATCAAAAGATTGAATTATTTAAAAACTTAGCACATGTAGAAGGCTTCGAAAAATATTTACACAAAAATTTTGTGGGCGCTAAACGTTTCTCCATAGAAGGTGTAGACACACTAGTTCCAATGTTACAACAGACATTACGACTTGCTAGTGATGAAGGCATTCAAAACATACAAATCGGTATGGCCCACCGTGGTAGATTAAATGTACTCACACATGTGTTAGAAAAACCATATCAAATGATGATTTCAGAATTCATGCATACTGATCCAATGAAGTTCTTACCGAAAGATGGCAGTTTAGAATTAACTTCTGGTTGGTCAGGAGATGTGAAATACCATCTCGGTGGTGTCAAAACTACAAATTCATATGGCAGTGAGCAACGTATTTCTCTTGCGAATAACCCAAGTCACCTTGAAATAGTTGCACCAGTTGTTTTAGGTAAAACACGTGCAAATCAAGATGATACTGATAAATCTGGAGCTGTTCACACTGATTTCCATAAATCTATGCCGATATTAATTCATGGTGATGCTGCATACCCAGGTCAAGGTATTAACTTCGAAGCTATGAATTTGGAAAATTTGGATGGCTATTCAACAGGCGGTACACTTCATATCATCACTAATAATAGAATTGGCTTTACAACAGAACCAGAAGATGGACGTTCCACAACGTATTCATCTGATGTTGCAAAGGGTTATGATGTACCTATCATGCACGTTAATGCAGATAATGTTGAAGCAACTATTGAAGCAATTGAAATCGCTATGGCATTTAGGAAAGAATTCCATAAAGATGTTGTCATTGATTTGGTTGGATATCGTCGATATGGACACAATGAGATGGATGAACCATCCATTACCAATCCGTTACCATACCACAATATTCGAAAACATGACCCTGTTGATGTACTTTATGGTCATCAATTAGTTCAAGATAATATTATTTCTGAAGATCAAATGAATCAAATCTTTGATGAAGTTCAAAAAGAACTCCGTGCCGCTCATGATGAAATAGATAAAAACGATAAGATGGATAATCCTGATATGCAAAAACCAGATAGTCTTGCAGAACCACTCCAAAGTGTCGATGTGGATGTAAGTTATGAACAACTTAAAGAAATTAATGATGCAATGCTATCGTATCCATCTAACTTTAATGTTCTTAAAAAATTAAATAAAGTCTTAGAGAAAAGAAGAGAACCTTTTGAGAGCGAAGAAGGATTAGTTGATTGGGCTCAAGCAGAACAATTAGCCTTCGCAACAATCACTCAAAAAGGTACACCTATTCGCTTAACTGGACAAGATAGTGAACGTGGTACATTCAGTCACCGTCACGCCGTACTTCACGACCCTGATTCAGGTGAAGAATATATCCCACTACACAATGTCCCAGGACAAAAAGCAACTTTTGAAGTGCGTAACTCGCCACTATCAGAAGCAGCGGTTGTTGGTTTTGAATATGGTTACAATGTGCAAAATAAAGATTGTATGACAATTTGGGAAGCACAATATGGAGATTTTTCTAATATGGCTCAAATGATATTCGACAACTTCTTATTTAGTGCTAGAGCCAAGTGGGGCGAACGTTCAGGTTTAACACTATTCTTACCTCATTCATTTGAAGGTCAAGGCCCTGAACATTCATCGGCACGTCTAGAAAGATTTTTACAATTAGCTGGAGAAAATAACGCTACAGTAGTAAACTTATCAAGCTCAAGCAACTACTTCCATTTACTGAGAGCTCAAGCTGCTAGCTTAGGTACACAATCAATGAGACCACTAGTGGTAATGTCTCCTAAGAGTCTCTTACGTAATAAAACGGTTGCTGATCCAATCGATAAATTTACATCTGGAAAATTCGAACCAATTTTACCAGAAGAACATGAGAAGGATGCTGTTAAAAAAGTTATTCTAGCTTCAGGTAAAATGTTTATTGATTTAAAAGAATATTTAGCAAAAAATCCAAACAATTCAATTTTATTAGTTGCCGTGGAAAGATTGTATCCATTCCCAGCTGAAGAAATTGAAACGTTACTAAATGAATTACCTAATTTAGAAAATGTAGCTTGGGTACAAGAAGAACCTAAGAACCAAGGCGCTTGGTCATTTGTTTATCCATATCTAAAAGAATTAACAACTGATAAATACGATTTAAGTTATCATGGCCGTATTCAACGTTCAGCTCCTGCTGAAGGTGATGGAGAAATACACAAACTTGTTCAAAATATGATAATCGAACAAAGCACAAAATTTAACTAGGGGGAAGTTAAGCATGACAGAGGTAAAAGTTCCAGAATTAGCAGAATCCATTACAGAAGGTACCATTGCAGAATGGTTAAAACAAGTCGGTGATAGTGTAGATAAAGGTGAAGCTATCCTTGAATTAGAAACAGATAAAGTAAACGTCGAAGTTGTTTCTGAAGAAGCTGGCGTATTGCAAGAATTACTTGCAAATGAAGGTGATACTGTAGAAGTTGGTCAATCTATCGCTGTTGTAGGCGAAGGAAGTGGCAATAATAATTCAGAAGCACCAAAACAAGACAATTCTGAATCACAAGCTTCTGCTAGTAAGGAAGAATCAGAGCAACCACAAACAGAATCAGAATCTCAAAAGGATAATGATAGCACTACTGACGATTCACAAGATAAAGGACAACGTGTTAATGCGACACCATCTGCACGTAAATATGCTCGTGAAAAAGGCATTGACTTATCAGAAGTAACAACACAATCAAATGACGTTGTTAGAAAAGAACATGTCGATCAAACACAAAATAATAAAAATGAACAAGCTGCACAATCATCAACAAAAGAAGAACCTAAAAAACAAGCAGCTCAACAAAACCCAACAAAACCAGTTATCAGAGAAAAGATGTCTCGCCGTAAGAAAACAGCTTCTAAAAAATTATTAGAAGTATCTAATAATACAGCAATGCTAACGACATTTAATGAAGTAGACATGACAAATGTGATGAACTTACGTAAACGTAAAAAAGAACAGTTCATTAAAGATCATGATGGCACAAAACTTGGATTTATGTCATTCTTTACAAAAGCATCAGTAGCAGCTTTGAAAAAATACCCTGAAGTAAACGCTGAAATTGATGGTGAAGACATGATTACTAAACAATTCTATGATATCGGTGTTGCAGTATCTACAGATGATGGTTTACTAGTACCATTTGTAAGAGATTGTGATAAGAAAAACTTTGCCGAAATTGAAGATGAAATTGCTAATTTAGCTATCAAAGCACGTGATAAAAAATTAGGTTTAGATGACATGGTAAATGGTTCGTTTACTATTACAAATGGCGGCATCTTTGGTTCAATGATGTCTACACCAATTATTAATGGTAGCCAAGCTGCGATTCTAGGTATGCATTCTATTATTACACGTCCAATTGCTATCGATGCAGATACAATTGAAAACCGTCCGATGATGTATATTGCATTAAGTTATGATCACAGAATCATCGATGGTAAAGAAGCAGTAGGTTTCTTAAAAACTATTAAAGAATTAATTGAAAATCCTGAAGATTTACTATTAGAATCTTAATCCACAACACAAAATAGTTTAATAACCCTAATACAACGACGTTTAGCGTCGTTGTATTTTTATGTGTTTATTTCATTTTTTGATAACAATCAAATGCGCCCTCTAGTATTATTTTACTGTTGAAAGTCATTGTAATATTTGAATATAAAACAAAAGCACCCAAATAATTTAGGTGCTTTCAGACTGTCGGCAAAGTCTCCAACTTTGTTGGCAGTTTCTTTTATGCACGCTTCCGCGGACACTGCCTTAGCCTATAGTCTTCGTCATATGCCCCTAATTCATTAATCAAGTTTCGACCCATGTTACCAGTTACATGTGTGTATATCTTTAATGCATATTGCTATCAGAATGACCCACACGCTCTTGAATAGCTTTTAAGGGAATTGGCATGCTGTGCTAAGATAGATATCTTTAAACTGTAACGCTAATACTTTATCAATACGCATACAAGTTTTATTTTGTTACAAAAAATAAGTAGAATACAACAGTTATGAAATAAAAGTAAACGATTAAAGAATGATAAACCGTTTACAATATAAAATGATATACTATATTTGAAATAAATAATTTAGTAGAAGAGATGGAATGATTTGAAAAAAATATTATTCGCAACTTTGGCTACGGGCGCTTTAATACTTGGATATGCAACTGTTCCATATGCAGACGCAAAAGAAGCAGAAAATCAGTCACAAGGCGGTCAGTCTACAAATTCTAAGGTTCAATATTTTTCAAACCAAGATTTGTTTGACCAATTAGAAAAAGATGGTTATGATATTAACGACATATATACAAAAGAAGAAATTAAACAGTATAAAGCTGAAGACCAATTACGCGCTGGAAAAACGACTTTTGTTGACCATGGCAACGGTAAAGCTACACTATACTTATCATCAGCATATACTAAAGCTATAGCGTGGTCAGGTGCAGCTGCAACCGGTGCAATATCAGGATTAATAGGTGGTCCTTTAGGTGGTTCTATTGGTAGTTTCCTTGGAGCTATGGCTGGTTCAGCTTTAGATACAAGTAAAGGAGTTTATATAAATATGGAAACTGTAAAAGATGCTGCCGGTAATTATGTGTTTAAAGGTACTAATTGGGGATATCAATAAAAAGAGGTGGTTTTATGACACTTAAAAATTCATTGAGATTCGGTATCATAATGGCATTAGTTATGTGTACAATGTTTTATATTTTTCCAATGCCTGAAACAATAGTGTGGAAAATACTATTTTGCCTAATAATAGTTGGTGTTGGTTTATTACTATCGTATTTTATTTTAGGAAAAGAGAATATGAAAAAAAGTAGCACATTGATTGTGTTGAAATTTACCACGTTATTAATTAAAATAACGTGGTTTTATTATTAATAAATGTATTGTATGGATGTAGACAAGTACAAAAGTGTTCACATCTAAACGCAGATTTTCGTTATGACTAAATCCAGACATTATTTCTTTGCCCCAAATTTGTCTCATAGAATTCACTAATCATGGATATTCATAACAACATTTCACTATATATAATATTATAATATATATTCTATCTAAATCCTGAAGATTTACTATTAGAATCTTAATCCACAACACAAAATAGTTTAATAACCCTAATACAACGAAGTTTAGCGTCGTTGTATTTTTATGTGTTTATTTCATTTTTTGATAACAATCAAATGCGCGCTCTAGTATTATTTTACTGTTGAAAGTCATTGTAATATTTGAATATAAAACAAAAGCACCCAAATAATTTAGGTGCTTTCAGACTGTCGGCAAAGTCTCCGACTTTGTTGGCAGTTTCTTTTATGCACGCTTCCGCGGACACTGCCTTAGCCTATAGTCTTCGGCTAGTGCTATTCCCGCAGGAGTCGTCATAAATCACTGACAATATTATAATATATGTAAATTAAACAGTGATGGTATTTATGATGTTGAATAAATCAATCGATAAAAGAGAGCAATATAAAATGATTTCTTTCTCTGAATCAGTCCTTAATATTGCCTCATTTAATGTATCAAATTAAGCATACCCATATCATCAAACAGGAAAAAACTGTAAAAACAGTCATTTCAATCAATTTATGTTATTACTTATTAATAATGAATACTCATATGTAATCGTACAGCTACGTTGTGCTGATTTAAGTATTGATGGAACATATTTCCATTAAATTTAATAGCTTCATTTTTATGAATAACAAAAGTTTCCCCATCTAATATAAGTGTTAAGGTACCTTCATAAACTGTGATATATTCCATTGTATTTGATCCATGGGGTGATCCATTCATTTCACCTTCACCTTCAATAATAACCATATAGCTTTCAAATTTCTTTTCAATATCAAACTTAAATAAAGTAAATACTTTGTATTTATTATCTTCTGAGATTAAAGGTTGTATTTCATTTAAACTTATTTTCTGTATAACATTACCATTTTCTTGTGTTAATTCTGTAAAAGATATTTTTAAACCATTTGCTATCTTCCATAAGGTAGTGATAGATGGAATAGATATCTTACGTTCTATTTGTCCCAACATTGTTTTACTTACACCAGTGGCTTCTGATAATTGTTCTAACGAATATCCATTTTGTTTTCTATATAATTTTAAATTTTCAGCAATAATATCATTTATTTCTCTCATCAATTTTAACACCTCTATTTACAATATAACGTACAAAGCATATACTTTAAAGACCAAGCACTATAACGTAAATTGAGACGTTATAGTGTTTTTGTGAATAGGGGGAGTTATAATGTTAACAATATCTATGCTTATATATGCTGTTGTAGCAAGCTTTACACCTGGACCGAATAATATTATGGCATTATTTTTTTCGCAAAATTTTAATTTCAAAAGTAGTTTTCGATTTTCAATTGGTGTAGGATTAGGTTTTCTATTTTTATTATTACTATCTAATATATTTAACACAACAATGCATACTGTTTTTCCTAAAATTGAATTATTGATGAAAATATTTGCATTTATATATTTACTTTATTTAGCTTTTAAAATTTCTATGAGTTCTATTTATGGGACGAAACAAACTTTTAATCACAAGCTAAGTGATTTGAAATCTGGTGTAATGCTGCAATTCATTAATCCTAAAGGAATCATTTATGCTTTAACAGTGATTTCCACTTTTATTACACCGTTTTATACGCATTGGCTAGAACAATTACCATTTATTATTTTATTGGCTATTATTGGATTTTTTGGCACTTTGAGTTGGGGTATTTTAGGCACTTTATTTAAATCTTTTATAGCAGCACATGAGCGCTTATTTAATTTTGTCATGGCTGGTTTATTAGTTTATGTTGCTCTAAATATTTTAATGCATTAGTTATGAATTGATTTTACGTTAATGATTATCATATTGCTGTAAAAATTCGCGCGGACTACAACCATATGATGTTTTAAATCTTCTGTAAAAATTCGAATAATCAGTAAAACCACAATTGGTTGCTACTTGTTGTGGATTTTCTCCTTTTTTTAATAATCTTTGAGCATTTCGTAAACGTAAATTTAGTAAATAACGATAAGGTGGATAACCAACCAGTTTTGTGAATTGTTGTGTTATTTTGTGTCGACTTACAAAGAACTTATTTTCAAGTTGCTCTAATGAAATGTCTTCACTGTAATGCAATTCCATATAATCTAATACCTGTCTAACTAAATGATTAGATGGGTCATCACTATAATCAACAATATCTTCATTTTCAATTGCGGTCCTATTAAGTATGATTAAAAACTGAGTCAGTAAAGACTTAGCTGCTAGCGCTTTACCAAAAGCTTGATTATCTTGCTCATTAATTAAACCTTGTAACAAATAATATAATTCTCTTTTTTGAGATTCCGATAATTGCAGTAGATATTTAAACTTTGGTGAATATTTATCAAAACACATGCTCAAATCACAATTTTCTACAGAAAGTTCATTTAATATTTCAGCATCAAATCTCAAACCAATACGCTCTGCATGACCATCCATTTGTTCATCCAAACGGTGAAATTCATACGGTGGGATAATAAGCATTGAACCAACCTCTAAATTAAAAGATTGTCCTTCTATGGTATAACGCAAATTTCCAGATAATGAAAAAAATATTTCATAATGATCATGATAGTGTAATTCATTTCCAAAATGTCCATCACTTATTCTATGCCATGCGGCGTATTTACCTTCAAAAGGTAATGAAATTGTATCAAATTGATGGACAAATTCTTCTCTATTTTTCATGAACGTATCCCTCCTGCTCAAAAAACATACTTTTTTCCATGATTTACAATGTTGTTAATTTTCCCTCAAATTATAATTATATTATAACACTAAAATATAAATATTTTTGAAAGGAAGAATGAATATGACATCTACACAAATTGGCGTTCAAATGATGATGCTCAAACAAAAAGTACAAGAAGAAGGATTGTATAACGTGCTGAAGAAAGTCAGTGATTTAGGTTATAATGCGGTCGAGATTTCTCAAATCGACATGAATTCACAAAACATTGAAGAAATGCAACAAGCTATTAATGATTTCGGTATGAATATTGCAGCAATGTCCTGCGGTGTAGAGGATATATCTGCTAAACAAAAATATCCTGGAGATACTTTACAAAATGACTTCGATAAAATTGTAGCAGACTGTAAAGCTGTAAACTGTTCTATATTGAGAATAGGGATGTTACCCATTAACTATATGGGGTCTAAGGAAAGCACCTTACAATTTGCTGAAATCTGTGAAACTTATGCTAAAAGGCTTAAAGATGAAGGAATTGATTTATACTATCATGCGCATAATTTAGAATTTGTTCAATACAATGGACAGTTTATGCTTGATTTAATGAGAGACAATACTCATTATCTAGGTTTCGAGTTAGATGTACATTGGATTTGGCGGGCTGGATTAAACCCCATTGAGGTCATACCAAAATATGCGAATCGTATTCGTGCTATACATCTTAAAGATTATCGTGTAGGCGAAATAGATATGTCGCAATATCCTGGTGAAGGTCATGAAAAAATATATTATATGTTGCATATGATTACTCAATTTGCTGAATTAGGAAAAGGTACTTTACCGCTTAAAGATATTATTGAAATTGGACATGAGAGTGGAAGCGAATATTTCTTTGTTGAACAAGACGAACTATACGGCGAAGATCCATATGATTGTTTAACAATTAGCCGTAACTATTTATATGATTTAGGTTATAAATCTTGGTTTTAACATATGCTTTTAAATAAGAAATATGTGCTTATTTATCACCGGATAAGTAAGCGCTACCAAAAATGAAAAGGATGTTGATACGATGCTTAAAAATATTGAGATCTCTGGATTTTCTGATGAAATCGCTTCAGATTTTCAGACACAGTTAAAAACGGTAAATGAGCTAGGCATGAGCTATATTTCCTTACGTGGTATTAATGATAAAAATATTGGTGATTACTCAGTAGAAATGATTAAGAAAGATGTACTTCCTCGCTTAAAGCAATGGGATATTGGCGTTTCTTCCATAGGTTCACCAATCGGTAAAATTTATATAAACGATGAAGATGCATTTCAAAAACAATTGGCAACGCTCAAAACATTATGTGAAATAAGTCAATTGCTCAATTGTCAGTATATTAGAATATTTAGTTTCTACATTCCTAAAGAGGACAATTTTGATGCTTATAAAGACATTGTGGTTTCAAAATTAAAAGCATTTGCAAGAATCGCTGAGCAATACAATATTATACTGTTACATGAAAATGAAAAAGATATTTTCGGTGATATTGCTCGTCGATGTAAACTTATTCTTGATGAAGTAAACTCTCCAAATTTCAAGACGATATTTGACTTTGCGAACTTTGTCCAATGTGGGGAAAATACACAAGAGTGTTATGACTTACTTTCAGATGACATAGCGTATATCCACATTAAAGATGCAGTATATAAAGATAATTTTAATGTGCTTTGTGGTACAGGTGATGGTCAGATTGAAAGTATCTTAGTACAATTTTTTGAATCAGGTTATCAAGGTTTTTTAACACTTGAACCTCACCTTGTGGTTTTTGATGCTATTAAAGACTTAGAATTAGAACATTCAACTGAAACAATTCAAAATTCTGCTGCAAAAGATGGCGCAGAAGGATACAAAATGCAATATGAAGCACTTTTGAAAATATTATCTAATATAAATAAAAAGGAGAATACACAATGAAAAAAATCCGTTTAGGCATTATTGGTTTGGGCGCTCAAGGTAGTACGTATGCTGAATTTATTAAAGCTGGTAAAATACCACAAATTGAAATTGGTGCGATTTGTGACATCAATACTGAAAAGAAAAGTGAAGTAGAAAAACAGTATCCTAATGTACCATTTTATAATGATTATATCGCTATGCTAGAAAGTGGGGATGTTGATGCAATTGTTACAACCGTTCCTCATTATCTGCATACTGATATAGGTAAAGAAGCATTAAAACGAGATATTCACGCTTTACTTGAAAAGCCGGCTGATATTTATGCTGAAAAAGTGAAAGAAATAAGTGAATTAGCAGCATCCAAACCACACTTAACATTTGCTATATTCTTTAATCAACGCACAAATCCACTTTATCAAAAAGTAAAATCACTCATTGACGCCGGTGAAATAGGAAATATTCGTCGCACGAATTGGATTATTACTACTTGGTGGCGTCCTCAAGCTTACTATGATCAAAGTTCATGGAGAGCAACTTGGTCAGAAGAAGGTGGAGGCGTTTTAGTAAACCAAGCACCACACCAAATTGATTTATTACAGTGGCTATGTGGTATGCCAAAATCTGTATTTTCAAATATTAAATATGGCTATCAGCGTGATTTAGCAGTTGATGATGATGTTACAACCATACTAGATTATGGAAATGGTGCGACAGGTGTGTTCATTACATGTACCCATGACATCATTGGCACTGACCGTTTAGAAATCACAGGTGATAAAGGGAAATTATTAGTTGAAGATAGCAAAACAATAACTTTGACACGTTTGAAAGAATCCGAGACACAAATGAATCGAAATATGACTTGGAAAGAAGCAGCTGAAATTTTTAAAGGCAATGGTTTAGAAAATATTTATGAACAAGAAACACTTGAATTTGAAAGTGTATGGGGTGAACAGCATATGAATGTATTAGAAAATTTCGCTGCTAATATCATTGATGATACGCCTCTAATTGCACCTGGAAAAGATGGTATAAACGGCGTGAATCTAGTAAACGCGATTTATTTATCTAGTTGGACAGGTAAAGAAGTAACAGTTCCAGTAAATCCCACAGAATTTAAGAATGCATTAAATAAACAAATTCAAAATGAAGCACATTAAAAAAGTTTAAAATCGGAGCTGGTAATATGTTAAAAATTGGAATGATAGGGCTAGGTGATATTTCAGCAATACATCTAAACGCGATAGAGACAAATTCCAATGTAGAATTAGTTGCTGCATGTGATATAGATAAAGCTTTGCAAGCTAAAGTACCCAACGCTCTTTTTTTTACAGATTTTGAAGTTATGTTAGAGGAAGTGGCGCTAGATTGTGTACATATTTGCTTGCCGCATCATTTGCATGTATCTGCGACGGCTGCCTGTGTAGAAAAAGGTATACATGTATTGCAAGAAAAACCTTTATCAATCAACGCTAAAGAAGGATTAAAATTAATACAATTAGAACAAAAAAATCCAGATACTAAAATATGTGTTTGTTTTCAAAATAGATTCAATGATACATTTCAAACTTTACAACAAATAGTAAAAAGCAACAAATTTGGTGACATTATTGGTATAAAAGGAATCGTTACTTGGTTCAGACCCGAATCATATTATACTGATAAACCATGGCGCGGTAAATTAGATACTGCTGGAGGAGGCGTATTAATTAACCAAGCCATTCACACGTTGGATTTAATGCAATTACTTTGCGGTCCCGTTGATACAATTAAAGGCAATGTATCACAGTTGTTAGATTATCATATCGAGGTCGAAGATACTGCTTCTGCTCACATAAAATTTAAAAATGGAGCAAATGGTATGTTTTTTGCAACTAATGCTAATTTTGGCAATTCAAGTATTGAGCTTCAAGTCATTTTTAAAAATGAAAAATTTACAATTAAAGATAATATACTTACACGTGTCAATAAAGAAGGTTACAAAATCCATGTTATTGAGGATAAAAAGCTACCAGGTACAAAATCGTATTATGGACCAAGCCATGAGACACTCATAAATCAATTCTACGAATCAATTTATGAAAATACCCAAAATTATATACACGTCAATGACGCATTACCATCAATTGCAATCATTGATGCGATACAAAAATCTTCACAAACAAATGAGACAATTCATTTTACTAGTGTTTAACATACAAATGAAATTTTGATATATTGTGGAACATGACCACTAGCGATTAAAAGCATACTTATTCAATTTAATTAATGAACCGGATAGAAATCTTTTTATATTGATTTCTGTCCCGTTTTATTATCATTTGATTTATTGTAAATAGTAATTTTATAAACTATAATAAACATTACCAAAATAAGGAGTAATCACGATGCCTACAAATAAAATTATCTTAGATTTAGCGATTACATTGGATGGATATATAGAAGGACCGAATGGAGAAGTTGATTGGTGCATCATGGATGAAGAAATGAACTTCAGTCATTTTTTAGATCAAATTGATACCATTATATATGGTAGGAAAAGTTATGATTTATGGGGCGAATTTATCCCAAATTTAAAGGACGATCAATTTGGGGATAAAACGATGTGGGACCAAATTCATAGCAAGCATAAGTTCGTGTTTACTAACCAACATTATAACGATAAAGATCAAACAAAATTTATTAATAGTGACGATATCAGTGGGATGGTTTTTAAAATTAAAGAGCATAGCAATAAAGATATTTGGCTCTATGGTGGCTCAAATATTATCACAACTTTTATAAATCTTAACCTTATTGACGAGTATAGGCTTTCAATCCACCCAGTCATTTTAGGTTCTGGCAAACCACTTTTTGAACATATTCAAAATCGTGTAAACATAACTTTGTGTGACACACATGTTTACAAAAGTGGGGTAGTGCAAATGATTTATCAAAAACTAGAGTAAAAATAAAGGTAGAGATATTAATCTCATGTTCAAAATAAAGGACGCATCCGTAGTTAATGGATGCGTCCTTTATTTAAAATTTACGATTTCAACCGTTATTGTCATTTATATTCTTGACTATTTTAAAACGTTTTATTTAAGCAATAAATACAAATAGTTCAATAATTGCTAGAATTAAAAACACTAAAAAAACAATGCCGTAAATATTATTTTTCTTTATACTTTCTTTGCTTGCTTTTTGCTGTTTTGCTTTATTATTTATATTGGAAAAGAAAGTAATACCTGAATAAACTGCAATAAGTACTGTGACACCAAATAAAATCCATGTACCAATCATATATACAACCTCCTCTAGTAACTTAAATAAATATTTGAACATATAAAATAATTATTCCTATTATATACCTATATTAATACATTTCTGCTAATCCTCCAATGTTTAAAAATTACAATTTTGTAAATACAAGCACAATCAGATACTTCATCATACAAATAACATGAAAAATAAGTTATAATGTATTGAAAAGATATGAATAGAGGGGTTAATATAATGAATGGTCTTAGAAGTGTTACTACAGGGACAAATGATTTAAGTAAAACCAAAGAGTTATTCTCAAACATACTTGGATTAAATGTGGCAGATAAAGGACAAGCTTTACGTTTTGGTGATGCTGAATTAAATTCAGGTACACGTATACATTTTGTAGAAGTACCAAACTATATTAACAATAACAACCATATTGAAAATATCGGATTGAGGGTTCCAAGTGATGAAGGAATTGAAGAATATCAATCTATTTTAGAACAACATCAAATTTCTTTCAGTTCACCTACAGATTTAAATGGCCATAAATACTTCAATTTCCAAGATCAAAATGGTCAAACATTCAATATTTATTCCAATGAACATAATTCTGGCACACCATTAGGTATACCAACGTTCGAAAGTAATGTAAACCCATTACATCAGATTCAAGGGCTAGGACCTGTAATCTTAAAAGTTAATGATATTGTACTCACACAATCTATTTTAACTAGAGTATTTGGCCTAGAACATTTTGCAGAATATACTCCTAGTGATCATGCTGATTTTAAAATACAAGTTTTTCGTATAGGTGATGGTGGTTTAGGCGGTGAGCTACATATTCATGCATCAAACGAGGAAATTTTAATGCCTGAACATGGTATTTTAGAACAAATCGAATTCGGAATAGAATCTAAATCACAATTTCAAAAGACTATTGAAGAACTTGAATCCATAGGAATACCTTATCAAACTTTAGATCAAGAAGGCGAAAGATCATTAAGAATCACTGAAAAAAGTGGTATTACATTCATTTTAACCTTAGAAACTTCATAAATAAAAAAGAGAGGATTTTTAGAAATGTTACACGAAACTTGGAAAGATCATACACCCATTAAAAAAGTAGAAGTTACACATACAGATGCGCAAAAATTCACAGTCTCTGACATGTTAACTGTGGGACAACAATATGATGTAATAAATGAAACTGAAGAATATTATCAAATCATCGACAACTCTGGACTTGTTGGTGGCTACTTTAAAACCTACTTTAAAGAGATATAATTTACAGTATGACACATGTACTATTGAAAATGTGCATTTTAAATATTGCTTAAATTAATAAGACTAGGGCTATAATATCAAACATTATTCAAGCCCCGGTCTATTTTTAATGAAATGGATTTTTTATAACTTATTTTAAATTTAAAGGAGTAAGAAATAATGACGAACTCACAATATATTAATAAAGATGAAACAGTATTTGATGATGCAAAATCATTGATGGCATTGAATAAAAATATTCTATTAAAAGGACCAACGGGCTCAGGAAAAACAAAGCTAGCTGAGACTTTAAGCGAAACAATACAGCGACCAATGCATCAAGTCAATTGTTCAGTCGATTTAGATGCTGAAAGTTTATTAGGTTTTAAAACTATACAGACAAATGAAAACGGTACTCAAGAGATTGTATTTATTGATGGACCAGTAATCAAAGCAATGAAAGAAGGCCATATTCTTTATATCGACGAGATCAACATGGCAAAACCAGAAACATTACCAATTTTAAACGGTGTATTAGATTACCGTAGAAAATTAACAAATCCATTCACTGGCGAAGTGATTAATGCTGCTCCAGGGTTCAATGTAATCGCTGCAATAAATGAGGGATATATTGGCACATTACCGATGAACGAAGCACTAAAAAACCGTTTTATAGTCATTCAAGTCGATTATATTGATGGGGATATATTAAATGATGTAATTAAAGATCAAAGCCAATTAGCAAATGATACGACAATACAAAAAATCATTAATTTTAATGAAGATTTACGAACAATGACTAAACAAGGTCAAATATCTGAAGAAGCAGCGAGCATACGTGCTTTAATTGATTTAAGTGATTTGGCTACCGTGATGCCTATAGAACGTGCCATCAAACGTACGATTATTGATAAACTAGAAGACGAACGTGAACAACAAGCGATATTAAATGCGGTAGAATTAAATTTTTAGTGAGGGATATTTATGAGCGACCGTTTTATATTATTTAATGATGAACAGCTAGATGCAAAGCAAGTGATGATGCTACAAGATTTAGCTCGATTATTACTTAAAAATGAACAAACACAAGTTAAAATTCAAAAATTCCCATATTACGATCCAATCAATAATATGTTAATAACGAGTTCTTTTTGGTCACATAGAAAAAAAGACATTGAAACAACAGGGCTTAAAACAGATGTTATGCTCGCAGCTTATGGCTACCAATTAATGGATGAAACAGTAGTCAACGAAGTTATTCACAATGATACGTTTAAACATCCAAAATTTTTTCAACAACTGTTTAAATTACTAGAAGATAAAAGAATATTGAATGAAATTGTTAAGCAACGACCATCTACTAAAGATGCAATTCACATGCGCAATGAAGTTAGATTAAGCTATACACGTACTCAAATTAATGTATATAAAACAAAAAAGACATTTACAGATTTGCTCTTTTTATATTTGGAATCTTCATTTTTAACTGAAAACTTTTACGACGTACCTCAAATTGGTCCACAAATTGATGATATTCTGTTAAATATGTATCAATATCTACCTAATTTTTTCTATAACGATTCTTCTGAGGATAATTTGTACTTAGCTGAACGAATCATGTTTCAAATTGATGATATCTTAAATGAAGATATGCTAAACGAATATTATCATTTACCTAAAAAAGTATATGAGGCAATTCATGAACTTAATTTTGAAGATTTAAAACGAACAGATGCAAGTAATACTGATAATGCTTCAAATAATGATCATGATGAAGAGAGTGTCAGTGAAGATATAGAATCCAATCATCAAGATAGTGCTTCACAAGGTGGGGCATATTTAGAAATGGAACTTCATGAAGGTGAAAATAGTGATGTTGTTGGTGATAATGACACTGCCAGAGAAGGTGATAGTGGTGATGATATGACAGATATGCAAACAAAAAAAGGTAAAGGTTCCACTAACCAAGTTGAAAGTGATGAAGGTGGATCAATCGGCAATAATTCTGTTTTTGCATTAAAAGGCATAAATGCAAACGTAGACGTTAAATGGAACGTACCTGAAATACGACCTGAATTTCAAAATGAATATCACGATGTTGAAAACGAAGTACAATTTGAAACAAAAGATTTGATACAAATTATCAAAAAAACAATAGATAGAGAATACCAAGATGAGCGTCGAAATCTAACCAAAGGACGATTACAAAAAAATTTATTAAATTGGTTTATTGATGATCAATATAAATTATTTTATAAAAAGCAAGATTTAAGCCAAACTTTTGATGCAACATTCACATTGTTAGTGGATGCTTCGGCAAGTATGCAGGATAAAATGTCTGAAACAATCAAAGGTGTCGTTTTATTTCATGAAACGTTAAAATCATTAAATGTAAAACACGAAATTTTAGCATTTAATGAAGATGCATTTGACGCTGACGATACAAAACAACCTAATATCATTGATGAGATTATAGCTTATGATCAATCAACTATAAAACGAGAAGGACCTAGAATAATGGCCCTAGAACCTCAAGATGATAATAGAGACGGTGTGGCAATTAGAATTGGAAGTGAACGTTTAATGCGCAGAGCGCATAATCAGCGTTTTCTAATCGTATTCTCTGATGGTGAGCCATCAGCTTATAATTATAGTCAAGATGGTATTCTTGATACTTATGAAGCAGTGGAAACAGCTCGTAAATTAGGTATTGAAGTTTTCAATGTATTTTTAAGTCAAGACCCAATTACAGAAGATGTTGAAGAAACAATTCATAATATTTATGGTAACTATGCAATTTTCGTAGAAGGTGTAGAAAATCTACCAAGCCATCTTGCACCATTACTTAAAAAATTATTATTAAAATCTTTTTAGTACGTAATTTATTTATAAAATCACACATAAATTGAAATATTCAGAAATTTATATAGACGCATTCTTATAAATCGTGATAGAATAGTAAATATTATTTTATAGGCAAGAAGGAGAACGATTTATGAATAAAAATACATGGATTATAGGGTTTACACTGTTCGCTATGTTTTTCGGAGCAGGGAATCTTATATTTCCACCAAATTTAGGTTTAGATAGCGGTCAATTCTTTTGGCCTTCCATATTAGCATTTGCTTTAACAGGTATAGGACTACCATTATTAGGGGTAGTCGTTGGTGCTTTAGATAAACAAGGTTATATTGGTTCTTTGAATAAAATTTCGCCAAAATTCTCTGTTGTATTCTTAATTATCATATATTTAACAATAGGACCACTTTTTGCAATACCACGTACTGCATCAACGTCATTTGAAATGACAATTACACCAATTGCCCATACTAATAGCAGCTTAGCATTGTTTATATTTACAATTATTTACTTTTTAGTAGTTTTATATTTATGTATCAATCCAAATAAAATGGTAGATCGCATCGGTTCATTGTTAACACCTTTATTATTGATTACTATTTTAGCGATGATTATCAAAGGGTTTGTTGATTATGGTAGCAATACACATAGTCAAGCAGCTGAAGCTTTCACTTCTAATTTTGCAGGATTTTCTCAAGGATTTACTAATGGTTATTTAACGATGGATGCTATTGCTGCCATTGCTTTTTCAATGATTGTAGTTAATGCGGTTAAAGCGACTGGTGTCACGCATGCTAATAAAATTTTCAGACAAACACTATTAGCTGGTATTATTGCTGCAGTTGCACTTATGTTCATTTATATTTCTTTAGGATTTATAGGTAACCACATGGCTGTACCGCAAGAGAAAGTTGCAAGTTTAATTGCTAATGATCAAAATATTGGTACATATTTACTAACAACAATGGCAAGCACTGGATTTGGTGCTTTTGGGAAGTACTTGCTAGGTATTATCGTAGCACTTGCTTGTTTAACAACTGCTTGTGGATTGATTGTATCTGTTTCAGAGTATTTTAATAGAATATTCCCGAGAATTTCATACAAAACTTACGTTATCATCTTCACATTAGTGAGTTTTATTTTAGCAAACCAAGGATTAAATTCAGTGATTACGATGTCAGTTCCAGTTTTAAGTATTGTATATCCAGTAGCTATCACTTCAGTACTACTAATATTAATTGCACGTTTTGTTCCAACAAAACCAATTGCACAGCAAATTCCTGTAGCGGTAGTTTCCATTGTTTCGATCCTTAGTGTGGTGCATACTCAAGGGTGGATTAAATTAGGCCTTATTGATAACTTACCATTGAAAGATTATTCATTAGAGTGGTTCCCAATTGCAGTTATTACTACAATTATTGGTTATATTGTAGCGCCATTGTTTAAAAAACAAGAAACTATCGTTTACGAAAAAGAATAATATAATCAAACAGCTAGGGTATAGTTATCCTCCATTAATAAATAAACGTCAATTTCTATATTATTTTAATAGAAATTGACGTTTGCTGTATATTGGGATAGATTCATCATACGAAACTTGGCATATTACTGATGAGAAAAATGATTTCTTGATTACAATTTAAGACAATGGTATAACATACAAAACAAAATCTTCTATTCAAGAAAAAAGCCTGTGAATGAATGCATTCCATGATTCATTCACAGGCTTTTTTATAAACTTATATTTTAAATTTTTTTATTTTTCCTGTTTCATACTTAATAATTGATTCTTCATTTCTGTTTCTAATTGGTTTAATTCAGTTTCTGCTTGTCTACGTTTATTTCGACCTTGTTCTTGAATTTGGAGCGTTTGTTCAATCGTATCAATAATATCTTGTTGTGTTGTTTTTAAGGTCTCAATATCAACGACACCACGTTCATTTTCAGTAGCTGTAGCAACTGCATTTTGTTTTAATAGTTCTGAATTCTTGAGTAACAAATTATTTGTTGTATCTGTTACTGCTTTCTGTGCAGAAACTGCATTGCGTTGTCTCATTAACGTCAAAGCAATTGACATTTGATTTTTCCATAAAGGAATGCTCGTTAAAATGGAACTTTGAATCTTTTCTGCTAAGGCATGGTTTACATTTTGAATCATTCGAATTTGAGGTGCTGTTTGTATAGCAATTTGTCTGGATAGTTGTAAGTCATAAATACGTTTATCTAATCTATCTATAAACTGTTCCATATCTGATACAGCTTGAACATCCATTTGATTACCTGTAGATTCAGCTTGTGCGTTTAATTTAGGCACATCTTCCTGTTGGAGTACTTGTTGCTTTCTTTTAGCAGCTTCAATATACAGTGTTAATTCATCAAAATACGCTTTGTTTAAATTATACAATTCATCTAGCATTCCTATATCTTTATTTAAATTATTTTTATGTTTGTCTAATTCAATAGAAATACGATCAATTTGAGAACCGACAGATTGCATTTTTGAAAAAATTTCATTTACTGATGCTTTTGTTCTTCTGAAAATACGTTTTAATTTCGATTGATTTTCTGGGTTTAACTCATCTGGGTTTACTGATTTAAGTTTGCTCATCAATCCATTTAAGGATTCCCCAACAGGGCCAACATCTGTAGTTTTTACCTCATTAAGAATACGGTGTGAGAATTGAGACATATCAGATTGTGCAGTAGTACCATAATTTAATAAGCTATCATTATCCATTGGTTTTATTTGTTTACTCAATTCATTAATTTTCTGTTGATCTTCTTGAGTAAATTGTTTTGTGCTGTTGATAATTTCCGATTCATTTGCTGATTGTTCATCAATATATTTATCCAATGGATGCGAATTTAAAAAGTCTTGTTCTCTTACCATTTAATTTCACTCCATTTCTTCATGTAATTTACTTATGCCTTTTTTGTTCAATTTTATTTAATTCCATTTCTATATCCAATTGACTATAGTCTTCTTCATTAATTCTCTTTAAGTCCGCTACTAAAGTTCGTTTAACTTCATCTAATGTGATACGAGTTTGTGCTAACTTTTGCTTTTCTTCTTCAGATTTTTTTGGAGATTTTGCTAATCTCGTATAAGATTCAATGAGATTCAATGCATTATCAATATGAGAGTAGAAAAAACTTTCTACTTTAAAAAACATTCTGGGTTGTTGTTTAACAGCAAAGTAAATAGCTCGAGATAATCTATATATTTCATTTACTTGTCTAAAATCTTTGATTGATCTCACATTAACAAAAGATTTTAAAATTCTTCTTATCTTGTCTTGAGCATTATTTAATTGACTATTTACAAAATGATAATCTCTTCGTGTTAAGCCAATTTCATTTAAATATTTTCTAGAAGTTAAACGCTGAGTAGGGAAGTAGAATGCTATAAACGCTACTGCAGAAATAAGAAAATCAAAAATAAAATTTAATTCTAATGCAAATATACTAGAAATCCACGCGATAACTGCTATTGGAAAAGCAATAATGGTCCCATAAATTCGCGAAATATTATATCTCAAACTTCATCTTCCTTTATAATGTACTAAAATTTTTCCATGATGGGTTCGTTTCTATTTCTTCAATTTCATAATCTTCAACTTGAGAAGCAGGTGAAGCACCCTCAATGATAGCGTTAATAAATGAAGTTAGTGATGCCTCATCACTTTGGGCATAAATCTCTACATAATCAGATATATTTTGAACAGTACCCACAACATTATATTTTCTTGCTATCTTCTCAGTATAATAGCGAAAACCAACGCCTTGCACTATACCGAATACTTTAATATGTTTGCATTGCATATAATCACCTCTTATTATCATTATACGAAATTTTGTCATACAAAACTAATATTTTTGTCTGAACAACAATTGTCTATCCGTCAAAAGTATGAAACAGATAACTTGATTTTGTGTATGATACAGTTAAAATATTACACATAGCTATTTAGCAATATCATTTGAGTATCGATGAATAAATGTATTCTTTTAATACATTACATACATATAGCTAATATTTGCAAATAAATCAAAATGAACGTAATAAATCAAACTTAATATAATGTTAATAATGAACGAAAAATGTATTTGACGAAGTTAAAATATGAAGTTGAAAGTGAAAGGGTGTAATTTACATGTGGACAGTTGCAAAAATTCGAGCTGATTATGAAGGCTGGTGGTTATTTAGTGACTGGACTGATCATATCGTAGAACAATATCATTTTGAAAACTATGAGAAAATGCTAAATTACTATCAATCAATCATTGAAAATAGTAAAAGACATTATGATAATTTCCTAGTTGGTAAATATAATATTCATGCATTTTATAATAATTGTGAATTAGGATTTTGTGAAGATTGTGATGAAGATTTACAGATTTTTTATAGTTATATTGTTTTAAATAATAATGAAGTTTATTATAAATTACCGATTGTTTAATAAATTGTTTTTTCATAATTGCATTGCATTTTCAGCTATTATGGCTTATAATATGAGTCAAGCAATTGTTTTATTCCATATTGCAAAGAATATTGTAAGACAGATTTACACTGTGAAATTGTATTTTTTGTAATATGCGAATAATGCATATTGAATGAATATTAGTCTTGGAGGTTTCACATTTATGAAACAAGGTACAGTAAAATGGTTTAACGCTGAAAAAGGATTTGGTTTTATCGAAGTAGAAGGAGAAAACGATGTATTCGTACACTTCTCAGCGATTAACCAAGAAGGTTACAAATCATTAGAAGAAGGTCAATCAGTTGAATTTGAAGTAGTTGAAGGCGACCGCGGTCCTCAAGCTGCGAACGTTGTAAAACTATAATATAGATTGCAATATTGACTATAAAAAGAACCTTGTTAAAGGTTCTTTTTTAATATACAAATTAATAAATTGTAACTTAAAAAGCTCTTTTTAAAGTGAATACTCGTAAATCGAGTACTTTAAAAAGAGCTTTTAAATATGTTTGGTTCTTTAAAATACTAACAAGTTATTTTGTATCATTTATGATTAATTGTCGCAATGATTGTCGTTTTATAACTTCTCTCGCTTTACTATCTTTTAAAAAGAATACTGATGGTTTTTGCATTTGGTTATAATTAGAAGCCATGGAATAATGATAGGCACCAGTTGATAATACTGCTAGATAGTCACCACGCTTAACTGTACTAGGTAACTTAGCATCTTTAATTATAATATCTCCAGACTCACAAAGTTTACCAGCAATTGTTACAGTTTCATCTTTAGGCTCATTTCTATTAACTAACAATGCTTCATACTGTGCGTCATATAACGCAGTACGGATATGATCACTCATACCACCATCTACCGATACATATTTGTTAACATTGGGAATCTCTTTGATTGTGCCAACTTCATATAATGTTATACCAGCTTCTCCAACAATGGATCTCCCAGGCTCTATTCCAATTTCAGGAAGAGGATAGTCAAATTCAGTTGAAAATTGTTTAATTGCATCAGTGATTTCAGTAATACCTGTTTCGATAGGGAAACTAACATCACCTTCAACATATTTAATACTGAAGCCACCACCCAAGTTAATCAGATCAACATTTATAGCATTTTCTTTTAACCATTGAATTATTATTTTTGCAGTTTCAATCATTGCTTCTGTGCCTTCAATTTGTGATCCTACATGGAAGTGAACGCCTTTTAATTTTAAATGTTTAGTGTTTTTTACTTTTTCAACCGCTTGTATTGCCAACCCATGTTTAATTGACAGACCAAATTTACTATCTTCCTGACCAGTTTGAATAAATTCATGAGTATGTGCTTCTACACCAGGGTTTAAACGTAATACGACATTAACCGTTTCACTCGCATACTTATCGATGAGTTCTATTTCTTCTAAAGCATCAATAACGATGTAACCAACTTTACTTTCTAATGCATACTGTATCTCATGTTTTGTCTTGTTGTTACCATGAAAATGTATATGCTGTGGATCAAAACCTGCCTCCAATGCTGTATACAGTTCTCCTTCAGATACTACATCAAGTTCAAGACCTTCTTCTTGTACTAATTTCACCATTTGTAGACAGGTAAATGCTTTAGAAGCATATGAAATGTTATAGTTCAATCCACTTTTCTGAAAAGCAGAGTGAAATCGTTGCATTTGTGTTCTGATTTGATCTTCGTCATAAACAATCGTAGGGGTACCGAAACTTTGTGCTATTGTTTTAAGACTTGTACCTCCCATTGTTAACTCGCCACGATCATTATATTCTACTACCATAATTTATCTATACTCCTTTATTAGTGAGTCATGATTCATTGCACTTAATTGTTCAGAATTCGCGCCAACACCTTTAAATGTAAACTCATCAACACGAATATCATTATTATATAATATTACTTCGTCTTGTGCATGCACCTTATGATCAACTTCAACAAACATATGACTCATCATCAACGCACGAATAGGGTAACGCTTGCCATTGATAAGTGCCTCATGTTTTGCTCTTGACTTAAGAATACCATCTCCATAGCCAATATCAACTACTGCTAATTTTGTATGATCATGTTTAACTTCAAATGCAAAACTATAGCCACAATAATCTCCTTCATTTACTTCACGAATTTGGATGACATTACCTTTTACAGTCAATGATTGTTCAATCGCATTTACATCAATTGTTTGATAAGGTCTAGAGCCATAAAGCGCAATACCGACTCGCGCATGTGTATGGTTTTCAAGCACACCGTTTTCTCTATAATAGCTTGCACTGTTTTGTGCATGTATCATATCAAAGTGATAACCTTCGTCTATTAATGTACTAACAATATCTAACCAAGCCTTACGCTCTACGTTATATTCAGATACATCAAATTCATCAGCATATCCAAAGTGGGTCCATAAACCAGCGATATGCATTTTATTTTTATTTGCATTTTTCATATGATGATGTATCAATTCTCTTATTTCATCAATGCTTTTCAAACCTGAACGATGAAGTAAATTTTCAAATTCTAAATGCACTTGAATACCTTGTAAATCATCAACATGTTCATAATAGAAGTTTAATGAGGACAGGGTCATTTGAATCTGATAATCTCGCACTTTATCAAATTCATATACCGCATTCATTAAGAAAATTGTTGCATTAGGGGCTAATTGTCTAATGCGAACTGCTTCTCTTAAGGATGTCGTACTAAAGGTATTAATACCTGCTTTTAAAAATTGCTGTACAGCAAATTCCAATCCATAATGATAAGCATTATTTTTAACTACTGCCATAATTTGATTATTTTGGATTACTTTAAGCGCATTATTATAAAATCGTTGAGCATCCACAGACCATATTGCTGTCATTGTGTTTCCACCTCACTATAAGATTTTAAAATCGCTTCATAATAATCTACAATTTTAATTAACATATGTTCATTAAAATTTAAATGGGCAGTATGCAAACCTGTTACAAAACCATTTGACTCATCTCGTACACCGACAAAAATAAAATAACTAGGTGCAAGTTGACTATAAAAGCTAAAATCTTCGCCAAATAAATACGGTGTAGGCTTGTCTACTATTGTTAAGTTGGCAATGTTCAGACCATTTTCAACATGTTTACGTAATTCAGGTGAATTATATGTTGGTGGATAGCCTTCTTCAAACTTCACTTCACAATCAACATCAAACAATAATTTTACACTTTCAGCAATTTTGTTCATTTGCTGTTTAACAGTTTCCAAATCATAGACATCATAAGTTCTAATTGTTCCTTCTAAATAACCATTGCTAGGAACTGTATTTATGGCTTCTCCAGCTTCAAAATGACCCATATGTACAATATTTCTCTTTAACCCATTTAAATGGAATTGTTGTATCTGACCAACTTGACTTAAAACATGTTGTAGCGCTTCTCCAGCAGAATGTCCTTGCTCTTTGTCCGCAACATGACTTGATAGACCAGTTAAATAAAAACGATATTCTGTGGCACTTGCTGTAATTTCCTCGTCACGAATCACAACTCGACCTTCATCTTCAAAAGGCATTACGTGAATACCAAATATAGCTTCGATAGGGTATTTATCAAAAGCCCCTGCACGGATTAAACGATTTGCGCCACCTCCAGTTTCTTCAGCTGGCTGAAAGATAAATACAATATTTTGAGGTAGTGTACCTTGATCTGCCATAGATTTACATCGTTTAACAAATAGCATTAATGCAGTTGTATGTCCATCATGCCCACATGCGTGCATAACATTATCAGTTTTACTACGATACGGGATGTCATTCTCTTCATAAATAGGTAAGGCATCTATGTCCGCGCGGTAAGCAATCGTATGATTACCATTACCAGGAAGATAGGCAATCAAACCTGTTTCCAGTGGCCGGTGATATTCGATATTAAGATCATCTAAAAATGCTGCAATATATTTAGTGGTTTCAAATTCATGGAGGCTTAATTCTGGATGTTGATGTAAGTGACGTCTATGGGTTGTAACAAATTCTAACTCATTCATTAAAATCAAATCCTTTTAGTTATTGTAATATGTATAGGTATAAATTAATGCTCAATTAAGAAAATTTATGTATAAAAAGGAGGTTAGACGATTTGCATAGTTGCATATTAATATATACATTAAAATAAATGTATTTATCAATGATTGCATGTTATGTCGTCTAAAACCTCCTATAAATATTAAAATTTCAGTTTTTATTAATTAATCATTTAATTTTCTTAGTGCTGAAACGATTTCTCTTTTTGAATCTTCAACTTCACTTGTTTGCTTAATTACTTTTGCTGGTGTTCCAGCAACTACAGATCCAGCAGGGACATCTTGCGTAACGATTGCACCAGCTGCAACAATAGAACCTTCACCAACACGAATACCTTCAAGAATCACTGCATTTGCACCAATGAGTACATCATCTTCAATGACTACTGGTGATGCGCTAGGCGGTTCAATCACACCAGCTAATACTGCACCAGCTCCAACATGGACGTTTTTACCCGTAGTAGCACGACCGCCAAGTGTTGCGTTCATGTCTACCATTGTTCCTTCACCAACTACAGCACCGATATTGATAGTAGCACCCATCATAATCACTGCGCCATCTTCAATCGTAGCTTGTTCACGAATAAATGCACCAGGTTCTATACGTGCATTCGTATTGGTTAAGTCTTTTAATGGAATTGCTGAATTACGACGGTCCATCTCAACTTCTAATTCATCAATCACTGATTGATTATTTTCATAAAATTGCTTCCAATCATCCGCTTCACAAAAGATTACTTTAGAATCAGAACCACCAAACACTTTAAAGCTGTCAGGGAACGTTACATCGTCAAACTGTCCATTCACATAAACTTTAAGTGGTGTAGATTTCTTTGCATCACTTATATATTGAATAATTTCTTCTGCCGTTAAATGTTGTACCATAATTTAATTCGCTCCTTAAAAGTTATAAATTATCAAATGTATAAAATGCATTTGATTTATTAATTAATTTTTCTGCTGCACCAATCGCTCCATTAGCAAAAATATCTTTTGATTGAGCGCGATGGGTGATTTCTATTGTTTCATCAGTACCTGCAAATAAAACATCATGTTCTCCAACTATCGTACCACCACGTATTGAGTGAATACCAATTTCATCTTGGGAACGCTTTTCATTTATTTCATGTCTGTCGTAAACTGGTGTTGTCTTTTCACGTAAAGACTCAATTACATCATAAAGTTTTACTAATGTACCACTAGGTGCGTCCACTTTTTTATTATGATGTGCTTCTGTAAGTTCAATGTCAAAATCTTGAAGTAGGGGAACAGCAGCTTCCAAAATTTTAGTTAATGCGTGAACCCCATAACTCATATTTGCACTGAAAAATACTGGCATTTCATTACTTAATTCTTTTAATTTTGCAATAATTTTTTCTTTTTCTCCAGTTGTTGCGATAACTAATGGCAAATTAAATTCATCGTCTAACAAAGGCAACAATAACTCTGGATTTGAAAAATCAATTGCGACATCAGCATCTTTAACGTCTGAAATACGTTGGTACGTTGGATAAGGGTATGATTTTGAGGAATTAGGTACAATCACACCTTCAATTTGATGTCCTTTTTCTTCAGCTAATCTTGCTACCCGTTGATTCATGGCTCCATAGCCTATTAAAACAATCTTCATGTATTGTCACCTGCTTTAAATTGTTCGTATGCTTGCTCTAATGTTTGACGTTCTGCATCTTGAAGCGTCACCAGTGGAAGGCGTACTTCATAATTACCGAACCCTTCAACCGCTGTTAATGCTTTGATTGGAATAGGATTGACATCAACAGCTAATGCATCTAATAGTGTTTGAATTGGTTGAAATTGTGAATTGATATCTTTTCCACTTTGTTTTGCTTCGAATAAAGACTGGAACGCATTAGGAATTACATTTGCTGCAACAGAAATGACACCGTGGCCACCTTTTTCAAAATAATCAACCACATTATCATCATTACCGCTGTACAAAGCAAAGTTATTTAAATCTAAACGTTTTTTTAATTCGTCCATATATTCAAAATCATTAGTAGCATCTTTTATCGCTACAATATATTCATTATCACTTAATGTTTCAACTGTTTCTGGATTAATAGTCATGTTCGTACGTGAAGGTACATTATACAAAATGACAGGTAATTTTACTGCGTTAGCTATAGTTGTAAAATGTTCAATCAATCCACGTTGATTTGTTTTATTATAGTAGGGCGTAATTAACATAATACCATCTGCGCCAATTTCTCTCGCACGTACTGAAGCTTGGATAGATTTTTGAGTATTATTTGTACCCGTTCCAGCAATAACTGGTACTTTACCATCTACATAATTAACAACTGTCTCCAACACTTGATCTTTTTCTTCATCTGTTAAAGTAGGATTTTCGGCTGTTGTACCATTAACCACAATACATTTCGCATTATTTTCTAATAAATATTTTACATGTCTTCTAAGCGCATTTAAATCAACTTCATTGTGTGTAAATGGTGTTGTTAGAGCAACACCTACACCTTCAAAAATATGTCCCATTTTATTTTACTCCTTTCAAACTCATTACTTGCTCTAGAACTTGTACTGCATTTAAAGCCGCACCTTTTAGTAAATTGTCTGAAGTACACCAAACATGGAAAGTATTATCTAATGAATCATCTCGACGAATTCTACCAACAAAAATTTCATCTTTGCCAGTAGCGTTAACCGCCAATGGATATTCATTTTGTTCTGGATTATCAATCAGTACAACGCGTTGATCATTGTCAAAGAGTTGCTGAATTTCTTGGACTGAACTTTCACTTTCAAGCGTAACGCTCATATGCACACTGTGACTATCTTGAACAGGCACACGTACACAAGTTGCTGTTACTTTTAAATCATCATCTTTTAAAATTTTTCTAGTCTCATCAATCATTTTTTGCTCTTCTTTTGTATACCCATTTTCTAAAAAACTATCAATATGTGGCAACACGTTATTATAGATAGGGTGAGGGTATGCTTCCGGGTCTTTACCATTCGCACCTTCAGATAAGTCTTGTCTACCTTTTACACCAGAACCTGAAACTGCTTGATATGTTGTATAAGCTACACGCTCTAAGCCAAATGCTTCTTGTAATACTTTTAAAGGTACAACCGATTGAATAGTAGAGCAATTTGGATTAGCGATAATTTTTCTGTTTAAAACAGGTTCATTAACTTCAGGTACAATTAAATCAATGTCATCTGCCATTCTCCATTGACTAGAATTATCAATAACAATGGCACCAGCTTGTTCAAAAATAGGGGAGAAGTGGGCACTTGTACTTCCACCGGCACTCATTAAAACATAATCATAATGTTCACTTGCAGCCTCTTCAGTTAATTCTTTAACAGTATACGTTTTGCCTTGGAATTCAATTTCTTCTCCTGCTGAACGCGCTGAAGAAAACAATACTAATTCATCAAACGGTACATTTTTACGATCTAATGTTTCTAACATTTTTCTTCCTACTAAACCAGTTGCGCCTGCTATTGCTAATTTTGTCATAGAATATACACTCCATTTTCATTTTTATAAGTTTTTAAAAATTAATTATATTTAGAAAATTCAGATATCAAAAGTTTGATATAAGGCATGAACTGCACGTTCACCATTTTCGGAATCTATTACACATGAAATACTAATTTCTGATGTGGTGGTTTGATAAAAAGCAATATCATTTTCAATCAATGTAATAAATGCTTTTGAAGCAACACCAGACATATCTCGCATACCAGAACCAATTAATGAAAGTTTAACGTATCCTTCATTAATCTTGAAGTCTAATGCATTAAACCTTTCTTTTAACACATCTAAGATGTTTGTTATTTGAACAGCATCTGTATCTTTTATCGTAAAAGACATTTGTAAACCTTCCAAATTAATGATTTGAGAAATCATATCCACATTGACTGATCCATCTTCTAAATGATTGAATAAATCCGTCAATAATCTATTGTCCGGTAGGGGATAACTAATTGTAACGTGTAACATGTGTGTATCTAATGCTACACCAGTAACTGCTTTTTTTTCTAATAATTCTGCTTGTGACATAATCCATGTTCCTTTCACATTTGATAAAGTTCTTCCTAAATACAGTGGGATGTTATAATTATTTGCTAACTCCACACTTCTAGTTTCAAGTACACCTGCACCTAAAGCACTCATCTCCATCATTTCCTCATAAGATACATATGCTAATCGTTTCGCATCTTTGTAAACTCTTGGATCTGTCGCATATACACCATCTACATCAGTATATATCTCACAAGTCGTTTGATTACTTGCAGCTAAAGCTACAGCAGTCGTGTCTGAGCCTCCACGACCTAAGGTAGTTATTTCTAATTCATCATTAATACCTTGAAACCCTGCTATCACTAGTACATCATTGTTTTCAAAAGCTTGTTCAAATGTACTAGGATTGATTTCAGCAATTTTACTTTTCAAATGATGCCCAACCGTTTTAATTCCTGCTTGATATCCAGTCATCGCTTTTGCGTTTACACCGATATCATTTAATACCATCGACAAATAGGAAACGGTCTGTTGTTCACCGGTTGTTAATAGCAAGGCCAATTCTTGATCTTTAGGTGTCGTAGTAAGCGTTGAAACATTAGCCATAAGCTCATCTGTTGTTTTTCCCATTGCACTAACGACAACGATAAGTTGTTCGCCTTGATCAACTCTTGTTTTTAACATGCCTGCTATATTTTTAATTTTAGTAAAATCACTTACGGAAGAACCTCCAAATTTCAAAACACTTCTTTCCAATTCCATATCCTCCTCATTTGATAGGGGAGAATCACAGTGATATAAAAAAAGAACAAGTCCGGAATGCGAACCTGTTCTATAATTTATATACAAGTGATGCACTCCATTATTTTAAAATAATGACAGACTCTTAGCTCTTAACCATAAAGTCCAACTTGTTATAAGCTGCTATTATAACTGTTTCGGCATCTCACCCTTTCAAAATTAGCTGCTAGCAGACAGGTTCTTCTAAAATTTACTAATGATTGATGCGCCTCATCAAAACTTATTTAATTTTGTTTATGAATCATATTATACATATGCTTATATGTACTGTAAACCGCTTTTACAAAGTTTTTTAAATTTACTGAAAAATTAAACTGTTTTATTAACGTTTTGCTAAATAAGTGTAATTATATATATTAAAATTTAAATATCCAAATGTATGAACTATTAATTTAATTTAAAATTCTTCATAAGTGGCCGGATCTTGGTCTTTACGTCTGCCATCTGTACGTGTTAATGCATTGATTTTCTCAATATCATTACTATCAAGATAAAAGTCAAAAACATCCATATTTTGCAGTTGTCTTGATACAGTTGTAGATTTCGGAATAGGCACAACACCATTTTGAATATGCCATTTTAATATAACTTGAGGAATGGTTTTATTATGTTTTGTAGCAATTTCGACAAGATTTTCATCATCAATAACACTAGAAGCACGACCTAATGGGCTCCATGCTTGAGTAACAATTCCTTTGGATGAGTTGTACTGAACTAATGCTTCTTGATTGAAATAAGGATGTAATTCAATTTGGTTTACTGCTGGCAGAACACCAGTTTTTTGTTGTAGCGTTTCGATATGTTCTGGTAAAAAATTACACACACCAATCGATTTTATTAAGCCCGCTTTTTGTGCTGCAATCATCGCTTGCCAAGCTTCAACATATTTACCTTGTTTAGGATTAGGCCAGTGAATTAAATATAAATCAAGATACTCAACACCTAAACGATAAATTGATTCCTGAATTGCAGTCAGTGCATCGTCGTAAGATTGATAACGTCCAGGCAATTTTGAAGTAATCATAATTTGTTCTCGTGAAACACTACTCATCTCGATTGCTTTACCAACTGTTCCTTCATTCTCATAATTATAAGCTGTATCTAACAAACGATAACCTTGTTCTAATGCATTCACAATTGCATGTGCACCATGCGCACCATTTAACTTATATGTACCAAACCCAATTTGAGGAATCACTTGTCCATCTAACATATTTAACTGTTCCATTTACATACCTCCATAACGATATATGTCTTTGATTATATAATGCATAACCATTTATGCCTAATATTTAGTCTTCATAGGGGAGAAGACTATAAACAAAAAAGCTGAGATATTAATATCTCAGCTTTAACATATGATTTCATCCATTGATGGTATTTTTCATATATGATTAATAACGCTATTTGCTATCTAATTTACCATTGAAATATGCAATACTTTTAATCTTTGTGTTGACTAATATACTTCTATATTTTTAATGGTCTTATTTATTTAATACGCCAGTTTCCTGTAAATAAGCTTCATAAGATATTTCTTTTGATAAACCACCAGTAGGATTTAAGTCAATTACTCGGTTCGCGATTGTGTTGATAAATTCAAAGTCATACGACGTGAAAATCATTGAACCTTTGAAATTTTTCAAACCATCGTTTACTGCAGTAATACTTTCTAAATCTAAGTGGTTTGTTGGTTCATCTAGTAATAGAACATTCGCACTAGATAACATCATTTTACTTAACATACAACGCACTTTTTCTCCACCAGATAAAACACTCGCTTTTTTCTTAACTTCTTCACCACTAAATAACATACGGCCTAAGAAGCCTCTTAAGAATGTTTCAGTTTGTTCATCTTCAGGCGCATATTGACGTAACCAATCAACAAGGTTCATATTTACACCTTCGAAGTATTCAGAGTTATCTTTAGGGAAGTAACTGCGTGAAGTCGTAACACCCCATTTTACAGTTCCTTCGTCTGGCGTCATTTCACCAGCTAATATTTTGAGTAATGTCGTTTTCGCAATTTCACTATCTCCAATTAAAACTGCTTTATCATTAGGGTTCATTGTAAATGAAATATTATCTAACACTTTATTACCATCTATCGTTTTTGATACATTTTCAACAAATAGTAAATCATTACCAATTTCACGTTCTGGCGTGAATTTCACATATGGGTAACGACGTGAAGAAGGTTGAATATCGTCTAGTTCAATTTTTTCTAGTTGTTTTTTACGGCTTGTTGCTTGTTTAGATTTAGATGCATTTGCAGAGAAACGAGCAACGAAATCTTGCAATTCTTTAATCTTTTCTTCTTTTTTCTTGTTTTGTTCTTGTGCCATTTTCATTGCTAATTGACTTGATTGATACCAAAAATCATAGTTACCTACGTATACTTTTATTTTTCCATAATCTAAGTCTGCAATATGTGTACATACATTATTTAAAAAGTGTCTATCATGTGATACCACAATCACTGTATTTTCAAAATTGATTAAGAAATCTTCTAACCAATTTATCGCAGGGATATCTAAACCATTGGTCGGTTCATCAAGTAGAAGTACATCAGGTTTACCAAACAAACTTTGGGCTAATAATACTTTTACTTTTTGGTTATTTTCTAATTCAGCCATTTTTTTATCTTGTAAATCTGCTGATATACCTAATCCAGATAATAAAGAACCTGCATCTGCTTCGGCATTCCAGCCGTCCATTTCAGCAAATTCACCTTCTAATTCTGCAGCTCTGATACCGTCTTCATCACTGAAATCCGGTTTCATATAAATTTCATCTTTTTCTTTCATTACTTCATATAGACGTTCATGTCCTTTAATGACAACATCAATCACACGTTCTTCTTCATATGCAAAGTGATCCTGTTTTAAGATTGCTAAACGTTCGTCTTTTCCCATAGATACATGACCTGATTGTGCATCCAACTCACCAGATAAAATCTTTAAAAATGTCGATTTCCCAGCACCATTAGCTCCAATCAAACCATAACAATTTCCTTCTGTAAATTTAATATTTACATCTTCGAATAATTTACGATCACCAAATCGTAAACTCACATCAGTAACTTGTAACATGCATTTGCTCCTTTACGTTAATCTACCGGACAAATTATAACACACTTAAGAGGGAGTTTCGACCATTCACAATGAGTTGATGCTTGTTTCTTTATGGCATGTTATAATAGATAAGAATAAATTTAAGTACGAAGGAGAACAGTATGGCCCAAGAAGAGAAAAATATTGTAGGTTCCATTGAATTTCTTGAAGTTGTTGGATTAGAAGGATCTACTTACAAGTTACAAGGACCAAACGGCGAAGAAGTTAAACTCAATCAATCAGAAGTTAATGAAGAAGATAATTTAATCATAGGCGAGGAATATAGCTTTTTCATTTATCCTAATAGATCTGGCGCATTGTTTGCTACACAAAATATGCCAGACATTACAACTAGCAAATATGATTTTGTGAAAGTTTTAAAAACCGATCGAGATGGTGCACACGTTGATGTAGGTCTTCCAAGGGAAGTTTTAATCCCGTGGATTGATTTACCAAAAGTAAAAGATGTATGGCCAATACAAGGTGATGAATTATTAGTTACTTTACGTATTGATAGCGAAAACAACATGTTTGCACGTCTAGCAACTGAAACAATTGTTGATTCAATGTACACACCAGTAAACGATGATACATTACAGAATAAAGTTATCGAAGCAAGACCATACAGAGTTTTAAGAATCGGAAGCTTCATGCTATCCAAAGATGGTCATAAAATATTCGTCCATGAGTCTGAACGTAAATCGGAACCTCGCTTAGGTGAAAAGCTAGAAGTTCGAATTATCGGGCATAATGAAAAAGGGGAACTCAACGGTTCGTTTTTACCATTTGCACATGAAAGACTTGACGAAGATGGTCAACATATATTTAATTTACTTGTAGAATATGATGGCGAATTGCCGTTTTGGGATAAATCAAACCCTGAAGCTATTAAAGAAGTATTTAATATGAGTAAAGGCGCATTTAAACGTGCGATTGGTCATTTATATAAAAACAAAATTATAACAATTGAAACTGGCAAAATCGCGTTAACTAATAAAGGGTGGAGCAGAGTTGAAGACTAGTTCTTTCTATATAAAATAGTATTTAAATATTTATAATTTTATCCTGTACTACATAAACCAACATGTAGCACAGGATTTTTTTGTTTTTATATTACAAATCATGCGCTTTTTGTAATATTCATTTTTTTACAAATGTTATCATATCAAGGTTTATTTAGAAATATAAACCATAGATCCTACCATTGTGAATTTTGTAAACAAGGTCAATAAATACTTAACAAAACATTTACATTAACTATATTTGTATTTAATAAAAGGTGTGTAGTATAGAGACTGTAAGAAATACATATAACTTTTGGGTTATTCACTTATTAGGAGGATGTTTCAATGAAAAAATGGCAATTATTTGGTACTACTGTAATCGGTGCTTCACTTTTATTAGGAGCTTGTGGCGGCGGAAATAGCGATTCTGGTAAAGGAAGTGGAGAAGTTAAAGGTGACGGTTCATCTACTGTAGGTCCAATCATTGAAAAATTAAATGAAAAATTTGCTAAAGATAATTCCGATGTAACTGTATCAAATGGTACAGCAGGAACTGGTGGTGGATTTGAAAAATTCATTTCAGGCAGCACTGATTTCTCAAATGCATCTAGACCTATAAAAGATGAAGAAAAGAAAAAACTAGATGATAAAGGCATTAAATATGATGAATTTAAAGTTGCACAAGATGGTGTAACAATTACAGTAAATAAAGAAAATGACTTTGTAGATGAACTTACGAAAGAACAATTAAGAGAAATCTACTCAGGCAAAGCAAAAACATGGAAAGACGTTAATTCAAAATGGCCTGATAAAGAAATTAAAGCATTCTCTCCTGACCAATCACACGGTACTTACGATTTCTTCTCTGAAGAAATTATGGACAAAAAAGATATCAAAGCAGAGAAAAATGCTGACACAAATACAATTGTCCAATCAGTAGAGAAAAACAAAGAAAGTGTCGGTTACTTTGGTTATAACTTCTATAAACAAAATAAAGACAAATTAAAAGAAGTTAAAATCAAGGATGAAAATGGTCAATTGACAGAACCAACTAAGAAAACAATCCAAGATGGCTCTTACGCATTAAGTAGACCACTTTATATTTACACTAACGAGAAAAAATTAAAAGATAATGAAGGATTCCAAGACTTCATGAAATTTGTTATGAAGGATAAAGGAAAATCAGCTGAAGAAGCAGGATTTGTTGCCTTACCTGAAAAAGATTACACAGAACAACAAAGTAAATTAAAAGATATCATTGGTAAAGATAGCGACAAAAAAGACAGCAAAAAAGAAGATAAATAAACATAATAGCAATTTTTAAAGTTGGGATTCAGGAAGTAGATAGACAAAACGTATTATTAAATTTATCTATCTACTTCCAAGTTCAATTCATCTAGCGTTTAACAATATAGTGAAAATCGCTATGTTGCTAAACGCTAGATGAAGAACAGTCCCAACTTTATTTTAAATATTGGGAGTCTATACGAAAGAAGGGTATTTACATGGCTAATCAGAATATTTCTGTTAGTGAAATGATTGCTAAAAATAACGGTAAGAAAAAAGGTATTAGCGATAAAATTGTACCGATCATTCTGGGAATTATTGCAATTTGCTCAATTCTAGCAACAATAGGGATTATCGTTACATTATTAACAGAAACCATTACATTTTTTACACGCGTTCCAATAACTGAATTTTTATTTTCTAAAGATTGGAATCCATTCTCATCAACACCACAATATGGCATTTGGGCATTAATTTTAGGTACGCTTAAAATTACAGTTATTGCAACAATCGTTGCTGTTCCTCTTGGTTTAGGAGCTGCTTTATATTTAAGTGAATATGCTTCTACAAAAGTGAGAAAAATAATAAAACCTATATTAGAAATCTTATCTGGAATTCCAACAATTGTTTTTGGCTTTTTCGCATTAACATTTGTTACCCCTGTCCTCCGCTCAATATTTCCTGAGTTAGGTAGTTTTAACTCAATTAGTCCTGGAATTGTCGTAGGCGTTATGATTATTCCGTTGATTTCAAGTATGAGTGAAGATGCTATGTCATCAGTACCTAACAAAATACGTGAAGGTGCACTTGGTTTAGGCGCAACAAAATTTGAAGTTGCAACAAAAGTGATATTACCAGCTGCTACTTCAGGTATTATGGCATCTATCGTATTAGCTGTCTCACGTGCAATCGGAGAAACGATGATTGTATCACTTGCTGCAGGTAGTACACCTAGTTCCTCATTAAATTTAACTGGGTCAATCCAAACTATGACAGGATATATTGTACAAGTGGCAACAGGAGATGCGACATTTGGCTCTGATATTTATTATAGTATCTATGCCGTTGGTTTTACATTATTCTTATTCACACTTGTGATGAATTTAATTTCACAATGGATTACGAAACGCTTTAGAGAGGAGTATTAATATGGCAGAAACAAATACTAAAGCACTTGTTAATCAACAAAAAGTTGAAAAAAAACTTTCCAGTAGGTTAACAACAAATAAATTTAATAAGTGGGCATTCTTTACATGTACTTTAGTAGCCTTACTTTTTCTAGCAGCTTTAATTATAGACACTCTCATTAAAGGCGCGGGCCATTTAACACCGTCATTCTTCAGTAATTTTTCATCTTCAACGCCTTCAATGGCAGGTGTGAAAGGTGGTTTAATTGGTACAATTTGGTTGATGATTACAATCATACCCATTTCAATTGTATTAGGTGTAGGTACAGCAATTTATTTAGAGGAATATGCCAAAGATAATGCATTTACAAGCTTTATTAAGGTTAGTATTTCAAACTTAGCGGGCGTGCCTTCAGTGGTTTTTGGTTTACTTGGACTCACTATTTTTGTAAGAGGTATGGGGATAGAAGCACTTGCTTTAAGTAACTCAGTACTTGCAGCAGCTTTAACCATGTCGTTACTAATCTTACCAGTCATTATAGTCGCAAGCCAGGAAGCTATTAGGTCTGTGCCAAGTTCGGTTAGAGAGGCTTCATATGGCTTAGGTGGAAACAAATGGCAAACAATACGTCGAGTTGTCTTACCAGCAGCAATTCCAGGTATACTCACAGGTTTCATTCTAGCATTATCACGTGCATTAGGCGAAACTGCACCACTCATACTAATCGGTATACCGACCGTATTATTAAGTTTACCTTCAAGTGTATTCGACCAATTCCAAGCATTACCGATGTCGATTTACAATTGGGCAAAACTTCCACAAGATGAATTCCAAAATGTTGCGTCTGCCGGTATCATTGTCTTGCTAATCATTTTACTGCTAATGAACGCAATTGCGATATTCTTGAGAAACAAATACAGTAAAAAATATTAATGTTATTTCAAAATCAAATTTAATTAATCGGTTATTTTTGGGGAAAAATTATAATTTTATAGTTTAAAAATAACCGTAAAAGGAGTTTTAATTATGGCTAAAGATACAATTAAAGAAGAAAAAACAAAAATAGCGGAACATACAAATCAAAATTCAGTACCAATTGCATCGATTGATAGAGACACAGATAACAAAGCACATAAAATTCCTGATAGTGAGAAAAAAATTGTCTATTCTACAAAAAATTTAGATTTATGGTACGGCGATAATCATGCTTTAAAAAACATAAATCTTGATATTTTAGAAAATAATGTTACTGCTATTATAGGGCCATCAGGTTGTGGTAAATCTACTTATATTAAAACATTAAATAGAATGGTAGAACTTGTACCATCTGTTAAAACAGCAGGTAAAATCATTTACCGTGATCAAAATATTTTCGATGAAAAATATTCAGTTGAAAAATTAAGAACAAATGTCGGAATGGTGTTCCAACAACCAAATCCATTTCCAAAATCAATATATGATAATATCACATACGGACCTAAAATACACGGTATCAAAAACAAAAAAATTCTTGATGAAATTGTAGAAAAATCTTTACGTGGCGCTGCAATATGGGATGAATTAAAAGACCGCTTAGATACAAACGCATATAGCTTATCAGGTGGCCAACAACAGCGTGTTTGTATTGCACGTACATTAGCAATTGAACCAGATGTTATTTTAATGGATGAACCAACATCTGCGTTAGATCCAATTTCAACGTTAAAAGTTGAAGAGCTCGTACAAGAACTAAAAGAAAAATATTCGATTATTATCGTTACACATAATATGCAACAAGCTGCGCGTGTATCTGATAAAACAGCATTTTTCCTTAACGGTTATGTAAATGAATACGACGACACTGATAAAATCTTCTCTAACCCATCTGATAAACAAACAGAAGATTATATCTCTGGTCGTTTCGGTTAATATATGGTTATTAGAGAGAAATATGAAGGCCAATTAGACGCATTAATGAAAGATTTACGTCGACTTGGCCTTCACGTATATTATAATATTGAATATGGATTAAAATCGTTAAGTGAAGAGGATAGAAATTATGCGCGGGAAACAATTGCGAATGATAAAGACATCAATGCCTTAGAAACAGAAATAAATGAAAAAGTAATTATGTTAATTACTAAACAACAGCCCATCGCTACTGATTTAAGGTTGATGATGGCTGCATTAAAAATTGCTTCTGATTTTGAAAGAATTGGTGATAATGCTGCAAATATTGCAGAAATTAGATTACGCGCTAAAATCACCGATGAATACGTGCTTACAAGATTGAACACAATGGGTAAACTTGCATTATTAATGTTAAAAGATTTAGATGATGCAGTAAAAAGAGACGATGTTACCTTGATTAAGGAAATTATTGAACGTGACGAAGATATTGATGATTTATATAAAAATATTGTTAATACAACTTATTTAATAGATAATGATCCTTTTGTTGCAGGACAAGCACATCTAGCAGCCAGACATTTGGAACGCATCGGTGACCACATCAGCAATGTTGCAGAAAGTATTTTTTACTTTGTCACAGGTGAACGTTACGAATCATATGACTAAAATATAAAAGCACGGTGTCGAGATAAGCTACATCCAGTTGTAAAACAGGGCTTGCTTATTTTATCGACATCGTGCTTTTTTAAGATATGTCTTTATTTATATTTATTAGTGTTGATGATTGTCTGCTTCAATTTCATCTGTAAGCTGCTCCAACTCATCTACCAATTTACCTATATATGTAATTGTAGATTTTAATGGCTGATCAGTGCGAATATCAATACCAGCCAATTGAGCTAATTCAGTAGGTGATTGACTGCCACCTGCTTGCAATGTTTTTAACCAATCACTCACAGCAGGTTGTCCTTCTTGCTGAATACGTTGTGACATAACTGTACCTATTGTTAAGCCAGCAGAATATGTATACGAATATAATCCCATATAATAATGTGGTTGTCTCATCCATGTAAGCTCTGAACCTTTAGTAAATTTAACACTTTCTCCAAAAAATTGAGTGTAAACATCCAACATAATTCGATTTAATAATGGCGCAGTCAGCGATTCGCCATTATCAACTTTTTTATAAACTTCGCGTTGGTACGCTGCTTCTAGTAAATGCGTTACCATATTGTGATAATATGTCCTAGAAACGATAGAACCTATAACCCAACGCTTAAATTGAGCATCGTTACTATTTTCGAATAAATAATTCGCCATTAACATCTCATTCATTGTCGATGGTGCCTCTACAAAATACATGGATGGTTCTGATTCCAAATAATTTTGATGACTTTGTGCTAACGTAAAATGGCCAGCGTGTCCTAACTCATGTGCTAATACAAATGTCTCAGTCATATTACCAGTCCAAGAAATAAATATATACGAATGTGTAGCATATGGACTTGCACAATACGCACCAGTATCTTTACCTTTGTTCTGAGCAAAATCTATCCATCTATCTTGATAAGCTGTTTCAACCATATTCAAATAATTTTCACCTAATACATTTAATGCGCCATAAATATATTTTTTAGAATCTTCAATAGAGATATCTGGTTCGTAATTAGGATCTATAGATATCTTTAAATCTTCAAAATGCATGACTTCTAAGCCATGAACACGTTTAATCAATTTCGCATATTTTTGCATAATAGGCGCTAAATTGCTCATAATAACATCAATTTGACGGTCAAACATATCTCGAGTAATTTCTTGATCTTGTAATAGGTAATCAATTACAGAATCATAACCACGTAAATCTGCTTCAATTTTTTCTTGTTGTACTTGCATATTATATGTAGCAGCAGTTGTATGTTGATACTTATTTAATGCATCGCTAAAATTTTTGAAACTAATCCTTCTAAATGCTTCTTCTGGATGATCTTCATATTCATTTTCAAAGGTAGCATAATCTAAAGGATATGTTTTACCGTTATATTCAAACGAATCAAAATCTATATCTAACATCTTCGTTATACCATATAGTTCAAAAGGACGTTCAAACACTGATGATAAACTTGCTAATGTTTTTTCAACTTCAGGACTAAGTTGATACGGTTTACTTTCTTTTAATTTTTTTAAATAATGTGGGTATTTAGATGTTGAAATAAAATGATTGAATACCTCATCAGAAAGTTCCAATATTTCTGATTCAACAAATGATAGTTCACTCGCAATTTTTCCATAAGTATTTGAAAATTTAGCACTTAATGTTTGTGCTTGTTCATTCGCCGTATCAACACTTAATCTCAATTCTGCATAATTTGCCATTTTATCTAATTGGACCAAGATATCAGAATATACAGCTAATGCCTTTTCAATAATAGTAGGATTATCCAATTGATGAACATAATTTTCATTAAATGTTTTTGCAGCTGCTGTGGTGTTATCTAAAGTTTGATAAAATGCTTCATCTGATGAAAATAGAGCTGAAATATCCCAAGTTGTTTCAGCTGAAACTTCATTTCTAAGTGGTAAAGTATCTGCCATTTAATCACTCCTAATCATGTATAATAATTTCATGTTTAATTATACATGAAATTACCTGGTAAGATACAATTGTGCGTTTATAGACCAAACCAGCGTAAGAAAACAAGTTATCTAATTGTATAAAGAATGTTAATTTGACGTGATTAATGCAATATTTTAATATGTTATTATACTACTCAAGATGGATATGATATATAATTTCATTTAGTATAATTGTTATAATGACAAATTTGTCGATTTTTATAAGGAGCGCTATAAATGACTATTTTTGATTTACCTAATTTTTTATGGATTACAGTAGTGGCTGTTATAGTAGTTACATTATTTTGTACACTTGTTTTAAATAAATGGTTTGCAGCTGCAATTTTAACATTTGTTATATTAGCTATTGCTGCATTCTTAATACCTAATTTTGAAAATATTACTTACGAGCCTTTATTAGGTTTTGCTGCATTTATGGCGGTATTAAGCTTAATCATGAGCTTTTTAATTTGGTACTCTACGCGTGACTTCAGACGTAAACGTCGAGAAAAAAAGGCATTAAAAGTAATGAAAAAACGTGGTATCTCGCCTGAAGAGGAAGCACATGAATTTAAAAGAAGAAAATAATTGTTAAAAAAAGTAGCATCGGAATAAAAATACAAAGCTCATTGTTTCATCTACCAATATTGAAAGTCCCCAGACACATTTTGTCTCAGGGACTTTTTATTTTTATTATACTGCTAAAAATAATACAAAATTTATTATTGACCCTAACGTTCCGTTAAGCATTATAGTCATTTTATGAGGAGGTAAGAAAAATGCAAATGACGGTTAAACAAATAGCCAATTTAGTAGGTATTAGTGTGCGTACGTTACATTACTATGATGAAATTAATTTATTAAATCCAACGAAACTGTCCAAATCAGGATATCGGCTATATTCAGAAACAGACCTAGATAAGTTACAGCAAATTTTATTTTTTAGAGAACTCGACTTTTCTCTTAAAAAAATAAAATCAATCATTGATAGCCCGTCTTTCGATAGACAAGAAGCTTTAAAAATACACAAGCAATTACTTATTGAAAGACAAAATCGTACTGATCAAATGATTCAAACAATCAATCAAACATTACGTCATATGAGAGGAGAAATAGCAATGACCAATGAAGAAAAATTCGAAGGCTTTAATTTTGATAATTTATCTAAAAGCTATGATGGAGAAGCACGTAAAAAGTGGGGCGATAGCACTATAATAAAAGCTAACCAACATATTAACTCATGGTCAGACAAAGAAAAAATTCTAAAAACAAATGAAATGAATGATATCTTTTCAACTTTCGCCAATTTAAAAAGTCGGCCACCAGAATCTGTTGAGGTCCAGTCAAACGTACAAAAATGGTATGATTATTTAAATTCAAACTTAAATTTTAATTACACATTAGATATTTTTGAGTGTTTAGGTGAAATGTATGTCGAAGACGAACGATTCAAAGTAAATATTGATAAATTTGGAACAGGCACTGCTCAATTCATTAAAGACTCAATAGATGTTTATGTAAAAAACAAAGAATAATGATATGCCTTTATTAAATCAAAAAAATTACGATTTGATAAAGGTATATATTTTATGTAAATTTATCAGATATATTTTCAGCATCAATGATTAAAGCTGTAGAGTTCATATAATGATTAATAGATTATAGTAAATACTTAATAGATTAATACGTATCGTTACATACTTAATAGATTAATACGTATCGTTACATACTTAAGATACAATGCAAATAATTATATATAAAGAATACATAGTGACTTAATAATTACAGTTATTAAAGTAGTTAAAGAATAATCTAATTTAAACTGCAAGTAAAATAGGAAATTGGTTATTCAAAAAAGCAAACGAAAATAAAATTGAACAGACGTAAATAACATAAAGATTATATGATAGGTCCCTTATATCAAAATATACATAACTTCCTATAATATATATTATGTAAACTAAAATGTTGATTTATATATGTATGCTGATTTATCTATTAATTTATAAAAGTTTAAAATTCATCGTATGATAAATCCTTAATTAATTTAACCAAAACTTAAGCTACACATACAAAATTAACTTAAGACTGACAATCACATCTTATTGCATTCATGTGACCATCACTATATGGATTCTACTTTTTCTTAACCATACTCAACGTGTATTTACAGTAATCTAGCTGACAATCACATTATCATAAATTGATTTTCTTCTCATTTGCAATCATGTTTACATAGATACACAAAAGCAAAGTTCAACGTTCAGAAATCACTTTCTCAGCGTTTCAAATGAGATAGTTCCTTTAAAAAGTAATTATAGTTTCTATTAATTATAAGAGTGTTGCTATCAGATAATATTTATAACAATCCTTACTTAACTTATGGTTTAAAAATAATCATATATAAACAAAGGTTTACATAACATAAATAACGTTAACTAAACATTTATGTTACTATATCATAAAAAAATCAATAGTGTGGAGATAAAAAGTAAAATCTCAACACTATTGATCAAAAAATTTATTTTAATTATCTTTGTATAAATAATCTCTTGTCATTGGCAGTTCGTTATTGACGCCTTTTGTGATTAAAAACTGGTGCAAATCGGAAACACCACATGTGAAGTTTGCTGCACATGCATTTAAATACAAACGCCACATTCTTATAAACCTCTCATCAAATTGTTCTCGTACTTTACCTATATTTGCTTCAAAATTTTCTGCCCAGTTGCGTAAAGTTAAAGTGTAATGCCTTCTTAAACTTTCTACATCTACAATTTTTAAGTTATTTTGTGACATATTGTCAACTAACGCTCTTATAGAAGGAATTGCACCTCCGGGAAAAATATATTTAGTGAGAAAGTCGTTACCTTCTACTTCTACAAGTCCAGTAATACAATGCAATAAGGCCACACCGCCATCTTTCAATAACTTATGGGTATTTTCCATGAATATAGGAATATGATCATGTCCAACATGTTCTAACATACCTACGCTTACAATGCGATCAAAAGTTCTCTTTTCATTAATGAGTTCTCTATAATCCATTAACTTAACATCCACTTGACCGATCAAACCTTCAGCTTTAATGCGCTCTTTTGTTTTAATATATTGTTCTTCACTTAATGTAATACCTAACGTTTGGACATTATATTGTTTTGCAGCTTCAATAATAAGATGTCCCCACCCAGATCCAATATCTAATAAGCTTTGTCCAGACTGTAAATTTAGCTTTTTTAATATATGGTTAATCTTGTTAACTTGAGCTGTATATAACGAATCTTCTTTCGTTTTAAAATATGCACAAGAATAATTCATCGTTTTATCTAACCATAAGCGATAAAAATCGTTGCCTAAATCATAATGAAATGAAGCATTTTCTTTAGCAATTTTTTTATTGTTTTTATGTTTTTTACGAGATTGTACATATTTTTTCTTAGGTTTATTAATAAAACTTTTTTGTTGTGAAAAGATGGACGCCATAATAAATTCTAAATCACCACTGACTTCAATATTCTTATCCATATAGCCTTCTGCTAATGCAATCATCGGATTTGCTTTTAACAGTTTTTTATTTAACGGTCTATTGAAAGTTAAATGAAATTTAGCAATTCCGTCATTATAATGTACGGTTGAACCATCCCAAAATGTTACACTAAACGGCTCAGTTGCTAAATTTTTTAATAGTTTTTTATAAATTGATTTTTGAATCGAAATTCCCACTGATCATACACTCCTAAAACGAATACTTAATTTTCAAACCCTACATATTATAGATTGGACCTAAATATTTATTAAATCAAACAAAACAGGTTACTTTGTTATTTATTTTTGTTAACATAATAATATTATTATTTACTAAAGTGTTGAATACTTTCATTTTGGGTATATATTATTGAGATTGGAGTGAAAAACATGCAACAAAAATCAGGTATTAAATGGTCCAGTTTATTAATAGGTGTTTTCTTCTTGATTATAGGCGTTTTTATCATTAGTTTTCCTGAAGAAAATTTATTTGCCATTACTTGGTTAATAGGTATTTTATTTATAATTAATGGCTTCATTGAAATTTTTGTAAGGCGTATTATGAAACAAGCCACGCAAAATGGTTCGAATTCACTTATTATCTTAGGTATTATCAACATCATTATTGGTATACTGATATTATTTAATGTAGTAACAAGTACAACATTTATTGTTTATTTATTTGCCATATGGTTTATTATTAATGCACTTTTGAATATGTTTACGATTACGGCAGCAGAAGGTGCAAACAAACGATTTCATATGGTATCTATTATATTAAACATTATAGAAATTATATTTGGTGTCATTTTATTGTTTAATCCATTGATAGCTGCTGTTGTTATCGCTGTATTTATGAGTGCAGTTTTCTTTATTATTGGAATAACTTATCTCATAGACGCTTTACGTTAACTGTTTTCAAAAAAGTATTCTTAATATATTAGAAATATTTCTTAAACCTAACATTTTTGAATAATATTATTTATTAATTTACTATCTTGTTTATATAATAAAATGATATTGCACTTCTGATTAGTGAGATATATACTAAAAATGTGGAAAACAACCAGAAGTGACATCGCATGATAATCCACGCAAATGGAGTAAGACGAAATCTAATTTTATTAAATAGATTTCGTCTTACGTAAAATGAGGTTGGGAGAATCCATTATATCTCAGCCTCTTTTGAACATAAGAAAGCATACTGGCTTAGGGCTTATATACCAGTATGCTTTCTTTTTATTTTTTAATTTTTTTTCTAATATTGTTAAGCGTATTGAATAACTTATACTTCGTTTTTTTGATTGGTTTATAAAAATCACCAATTAATTCTTCGATTTGTACGCCGAAACCTCGTTTAAATCGATAAACACCATAGTCTTCACTATTTTCAGTGAAGTCACCAGATAAGCCATAGAAATTATAACGACCATATCCATGATCAAAACAATAATTAATCATAAACCAATGCATCATATAAGGTCCCATGTATTGATTGTATTTTTCAGATGACCCACCTGAGAAATAATTCACTTCATACGCATTAGCAAAATATACGCCTGCTGCAAGATTCAAGATAGAGCCATCTGTTTGTCTTAATTCACTCGCATGTAATAATTCTTTTTTATCATGTTCAATTTGTTTATCGATTTCAGCAATTTTTTTCAATTGCTTATCAGATTTATTTTCATTTTGCATCATTTGATCTCTACGCGCTTCTTTTTCATTAATACTTTCTTGCGTATTCGTAATATATTCATCTAAATCAATATAAGCTAGAGGAATTAAAGCTTTATCCCCATAATTATCTATGAAATTATAGAAATATTCATCAGTTTTTGATACAAAACCAGCTCGTTTTTCAGTTTCACGATAGAGTGATAAAAAGATGTCAAATTCATCTCTTTCTAAAAACCTTACTTTCACGCCAAAATTAATCGCTTTATTAATATTTCGTTTTCTTTGGCTATCAAATTGTTTTTTTAATGATGCTGGTGATTTACCATCTAAATTAAGTACACCCATCCATCTAACTTGACTTGATGTATCATATTCTGTTGTAAAACCATGATGCGTATATCCATGTGATTTAAATAAATTAACAAGCGCATCATTTTCTTGATAATCAGGCATTGGATTAATATCTTTATCATAAATTTGGTATATCCAATAAGGATCCATTTTCACATATAAACAATTTTGTTTTTGAAGGTAAGTATCTAATTCACGTAAATAGAAATCAACTAAACCTAAATCATTATAATCCATGACTGGACCACGGTTTGAATAATATACATAGCTACCCATAGTTGGGATTTTAGAGAAAAGACTAGCTGCGATAACTTGATTATCATCATCTTTTAAGCCTAATAAAACAACTTGAAAACCATCTTCTTCTCTAGTAGCTATATTTTCCTTTACTTGAAAGTAATGACTCTCTAAAGCTGGATTTTGTACAAAATTGTCATATTCTTTGACAGTTAACTCTGTAAATTTCATTATAGCTAGTTCCTTTCTAAATATAATACGTATTACTACTTTTTATCTTTTAATCCCTTTAACATTGTATAAATTTTGTACATTGGTTTATTTATTGGTTTTATAAAATCACCAACATATTCAACTACATCAGCGTTAAAGCCTTTTTTAAATTTAACAACACCTGCATCTTCTGCATCTTCTGAAAAATCACCACTAATGCCATAGAAATTATATCTATCAATATTATTATCAATTGCATAATTTATCATTTTCCATTGTATTGCATAGCTTCCTGCAAAATGTCTAAATTCGTTAGATGTTCCTCCAGCGTAATACACTACTTCGTACGGATTAACAATAAAGAATGCTGCTGAAATTGGTAATTCATTACCGTGTTGTTCTTGTAATGACTTAGCTTCATCAATTTTTTGCTGATTTGCAATAAGTTGTTTTTCTAAATTTTCTTTTTTGTTATATGCTTTTTTATTTTCAGGACGTTTTTCTATATCTTTAAGCGCTTTGTTGATATCTTTACTTAACACTTCACGCTCTGACTTGAGTTCATCGATATATGCTTCAAAATCCATATAAGCTAATGGCACCAATACACGATTCTTATAATACTTTAACCTATTGTAATAAAAACTATCTTCTCTATCATCGAAATCTTTAGATTCTGAAGTATCTTCCATAAACGAACGGAAAATAGGTAATTCATCTTCGTCTAAGAATCTGACCTTCACGCCATTTTTTTGAACTTTTTTCGTATTACGTTTACGTAAACTATCCATATCATTTAATACATCTTTTGCTGTCTTATCTTTTAAGTCTAATACAGAATGGAATCTTATTTGAATAATTGGATCAAAACCAGTTAAAAACCCTTGATGTTTATAACCAAGTTGTTTCATTTTATCGAAAATCCAATCATGACCTGCATTTTCTAATACTTCTCCATCGTGATTTCGATATTGATATGCTAAGTATGGATCTACTCTTAAATATAATGCATTATGTTTTTTTACATATTTAGCTAATTCATTGAAAAAATAATGGACGAGTTCTTTATTTTCGAAATCAATCACTGGACCACGATTTGTATAAAAATATTTAAATATTTTCATAACTGGTACAGCCGTTAATAAACATGCTGCTATAACTTCATTTTCATTATTTTTAACGCCTACTAAATGTGTTTCTGTGCCTTCTGCAATTTTTAACTCATAATTCCCTACCATCTGTGTGAAATGACTGTTGGGCATGTGATCAACAAATGCACCAAACTCTTTTGCAGTTAAATTCGTAAATTTCATTTTATATACTCCTATTTGTCTATAGTACTTTATTTCGAGTTTAAACTTTAATCTTAATTATTATACAATATTCAATTATAAAACTAAATCGATACCCTAGTTAGAATTACTAAATGCTACAACTCACTTATAATTTATGTATTGTTTTATTATAGCATTACTTTTATTCTAACAAAGAATAACTATTTAAACACAAATCTTAATTTATTTTGTAAATATAAAAACTACTAACAAGTATTTTCCTTGTTAGTAGTTCATGTTACCCAATATAACTTATTTTAAAAATCTCACTATTTTAAGGCATCTTTTAATGCTTCACCGATTGCTACACTTGATTGAGGATTTTGACCAGTGATGAATTGACTATCTGTTTCAACATGTTCCGTAAAATTATCTTTGGTAACGAATTTAGCGCCCTGTTGCTCTAATTCTGTTTGTGTTAAGAATGGTACTTTATTCTCTAGTCCCATCGTACGTTCTTCATCATCTGTAAATGATGTTAAAGTAACACCTTCTACAAGATATTTACCATTTTTATCTTTTGCACCGACAAATGCACTTGGCCCATGACATACAGAACTTATAAATTTGCCTTCTTGTTTAAAATCAGACAAGATATTAGCTAATTTTTGATTATGGGCAAAATCAAATACTGTACCATGACCACCTGGTAGGTAAACTGCATCATAATTTGAAACATTAATGTTATCTATACTAGGCACATCACTAATTTTTTCTACAAATTGTGCATATTTCGTTAATTCGTCATTTTGAGTTGAATTTGGATCTAAAGGAATTTCTCCACCTTCTATTGAAACAATATCTACGTCGATACCTGATTCTGTTAAAATATGATAAGGTTCACTTGCCTCTTCCAACCATAATCCAGTTGGTGTACCATCTTCATATTGTGCTCTACTTGTTATAACGAATAAAACTTTTTTATTCACGATTGTCACCTCTTCATTTATTTAGGTTATTATCTACTTGAAATCACATCGAATTCATTTCGATGTTTCAATTTTGACTATCTATTTCAAATAATACCCATCTAAAATAAACATTACACATCATTTATTAATTTGTACATCATCTAGTGTTGTTCTAATTGAATTTAGATACGCGATTGTCGGTTCTTTTTGGTCTTGTTCAAACCGTTTCACAATTTCACTACCGATGACTACACCATCAGCTACTTCGCTAATGTCATTAACATGCGTTTTAGTACGAATACCAAAACCGGCTACTACAGGTACATTTGCTTTGTTTTTAATTTTTTCAATTTTTCGTTTTAGTTCTGGATGAAACTTTCCATTTTCTCCAGTTGTTGCATTCATTGTAACTGTATAGATAAACCCTTCCGCATTTTCTGAAATTTGATTGATGCGTTCATCAGATGTTGTCATAGCAATTAATGAAATAATATTAACTTTGCGATGAGGATGTCTATCTTTTAATTGTTGGACAAGTTCATGTGGCAAATCAGGTATAATTAATCCATATACACCAGCTTTCTCACATGCATCAAAAAATGCATCTTCTCCATAATGATTAATGATATTGATATACGTCATGAGTACATATTGACTGTTTATAGAATCACGATGTGCAGTCAGTTCATCAAAAATATATGCAATATTCACGCCTTGTTGTATGGCTTTATTTCCAGCTTCCATAATCACTGGCCCATCAGCTACTGGATCTGAAAATGGAACGCCTACTTCAATAATATCCGCGCCTGATTCACTTAATATTTTCATATTTTCAATAAAATTTTTGTTCCCCATGATATAGGGAATAAATAATTTATGCATTACTTTCGCCACCTTGTCTCATGTAGTTTCTAATCGTTTCCATATCTTTATCACCACGCCCTGACACAGTTACGACAATGATTTGATCTTTATCCATAGATGGTGCTAGCTCTTCAACAAAACTTAATGCATGCGCACTTTCTATCGCAGGTATAATACCTTCTGCCTGGGTAAATTTCACCAATGCATCCATAGCTTGTCTATCACTAGCAGTTGCATATTTAACTCTACCAATATCATGATAATATGAATGCTCAGGTCCTACACCTGGATAATCTAACCCAGCTGAGATTGAATGTGCTAATTCTATCTGTCCATTTTCATCTTGTATTAAATACATTTTTGTACCATGTAAAATACCTTCATGACCTTTATTTATTGCGAGTGCATGTTTGTCACTATCAATGCCCTCTCCTGCTGCTTCAACACCGTAAAGTGCAACATCATCTTGAATAAATGGATAAAATGTACCAATAGCATTTGATCCTCCGCCTACACATGCAATTATCACATCTGGTAAACACCCTTCCTTCTCTTTGATTTGTTCTTTGATTTCATTACCTATAACTTTTTGGAAATCTCTCACTATAGTCGGGAATGGATCTGGTCCTAATGCAGACCCTAATAAATAATGTGTATCGTCTACATGACTTACCCAATATTGTAACGCCTTATTAACTGCATCAGATAACGTTCCTTGTCCTTCAGTCACGGGTTCAACTTTTGCACCAAGTAATTCCATTCTAAATACATTTAATTCTTGTCGTTTGATATCTTCTTCACCCATAAACACCACGAGTTCCATATCAAATAAGGCTGCTGCTGTCGCGCTAGCAACTCCATGTTGTCCTGCACCAGTTTCTGCAACTAATTTATTTTTGCCCATTCTTTTAGCTAAAAGTGCTTGGCCTAGGGCATTATTAATTTTGTGGGCACCAGTATGATTCAAATCTTCTCTTTTTAAATATATTTTTGCCCCGCCTAGCGCTTCTGTATATGATGCCGCATATGTTAATGGGGTCTCTCTTCCTACATAATCTTTTAAATAGTTATTCAGTTCATTTTGAAACTCAGGATCTATTTTAGCTTTTTCATAAGCTTGTTTAAGTTCTTGAATTGCTGGCATTAATGTTTCTGGGACATATTGCCCACCAAAATTGCCAAAAAATCCAAATTCATCTGCTTCTGTCTGTATGTTTTTAACCATATTTAATTAACTCCTTTTACAAGTTCTATGATTGCTTGCATTTTTTCGCTATCTTTTACACCATTTGTTTCGATACCACTTGCAATATCATAACCATTGTGATTTAAATTAAGTTTACTTACACTTTGAATATTTTTATAATTCATACCGCCAGCTATTAAAAAATCCACATCTTTTATATCTTTTAAGATTCCCCAATCATAGGATTGGCCAGTACCACCGTAAGAAATTGATGGTGTATCAATAATAAATTGATCTACAAAACCTTTATAATATTGAATATGCTTCGCTAATGTATTTGCGTTTTTTGCAGGCAATGCTTTAATAATCTTTATATTGTCTTTTTTTTGACGTATAAAATGAATGGTTTCTAAATTTTCCAACCCGTGTAATTGGATGGTAGTTATATTTGTATTATCTATGAGGTTACTAATCGTTTGATAATCTGGATTTACTACAATTACTACTTTGTCTTTATCTTCTGGTATTATGTTAGCAAATGTTTCTATCTTATCGATATCCACATAACGTTTACTTTTGGGGTAATGAATAAAACCAATTGCATCAATATCTAAATCTTTTGCTTTATATACATCTTCAATTGTTTTAAAACCACAAAATTTCAATTTCATACCTTCACCTTATCTAACTTTAGACTTGGTAAAAACTGACTTAAATCATCACATTTCATTAATGATTCGCCGATAAGTAAACCATCAATACCTGCGTTTATAATACTCGCAACGTCTTGTTTGTTGCGAATACCACTTTCAGAAATATAATAATAACCTGCTTTTTTATTTTCTAATATTTCATTTGTATGCAAAACATCTGTTACAAATCGTTTTAAATCTCTATTGTTTACACCAATAATTTTGGGATCTAACTTGTAAGCACGTTCCAATTCTTCTTTATCATGAACTTCTACTAATACTTCTAAATTTTTTGATATCGCATAATCATATAAGGCTTTCAACTGTTGATCAGTCAATACATTTACAATAAGTAAAATTATAGATGCACCTGCCTTTTTAGCAACATCAATTTGAATAGGATCAACTACAAAATCTTTACACAATACTGGTAAATCAGTTACTTGTGTCAAAGTTTGTAATCGTTCGTAACTCCCTCCAAAATAATGTTCATCTGTTAAGATTGAAACTGCGTTAGCACCATATGCTTCATACGCCTTAACCTGTTGTTTCAAATCTCTCCCTGGAAGTTCAGATAATGTCGGACTTTTCGATTTAATCTCAGCAATAACCGATAATTGATCAGCTTGTGCTAACTGTGACTCAAACGTTTTTTTATGCGTAATGTCTACCTCATCAAGGTCTGATAATTTTTTTGTATAATAGCCATCCTTCAACAATTCCTTTTTATATGATACTATTTCATCCAATATAGTCATACGTTTTTCCTCCCATTTTGTTATATTGTTTAAGTGCATCTCCATTTTCAATTAATATTTTTGCTTTATGAACACCTTCTTGAATAGTGGCTGTTTTTTCAGCAACATATAAGGCAATGCCTGCATTCAATAGCACAACATCTCTTTTAGCGCTTTGATCTTTACCATTTAATATTTGTTTTGTAATTTCTAAATTTTCCTGAGGTGTGCCACCTTTTAAATCCGTATTTGGTGCATAATCTAACCCTAAATCTGTTGCATTTATAGAATAAGATTTAATATGTTTGTCTTCTGTCACTTCATATAGTGTGTTATTTCCAGACAATGTAGCTTCGTCCATACCATTTGCACCATGTAAGACGATTGCTCTTTTTCTACCTAAATCTGCTAATGTTTGCGCAATTTTATTTAATTGAGACGGTTCGTAAACACCCATAACTTGATAATCTAGTTTGAATGGATTAATTAATGGTCCAGTAACATTAAAAATAGTTGGATTACTAATGGCTTTTCTTAACGGTTGTATATGCTTCATAATTGGATACGTTTCAGTCGCATTTAAAAAAACAAGCCCTTGTGTTTTTAAATGTGTTGATGTTTCCTCAACACTTCGTGTCGGAATACGCATTGCATTTAATAAATCGGTACTCCCTGATGCTGATGTAACGCTTCTATTACCATGTTTAATAACTGGTACACCTGCACTTGCCAATACAAAAGAAACTGTTGTTGAAATATTAAAACTATTAGATTTATCTCCGCCAGTACCACAAACACACATACTATTAGGAAAAGTTGGTTGTGTAGGATACATAGACCCTATTAAGCTTTTTGAAATATATGTTAATTCTGCTTGACTAGTCTCTCTTTCCGAAAAGGCTTCTAGCAGTTCTCGTTTTGTATCATCTTCTAGTTGATCTGTGATTAATAATTCTATAAATTCGTTCATTTGTGTTTGATTAAGTGGCTTATACTGTTTTATATGATTTTGTAGACTCAATATAATTGACCTCCTCTACTATATTTAAAAAGTTACTTATGATTGCTTCACCGTATTCCGTAGCAAAAGATTCTGGGTGATATTGTATGCCAAAATGTAAGTCATTAATATGCTCAAATGATTGAATACTATCTTTTGTTTGAGCAGTTACTTTTAATGTATCGGGTAACGTTTTTGGGTCACTAATTAATGAATGATAGCGCATTATTTCAGAATATTCTGTAATATTTCGGTATAGTTTGGATTCACTTACAATCTGCATCGTATCTTTTTTTCCGTGACATATTTTTTCACCTTGGATAACATCACCACCGTGGTAACATGTCAATGCTTGTGAGCCCAGACATACACCTAATATAGGTTTATGTTTATAATGTTCAATAATATTGACTAAATAGCTAGTATCTAATGGATGTCCAGGTCCTGGCGATATAATCAAACCATCTATTTTTAAATCAAATATTTCAGGATCATCTGGATATTTAATAATTACATCAGAAGTCTTTCCTACAATATTGACTAAGTTATACGTAAAAGAATCGTAATTATCCACTACTAAAATCATGGTGATACCTCCAATAAACTTTTGGCTTTTAATTTTGTTTCTTCTAATTCTTTTTCAGGTATTGAATCATAAACGACACCACATCCTGCTTCTACATTGATGTATGTATCATCAATCATCATTGTACGAATCGCTAAAGCAAAATCTAGGTCATGATTACAGTTGATATATCCTATTCCTCCACTGTATACACCTCGTTTTTGAGGTTGGGCTTCATAAATTCTTTGTATTGCTCTTAATTTAGGTGCTCCTGACACGGTACCTGTAGGTAATAAACTTGCAATTACAGTCATTGGCGAATAATTTGATTTCAGTTTTCCTGTTACCTCACTAACGATATGCATAACATGTTCATAGCGTTCAATTGACATTAACTTTTCAATTTTAGAACTAGCAATTTCACTCACTCTATGAATATCATTTCTACCTAAATCAACAAGCATGCTATGTTCGCTTATCTCTTTTTCATCGTTGATTAGTTGTTTTTCATTTTCAAGGTCTTCTTTGTCAGTCGTGCCTCGTTTAATTGTTCCAGCTATAGGATTTGTGACTACAGTTTGCCCTTTCACTTTGACAAAACTTTCAGGCGAACTACCTACAATAATCGGTTCATCAAAATTCAAATAGTACATGTAAGGACTTGGGTTTTGTCTCTTTAAATTCTGATAAAGCTGATACGATAATTGTTGTAAATTCATTCCAAAATTATGTTTATACTTATATATAATTGAGGGTACAACTTGAAACATATCCCCTTGTTGTATCAATGATTTCATTTCATTAACAGTTTTTTTAAATTGATCTGGTGTAATGTTCGATTCAATTGCTTTGTCTTTTATGTCATTTTTTATAGGCGAAGGATATATATTTATATTTTGCAACTCATCAACATGACGTTTGACACGTAATGCTAATTGTTCTTCATTTTCATTGGAAAACAAGTTTGTGGATATAACGTATAGATGCTCTTTGTAATGGTCAAATACGTATACATCTTCTACCATGTGAAATTTAGCATCGTGTTGTTTATGGTCAGCTAAATCGATTTGCTTTAATACAGGAAATTCATGTCTTACCAAATCAAAACTGCATGATCCGACAAATCCTGAGATAAATGGTAATTGTGCTAAATCTTCGTCTTCTATTTCTACCTTATATTGATCTATAAAAGCTTTCAGTTTTTCATATGGTGCTTCGTTTTCTATCTCTGTTTGCTTGTCATTGTATTGAATGGCCATATTTTCATTATCTAAAGTCACTGAGCCGTATACATCAAATATTACAATTGAATAACGCCCTTTCACTTTAGATTGTTCTGTACTTTCCAACACTATTTTTTGTTTTTTTAATCTTGCCAATGCTTCTGGTGTTACTTCAGCATTTATCTTTTGATATTGCACCTTCATTTTTACTCCTCCTTATAAAAAAATCAGCATCCTTAAATATTAATTAAGGACGCTGATGCGCGGTACCACCTAAATTAGTAGATAATATCATTCTCACCTACTCACTCATTTAATTATGCAATTTTAATCCAACAAAACCCAATTTCAGTATGTGTAGGTGTTAGTTTTCATCTACCACTAACTTTCTGCTTGCTACCATTCACAACTTACTACATTTTGTTTTTTTATATAAAAAACACCACACTAACGCATGCTGTAAGGACGCGTTACCGTGGTGCCACCTTAGTTAACAATTTCATTGTTCACTTTAAAAATTATTATATTATGCTTACGTTTAAAAGCCCAATTCACAATATATGTTGTGCTAATTTCCATCTACCATTAGCTTTCTACTTGCTACAAATCATATACGTTACTTTACCTTTCAAACGGCAACTGTCGTTGCAAAATGAATTAACTAGAATAATACAAGCATCATTCATTTTTGTCAACTCTTATTTTTAAATTCTTCTACTTATTTAAAGTAATCTGGTGACTTAGTGTTTTAATTATATTGAAATTGTGTAAGCATAATCGTTTAGAATCAAAAACTGTTAAAACAGTGGTCTTATAAATGAGTTCTACTTATGAAATAGAAAATAAAACATGTATTGCGAATTAACTACTCCTACTATACAATGTTACTATTCTGAAAATTTTGATAGAGGTGGTCAGCAAAATGAAACAAATACTTTTCGTAGGTTTAGGCTTAATTGGTGGTAGTCTGGCAAGTAATTTAAAATATTATCATAATGACATTGAAATCACTGCATATGATGCAGATTGCTCCCAATTAGAAAAAGCTTTATCTATTGGAATTATTGATTATCAATCTACTGATTATAAAACCTGTGTGGAAAATGCAGATATCATTATTTATGCCACACCTGTGCAACAAACAATCAAATACTTACAAGAACTACCAAACTATCAAACAAAGTCTGACGTCATTGTTACCGATACTGGCAGTACTAAATTGACGATTTTGCAATATGAACAATACCTTTTAAATCACAATATTCACCTAATTGGTGGTCACCCGATGGCGGGTAGTCATAAATCTGGCGTACTCAATGCAAAGAAACATTTATTTGAAAATGCTTTTTATGTTTTGGTTCACGACGAACCTGCAAATGATAAAGCTTTTGATGAAATCCGCTCATTACTCAGTACAACAAATGCAAAATTTATTGCTACTAATCCAAAAGAACATGATTTTGTGACAGGAATCGTTAGTCATGTCCCTCATATCATTGCGTCGAGTCTCGTTCATTTAAATGCAAACCACGCATCTCACTCTTCATTAGTTAAAACACTTGCTGCTGGAGGGTTTAGAGACATTACAAGAATTGCAAGTGGCAGTCCAATTATGTGGCGTGATATTACTATTGAAAATAAAAATACTATTGTTGATATATTAAAAGAATGGAAATCACAAATGGAGGATGTCATTACGCTTGTTGAAGAAAACAAACCGGACGCGTTATATAATTTTTATAATGATGCAAAAGTATATAGAGATGAACTCCCCCTTAAATCACAAGGTGCACTATCTATAGAGTATGATCTTTATGTAGATATTCCGGACAAACCGGGTATGATTAGCCAAGTAACACACATCCTTAGTTTACATAATATTTCTATAAGCAACTTAAGAATATTAGAAGTCCGTGAAGATATTTATGGTGCGTTACGTATTAGCTTCAAAAATCCAGAAGACCGTAAAAAAGGCGCTGAAGCATTAAGTGATTTTGATACTTATATTGAATAGATTTTATCCTTTTAAAAAGTTTAATTACTTAATTGTTATTGTTTTTTTGTTTTTTTCATAAATCGTAAAGAACATATTTAAGCCAACCACTCATTTCTGTGGTAATGATCGCTGTTTTTTTACAACGCTAAATATAAAAGCATTTTCAATTTATTATCAAATATAAATATGAGCCTAGCGCAGTTTTCTTTTGTTAGAAAGCTACGGCTAGGCTCATATCGTTTTATTATCTTATCTCGATATAATTTGGATGGGACTGTTTATATTTCAAATGTTGTTTTACATAACTAATTTAGTAATTTTCCTTCTTCTTCTTGTATCATCTCTATAATTTCATTTTTTTCATTCATAAGCGCGACTTTTGGATTGTGATTTAATGCTTCTTCTGCAGTAACTTGTACATAAGACATAATAATAATAATATCATTTACTTGAACAAGTCTAGCAGCTGCACCATTTAGGCATATCTTTCCACTATTACGTTCTCCTTCAATCACATAGGTTTCTAATCTTTCTCCATTGTTATTATTAACAATTGCAACTTTCTCATTGGGTAATATATCTACTGCATCTAAAATATTACGATCTATCGTGATACTACCAACATAATTAAGGTTAGCTTCTGTTACACGTGCACGATGTATTTTTCCATTCATCATAGTTTTTATCATTTGATTTATGCTCCTGTTCAAAAATAATTTTACATTTTTAGTTGATTAACACTTCGTTATTGATTACTATCATAAACATATCTATTATAATTTTATTTTCTAAATAAACGGAGGTCAACTATAAATGAAAAAGATAGGTGTTATTGGTCCTGGTGCTGTTGGTAGCTGTATTACAGTTCAACTTTTAACAACAGAACATAAAGTCTATTTAATTGGTCGACGTAATGAGCACATTACCTATCAAGATGCTTCGAATAATGTAAATATAATACTTAATGTTGTTAAAGCATCAGATATTACTGAACCATTAGATATTATATTCATCGCTGTTAAAATTCCACACTTAGAGGGGTTATATGAACAAATCAAGCATTTATCACAAGCTACTACTATTGTTATACTAGCTCAAAATGGATATGGACAACACTTAAAACTTCCTCTACCAAATATATATCAAGCTGTAACTTATATTAGTGGTCAAAAGACCGCTCAACATGTGATTCACTTTAGAGATGAAATACTGCATTTACAACAAGATGACAACACAGTGTCATTGAAAAAAATATTAGCTCCAAGTGGTCTTTCGCTTGTGTTACATAAAAATATTGAAGTGGAAATCTGGTATAAACTATTAGTTAATTTAGCAATCAATACAGTTACAGCGCTTGGAATACAGCCTGCATCTATTCTCAAGCAACCTCATATTAAATCATTATGCATATCGTTATTAAATGAAGGTTATATGATAGCTAAACATTCTGGTATCAATCTTTCTGATAACGTTATTGAAGAAATAATGACAATTTATCAAGGTTATCCAGACGATATGGGAACAAGCATGTATTATGATGTACTTTTAAATACACCATTAGAAATCGATGGCATACAAGGTTTTCTATATCGACAAGCTCGAAAGTACAAATTAACAACACCTCATCTAGATACAATTTATGCTTTATTACTATCAAGACATCATACTTTTTTAAATAACTCATAGTAGTAATGTAAAGTCTATTATATCCTCCTTATCATACCAATATGATATTTATACGTTTAATAGATGTACGTTAGATTTTTTACTTACCTAGCATAGACAAATCATCTATTATGTTTATAGGTACGTTATTTAAATTGTATTTGTTAAAAAGCTAACTAAGTTTGATTCAACAGCTACTTTAGAGACGGGCTGCACCGTATAAACTTACTTAAAATCATCTCCGTTCCATATATTGCTAATGAAATTGATTTATGACTATATTAAACATTCAGCTTATTATTTTAATTTTTACATTTTATGCCCTGCCATAAGTCCTAAACGCCCATGTTTTGTGCCTGCATCTGTATAGGAGATTGCTTTAGATACGATACCTTTACCAAATTTTTGATGCAGCGCATCAATCGTTTTGGCCAATTTTTCATTCCTTTTTCTTTCGTATTCATCTATAAATAAATTCAATTGTGTATTTCGCTCATCTATAAACTGCGTGAGTGAAATGCTCACCGTTCTGTACAACATTGTTGGATCACATAATTTATCTGCTAAATATTCAACCACCTTAAAAATAGTACCATCTAAATTTGTTGGGTCTTCTAATGTGTATTGTTTCTGAACCCCTCCTTGATCACTATAACCAAATGAAAAGTGTATCGTCTTAGCTAATTTATTTCTTGCTCTAACACGACTCGCTACATCCTCAATTAATTCCTGCATCACTATTTTAGCTTCATCATAATGGTAATCACGCATCAATATTTGACTCTTACAAATTGAAGGATTAACTACACTATACTTGTCTCTTATTCTACTTTGATCAATACCATTTGCATGCAAATGTAAATCCACACCTACAGTACCAAAATCTCTTTTTAAATATTGATATGGATAATGAGCTAAATCACCTATAGTAAAGATACCTCTTTTATTCATTTTTGCTTCTGTTTTTCTACTAATTCCCCAAAATTTACTCAATGGTGAAATAGGCCAAAGTTTGTGCGACACATCTTGATATCTCCATTCAGCAATGAGATCATCAGTATGTTTTGCTTCTACATCCATTGCAACTTTACTTAATAACATATTTGATCCAATCCCTATTGAACAATGTATACCTGTTTCTTCTAGAATTTCATATTGTAATTTTATACAAAAAGATTGAATTGTACTACTAAATCTGTGATAACTATTTGTTACATCCATAAAAAATTCATCAATACTATATTGGTGTAAATCTTCTGGAGCAACATAGCGTAAAGCGATTTTAGAAATTGCTACTGAAACTTCCAAATATTTTCTCATGCTTGGATTGATAATATATATATCATTTCTATGAGGGATTTCAAATAATCTTGACCCTGTTTTAATACCTATAGCTTTTAGTGGACCCGTAGCAGCCAATACAACCGATCCCTGTCTCTTAGTATCCGCAACAACTGCTAACTTTTCTTTCATTGGATCTAATCCTTTTTGTATGCAAGAAACACTTGCAAAAAAACTTTTTTGGTCGATACACAATATATCTCTTTCCTCTAACAGATTGTAATCATAAAATTCATACATATAACATTCCTCCCTTAATCACTTACATTATAAAAGAACATACGTTCTATTTCAATATAAATGAGAACAAATGTTCTTATTTATATTTTTATAATTTTGTGAATTTTTATGCTATAATATATAAAAATAGCTTTAGGAGGAATTTAAATGCCAATAGTAAATGTAAAACTATTAGAAGGTCGTTCTGATGAACAACTAAAAAATTTAGTCACAGAAGTTACTAATGCAGTAGAGAAAACCACAGGTGCTAACAAAGACGCTATACAGGTTGTAATAGAAGAAATGAAAGCCTCTCATTATGGTGTTGCTGGAATTAGAAAATCAGATCAACAATAAATTACATATCAAAAAGCTAGAACATAAGCATCAATTTCTATTCTAAACATATTAGAGATTGATGTTTTTTACTTTTCAAAAATTCATTCACTTATCAATGATATGACCAAAGAAACGAATGATACATATAGGTACATAAAATTATTTTCAACAACATCACTTATAGTGTGCGGACGCCCGGGGAAATGATATGAGTGAGAGACTACAAGATCGAGCCATATCTCAGTCAAGTATGCACGATCAAAATCGTAATATTTTATATAAAATGGACTCATCCATCATGTGTTTTCATATTAAGTTATATCTTTTGCTTAAGTAAAAATATGACTTTCTATTAGTTGTATAAGTTAAATAATACGAAGCTTTTTTCTATTGTATTAAAACACATCACTTATAGCGATTTTGCATCGTGCGGACGCCCGGGGAAATGATATGAGCGAGAGACTACAGGCTAGAACCATACCCCAGGCAAGCATGCACGATCA
>NZ_JAESKU010000016.1:0-4609 GCF_017892255.1 Staphylococcus sp. GDY8P94P
AAGCAAAGATGAATAAAAAAAGCCCCCAACCATCACGTCTGATCGGTGGGGCTTTTTTTATTCATCTTTAATTTCCTTTCAATTTTTTTCCACATTTACATTTTTACTTTCGCTATAATTTGCCATTGCTTGCATTAAACCAAAATCCTCTTTATAGCCTTTAAAGTCAATATACCCCTTATCATTAACATACTTGATGAATCTATCTAACACTTCAATGCGTTCATTATCATATTTTTTTTGCTCTTTTAATTCTTGATTTTCAGATTTCAACGTTTCAACTTCGTTAGTATCTTCAATGGTCAATTGTTCTTTAGGCATTTCAATAACGGTTGGCTTTATTCGATTACCTAGTGCTGCTAAACGTGTATAAGCTGTTGGATTTAAATCTCTGATTTGAGCTAAAGCTCTTACTTTTTCATACTCTTCTTCGGTTAAATTGATATTGATTGTTTTGGCTTTTTTTTGGTCTTGACTTGGCATTTTTATTCCACCTTTTACTAAATGATTACTCATATAAAATAGTCTTATTTTATTGAGTTATTACTTAGTAAATACTATAACATAGGTGGAATATATTTTTGAGTAATTACTAATAATAAACTATAAAAGTTTATTTAGTGATTACTCATTTGATACGCTCACATTTTTGAGCGTAATGGTTTAGCAAATACTCACTTGTATTTGCTATTTTTTCGCAGAAAAAATCACAGGGGGATTGGGGGCGTTTCCCCCAACAAGCAAGAAAATATTGGCACGAAGTGGCTATACTTTTCAGTGCTTGCCAAACCACTTAAATAATGATGTGAAGTTAATATTATGTTATAATATTAACTAAAGATTATTATTTATTTTACGTAGTAAAGGTGGTGGGATTGTGAACGAACAAAATGATAATTTGTCGAGCGATAATGCTGTCGGGAAAAATCAAACCCCCGACCGCAAAGAGCCGAAACAAATTAGCTTTCGTGTGAGTGAATCCGAATATGAAAAGTTGAAGGCATCTGCTGAAACTTTGAATATGAGTGTGGCTTCTTTCGTTAAGAAAAAGGCACAAGGCAGTCGATTGGTAGCGCCCAAATTAGATAAAGAGTCGCGACAATCGATTGTTAAAGGTTTAGGTACTATGGGGGGCAATATAAATCAGATTGCTAAATGGTTTAATCAACACAAAGAACAAGCAGTAAATTTACCAGAAGAGAAATATGATGAATTAATTAATGGGTTTAATTCAGTTAAAAAGGAGTTGCATGAGATATGGCAACAACTAAAATAAGTTCGACCAAATCAACAAGTCGTGCAATTAATTACGCAGAAAAACGTGCAGAAGAAAAAAGTGCTTTGAATTGCGATATTGATTATGCAAAAAGCAGTTTTAAAGCAACACGTGAGTTATATGGTAAAACAAATGGCAACCAAGGACATGTAATCATTCAGTCGTTTAAACCTGACGAAGTAACACCGGAACAATGTAATCAATTAGGCTTAGAATTAGCCGAAAAGATAGCACCTAATCATCAAGTTGCCGTATATACGCATAACGACACAGACCATGTTCATAATCATATTGTGATTAATTCAGTTGATTTAGAAACAGGAAAGAAATTTTATAATAATAAAAAAGCACTGCATGATATTCGACAAGCGAATGACGAAGTTTGCCAATCGCATAATCTATCAATACCAGACAAACAAGCACAAATACGCTACACACAAGCAGAACAAAACATTATGGATAAATCTAAAGATGTAAAAGCATCATGGAAAAATCAAATTAGAATAGCGATTGAAGATACAAAAGAACAAGCAGCAGATTTTGACGAATTTAACGAATTACTTAAACCGAAAGGCGTTGAAATCGCACGTATGACAGATAAGACCATAACTTATAAACATATTAAAGAAGATAAAAAAGTGCGTGGTAGCAAACTTGGTGAAGATTATAACAAGGAGGAGTTGGACAATGGCTTTAGACTTGAGAAACAAAGACGAGATCGACAATCTGAACGACAAATTAGACCAAATATTAAAGCAACAAAAGCAGATTGGGACGAGTTTAGAGAAGAAAACGAACGACGAGAGCGAGAAAGACGAGAGCAAGAGCGACGAGAAAATGAACGCATTAATGCAGAGAATGAAAGACTTAGAAAACAGAGAGAACAAGAGAGTAGAACAACACAATCAGTTAATAAAAAAGCTAGAGGAATCGACCTCGAACTTTAATAAAATAAGTAATGACTTGCATGTAAAATATAAATCAGTAGCTAGTTCATATTTAGCTAAAATAGATACTGATAATCAAGAGCAAGACTTTCAAAAAGCCCTAGGCAATAAGTTTAAAAAGATAGATAACAATACAAAAACACTTATGAATGGGGTAATCGAAAGTAATAAGCAGACAAGAACAGAAATACAAGAATACAAAAAAACACTTGAAGGTAAATTTCAAGATAACGATAAATTGATAGGTAAATACAACAAATCGTTAAGTAAAATGAATCAAGGCATATTTTCTTTATTTTTTGTTGTTTTAATTGTCTCTCTAGTATCACTGATAACTGGACCAATAGGCGATATATTAATGCTTAATAGTTATGCAGAGACCATTCATGACCAAATTGTTCAAGGTGAATCTATTTGGAGATATTTAGCTTATTTATTCTATCTCATTCCGTTTATATTATTATTCTTTATTCTGTGGGCATGTACGAAGTTCATAGACGCTTTAGATAATAAATTCTAGGATTTGTACCTAAAATCTCTATAAGCTCTAAATACCCCCTTAAAATGCAAAATAAATGCAAATAAGGGGGTAACTCCTTATGAAAAAACAACTAATAGTATTATAACACGTTTTTATGCCGAGAAAACTTATTGGTTGGAATGGGCTATGTGTTAGCTAACTTGTTAGCGAGTTGGTTGGACTTGAATTGGGATTAATCCCAAGAAAGTACCAACTCAACAACACGTAAAGCCCTGTAGGTTCCGACCAATAAGGAAATTGGAATAAAGCAACGAAAGGAGTTGAGTAAAATGAGTGAGAAAACGAAGAAAATCATTCGAGTATCATTAGCTTTTTCACAAGTAGTAGTGCAATCATTGATAGTTTATTATACTTACCAGCAATATAAATTATCTAAAGACTATTAATAATGGGTTAAGGGTTTAGAACAAAGTTCTAGGCTCTTATTTTTTTCTGTGTCAACGGTAACGGAATGAGCGTAGCGATTGAGTATAAGGAGTTGATACAGTTACTCATACTCGCCACACTAACTGTAGTGGAATTGGAGGTTATCCAATTCCACTACAGTTAGTGTGGCGAGTTCAAGAAGTTTTTTGATTTTACTTTTTTTCAAAAAAGTAATGGTTTAGGTTTTTTAAATATAAATAAATTCGATTAGAATTTATACATTGTTTTTAAGTGTTTTGAACTTGTGCATTTTGGGCTGGAACTTTTTAATATATTTTTAAAATCTTTTTAAACCCTTTTTAGGCACCCTTTGAGCCTTACTGCGAGAAGGAGTTTCAGATGGCAAAGGGGACTTTTTGTAACACCAAAAGGGACTTTTTGTAACACCAAAAGGGACTTTTTGTAACACCAAAGGGGACTTTTTGTAACAGACAGTGGGCGTTTATATTATAACGTCCCTTTCTATTCTTGATTATTGTATTATTATGGTTTATTATGGTTTTTAACAAATAAAAAAGGGACTAACCTCTAATTAGTCCCTTTTAAAAAGATATATATACTGTATAGGAGTGATTATAACATGACTGGAGAGACTGTTGTGTACCGAAATGAAATGAATTTAGTACCTTTAAGAAAATTCACAAGTACAGAAGTCGACTTATTTTTTACATTATGCAGCAAACTTAAAGAGCAAGACACACGTAAATTAGAAATACCTTTTGACGAATTAAAACATCTTAGTAATTATTATTCACGCTCACAAGAACGTTTTATCAAAGATTTGGAACATGTATACGATAAGATGTTGAACTTAACATATACAGAACATAACGGGAAATCGTTCAAGAAGTTTGTATTATTTACATCATACGAATTAAATGCAGAAGATGAATATCTAAGTATTAGTATTAATAATGATTTAAAGCATGTATTAAATTCAATTACGTCAGATTTTACTAAATTTGAACTACAAGAGATGACTTATTTAAAATCAACATATGCAAAAAATATGTTTAGGATTTTAAAGCAGTATAAGCATACTGGCTATTTTAAAATTGAAATGGACGATTTGAGAGAACGTTTAGATATCCCTAAATCATATAAAATGAATGATATTAACAAACGGGTATTCAAGCCAATTATTAATGAATTAGGTTTTATATTTAAAGACCTTAATATTAATAAAATTTCTGCTAAGAAATCACGTAAAATCGAATGGTTAGAATTTACTTTTGAACCTGAGAAACGCATTCATAGCAAGCGACAACCCGATATGGCGAATGTAGGTAAACCAAAGCATAATACTAGTCGTGAGATGACACCAGAATGGTTAAAAAATAAACAACATGAACAAAGTAATTCTGAAACCTTAGAATACACAGAAGAAGAACGCCGAGCAACAAAAGCAAAGATGAATAA
>NZ_JAESKU010000017.1:0-700 GCF_017892255.1 Staphylococcus sp. GDY8P94P
GATGGAGAAGAAATAAAAATATCTAACGAATAAAGGAGGATGTTTATATGGTAGGTAATGTTATTCAAATAGTAACAGAGAAATTAGCATCTTTGCCTTTTATTGAAGGCATCGTATTAGGGGGCTCACGTGCAAGAGGCACCCATACAGAAAATTCTGATATAGATATCGGAATCTATTACAATTCAGACTCATTTGACCTGACAGCGATTAATCAAATTGCTACAGAATTGGATGATAAAAATAGAAACAACCTTGTTGTGCCTCCCGGAGCGTGGGGTGATTGGATTAATGGCGGCGGATGGTTATTTATAAATGGGTATCATGTTGACTTGATTTTACGTGATATAAAACGGGTAGAACAAATAATCAAAGATACGGAGCAAGGAATTGTTACTGCCAATTATCAGACCGGGCATCCCCATGGTTATATAAGTGCAATGTATCGTGGAGAATTAGCGATTAGTAAAATACTATATGCTAAGAACGAAAGCTTATGCGAATTAAAAAAGCAGGCAGAAATTTACCCTACTGCTCTAAAGAAAAGCTTGATGAACTTTTTTATATTTGAAGCTGAATTCTCTTTAATGTTTGTAAAAGCAAATGCGGGGGTAGAGGATAAATATTATATTGCAGGCCATGTTTTTCGTATTATTTCATGCTTAAATCAAGTACTATTTGCATGTAATAATGCTTATTG
>NZ_JAESKU010000017.1:781-2714 GCF_017892255.1 Staphylococcus sp. GDY8P94P
CTTTTTGAATGCTACGATATGACCGAGAAACTTTATAAAGAAGTGAATGAAATTGTATCGGAGATAAATAACTTTTTAAACGAGGAGAGTTCAGATGAAAGAAAACAAATATGATGATAATATATTTTTTCAAAAATACAGTCAAATGAGTCGCTCGCAGAAAGGACTGGCTGGTGCGGGAGAATGGGAGACTTTGAAAAAGATGCTACCTGATTTTAAGGGTAAGCGTGTGCTTGATTTAGGATGCGGCTATGGATGGCACTGTATATATGCGATGGAAAACGGTGCTTCCTCTGTAGTAGGTGTTGATATTTCTCATAAAATGCTCGAAGTAGCAAAAGGAAAAACCCATTTTCCACAGATTGAATATGAATGCTGTGCCATAGAAGATGTGGATTTCCCAGAGGAGAGCTTTGATGTAATACTAAGTTCGCTTGCGTTTCATTATGTAGCAGACTATGAGAATTTAATAAAAAAGATATATAGGATGCTGAAGGCTGGTGGCAATTTAGTTTTTACAGTTGAACATCCTGTTTTTACTGCTCATGGAACACAAGACTGGTATTATAACGAAAAAGGAGAAATACTGCATTTCCCGGTGGACAATTATTATTATGAGGGCAAACGGACAGCTATGTTTTTGGAAGAAAAGGTTACAAAATATCATAGAACACTGACCACATATCTAAATACACTGCTTTCAAATAGTTTTATAATAAATCAGATTGTGGAGCCACAGCCGCCAGAGAACATGATGGATATTCCGGGGATGGCGGATGAAATGCGACGCCCAATGATGCTGATTGTATCGGCAAAAAAGAAGATGTAATAATATAGAAAAAATAAACGAGGAGTATGTAAATGAGATCAGAAAAAGAAATGATGGATTTAGTACTTTCTTTAGCAGAACAGGATGAACGTATTCGAATTGTGACCCTTGAGGGGTCACGCGCAAATATTAATATACCTAAAGATGAATTTCAGGATTATGATATTACATATTTTGTAAGTGATATAGAACCGTTTATATCTAATGATGACTGGCTTAATCAATTTGGGAATATAATAATGATGCAAAAGCCGGAGGATATGGAATTATTCCCACCTGAAGAAAAGGGATTTTCCTATCTTATGCTATTTGATGATTACAATAAAATTGATCTTACCTTATTGCCCTTGGAAGAGTTAGATAATTACCTAAAGGGCGATAAATTAATAAAGGTTCTAATTGATAAAGATTGTAGAATTAAAAGGGACATAGTTCCGACTGATATAGATTATCATGTAAGAAAGCCAAGCGCAAGGGAGTATGATGATTGCTGCAATGAATTTTGGAATGTAACACCTTATGTTATTAAAGGATTGTGCCGCAAAGAGATACTGTTTGCAATCGATCATCTGAACCAGATTCTACGGTTTGAACTACTTAGGATGATGTCGTGGAAGGTTGGGATAAAGACAGAATTTTCATTAAGTGTTGGGAAAAATTATAAGTATATTAACAAATACATTGATGAAGATCTATGGAATAGATTATTATCTACATATCGCATGGATTCCTATGAAAATATTTGGAAGTCATTATTTATATGCCACCAATTGTTCAGGGAAGTGTCCAAAGAGGTAGCAGAACTACTGGGGTTTGATTATCCAGAGTATGGTAAGAACATAACAAGATATACCGAGGACATGTATAAAAAATATGTTGAAAATGACTATTTTTAAAGATTAGCAAAGATTATTAACCATAAGCAAGGGGTGTAAATGTATGGAAAGTACTGATGTTATAAATGAAATTAGAGGTATATTACCTCGTAACTCAATTGGAAAATATGATTTACGGGTCTGTTGCAAAGTTTTAAATAAAGAATAAAATCCCTTACGGTATCTATGATTTAAGCTGGGATTCCCAATAATACCTTGATGTCAGTAC
>NZ_JAESKU010000018.1:0-95923 GCF_017892255.1 Staphylococcus sp. GDY8P94P
GTAGGACGTTGCCAGGCAATATTTCATTATTCCACAGTAGCTCAGTGGTAGAGCTATCGGCTGTTAACCGATCGGTCGTAGGTTCGAGTCCTACCTGTGGAGCCATATGGCCCCGTGGTCAAGCGGTTAAGACACCGCCCTTTCACGGCGGTAACACGGGTTCGAGTCCCGTCGGGGTCATTTTATACATATTGGAGGATTAGCTCAGCTGGGAGAGCATCTGCCTTACAAGCAGGGGGTCGGCGGTTCGAACCCGTCATCCTCCACCATTGCTAATTTAATAATGCGGAGGGGTAGCGAAGTGGCTAAACGCGGCGGACTGTAAATCCGCTCCTTCGGGTTCGGCAGTTCGAATCTGCCCCCCTCCACCATTAATGGGCTATAGCCAAGCGGTAAGGCAACGGACTTTGACTCCGTCACGCGCTGGTTCGAATCCAGCTAGCCCAGCCATTAGAGCCATTAGCTCAGTTGGTAGAGCATCTGACTTTTAATCAGAGGGTCAGAGGTTCGAATCCTCTATGGCTCACTTTTTAAGCATTCCTTTGGGAATGCTTTTTTGTTTTTTTATAAATGAAAAATTTTTTGATATTTAGTATATACATTTTTTTGTTTAAAACTATAAAATTACATTGCTATATTTAGTTATTTTGAATTAAAAATCGTTTTTTTGTTTCTTTATGTAATTTGCTTAAAATCTTACAATTGAGGGCGCTTGTATTAACTTGAAAGTCATATCACTTTAGATTATCCTAATATCAAACGCAAACAAAGGGGTTTTTTTATGGATAAATTAGTAGAGATTATTGGTGCACCTTCGACTTATGGCCAAAAAAAATTAGGGGTAGATTTTGGTCCAGATGCAATTCGATATGCAGGTATTGTAGAACGAATACAAAATATTGGAATTGATGTTAAAGATTCAGGTAACATTAATGTTCCTGCAATGCGTTTAGAGAAGTTTAACTCAGTTCAAAAAGGCTTACGTAATTTAGATGAAATAGTAGAGGTATCTAATCAACTTAGTGAAACAGTAGGGCAAAGTGTTGATAATGGCAATTTTCCACTTATTTTAGGTGGAGACCATTCCATAGCAATAGGCTCTATTTCGGGTATCAGTAAACACTATGAGAATTTAGGTATCATTTGGTATGATGCTCACGGTGATTTAAATATACCTGAGGAATCACCTTCTGGTAATATACATGGAATGCCACTACGGGTATTAGCCGGAGAAGGTGATTCACGTTTAGTGAATATCTCTAATTTTGCACCTAAAGTTAAACCAGAAAATATCGTGCTTATAGGCATGAGAGATTTAGATAAGGGAGAACGTCAATACATTAAAGAAAATAATATTAAAACATATACAATGGCAGATATTGATAAACTAGGCATTAAACAAGTGATGGAACAAACTTTAGATTATTTGAAATCTAAAACAGATGGCATTCATTTATCATTAGATGTAGATGCTTTAGATCCAGCTGAAACACCAGGAACTGGTACACGAGTGCTGGGAGGCTTAACATATAGGGAAAGTCATTTTGCACTTGAATTATTACATAAGTCAAATTTAATCACTTCAATGGATTTAGTAGAAGTCAATCCATTGATAGATATGAATAATCACACAGCAGAACAGGCAGTTTCTTTAGTAGGTAGTTTCTTTGGTGAAACATTATTATAAAAAACAAGGAATAATATGCCATTATTTCCATATTATTCCTTTTTATATTCCTTTTAATTTTATGATAAAAATTTAATACTTAATATGACAGTTAGTGTTATGATTGGTATAATATATATCATGGGAACAGATAACCGGAGGAGATGTTATGGATTTATCCAACTTTTTTGATGATTGGAGTACAGTCAAAATAATTGCTAGTGTACTCGATTTGCTCATTGTATGGTATGTACTTTATCTTCTCATTACAGTATTTAAAGGTACAAAAGCGATTCAATTACTGAAAGGTATTGTTGTAATTGTAATCGGCCAACAAGTGAGTAAAATGTTAAATTTAACAGCGACATCTCGTTTGTTTGATTTAGTAATACAATGGGGTGTTTTAGCTTTAATTGTTATATTTCAACCGGAGATTAGACGCGCTTTAGAACAACTGGGTAGAGGAAGTCTATTTAAACGCTATTCCACAAGTTTGAATAGTGATGAGGACAAACTTATTTCGTCTGTTTCTAAGGCAGTACAGTATATGGCTAAACGTCGTATTGGTGCATTAATCGTATTTGAAAAAGAAACAGGATTACAAGATTATATTGAAACAGGTATAGCAATGAATTCTGAAATTTCTCAAGAATTATTGACTAATGTGTTTATACCTAATACACCTTTACATGATGGTGCTATGATCATTCAAGCGAACAAAATTGCAAGTGCTGCCAGTTATTTGCCACTATCAGACAGTGCTAAAATAGCTAAAAGTTTAGGAACAAGACATAGAGCAGCTGTAGGTATTTCAGAAGTTTCAGATGCATTTACAGTAGTAGTATCTGAAGAAACTGGATCTATTTCAGTCACATTTGATGGAAAATTGAGAAAAGATATATCAAATGAAGCATTTGAAGAATTATTGGCTGAACATTGGTTTGGCACACACTTTCAAGAGAAAGGTGTGAATTAATATGTTAGAAAGTAAATGGGGCTTAAGATTAATAGCATTAGTTTTAGCACTAGTATTTTTCTTATCTGTCAATAACATGTTTGGTAATATCTTTAATGCTGACCAATTAGGACAAAAATCTACGGAAACACTTCAAGATGTACCAGTGCAAGTTAATTATGATAGTAAATCGTTATATGCTAGCGATGTGCCGAGTAAGGTAGATATTGAAATATCTGGCCCACAATCTCAAGTATTAAAAGCTGAAAACGGTGAAAATATTAAGGCAGTACTTGATCTGAGTGGTGAGAAAGCTGGAAAGCATACCACACAATTCAAAGTCAATGGTTTAAATAAAAACATTGATTATACAGTTAAGCCAAAAGAAACAACAGTTAATCTTGAAGAAAAAGTTACTAAAAAACTTAAGGTAGAACCTGACGTGAGTGATAACGATTTAAATGCTAATTATAAAGTTAGTGATCAAAGTGTATCACCTGAAACAGTTAAAGTGACTGGTGGTAGCAAACAAATTGATAAAATTGCATATTTAAAAGCTACGTTTAAGGATAAAGATAAAATTAGCAAAGATACTACGGATATTGCACGTATCACTGCTTTTGACAGAAACCTTAATAAAATTAAAGTATTAATTGAACCGAATGAAGTTAATTTGAGTGTAAAAGTAGAAGATTATAGCAAGAAAGTAAAAGTTAAAACTAAAGCAATAGGTGCTTTACCTAAAGGTAACGAAATAGATGATATAAAATTAGATGAAAAAGAAGTGGAAATTTTCGGTAATAGAAACGACATTCAAGATATTGACGAAATTACTGCAGAAATCGATTTAGATGGTGTTACAGAATCAACTGAAAAAAATGTAGAATTTAAATTACCAGATGACGTTTCAAAAATTAATCCAAAAGAAACAACAGCAAAAATTAATATTAAATAGTTTTTTATAAAGGAGATATAAATCATGGCAAAATATTTTGGTACAGACGGCGTAAGGGGCGTTGCAAATAAAGAATTAACGCCAGAACTTGCGTTTAAATTAGGGCGTTTTGGGGGTTACGTATTAGCCCATAATGAAGGTGAAAAGCACCCTAAAGTACTCGTTGGTAGAGATACTCGTGTTTCTGGTGAAATGCTTGAATCTGCATTAATTGCTGGATTGATTTCAATCGGTGCAGAAGTGATGCGTTTAGGCGTTATATCAACACCTGGCGTAGCTTATTTAACTAAAGAGATGGAAGCTGAACTAGGTGTTATGATTTCTGCGTCTCACAATCCTGTTCCAGATAATGGTATTAAATTTTTTGGTTCTGATGGTTTCAAACTTTCTGACGATCAAGAAAGAGAAATTGAACAATTATTAGATCAAGAAAACCCAGAATTACCACGTCCAGTAGGGGATGACATCGTGCATTATTCTGATTATTTTGAAGGTGCACAGAAGTACATAAGTTATTTAAAATCTACTATTGATGTTAACTTAGATGGCATGAAAATCGCTTTAGATGGCGCCCATGGTTCTACTTCATCACTAGCACCGTTTTTATTTGGAGATTTAGAGGCCGATACAGTTACAGTTGGTTGTAATCCTAATGGTTATAATATTAATGATAATGTAGGATCAACACATCCAGAAACGCTGTCTGAAAAAGTAGTTGAGGAAGAATGCGACTTTGGTTTAGCTTTTGATGGCGATGGCGATAGATTAATTGCCGTTGATGAAAATGGGGACATCGTAGACGGAGATCAAATTATGTTCATCATTGGTCAAGCAATGAGCAAGAATCAAGAATTAAATAATAATATGATAGTCTCAACAGTCATGAGTAATCTAGGGTTCTACAAAGCCTTAGAAGATGAAGGCATTCAATCTAATAAAACAAAAGTTGGAGATCGTTACGTAGTTGAAGAAATGCGTAGAGGTAATTATAATTTAGGTGGAGAACAATCTGGTCATATCGTGTTAATGGATTATAACACTACTGGTGATGGTTTATTAACAGGCGTGCATTTAGCAAGCATTATTAAAATGACTGGTAAAAGCTTAAGTCAACTTGCAAAACAAATGAAAAAATATCCTCAATCTTTAGTCAATGTACGTGTGACTGATAAATATCGCGTGGAAGAAAATGTAGATGTTCAGGAAGTCATGACTAGAGTAGAAGTTGATATGAACGGAGAAGGACGTATTTTAGTTAGACCTTCAGGAACAGAACCTTTAGTAAGAGTTATGGTTGAAGCAGCAACTGATGAAGCAGCGCAACGATATGCTCAAACAATTGCTGATGTAGTTAAAGACAAAATGGGTCTAAATGAATAAGCTTTTTATTTATTATAAACTGTCAATACAAGTACTAATGGTAGCGTTAGTACATGTATTGACAGTTTTTTTATTAGTAATGTATCAAAAACATAGGATAGTTCATAAAATTATATTTTAAATTCATATAAAATAAAGGAGTTGTATGCTTAGTAGAATACTATATAAAAAAACTACAAGATTGAGTTACAATCATAACTTATCTCTGACAAGCACAGTCTAAGCTATAAAAGATTAACCATAAAAAAGACTAATCCGTATTTAAACGGATTAGCCTTTGGCTTAAAAATATTATGTTGTTCAATACTGTAACTAAATATATTATCTTTTAATCATTTAATACTATAAGATGTTGTATTCTTTGCTAATTTCAGATGCTAATTGATCATCAATTTTAGCGTAATCTTTTAAGAATGTTTCAACACCATATTCATTAATATAATTGTTTTTTTCTACTGTTTCTTGATCATTCGTGTCATCATATTTTAACAGTAATGCAGCTGCCTTAATTAACGCCTGATGTTTCAAATTATTTTGATAAAGATAATTTAATGGTTTAATAATTCTGTCTTGCGGTCCGATTTTACGGATCGTACCTCGACCTACACGAGTCACTTCATCTGAAAGATGCGGATTTTTAAAGCGTTCAATAATTTTATCAACATATTGTGCTTGTTCAGTTGTTGAAAAATCAAATTGGTTGGTAATGTACTGACTTGTTTCTTTCAAGACTTCTTCTAGATCATGTTTGATCATTTTATCATTAATTGCATCTAAGATCGTCGGTTGATTATTATATCTACCAGCATAAGCTAAGTAAGCATGGCCGGTGTTTACCGTCAATAATTTTCTTTCAATATATGGTGTTAAATTTGATACGTATTTAATATGGTTTAATTCTGGACCATACCATGCATCTTTTTCTACAACCCATTCATAGAAAGGTTCCACGATAACATCTAGAATATTTTCGTTTGTTTGCAGAGGGACAATTCTATCAACTGCTGAGTTAACAAAATGAATATGTTCATCTAATGGTCCAGTGATATCTAGAATTGCCTCTTTCAATGTATTCGTGGCCATAATGGCATTTTCACAAGCAACAATATTTACTGGTGTTTCTTTTTCTTTTAAATAAGGCGCAAACGTTTTAGCAATAATCGGTAAAATATTGACACCGACTGCAGTAGTAATTAAATCTGCTTCTAATACGGCTTCTTTTAATTTAGCAGAAGGTTGCCCTGAATTGATTGCGTCTACATTGTGTACGCGAGTTGTTGTGTTTGCTTCGTCTGCTAATATGACGTCATATTCTTGTTTAGAATCTAAAGCATCAATAATTTCAGCATTGACATCTGCAAATGTAACTTTAATATCATTATCAGCTAAAATATAACCAATAAAACCACGACCAATGTTACCTGCACCAAAATGTAATGCTTTCATTATGCGTCAGCCTCCTCGAATACTTGCTTAATTTCTTCAGCTGATGAAGCATTGATAATGCGTTCAACATTTTCTTCTTCACTAAATGTGATGGCAATTTTTGATAATAAATCTAGATGCTCACCATCTTTACCTGCGATACCAACAACAACTTTAACTTCTTCACCATCCCAATCAACACCTTCAGGAATTTGAATTAAAGTTAAGCCTGATTTTAAAACACTTGTTTTAGCTTCATCTGTACCGTGGGGAATAGCTAATCCATTTCCCATAAATGTTGTTACAACTTGCTCGCGATCTTTCATAGCTTGAATATAGTCTTCTGTAACTGCACCACTTGATACAAGTGCTTGTCCTGCTTTTTCAATTGCTTCGTTTTGATCTTTCACTGTTTGATTAATAAAAATATTGTCATTACTAAATAATTCACTCATATCATTCACTCCATGTTTAATTGATTTTGTAATACTTTCAGATAACTTTGTTTAAGTAAATCTGTTAATTGTTCCGGTTGTTTCATAAATTGGTCGATATCATCGAGATACTCACCAATTTTTCCAGATAATTCACTAATAAATTGTGCCATGATATCATCTGGAGGTATGAACATATTTAATAAATATGTTACAGAAACTTTGTCATTTTGATTACTATTAAGCATAAGTGGCTTTTCTAAAATAGTGACTAAGATAAATGGCTTCTTAATTAAATCACTTTTTAAGTGTGGCATAGCAATGGGATAAGGGTCTAAAACAAAACCTTGTTCATCCATGCGTTGCTTAATAAGTTCAGCGAATGACTGCTTATCTTCAATAATTTGATGTTTAAATAATTGTTCAGTTAAATACGTAATCCAATCTTGAGTATGTGCATAATCAAGATAAATTGAATCAATGACTTCTAGTCCTTTACGGATATATTCTAATTGATATTCAGGATTTGCAAAAGTTGTACCAGTGCCATCAAATATTTGTGTTTGTGGTTTGTCTTGTTGCATGTTTAGAAAAGCAGCTACATGATTGATATCTGCATCTGGTAACAATGGATTAACTGTGAGGTAAGGTAAGCTTATATCTAAATTAACCGTTGAAATAATTGCATCATATTGTTGAATATCAATGGAATTAAGATCACCCACAGACGCTTGTGCTGTTTGTTGAATTTCACTAAATGTTTGTTGTAACCGAGTAGCGAGTAAACGGCTTGTACCTATGCCGCTACTACAAACGACAAGTACATTATAAAAAGGTGTCGCTTGTTTTTGAATTGCACCGCCGAAATGTAATACGATAAACGCAATTTCACTTTCGGGAAATTTAAAATTCGGCCACGTTTTTATTAACCCCTGATGCACACTTTCAAATAGCCGTGGATATTTATGTTTAATCATTTCAGTTAAAGGATTATAGGTTTCAATATTAGCATTTAATCGATTGATTGCTGGTATAATATGCAGCTTTAACCCCTCACTGAGTGTTCTCCAGTCTTTAAATGTTTGCTGGGAAACCTCTGAAACCATATGAATAAGTTTTTCGATGCGTTGATCATCTTTGTTATTCTTAAATACTTCAGTAGTTTCTTTGCGTTTGGCTCCGCGTAAATGAATCGTGATGAAGGTTACTTCCGCTTGGTTGAACTGAACACCGTAGATGTGCTCTAAATGTAATGCTAAAGCTGAAGCCACTTGGTGTTCAAAGGTGTCTTTGACACTGTTATAAATATCGTCATTTAAAGCTACATATTCGCCTTTAAGCATTCGATCAATGCTGAGTACAATGTGTACTGTTAAGGTTAAATAGCTTGATTCTGTAAGAGAATAGGGCAGTTGTCCCAAATGATCCATAAGAATTCTCTCAACTTGGAAAATTTTATCTAAATCAACCATTGGTAACTGGGATTGATTAATGGATTGATACACAAAGTGATTTTCTATTACAGAGTAAACGCTCGTACTATTTAAATTATTTACCATTAATTGGCTTAATAATTCTCTTTTTTTTGATTCAGCACCATAAAGGTGGATACCTTCACCACGTTTTTTTTGAAGTGTTAATTGATACTGGTCTAGTTCATCATCTAATTCATCTAGTAATTTAGCTAGTGTTTGAGTAGAAACACCAATTTCATGTGCTAAACTGTATTGTTTGATTGGTTCTTTAGCTTGGATAAGTGCATATAAAATAATTACTTTTTGTTCTTCTTGAGACAGATCAATCGTGACTTGTTGAATTAATTCATTTTTTAATGAATGTACCGCAGATGAATTACCAGATAACTGTAATCCTTTTTTCGTAACGCGTTCCAACTCAATATTAAAACTTGCTAAAAAGGGTTCAATAGACTTCAATTCTCTATGAATAGTACGAGAGGATACAGCTAAATGTTGAGCAATGTCGTAAATAGTGACATATTGACCGTGATACTTAATTAACATTTCGATAATTTCTTTTTCACGTGTACTCAAAAACATAGCCATACCCTCCAATTTATATCTTTTTAGTGAGTGATTAGTTTTCTTCTTTTTTAAGGTTTTCTAGTAATTCATCATATCTAGGGGAATTTAAGAAATTCTCTACTGAAATATGAATTGCATTTGGAACTTGTTTGATTGCTCTGTCTGTTAATTTTTTCTGAGTAATGACAAGTTGAGCATCGCTAGGTAATTGGTTAATCGCTGTATTTGTTACTTCAACGTCTTGTATGCTAGCTTTTTTGAATTTGTTACGTAACATACTTGCGCCCATAGCACTTGATCCCATGCCTGCATCACAAGCGAAGATAACGTGACTTACTTTACTGTAGTCATGTGCATCTACATTCTCAGTATCATAGTTATCTAGTAAATCATCTTCTGTTTGACTATCGCTATTTTTGTCAGTTGCATCAGTAGCAGTTGTTGAAGTGTTATCATCACTATTCCCTGTTAACTTAGAAGATACACTTGATTTTTTACCTTTTGATGCTTCCATTTTCTCTGTTGCAGCTTCTAAATCTTCTTCTGTTTCTTTTGTGAATTTTAAAATAATTGATGAAACAATAAATGATACGATTGCTGCTAATAATACGCCTATAATCATGTGTAAGAACTCACCTTTAGGTGCGTTTAACATATATACGATAAATGAACCAGGTGAAGCTGGACTCTTGAATCCAAAGTCTAATAATGAATAAGTAGCAACACCAGTCATACCACCTAGTATTACTGCGACGAACAATAACGGTCTCATTAATACATAAGGGAAGTAAATTTCATGTATACCACCTAAGAAGTGGATAATCCCAGCACCATATGAAGTAGCTTTAGCTGTGCCTTTACCAAAAATCATATAAGCAACTAATACACCTAAACCTGGACCAGGGTTTGATTCAATTGTGTATAAAATAGATTGTCCCGCAGATGCAGCTTGATCTGCACCCAGTGGTGTAAATACACCGTGGTTAATAGCATTGTTTAAAAATACAATTTTAGCAGGTTCTACAATAATACTTACCAATGGAAGTAGATGCGCATGTACCAATGCTTCAACAGCAACGGATAAAATATGCATGATAAATTCCATAATTGGTGCTAATATTTTAAAACCTATGATTGTCATTATAAAACCTAAAATACCAGCGGAGAAATTATTGAATAACATTTCGAAACCTTGTGGGGTTCTTGGTTGAATGAATTCATCAGTTTTTTTCATTAACCAACCAACAAGTGGTCCCATAATCATTGCGCCTAGTAACATCGGTGTTTCTGGTAATGCTACAATCACACCCATTGTTGCTACAGCAGCAATAATACCGCCACGCATCTCGTGAATTAAACGACCACCACTATAAGCAATCAATAATGGTATTAAATAAGTAATCATTGGTCCAGCCAATTCACCTAAATCTTTATTTGGCCACCAACCGCCGTCTATAAATATTGCCGCAATAAAGCCCCAAGCAATGAATGCACCAATATTAGGCATAATCATGCTACTTAAAAACGAACCAAAAGCTTGAACTTTACGACCAATCCCTTTATTATCTTGAGCATCTGTTTGTGACATAATTTGCACCTCTTTTTCTCTGTATTTAACTATTATTGTAGGTGTGTTTACATAAATAAACAACAAATAGTAATCTCAAATTTGTCACAGTGTTTTTGACAAGTTTATGACTATTAATATATGGAAAGTTTTGAATATTAAATAATAAAACAATTTTACAATTATTTTAAGGATGTAGTTAATAAAAAATTTGCATTTGGTTGCAAAAGCATTGTACAATTAGTGGTATTGAAGGAAAGGAGGACAGCTTGACATAAATATATCAATTAAAGCGCCTGTGCAAGTGAAAAGGTTAAATATTTAGCATTTAAGATTTAAAACAGAAATCTTAATAGATATGAAATCAAAGCTTGTAGACGAGGAGGATAGTTATCGAACCATCGGCGGATGCTATCCCGGATGTGGCTCATTCGTAAACTTATTAAGGAAAACATTAGGGCAACCTGGTGCACAAAGTTAATAAGATAGCCAAATTAAATAAAAATTAAGATTAAAGGTGAATGGGATTTCTGTGCCTTTTTTTAAAATTTCTTACGATAAAATGAATATTAAGAAATTTATTTAAATCGGCCTCATATATTGAACAGGTTCCTGTACGCCGAACGTTCAATACCCTTCACCATTAAATTGGAGGAGTATGTATATGTGTGGAATAGTTGGATATATCGGGCATGATAATGCCAAAGAATTATTATTAAAAGGATTAGAAAAATTAGAATATAGAGGATACGATTCTGCTGGTGTTGCTGTTGTTAACGATGATGGCACAAATGTATTTAAATCAAAAGGACGTATTGCGGAGCTAAGAAAAGTAGCAGATAGTAAAGATATAGATGGAAATGTAGGTATTGGTCACACGCGTTGGGCAACACATGGTGTACCAAATTATGAAAATTCACATCCACACCAATCCGCAACTGAACGTTTTACTTTAGTTCATAATGGTGTAATCGAAAATTATGAAGAGTTAAAAAATGAATATTTATCAGATGTAAAATTTTTATCTGAAACGGATACAGAAGTTATTGTTCAATTAGTTGAATATTTCTCAAATACTGGACTTTCTACAGAAGCAGCATTTACAAAAGTGGTATCGTTATTAGAAGGTTCTTACGCATTAGGCCTTATTGATAGTCATGATCGTGACACTATGTATGTTGCAAAAAACAAATCACCGTTATTGATTGGTGTAGGTGATGATTTTAATGTTATCGCTTCAGATGCGCTTGCAATGTTACAAGTTACAAACCAATACAAAGAAATTCATGATCATGAAATTGTCATTGTTAAACGTGACGAAGTAATTATTAAAGACCAAGAAGGTAAAGTACAAGATAGAGAAGCTTATACTGCACAAATTGATGCTGCTGATGCTGAAAAAGGTGTTTATGATCATTACATGTTGAAAGAAATTCATGAACAACCTGCAGTAATGCGTCGTATTATTCAAGAATATCAAGATGCTGATGGCAATTTAAAAATGGATGCAGATATTATAAAAGATGTAGCCGATGCAGACAGAATTTATATCATTGCGGCAGGTACAAGTTATCATGCAGGTTTAGTTGGTAAAGAATATTTGGAAAAATGGGCAGGCGTTCCTACAGAAGTGCATGTTGCTTCAGAATTTGTATATAATATGCCATTGCTTTCAGAAAAACCATTATTTATTTATATTTCACAATCAGGTGAAACAGCGGATAGTCGTGCTGTATTAGTAGAAACTAAAAAACTAGGGCATAAATCATTAACAATTACAAACGTGCCTGGTTCTACATTATCACGTGAAGCGGATCATACTTTATTATTACATGCTGGTCCTGAAATAGCAGTTGCATCTACAAAAGCATATACAGCACAAATTGCAGTACTTTCAATTTTGTCACAAATTGTAGCGAAAGAACACGGTAAAGAAGCCGATGTTGAGTTACTACGCGAACTTGCAAAAGTGACTACTGCTATTGAAACAATTGTGGATGATGCAGATGTAATGAAACAAATTGCTACAGATTTCTTAGAAACAACAAGAAACGCATTCTTTATTGGTCGTACAATTGACTATAATGTTAGTTTAGAGGGCGCATTGAAGCTTAAAGAAATTTCTTATATTCAAGCAGAAGGTTTTGCAGGTGGCGAACTTAAACACGGTACAATCGCACTTATTGAAGAGGGTACGCCAGTGATTGCTTTAGCAACACAAGAAAATGTAAACCTTTCAATTCGTGGTAATGTGAAAGAAGTGGCAGCACGTGGTGCAAACCCTTGTATAATTTCTATGGATGGATTAAATAAAGATGGTGACACATATGTTATCCCTCATGTCCATGAGTTATTAACACCATTAGTTGCTGTTGTAGCAATGCAGTTAATTTCATATTATGCTGCACTACACAGAGATTTAGATGTGGATAAACCACGTAACTTAGCTAAATCTGTAACAGTAGAATAAATTAATATATAAGATTGAGCTGAGACATTTTGATGTCTCAGCTTTTATTTGTGGAAATTTTATAGTTTAATGAAGTTATGTTGAACAATTGAGATGATGCATCCAATGAGAATGAAATGATACATAGAAGGAGAATACAATATATGGATAGTGAACTTAATTATTTAAATGGCGCCCATTGTGAAACTACAGCGACTGGCACATTATTAAAACATATTGGTATAGAGTTATCTGAACCGATGTTATTTGGTATCGGAGAAGGACTTGGATATATTTATTGGGATATGAAAAATATGGATTTCCCATTTCTTGGCGGCCGTATTAAACCAGATTATTTAACAAATAATATCGTAAAAAATTTGAATTTAGAAATTTTATTAGAAGAAACCACATCCATAAAAAAGGCTTGGCAAAATGTCAAAAAGACACTTGATGATGGTCACCCAGTTGGTTTGAAATTAGACAGTTATTATTTAGATTATTTTTCGGATAAAGTGCATTTTGCAGGGCACTATGTAGCTATGTATGATTATGATGATGCTTATGCCTATTTGATTGATACAAAACAACAAGGCAACATTGTTAAAACAAAATTAGAACACTTAGCGCAAGCAAGAAATGCTAAAGGGCCTATGTCATCTAAAAATCTCTCTTATACAATAAAACAAGACCATCCCTTACCAGATATGAAAACAGTCATATTAAATGCTATACATAATAATGCTCAAGATTATTTAAATCCTCCTATTAAAAATATAGGATATAAAGGGATAAAGAAAACAAGCGACAAAATACAAACATGGTTTGAAAGAAGTTCAAACATTCAATATGATTTATTACTGACTGCTAATTTAATGGAAAATGGTGGGACTGGAGGGGCATTGTTTAGAAAAATGTATCTTTCCTTTCTTGAAGAAGCTCAATTATTAATCAAAGATAGTGCTTTAGAACAATCATATCACTTATTCTCTGAAATAGTTATTATGTGGGAAGAGGTGATAAAGTTAATTAAATGTGCGGGAGAAACTCAAGATAGAGCATATTTAAAGCAAGCTTCTGACATATTAGTTGATTTATCAGTCAAAGAATACGACGCGATGAAACGATTGCTCGAAGTTAAAAAATGATAACGTTTATGATATTTTTTAACGTATAGTAAAAGTGAAATATTTTCAAAAATATAAAAAATTTAATATGCTATGTACAAGCTTACATTTTATAAATAAAGAAAGGTCTTATAAAATAATGGCAAAACCTAAAATTTATACCATGGCTTTTGGCGATGTTTATCCTCATTTAGTGAAAATAGTCGAAAAAAAAGGTAGAACAAAAAATGAGGTAGATACTGTCATTAAATGGATGACTGACTATAGTCAGTCGCAAATAGATAAAATGATTGAAGATGGCACAGACTATGAAGCATTTATTCAACAAGCACCAAGGTTAAATCCACATAGAACTAAAGTGACTGGTGTTATATGTGGTATTCGTGTTGAAAATATGGAAGACTCAGTAATGAAAGAAATTAGATATTTAGACAAAATGGTTGATGAATTGGCTAAAGGGAAGACATTGGAAAAGATATTTAGACAAAATCAAAAATAAATGACAATTTTAAAAAGGGGGATATATATGCTAATTGATTTGAACAATATAGCAAGAAGAAAAGATGGAAAAGAAATTGTTCAAGGAGTGAGTTGGCAAATCAATGAGGGAGAAAAATGGATGCTTTATGGTTTAAATGGCGCAGGTAAGACTACACTATTAAATATTTTAAATGCATATGAGCCAAACACATCTGGTGAAATGACTTTATTTGGTATGGAGCCTGGTAAAAAAGGGTATTCTGCTGAAAATGTACGCCAACAAATTGGATTTGTATCTAGTAGTTTAATGGATCGATTTCAGGATGGTGAAATTGTTATAGATGTTGTAATTAGTGGGATATTTAAGTCAATCGGTCTGTTTCAAGATGTACAACAACAATACATAGATTTGGCTAAACAATATTTAAAACAAATGGGAATCGCTCAATTTGAAAATCAATATTATGGTTATCTTTCTACTGGAGAACGTCAAAAAGTGTTGATAGCAAGAGCGTTGATGGGGAACCCTAAACTTTTAATTTTAGATGAACCAGCTTCAGGTTTAGATTTTATTGCAAGAGAAGATTTATTAAGTGCGCTGACACAATTGTATAAGCAAAATCCTAAATTAGCAGTGATTTATGTAACGCATTTTGTAGAAGAAATTACACAAGATATTGATTATGGGTTTTTATTGAAAAATGGGCAACCTTTTAAACAAGGTCAAATATCTGAAATTCTTAATAGTACAACATTGAGCCATTTCTTTAAAAGAAATGTCAACATAGCATGTAACAATGGGCGATACACATTGTTTTTAAAAGATGGAGACATTGCAGAAACATAGATAAAGTGCCATAATTTAATATGATAACATATGATGGAGGATTTTAATTACATGAAAAATGTTAAAGCAATATTTTTAGATATGGATGGTACAATTTTACATAAAGATAATCGTGTAGATAAAGAAACGACAGAGATTATTCAAACATTAAGAAATCATGGTTATAAAGTATTTTTAGCTACTGGTAGAGCACATGATGAGATTCATTACCTTGTACCAGAAAATTTTAAAGTGGATGGTATTATTAGTTCTAACGGTACTAATGGTGTCGTTCACAATGAAACTATTTTTAAACATAGTTTAACATTTGATACGGTAAATGAAATTGTGAAAAGAGCAAAAGCACAAGCAATTTATTATGAAGTTTTTCCTTTTGACGGTAATCGAATTATTCTTAATGAAGATCAAGCGTGGGCAGAAGCAATGTTTAAACAATCAACACCACCTGAAAACGTAGGATACAGTGAATGGACATCCAGAAGAGAATCTATCGTTGAAAAAGTAAGTTGGAAAACAAGTATCCCTGACACGTCATTTTCAAAAATTTATTTATTTTCGCCAGATTATGATAAGATTACTCAATTTCGAAACCAGTTAATCGATGACCAAACGACACTTCAAATCAGTGTATCTAATTCATCGCGCTTTAACGCAGAAACAATGGCTTTTGGCATTGATAAGGGAACTGGAATTAAAGAAATGATAGACTACTTTGGCATTAAACAAGAAGAAACGTTAGTCATTGGTGACAGTGATAACGACAGAGCGATGTTTGCGTTTGGCAATTATACTGTGGCGATGAAGAATGCTCGACCAGAAATTCAAGCTTTAGCAGATGATGTCACTTCATTCACAAATGAAGAAAATGGTGCTGCATTATACTTGAAAAAGCATTTATTATAATCTGTATGCATAGATGAATTGATTAAAAAGACACTTCTCTCGGTTAATAATGGTTATTAAATGAGATGAAGTGTCTTTTTTGATACTGAAAATTTACTAATTACATTCTGTAACGATAAGAAAATCGTTTGAGTATAAGCATAAAAAATTAAGTAGTATCATAATTACAATTTAAAAAGGACTAATCCACTTATTGCGGATTAGTCCTTTTGCAATTTATATTCCAATATATTATTTATCTTTATTATTCATTTGATCTTTGATGTCTGTAGTTTTTTCTTTTGTGTTATCTGTTAACTGATCGGTATTTTGATTAACTTTATCAGTAGATTTCTCAGTTGTGTGATTAACACTATTAGTTACTTTAGATGTTTGATCAGATTGCTTAGAAGCTTTTGATTTTTTGACTTCTGATTTATCAATGTTCTCGCCATTTTTATTGTAGTATTGAATAATTGCTAATAAGTTTGTGTAATAAACAATCAATCTAATTATTATAACAATTACTGACACAATATAGATAATAGTCATAGCTAATGTTTGTGAAATACCACCGGTACTAATTGAAACTAACTGACTCACCGGATTTGCTAAGATTATAACAAGTAAATTTAATATTAATATACCTAGATAAAATTTAAACCAAGTTTTATTTCCGTTTTTAATAGCTTTAAAGCCATGTTTTACAGAAGACCAAGCACCTCTATTAGGTTCTTTAACAAAGGCTAGTGTAAAGTTGATGATTAGGATTGTAAAGAACCAATAGACAAATGACAATATAAATACTTGTAAAGTAGCTGCAATAATTTGGAATGTTAATGACAATCCAAGTGCATGATCAGAACTGCTTAACGGTCCTTGTAATGCAGTGAATAATTGTACAATTCCTAATTGCAATAGCTTACTTATTAAAAGATTAAGTAATAATATAATAATAATACTTAATAATGTGATTAAAGATAATTTTAATGATTTAGCATATTTACCCTTTTTAAATATTGAAAATAAATCTTTGAATTTAACCTTGTCTTTATTAATTGCATTGTCTATAGTGTATATAGTTCCAGCAATAAGTTGATATCCTGCAAATATAAAAACCACTAATGGAATTAATATTGCTAGTATCAATGTAATTAATGCACTTCCAATAGGTTGTTGCATTGCCATTGACATTAAAAATTTATATATTGCTGGTTGAACTGGTATAAAAGTTAGTACAGTCAAAGCAAACAATATGATAAAACTTACAATTGTGAATAGTAAAATTTTAGCATTTTGCGGTTTTGCATTTTGTAATGCTAGTTTATGAAATTTAAACAAATTTTAAGCACTCCTTTTTAGTGATAAGCATATGCTATCAAAAAATTAGAGATTTTAAAATTAATAGGTAACAAAATGGCTATAAAATGTTAAAATGACCAAATGAGAAAATGTTGAAAGGAGATATCATCATGAAATTTGCAATTCTTACTGATGTACATGGCAATTTTGATGCGTTAGATACAGTATTGGATGATATTGATAGAAGAAAAGATATAAATAAAATATATAACTTAGGCGATAATATTGGTGTAGGCCATGAAACAAATAAAGTTCTTGATGAAATATTCGAAAGAGATGATATGGAAATTATTGCAGGTAATCATGATGAAGCGGTGATGTCAATTGTTAACGATACGCCTTATCCTGAAGACTTAAAAGATAAATTTTATGAACACCACCAATGGATTGAAAGTCACTTAGACGAAGATTATTACGATAAATTAAATGCTTTACCTCGTGTTATTGAAAAAACAATGAATCATAAAAAAGTCATGTTCATCCATTACGAAATTCCAAACGATAAATTGAATACGCCGATTGATGGCCAGCCATTTAGTCCTATTGTTGAACCTACTGAAGAAAATATAAAATCACTTTTTGAAGATAAAGAGGCTGATTTAATTATTTTCGGTCATAATCATACAGTTCATTTGTTTGATGATAAATCTAAGGTTTATTTTAATCCTGGTTCTGTTGGATTAAATAACGGCGCATACGCGGTATATGGTATTGTTACTATCGAAGAAAATGAATTTTCATTTGAACGAGTTAAAGTTCCTTATGATAATGAAGAATTTATAAGAGGTTTTAAAGAAAAACAAGTGCCAGCTAAAGAACTGATATTTGATAAGTTTTTATAATGTGTAAAATGTTTCGAATTTGTTATATATTTTAATAGTGATTAAAATCATAAAAGTGACTAGATTGAATGATACTGCTTGTTTCAAGCTTTAAAATCTAGTCACTTTTTACTTTTTTAACTCACGTTATTTTTCTGTATAAATTGCTGAACATAAGGTATTGCTGTCATGATTATGATATTCTGTTTCAAATTGTATCGTCATATGTTGAATATTTAAATGTGTTAAGCGATGTTCAAGTTGGTTTAAAAGTTGTTCACCTTCTTCGATTGTCATGTCATTAGGTACTACTGCATGGCAACTTAAAGCATTTATTTCATTAGAAATAGTCCATATATGACAATCATGTACATTTTTTATTTGCACTTCACTTGTAATAGCGTTAATGATTTCATCCATATCGACATCACTTGGTGTACCTTCCATCAAAATATTAATAGATGATTTCGTTATGCCCCAACTACTTTTAATAATAAGTAGGGAGACGATAATGCTTGCAATTGGGTCTGCAATAGTCCAATTAAATGACCAAATAAGAATAGCTGCTACAATTGCTCCGACAGAACCTAATAAGTCTCCAATTACATGGAGAAAAGCGCCACGCATGTTTATATTATGATCTGTATCTCCACCTTTAAACATAAAAGAAGCAACAACGATATTAACAATGAGGCCAATTACACTGATGATAAACATTTCTGTAGATTTTACCGCTATTGGATTAAAGAAACGATCGATTGCTTCTATGATGATAAAAATGCCGATAACAAATAATGTCACACCATTAAATAATGCTGCTAATATTTCGAAGCGTTTGTAGCCAAAAGTCTTAGATTGAGTAGCATGTTTTTCAGAATAAATAAAAGCTAATAATGCTACACCTAATGAAATAGAATCGCTAAACATGTGTAAACCATCTGATAATAATGCTAAGCTATGTGCTAAAAAACCTCCGATGATTTCAACTATCATAAATATACCAATAATTAAAAAGCTAATAAGTAAGATTTTTTTATTATTGGTGTGTACATGACCATGTGTATGGTTGTGTGTGTGATTGTGTTCGTGATGTTGTGACATATAAGTTCACACCTTTCATTATAGTTTATGATTTGCATGATGAATTGCTTGTTTCAATAAATCAGTCACATGTGTATCATCAATTGAATATATCATTGATTGGCCTTCGCGGTTAGATTTGACTAGGTGGGCTTGTTTTAATATGCGTAACTGATGCGACACATTAGATTGCCCCATATTTAAAGTATGCGCAATATGACCTACACTGCTAGAATTTTGTGATAATAAATGCATGATGCGTATACGATTCCTCTCACTTAACGCTTTAAAAATATCAGTTACATCCTCTAAAGTTTCGGTATTTATTGGCGTATTCATATATTTAACCCTCCTATCATATGAAGATATTAATATATATTCATATATTAATGTTATTGTGCCAATATGTCAATTGAAAATGCATATTTGTTTTAAATTCTTATAAAAGTGGTAGACTTTTAATATGAACTCGATAAGGAGGTACCAATATGAGTATTTTAGTTATTGGCGCAAATGGTGGCGTTGGTCATCATTTAATAGAACAGTTAAAAGAAAAAGAGGTAGATTTTACCGCTGGAGTAAGAAAAGAATCACAAGTTGAACAACTGAAAGAACAGAATATCAAAGCAACTTTAATTGATGTTGAGTCAGATGATGTTCAAACTTTAACTGAAAAATTTAAAGGCTTTGACCGTGTAGTATTTTCCGTTGGTTCAGGAGGTAGTACAGGTGCCGATAAAACAATTATTGTAGACTTAGATGGTGCTGTTAAAGCTATTAAAGCAAGTGAGGTAAATAATGCGAAACAATTTGTGATGGTGTCAACATATGATTCTAGAAGAGAAGCATTTGACGCAAGTGGAGATTTGAAACCATATACAATTGCCAAACATTATGCTGATGAATATTTAAAACAAGCATCAGTACCTTATACGATTGTACATCCAGGTGCTTTATTAAATGATGATGGTACAAACAAAATTGAAGTAGGTGCCTTTTTTGAAGGCAGAGGTTCAATTCCACGAGAAGATGTTGCTTCAGTCCTCAATGAAGTTGTCACAAGTGACGACTATTTAAATACTGAATTCCAAATTATTAGTGGAGATGTAGAAATATCACAAGCTTTAGATAGCTTTAAAAATAAATAATCGATAGTTACAAATGTGGGCCAATTTACAAATTAATGTAATTTGGTCCATTTTTAATTGAAATATCTATTATTTTAATAAATTTTATGATGAAAATTTGATACAATAATAGATATCGTTTGGAGGTAACTATGAAGATTTCAAACACTAAAATTTATGAACAAGTTGCAGATACTTTATTGGAAAGCATCAAATCTGGAAATTATCAAGTTGGAGATAAAATACCATCTATACAAAAACTCAGTAAAGAATATGGTGTGAGTGTGGCTTCGGTAAGAGAAGCTTTAAATGCATTAAGAACGATAGGTGTATTGGAAATAAAACAAGGTTATGGAACATTTGTAAAGCAAATTGAACCGACTTTTTTTGAATTAGGAGATAAATTTAATTCGTTAGTTCAGATAAAAGAATTATTAGAGTTACGAGAGATTGTTGAAAGTGCAACCGTCAAAATGGCTGCATGTCACCGTACAGAAGAGAACTTAGTTGATTTGGAAAAGGCTTTGAATCGAATGGGGGAAGCAATAACAGATGGTACATCAGGAGAAAGAGCTGATTTAGAATTTCATCTATTAATCGCAAAAGCTGGTAACAATTCTTTGTTAGTTGAATTACTTAATAATATATCTGAACTTATGCAAGATTCTATGAAAGAAACAAGAAAAATATTTATTTATAGTAAACAAAAAACAATGAATAAATTATTAGAGGAACATGTAGTCATTTATAATGCAATTGCTAACAAAGATGATGTAGAAGCTGTTAAAGCCATGGAGACACATTTATTAGAAGTTAAAGAAACAATTTTAGCTAACTTCAAAGAAAAATAGATTTTAGAACGTAAGATACTTATAATCTTCAAATTTAGTTTAATGCTTTCCAAGTTCTTAAAGTATATGCACATATAATTAAATTTCAAGGAATAAAAAGCCCAAACTACAATAGTTTGGGCTTTTTTGCAAATTTTTATATTTTGAACAGTGATCATCTGGTCAAAATAATCATAATTTATTACCTTATATGTAAAAGAATATGAGTCCTTTGAAGACTCTAGTGTCATTATAATGTTAAAAATGTTGCGAAGGCAAGTCTTTATTTTAAAAAATTTATGACAATTGAATAATTTTATTGTCAAATTTAGTTGAATGGAATGGGGTAGCATTAATTTAACTATACGTCTATTAAACGTATTGATATAATAATTAATGATTTGAATATGACCAAACGTTGAAGTGACAGTTTATAAAGCATTAAGATATGTGATACAATTTCAATAGTTCTGTAAAATTAATTTTAAAATGTAATATAAATAGTATAATTTTATCTTTTTCTAAATTGTATATATCAGATTAAACAATATAAAAACTAAGTTTGGAGGTGTGGTGAATGTCATTATTTTTAAAACCAGTATTACATGAGAAAATTTGGGGTGGCACAAAGTTGAAATCACTCGGTTATGATTTGCCCGCTGAAAATATTGGAGAAGCATGGGGGATTTCAGCACACCCAAATGGAAGATGTGAAGTGTTGAATGGACCATACAAAGGACAAACATTAGATATGGTATGGAAAAATCATCGGGAATTGTTTGGTGATTTTCCGAGTCAAGAGTTTCCGTTAATGACAAAAATTGTAGATGCTAAGGAATCATTATCGATTCATGTGCATCCTGATGACGCCTACGCTTATGAAAACGAAAACGGACAATATGGTAAGTCAGAATGTTGGTATATTATAGATGCTGAAGAGGGCGCAGAAATCATATATGGTGTGAACGTAGATTGTAAAGATACTGCAGTTGATCAAATCGATGAAACAGACTATGAAAATTTATTTAATAAAGTTAAAGTCAAACCAGGTGAATTTTATTTTATACCAGCAGGCACGATTCATTCTATAGGGGCTGGTGTACTTGTGTATGAAACAATGCAATCTTCTGATGTCACATATAGAGTTTATGATTTTGATAGAGAAGAGGCAGCACATGATCGCAGAGGATTGAATCAAGCAAAAGCGAAAGAAGTCATCGAAGTTACTCAAGAAAATATTAATATAGCAACATACACCGAAATTGTTGAAAATCATAAACGTATCCAACTTGTTTCAAATGATTTTTTTACAATGGTTAAGTGGGAAATATCTGGTACATTAAATTATATGAAACCTAGAGAATTTGTTTTAGTTTCCGTATTAAAAGGTTCTGGACAAGTCATTGTTGATGGTGACATTTATGATGTAACACAAGGTCAAAATTTCATACTAACTTCAGACGATTTAGATACAATTTTTGAAGGGAATTATGAATTAATTATAAGTTATTTATAGATAAAAAAACGGAGTGTTTCAAAATGTATAAGTATTTATATGTATCATTAATTTGCGGTTTATTAGCTGGTGCGGGAATATTTTTAAAAATACCTATTTTTCCTTCATTTTTCTTACCAGTTATCATTGGTGCAATTGGTATCATTGCTGCATTAATTACGATACCTAACAAAGAAATAAATGGATTATTAAAACTTGGTGGTGTACTCATTAATTTAATGCCAATTTTGGGTGCATTGACGATGGTTCAATAGTCAATAAATTTAGTATCTTTACTTTTGAAGTAAAAGGTACTTTTTTTATATGTAAAAAATCATTTGCGTCATTAACTAAATCAAATTTATTTTTAACGGAATGGATATTAGTGATTATAATTAAAAGATTATAAAATATTCTTTAGCGATAAATTATTTATGGTAAAATAGAATTTAAATTGGAGGTGGGCTAAATGTCGAAATCTCGAGGTATACTGATGACATTTATTATTGCACTTATTGCAACGATTATGGGAAGTAAATTTCCAATAATAGGAAGTGCAATATTTGCAATTGTTATAGGTATTCTTTTAAATAATTTTATTGAAATCCCAAAAAAATATCGTGCCGGTATCCAATTTAGTAGTAAAAAAATATTGCATTATAGTATTATTGTTCTTGGTTTTACATTGAGTTTTCAATCTATTGGTTCAATTGGTTGGAAATCTTTACCAATTATAATCATAACTTTATTAGCAGCATTTATAATCGTGTTTATATTGATGAAAATATTTAAAATTAATGAAAATCTTAGTATTTTGATTGGTGTCGGTACTTCTATCTGTGGTGGCTCTGCAATTGCTGCTACAAGCCCAGTCATCAAAGCTAAAGAAAATGAAGTAGCTTTCGCAATTTCAACTATATTTTTATTCAATTTAATAGCAGTTTTTATATTCCCACCACTTGGTCATTTAATGAACATGGGCCAAACTGCTTTTGGCTATTTTGGGGGTACGGCAATTAACGATACATCTAGTGTTATTGCTGCCACATCTAATTACGGAAGTAAGGCTTTAGAAACTGGTGCTATCGTAAAACTGACACGTACATTAATGATTATTCCAGTAGTATTATTTTTTACATATAGAACGATACTTAAAGAAAAATCAAAACAAACAGGCACATCGGTTAAACAAATATTTCCATGGTTTATTGTTTGGTTTGTTGTAGCTTCACTGATTAGTACAATTTTTAATTTTTCACCTACAGTTATTCATATATTCCAACAAATATCATTATTCTTAATAACGATGGCAATGGCAGGTATAGGATTAAATGTAGATTTCAAACAGTTTAAACAGGCTGGTGCAAAGCCGATTTTATTAGGTTTAGTGACTTGGATAGTAGTAATAATAACAAGTTTAATATCAATGAAATTGATTAATTTATTATAATCATTGTTTGAGAACTGATTTTTAAATATAATGAGAAAATAGAATTTTTTATATGAGATAAGGAGTATCTAAATGGCAGAGGAAACAAGTTATTTTTGGTTGAATTGCGGATATAATCGCTGGAATCATAACGAACCATTAGTGGGTCAAACAACATTATTTGAATCAGGTGCACAATTTAATCCGTCACAAGGTTTCCGATCTTTTAAACAAGCTAAAGTAGGAGATAAAGTTGTATTTTATCAAGTACAGATGGATACTGGTTTACTAGGATTTGGTGAAATCACTAGTGTACAAACAGGTGCACAAAATAAAATTCGCGTGCATTTTCAGTTATTAGAACAATTGAAACCATTAACTGCTGATTACTTAAAAAGAAGTGAACAATTAGAATTTCGAATTACTAATATGAAAGAAACATTGTTTAATCAAATTACAAAAGATGAATTTGACTTAATCGTGAGTTTAGGTAAAGGCGAAACGAAAATACCTAGATATTTCTTTATATCAGAGGAACAAGAATTCGAACCCAATTCTTATAATACCTTGTTTACACACACATATAATGGCATTAAACGAAATGGATACCATTTTTATAAACAGCTTGAAATTGGTGATCAACTCGTTTTTTATAATAAATATAGAGAACAATCAGTGATTGGTGTAGGTGAAGTAAGTCAACATTTACATGAAAAATCTCCAATCCCTGGTCGCACAAACAGTACTGCGATAGAAGTTTATTTTGAAAAAGAAATCGAACCTGTAACATTGAGTACTTTAAATAAACACCCCAAATTGAAAAATTTATATTATTTACAAGAAAATGCAAAACAAGCTATTGCGAGCATGTCACGCACACAGTTTGATGCAATTCTTGAAATGAGCGAAAATGATGGCATGAAATCTCAATTTGAAGCGGTTAAAAGTCAAGGTGTTATCGATAAAACAGATGATGAGGATATAAAACCATTTATTCTGTTAGTAGTTGATAAAGGTGAAGGTTTAAAAGCTGCAGAAAACTTGTTACAAAAGACGAATGCTAATCCAGTAATTACAGCAGGTCATCCAGATTTTACAGAAGACATGCTTTATGGTAAGTATTTACCAAATGAGGCTGGTGCTTTGTATTATAGAGAGGGCTTCATTACTAATCTTATGCCAAGAAATGATAAAAGTTATCTAGTCATAGATAATTTTAATCGTATAGACCCAGACATTTTTCAAACATATATTAACGTTTTAGAAGGTTATGAAATGACACTGCCAAGATATAATAGGGACGGTAGCATGGTGAAGTGGTCCAGAAAAAAAGACTCATTTTATCATTTTAATCCGAATTGGCATATCGTTGGTATCACGTACGATAGCATAAATGATATAAAGCAAAAATATACTGAACAATTTTTAAAGTACACAAGAATTGTTAAGGTTAATCAAGATTAAAATTACGAAAAAGCGTCTGGGGCATCATTGATGTGCCCCAGACGCTTATATATTGTCAGAAGATGACTGAACTTCAGCTCAGGTTATCATTTTATACATTTTCAATGCTGGTCATCCTTGCCGGAGTGGGACGACGAAATCTTTTTAATAAAATTAGATTTCTGTCTCATCCTTTTTTGTATATAAATGTAATATTTAGTGATACATAATAAGATAATTCATATCATGATTTATTTTTATCATTTTAGGATATAATATAACTGTGAATAAATAATTTATATTTTATGATAACTAATCATAAAAAGGAGATGAACGTATGCCAATAATTTATTACGATGGTAATTGTGTATACTGTTATAATTACGCAATTTGGCTTATACAAAATGGGTTGTCTAGTCGTTACCAATTTGCAAAACTTCAAGGTGCTACAGCTCAAAATATGTTTGCCAATTATCCTGAAACACAGCAACACGATAGTGTTATTTTGCAAGAAGGAGATCAATTTAAATATAAGTCGGATGCAATAGCATCACTGATTTCATCCTTAACAAATTATAAATGGATTGGTTTATTATTATATTTAACGCCTAAATTTCTGAGAGATTTTGGTTATCAACTTTTTGCAGATAATAGAAATAGAATGTGGAAAACACATTGGCACAAACCTAATGATTATGAACGATCATTTTTTATTGATTGATTGAATAGATGGAGGAAAAGAATATGGGGAACATAATTGTGATTGGTAGCGCATCAATCGATTTAGTGGTGAAAACAGATATTTTACCTAAAGTAGGAGAAACTGTAATGGGAGAATCATTTTTTACAAATCCTGGAGGTAAAGGTGCTAACCAAGCTGTTGCGGCTGCGCGTTTAAGCAATCATGTTTATATGATTGGAGCTGTAGGCGATGATGATAATGGCCAGCAAATACTTTCAAATCTTAACAACAACAATGTAAATACAGCGTATATGGATGTTATTGAAAATGAAGCGTCTGGAACTGCCCATATAACGTTATTTGATGATGATAATCGTATTATTGTAGTGCCGGCAGCAAATAATTATGTAACGCCAGATAAAGTAATTCCAAAACTTGAATTTTTTGAAGCTGGCGATATTATTGTAATGCAACATGAAATACCGGCAGAGACCATAAAAGAAGTAGTGGACTTTGCACAAAAACATGAAATGAGAGTAATGTTAAATCCTGCACCATTTCGTGCATTAGACAAAGAAATAATTGAAAAAGTTAATTGGTTGACACCAAATGAATCAGAAAGTGAATTATTATTTGAAAATAAGGTTGATAAAGCTTTAATGATGTATCCTGAAAAATTAATTGTAACTAAAGGCGCTTCGGGGGCATTGTTTTACAGTGATTCTCAACAACTTGTAAAAGGGTATAAAAAACAAGTAGTTGATACTACAGGCGCCGGAGATACATTTAATGGGGCATTAGCAGTTGCACTAATTGAAAATAGGTCATTAGAAGAAGCGGTTAATTTTGCCAATTTAGCTGCTAGTTTTTCAGTTACAGGATTAGGCGCTCAAGGTGCAATGCCATACAGAAAAGAACTAGATTAAAGCGTATGATTCAGGGTATAATGTAAGTAGATAATTAAGCTACACTCTAAATTATAATAATTATAATTTAGAAGAGGGAATCACTTTACAGATTATAATTATTATAATATAATAATTATTGTAATAGAAAATCGATTGTCGCTTAATTAGGACAACAATTCAAAGGAGAGATTTTTGATATGTCAAAAAATAATGAAGAAGTTGTAAAAGTATTAAATCAGCAAGTAGCAAACTGGACAGTTGCATTCACCAAATTACACAATTTTCATTGGTATGTAAAAGGGCCAAATTTCTTCTCACTACACACAAAATTTGAAGAATTATATGATGAAGCAAGTCAATATATAGATGATTTAGCAGAACGTATTTTAGCAGTAGGCGGTAATCCAGTAGGAACATTGAAAGAAAGTTTAGAGTTATCAATTATAGATGAAGCTGGCAAAGGCTATACAGCTGAACAAATGGTTGAGGCATTATCAGTAGATTTTGATAATATTTCTAAACAATTAGGAGAAGCGATTGAAGTAGCTTCTAAAGCTGAAGATGATGTAACAGAAGATATGTTTATCGGTATGCAAACAAATATTGACAAACATAATTGGATGTTAAAATCTTATTTAGGAAAATAAAAATATAGATAGACAAACAGCTTTCATGAATAAAAGACAGAAATCAAATGATAAAATCATTTGATTTCTGTCTTTTTTGTGATAAAGCTATAAGAACATAAAAGCTAGATACTTCATACATGAGCATTATAAAATTTTGTGTTCAGTAATTTTAGTAAAATTGTGCAAAAACAGCTTGGGATTATAATTTTTAATCCCAAGCTGTTTTATTTTGTGAGTAAGCTAAACATGTTCAAATATTATTCAGCAATTTCTAACGCAATTTCCATCATTTGAGTAAATGAGTTTTGACGTTCTTCTGCAGTTGTTGCTTCGTCACGTAAAATATGATCACTTACTGTGAAGACACCTAATGCTTTTTTATTAGCATAAGTTGCATTTAAGTATAAAGCAGCTGATTCCATTTCAATACCTAAGATGCCCATACGTTGCCATTTTTCGTTAAATGTTGGATCAGCATTATAAAATGTATCTGAAGAAAGAATATTACCAACATGTGTAGTAGCACCAATTTCGTCTGCTTTTTGTTTCGCTTTTAACATTAAGTCAAAATCAGCTAAAGGTGCATAATGTCCAGGAATATTATATTGCTCTACATAACTAGAGTTCGTAGAAGCACCTTGAGCAATTATGATGTCATATAAGTTAACATTTTCTTGCAAAGCGCCACATGAACCAATTCGTATGATTGTGTCGACATTGAAAAAATTATATAGTTCATATGAATAAATACCAATACTTGGAATACCCATACCAGAACCCATTACAGAAACTTCTTTTCCTTTGTAAGTACCTGTATAACCAAACATGTTTCTAACTTCATTAAATTGTTTTACATCTTCCAAATAATTATCAGCAATATATTTTGCTCTTAAGGGATCGCCAGGCATTAAAACAGTTTTAGCAATTTTAACTCCATTAGGTTGAATATGTGGTGTAGATTTTGTCATAGACTTCTTCTCCTTTAAATTCTTTTATCAAAATAAAGATAACATTTGTTTATTATTTTTGCGAATTTTTGTAATATAGAGGTAAAGCACTTGTTGTGATGTTATTAATTTTTTAGAATAGTAATGACTTTCAAGAATGGGAATAATTTCATACAGATAATATTTTAGGAGGAATTAGAATGAATTATGCAAAATATATAGATCACACTTTACTAAAACCGGAGTCTACAAGAGACCAAGTCGATAAAATTCTTGATGAGGCAATTGAGTACCATTTTAAATCAGTATGTATTAACCCAACGCATGTAAAATACGCAGCAGATAAATTACAAGACACTGACGTGTTAGTATGTACAGTAATTGGTTTCCCATTAGGTGCTACAAATACTGAAGTGAAAGTGTTTGAAGTTGAAGATGCTATTAAAAATGGCGCATCAGAAGTAGATATGGTTATCAATATTGGTGCCTTAAAAGATGAACGTTATGACGAAGTTCAAAAAGATATTGAAGGTGTTGTAGCAGCAGCAAACGGTAAGACAGTGAAAGTAATTATTGAAACTTGCCTTTTAACTGATGATGAAAAAGTAAAAGCTTGTGAGTTAAGCAAAGCAGCAGGCGCAGACTTTGTGAAAACATCAACTGGATTTGCCGGTGGTGGAGCTACACCTGAGGATGTTAAGTTAATGAAAGATACAGTCGGAGATGCTTTAGAAGTTAAGGCTTCAGGTGGTGTCAGAAACTTAGAAGATTTCAACAAAATGCTAGAAGCTGGTGCGACTCGAATTGGCGCTAGTGCAGGTGTACAAATCATCCAAGGATTAGAAAGTAATTCAGATTATTAATCACTATCTTTAAGTTTAAAATGAGACATATAAAGACATAAATGTCTAATAGGGGGAGGCCAACTCAAATGAGAATGGTAGATATTATTGAAAAGAAACGTGATGGTCAAGCTTTAACAAATGAAGAAATAGAATTCTTTATTAATGCTTATACCAGCGGTGAAATACCAGATTATCAAGCGTCGAGTTTAGCGATGGCAATTTTTTTCCAGGATATGAATGACCAAGAAAGAGCAGCACTTACAATGGCAATGGTTAATTCAGGTGACGTGATTGATTTATCAGCGATTAATGGGATTAAAGTTGATAAACATTCTACAGGTGGTGTTGGTGATACAACTACACTAGTATTAGCTCCATTAGTAGCTTCTGTTGGTGTTCCTGTGGCTAAGATGAGTGGTAGAGGATTAGGTCATACTGGCGGCACTATTGATAAATTAGAATCAGTTGAAGGGTTTCACGTTGAAATTAGTGAAGATAAATTTGTTGAACTTGTAAATGAAGCAAAAGTAGCTGTAATAGGACAAACTGGGAATTTAACACCGGCAGACAAAAAGCTTTATGGCTTACGTGATGTGACTGGAACAGTTAATTCAATACCACTGATTGCATCTTCTATTATGAGTAAAAAAATTGCTGCTGGCGCTGATGCTATTGTATTGGATGTAAAAACTGGTAACGGTGCCTTTATGAAAACAATCGAAGATGCTGAAGCACTCGCACATGCGATGGTCAGTATTGGTAATAATGTTGGCCGAAACACGATGGCGATTATTTCAGACATGAGTCAACCATTAGGTAATGCAATAGGTAATGCCTTAGAAGTTAAAGAGGCGATCGAAACATTGAAAGGTCAAGGTCCAAAAGATTTAACTGAGCTAGTTATGACTTTAGGTTCGCAAATGGTAGTTGTTGGCGGTAAAGCTAAAGATTTAGATGAGGCTCAAACATTATTAGAAAAAGCAATTCAAGATGGTTCAGCGCTAGAAAGTTTCCGTACATTTTTAGAAAATCAAGATGGTGATGGTTCTGTCGTTGATGATGTCAATAAACTACCACAAGCACGCTATCAAATTGATTTGCTTTCGCAAAAAACAGGTACTGTAACTGAAATTATAGCCAATGAAATCGGTGTTGCATCTATGATGTTAGGTGCAGGAAGACAAACTAAAGAAGACGATATTGATTTAAGTGTAGGTATTGTCTTGCACAAAAAAGTAGGAGATTCAGTTGATGAAGGCGAAGCTTTATTAACGATTCATAGTAACCGTGAGCAAATTGATGATGTTAAGGAAAAATTAAATCAAAGTATTGCGATTAGTTCACAAGGTGAAGTTCCTACGTTGATTCATAAAATAATTACTGAATAGGAGATGGAATGATGACGATACCATTTAAGAGGGTGCATTTAATTGTCATGGATTCAGTGGGTATAGGCGAAGGACCTGACGCAAAAGCCTTTAATGATGAAGGCAGTCACACTTTGAAGCATACGCTAGAAGATTTTGATAAATCATTACCTAATTTACAAAGCTTAGGTCTAGGTAATATTGCCGCTTTACCTAATATTGAAAAAGTGTCTAAACCTGACGCGTTTTATACTAAGATGAGTGAAGCTTCTGTAGGCAAGGATACAATGACCGGTCATTGGGAAATTATGGGATTAAATATTATGCAACCTTTTAAAGTTTATCCTGATGGCTTTCCACAAGAACTGATTAGTGAAATTGAAACAATGACAGGTCGTAAAGTAGTTGCAAATAGACCTGCTTCCGGCACACAAATTATTGATGAGTGGGGCGAACATCAGATGAAAACTGGGGACCTGATCGTCTATACATCAGCAGATCCAGTGCTTCAAATTGCGGCACATGAAGATATTATTCCACTTGAAGAATTGTATGATATTTGTGAAAAAGTAAGAGAATTAACAAAAGATCCAAAATATTTAATTGGTCGAATTATTGCGCGACCATATGTCGGTGAACCAGGTGCTTTTACAAGAACTTCTAATCGACATGATTATGCGTTAAAACCATTTGGACGAACAGTGATGAATGAGTTGAAAGATAATCAATTTGATGTGATTGCTTTAGGAAAAATCAATGATATTTATGATGGTGAAGGTGTCACTGAAGCAATTCGAACTAAAAATAATATGGATGGTATGGATAAACTAATAGAAACTGTACAACGTGACTTTAAAGGTTTAAGTTTCTTGAATTTAGTGGATTTTGATGCACTGTATGGACATCGACGTGATAAAGACGGTTATGCTGAGGCGTTAAAAGATTTTGACGAGCGTTTACCAGAACTTATCAAACATCTAAAGGATGATGACTTAGTCATTATTACTGCAGATCACGGCAATGATCCTACAGCACCAGGAACTGATCATACAAGAGAATACATCCCAGTCCTTATGTTTAGTCCTAAAATAAATGATTATCATGAGTTATCTATGGATGATACCTTTAGTTCTATAGGTGCTACTATAGCGGATAATTTTGGCGTTAAATTGCCAGAATTTGGTCGAAGCTATTTGAAAGAAATGGGTGTCGATAAGTGAAACGACTATTAAGCCTAATATTAGGTTGCGGCTTCATGACCATCGGTGTCTTACATTTTAAACATGAGTCGCGCTTTAGAAAAATTGTGCCTGATTATTTACCATTTAGAAAATCGGCTGTTATCATTTCTGGATTTGTTGAAATGATTTTTGGAATACTTTTAATAGTGAATAGACCAAGCCTATGCCTAAAGAAAATGATTAATATATTTTTATTAGCTGTATTACCAGCAAATATTTATATGGCTAGAAAAAAATTGCCACTAGGTGACAAACAACTACCAGAAAGTTTGTTATACAGTAGAATCCCACTACAATTTGTCCTGATAAAAGTTGTGAACAAATTATAAATTAAACAATCAATCGTTGTGTGACTGGTTTATAAATTATAAAGCGATAAGTGTTTGAAATGTTACAGTAAAAGCGTAAACGACAATTTCTATTGAGCTAAATTAGAAATTGTCGTTTACGCTGTTTTATATATCATGGTTACGATAAAAACTTGAAAGTGCTAGAATTATACGAAAATATCATTTTTTATAAATTACAATAATTATATCGATGTTGGAACATATGAATCATCGGTGGAATAATATAAGTGGGAGATCGCATCTTCATTCCTTACCACAATAGATTTCTGACGAGCATATATGTTTAAAGTTGAAAACATTAAAAAGGCTGAGACAAATTAATTGTCTCAGCCTTTTATCTTAACCTTTTTTAATAAATTCGATTTTTGATATCTTACTTTATAATGGTAATTAGATATTATTTATCCTCACCATAAATATCATGCCATTGATCTCTTTTATCTAAAAATGTCTGTGCAATTTCTTTTGCACCTTCTAATGAATGGCTAGCAGCCCAACCACATTGTACCTCATTACACGCAGGAACTTCTGTAGCAGATAATACATCTTGAAGTGTTTTTTCAATGATATTTAACACATCGTCATAATCACTGTGATTTATAAAAGATACATAAAATCCAGTTTGACAACCCATTGGACTGATATCAACCACTTTATCTGAATGATTTCTAATATTTTCAGCCATTAAGTGTTCTAATGAATGTAAACCAGGCATTTCCATATGTTCTTTATTGGGCTGTTTGAAACGAATGTCATATTTATGGATAACATCCCCATTAGCACCTTCCATTTTACCTGCAAGTCGAACAAATGGTGCTACTACTTTGGTATGATCTAAATTAAAACTTTCAACGTTCATTTTTGGCATACGATGTCCTCCTAAAATAATAATTATCATAATTGTAACAAGACGTAGTGGTATTTACAATTTCTATAAATTTTAGAAAACAGAAGAAATTATCATTTTTTAAAATTTCAGAAAAATAATGACAGAATTAATCAAAACGGATAGAATAAGTAATAATCAAAATGTATTTTGCACGTTTAGTATTGAACATGCATTTTTATAAGTTTAATAATAATACCTGTAAAATGTTGTAGTACAAGGGAGTTGTATTGAAAATGACACATGAACAAAACATATTAGATTATATAGAAAATGAAAAATTATCATACATAGAGATGAGCCACCTCATCCATCAAAGACCTGAATTAGGCAATGAAGAAATATTTGCTTCAAGAACGTTAATTGAAGATTTGGAAAAGCATGATTTTGAAGTTGAAACCAACATTGCTGGTTATGCTACGGGTTTCATTGCGCGTTATGATTCAGACATCGATGGTCCAACCATTGGATTTTTAACAGAATATGATGCTTTACCAGGTCTAGGACATGCCTGTGGTCATAATATTATAGGTACGGCAAGTACATTTGCTGGTATAGCTTTGAAGCAAGTGATTGAACAAACAGGCGGAAAAGTAGTAATACTTGGTTGTCCAGCCGAAGAGGGCGGTGTCAATGGTAGCGCAAAAGCTGCTTACGTTAAAGAAGGTATTGTAGATGAAATGGATGTTGCTTTAATGGTTCATCCAGGTAATGAAACTTATAAAACTATTAATACATTAGCGGTAGATGTTTTAGATATTAAATTTTATGGTAAAAGTACGCATGCTTCTGAAAATGCTGAAGAAGCAAGAAATGCTTTAGATGCAATGATTGCGTATTTTAATGGTGTAGCTCAGTTAAGACAACATATCAAAAAAAGTCAAAAGGTTCATGGTGTTATATTAGATGGCGGAAAAGCTGCTAATATTATTCCAGACTATACTCATGCGCGTTTTTATACACGTGCAACATCACGTAAAGAATTAGATATATTAACTGATAGAGTAGGGCAAATTGCAAAAGGTGCTGCAATTCAAACAGGTTGCGACTTTGAATTTGGCCCTATACAAAATGGTGTCAATGAATTTATTAAGACGCCTAAATTAGATGATTTATTTGCAAAATACGCGGCGAAAATGGGAGAAGCGGTCATAGATGATGATTTTGGTTTTGGTTCGACAGATACGGGTAATGTAAGTCACGTTGTGCCAACGATTCATCCCCATATTAAAATAGGTTCTAGGAATTTAGTGGGGCACACGCATCGTTTTCGTGAAGCAGCAGGGAGTGCTCATGGAGATCAAGCTTTAATAAGAGGTGCTAAAGTCCTTGCATTAATGGGATTGGAATTAATAGAAAATCAAGCAGAATTAAATGAAATAATTGAACAGCACCACTATATAAAGGGGAACAAAAAATGAAAAAACTAAGTACTCAACGCCCTAAATTAACACTTAGTGATTTATACAATGATGATGTCGTATATAGTTCTAGACCATCTTATATATCAAATCCATGGTTAGAACCGGAAGAACATCAATCTAATTTCTTGACTGGTAGAGAATTGATTATTGCTGATCAAATGCCTGTTATTGTTCATAAAGCAAGCGCTACAAAGAAATTAGAAATATTATTGGAAATGATTGGCAAGCCAATGCCCACAAATATTTATACTTTTGACAACCAAGCTTCTTACGAACAAATAATAAGGAAACTCGCTAAACAAGATAATAAACGTATTTATTTTCAATATATTCATAGTGAGTCTATTTTAGAAAAAGAATATTACGCTATGGATAAAGATATCTTTGTTGCTTTAAATAATAAAGCACGTATTCCAGAATGGACTAATCAAAAATATTTACCTGCACGTGAAGTGGTAAAAATAGAAGATTTCGAAGATGCGATTGCAGATTGGGAATTCCCTTTTGTCTTGAAGCCAGGTGATGATTTACCAACTGCAGGTGGTTACGGTGTGATGATTTGTTATGACGAAGCTGATTTAATTAAAGCAAAATCCCGTATTGAACAAGCAAGAGCAGAAACTGACACAATTATTATTGAACAAAAAATTCAAGAAATTGCTAATTATTGTGTGCAATTTGCATGTAAAAAGGACGGGGAAATTCACTATATTGGAACATCAGAGCAAATTACAGACAAATATGGCCATTATAGTGGCAATCAAAATGTACAAGATGTACCTGAATCAGTCATCCAAGCTGGCAAAGAAATTATGGAAATAGGCGTGGCCAAAGGTTATTTTGGAATCGCAGGTTTTGATTTACTATTAGATAAACATGGTGATATATTTGCGATTGATTTGAATTTTAGACAAAATGGATCGACAAGTATGCTTTTATTAGATCCATTAATGCAATCTGGATATCAAAAGTTTTATAGTTATATTGCACCTAACGATAATGAGCATTTCTTTCAGACAATTATAAAATATGTAAACATGGGTTGCTTATTTCCACTATCATATTATGATGGCGATTGGTATAAAAATGAAAACGTGCCTTCGAGATTTGCATGTATTTGGCATGGACAATCACAAGAACATATAGAAAAGTTAGAACAGCAATTTTTAGAAGAATTAAAAATATAATCAGAAATATAGTGAAAATTTCATTTAATTAAGATTTGATAACTTAAGTTTATTGTATAGATATATTAAAATTTTAATATTTATTGTATGACGTTAATTGACTATAGTAATATACTCATTTATATTTTAAATATAGTTAAATATTTTAATGAATTGAAGGTGTAATTATGTCTTATAAAGCAAGTTCATTTTTTCAAGATATTCTAGTAAATGAATATTTTTATATAGCAACAAAGTCAAAACAATTAATTAGACATGAAATTTTAGGAAAGGACGTCATTTGTGTTTGGACACAAAAAGAAACAGCTGAAACTTTCTTAAATAAACATGACACCGATTATGATAAGCTTAAAAAAATCGATATTGATCGTTTTGTAACTTATGAAATGGATGATATGTTTGAACAAGGTGAAGAAGTGTTGATGAATGCGTCATCTCAGACAGATGGTGATTTAGTTAATATTATTGATTTTACAAATGAATTAATGTCAGATTTAGATGAAATTCGTCTCAAAGAATTTATAATAGATGTGGCGAAAGAAGACGCTGTGTTCGGTTTAACAAATAAAAATGAAAAACAATTTATCATGATTAGTGATGAAGAACATCAAAAACCACATATTATGCCGGTGTGGAGTATTAGAAATAGAGCAGAAAAAGTAAGAAATGAAGACTTTGAAGAATGCGATATCATTGAAATAGAAGGTGAAGTCTTCGCAGAATGGTTAGATATTTTAAGAGATGATGATAAAGCAGTAGCAATCGATTTGAAATCAGGTGTTGTAGGCACTGTAGTCTCAGCTCAAAAAGTATTAGATCAATTACCGTTTTAATGTAAATGAATATATGAACTAATGGAAGTAGTTATTTTGAAGAAATAGTCACTATCAAATGAAATAACTGTTTTCATTTTTTACCATGACATAAGTATAGAAACTTCAATTCTTTATACTTATGTCATGGTAATTTTTATTGTAGATGTATTGCACCTAATGCGCCGGAAAAGGCACCGTGTTCTATATAAAATGGTTTGAAACCACGCAATATCGTATAATCTTTAACAACTTCTTTCAGTAAATGATTATTATGGAAAGAAGAACCAATATAAGCTACGTTTTCAGTACCATATTCTCTCGCTACTGTGATAGCCATCGTAGTAATGACTTCCCCCACGACACCAATCAATGAAGCTAATTTGTCAGAATCTGAAAAATCTTTGTCTAAATTATGCAGTACATGCCCAAAATTAGCAGCAGTTAAATCACCTGAAATCGGAGGTTCACTATCTTTATAGATATGTTTTACTTTCAAATCAATAAATTCTCGCTCACCTTTTTGGGCAGTATCTGTTAATTGTTTGTAGTCTTTTAATCCAGTTAATAAATAACCAAGGCCTTGTATCATACCACCACCTGCTCCAACACCGCCAACACGTTGTTGCTTTTCGCCATTTGAATAATGCAGTGATGTTCCGGTACCAACATTAGTAAAAATGTAATTATCTAAATGATGACCTTGTTCTTCTAACAAGAGTTCTAAACCTTTTGCAGCAGCATCAAACTCTACAAAGATACGTGATTCACATTTTAACTTATTTTGAATTGTTCCAGCTTGACCACCTGTTAAGCTAATACTTTCACATGATTGTTGTCCTAACCAATCAATGACTTCATTAATTTCAGTAGTTAATTTTGTTGTATATTGTCGATTGCCATTATCCTCCTGAACAATTTTTATAAGTGTTCCGCCGGCATCAATGCCTATTTTCATCTGTGTACCTCCTAAAAAAATTTACATTATAACTTATATTATAATAAAATGAGGGATAATCAACTATAGAAAATTTGAAAGGGATGGTTTTAATGAATTTAAGCCCGTTTATTAAAGTAGATGATGTAGAACAGGCTCTTACATTTTATAAAAATGCGTTTGGTGGTAACGAAAAAATATTAAATGAAACAAACGGGAAAACCTTACATGCGGAGCTTCATGTTAATGAAACAGTTGTATTACATATTTCCAGTACATATGGTCGTGAATGGAGCAATGACAATACGAACATTATTTTAACTTTCGATGATTTGGCTACTCAAAAACAAGTGTATGATAAATTAAGTGAAGCAGGAGACCCTCATATGCCTCTGTCTAAAACATTTTTTAATGCGATGCATGGACAAGTGAAAGATCAGTTTGAAGTCAATTGGCTCATGAATTGTTTCTTAGACTAATAAGATAAAATGTTCAAATTTCGATTATATTAATGTAAAAGTGGTATTAATAACTAATAAAAGCTAATCACAATAGGGGATAAAATATGTTTATTAAAGAATCATTTGAAAATATTACAATTCAAGTTTTTGAAGAAAAATATAAATCAGCTTTATATCATTTTAAATTGAGCGAGCGTCAACAGATATATTCATCTTTGCCCAAAGACGTGCTTGATGATGCGCTAAAGGACGAAGACAGAGTGGCTAACATCGCCTTAAATGATGAAGGTGAAGTAGTCGGTTTCTTTGTATTACATCAATATTATCAACATGAAGGTTACGATACACCTAAACAGGTTATATATGTTCGTTCTTTATCTGTAAATGAAGACTTTCAAGGATTTGGATATGGTACAAAAATGATGATGTATTTGCCACAATATGTCCAAAAGCTATTTCCAAATTTTAATCATTTATACTTAGTCGTAGATGCAGAAAATAAAGGTGCATGGAATGTATATGAACGTGCAGGTTTTATGCATGCTGCTACGAAAGAAGAAGGGCCTATCGGTAAAGAACGTCTCTATTATTTAGATTTAGATTCTAAACATGTGTCTTCTTTAAAATTAACAGCAAATGGAGATACGTCGTCTTATGACGTTTATATCATTGATATGATGAAAGATGATGATAAAGTAGGTTTTATAGCAATTGAGCAACATGGGCAACGTATGAATATCAATTCAATTGAAGTTGATAAATCAGAGAGACATAATGGTATAGCAGAAAGTGCGTTAAGACAATTACCTACATATATTCGAAAGCATTTTGAAGGTATCAAACTTATAACGATTACACTTTATGGAGAAAATAATGAATTAAAACCATTATGTATAAATAGTAATTTTGTTGAAATTGAAACAGCTGAAGATTTTTCTGTATTTGAAAAATATATAAATTATTAATAGTGTTTGCGAAATCAGGGATTGTCATTTATAATTTACTTTTGTTATTATTACTTAAGATGAATAGTACTGATTTGGATAAATGCATAAATGCCTCTGAAAGGAAGAATAAATAATGAGAATTCAAGATTACACTAAAGAAATGGTTGACGAGAAATCATTTATTGATATGGCCTATACATTATTACTTGAAAAAGGCGATACAATGAACTTATATGATATTATTGATGAATTTAAAGCATTAGGTCATTACGAAGACCACGAAATTGAGAATAGAATTGTTCAATTCTATACAGACTTAAATACAGATGGTCGTTTCCTAAATGTTGGAGAAAATATATGGGGTTTACGTGATTGGTATTCAGTAGCTGATATTGAAGAAAAAATAGCACCAACTATCCAAAAATTCGACATTTTAGACGACGACGATGAAGAAGATAAGACATTAAAATTACTTGGTGAAGATGAAGCTGACGACGATGATGACATCCCAGCAGTTACTGATGACCAAGAGACAATCGAAGAACCTGATGAAGAAGAAGTGGACGAAGAAATTCCTGAAAATGAAATCGTTATTGATGAAGATGATGACGAAGATGAAGATTTAGAAGAAGACGAAGAAGAATATGATGAAGAGGACGAAGATAAAGAAAATTAATCAATAATCTATCAATATTCATTTGACTTTTTCTGCGAAAATGATAAAATTTTATTCGGGCTCCTTTAATTAGGACGACGTGTATAAATATTATACGCTCCCCCTTGCAAATGCTGTGAGAGGGAGCGATTTTTTTATTTGAATTACTATACAAATTTTATAAAATTTTAATTTATGACGTTATTTATAGTGAATATAATGATATTTAATAATTATAAAGCTTTGACGTTTAGATAAATTATAACCATTTCAATGATTAATGAAACATGCCATAAATTTTTGTTGGTATTGTGAGAATGACTGTTTTAATAATAGGAGGCAGAAAATGACAAAGTTTATTTTTGTAACTGGTGGAGTTGTATCTTCATTAGGTAAAGGTATCACAGCAGCATCTTTAGGACGTTTATTAAAAGATAGAGGGTTAAAAGTTACAATACAAAAATTTGATCCATATTTAAATGTTGATCCAGGTACAATGAGTCCATACCAACATGGTGAAGTATTTGTTACTGATGATGGTGCGGAAACAGATTTAGACTTAGGACATTATGAAAGATTTATTGATATTAATTTAAATAAATATTCAAATGTTACAGCTGGTAAAGTCTATTCACATGTTTTGAAAAAAGAACGTCGTGGTGATTATCTTGGTGGTACGGTCCAAGTAATCCCTCATATTACAAATGAAATTAAAGAACGTTTACTATTAGCAGGAGAAAGTACAAATGCTGATGTAGTTATTACTGAAATTGGTGGTACTACTGGTGATATTGAATCATTACCATTTATTGAAGCGATTAGACAAATTCGTAGTGATTTAGGTCGTGAAAATGTCATGTACGTACATTGTACACTTTTACCATTTATAAAAGCTGCCGGTGAAATGAAAACAAAACCAACGCAACACAGTGTTAAAGAACTACGTGGTTTAGGTATTCAACCTGACTTAATCGTAGTACGTACAGAATATGAACTAACGCAAGATTTAAAAGATAAAATTGCTTTATTCTGTGATATTAACAAAGAAAGTGTAATTGAATGTCGTGATGCAGATTCACTCTATGAAATCCCTTTACAATTAAGTAAACAGGACATGGATGATATCGTAATTAGACGCTTAGAACTTAACGCTAAATACGATACTCAATTAGATGAATGGCAATATTTATTGGATACAGTCAATAGTTTAGATGGCAAAATAACTATTGGTTTAGTTGGTAAATATGTCAGTCTTCAAGATGCATATTTATCGGTTGTTGAATCATTAAAACATGCAGGTTATCCATTTAAAAAAGATATTGAAGTTAAATGGATAGATTCTAGTGAAGTAACTGATGAAAATGTACATGATATACTTAATGATGTTGATGGCATTTTAGTTCCTGGTGGATTTGGATTCAGAGCAAGTGAAGGAAAAATTTCTGCTATCAAATACGCGAGAGAAAATAATGTACCATATTTCGGTATTTGCTTAGGTATGCAACTTGCTACAGTAGAGTTTGCTAGAAATGTACTTGGCTTTGAAAATGCACACTCTGCAGAACTAGATCCTTCAACACCACATCCGATTATTGACCTATTGCCTGAACAAAAAGATATTGAAGATTTAGGTGGTACGTTAAGATTAGGTCTATATCCATGCCATATAAAAGAAGGAACTTTAGCGCATAAAATTTATGGTGAAGTTGATATAGAAGAAAGACATCGTCACCGTTATGAGTTCAATAATGAATATAGAGATCAATTAGAAGAAAAAGGCATGATATTCTCTGGAACTAGTCCAGATGGTAGATTAATCGAAATGGTAGAAATTCCGGAAAATGATTTCTTTGTCGCATGTCAATTCCATCCAGAATTCCTATCTAGACCTAATAGACCGCAACCTATATTCAAAGCGTTTATAGAAGCATCATTGAAACACCAACAGATTAAGTAAATATAGTTGTAAAAAGGCTGAAACGATAACATACGTTTCAGCCCTTTTTTAAATCAGATTGTCTATTAAATTTGATGAAATGCTAAAGATTTAAATCTCTAACCATTTCAACCATTTGTGTATATATATCATAATAAATATAATTAAATGCAATAGGATGTGGTATAACAATTTTATCGTAATCTTCCGTATAGACAATAGGTCTAGGCGTACTTAAATTAATAAAATGAAATAAATGATCCTGAAAGTTTTCTGTCTTTGGCTTATTACAAATTAAGACAAAATCTACATCGTTTGCAATTAATGCGTTAACGTCTTTTTCTACATCCTCAGTATAATAAGGGGAAAATAGAAACACTCTATCTGTTGTATCAATATCTTCAAATGTATTGAGTGAGCGTAGCGCTATACTAGACTCTAATTTTTCATTACTGTTTAATATATAACTTTCAAAAAAATTCAAATCTCCATAACCTTTAACAAATACATTACCTTCACCGCCAATTGCTTGAATTAAGCATTGAGCTGCCATTTGAATATCTAAAGCTTGTGCTTCTATTCGATTAAAAACACCATTTAATTGTGTGTTCAAAATTTTAGACATATATGTACCTCCGTTCTATTCACTCAACTTATTGTAAATAATGGTAGTAAATATTGCAATTTTATATAAAAACATGAAAATTAAAGACTGATTTAAAAGTAATAAATTGAAAAAATAAATTAAAAACGCTTACAATTGAATAGAAGAATGCAAATTGTTTGGGATTTTGATATAATTAAATTGTAAAAATATGTGCTTAATGCACTAAGGAGGAACTTTCATGCCTTTAGTTTCAATGAAAGAAATGTTAATCGATGCAAAAGAAAATGGTTATGCGGTTGGTCAATACAACTTAAATAACTTAGAATTTACACAAGCGATATTAGAAGCTTCACAAGAAGAAAATGCTCCAGTTATTTTAGGAGTTTCTGAAGGTGCAGCACGTTATATGGGTGGATTCTATACAGTAGTTAAAATGGTAGAAGGATTAATGCACGATAAAGAAATTACGATTCCAGTTGCAATCCACTTAGATCATGGTTCAAGTTTTGATAAATGTAAAGAAGCTATTGATGCTGGATTCACTTCAGTTATGATTGATGCTTCTCATGAATCATTTGAAGATAACATAGCAATTACATCAAAAGTAGTTGAATACGCTCACGAACATGGTGTATCAGTAGAAGCAGAATTAGGTACAGTTGGTGGACAAGAAGACGATGTTGTTGCTGAAGGTGTTATTTATGCAGATCCTAAAGAGTGTCAAGAGCTTGTTGAAAAAACAGGTATAGATACATTAGCACCAGCATTAGGTTCAGTTCATGGACCGTATAAAGGTGAACCAAAATTAGGATTTAAAGAAATGGAAGAGATTGGTGCTTCAACAGGTTTACCATTAGTATTACATGGTGGAACTGGTATCCCAACTAAAGACATTCAAAAAGCGATTCCGTTTGGAACTGCAAAAATCAATGTTAATACAGAAAACCAAATTGCTTCTGCTAAAGCAGTACGTGAAGCTTTAGACAATGATCAAGAAATGTATGATCCTCGTAAATATTTAGGACCAGCACGTGAAGCAATTAAAACAACAGTAATTGGTAAAATTAAAGAGTTTGGTACATCAAATAGAGCTAAATAATCGGCTTATAATAAAAAGGTTAGTATTATATAACAATCTTGATGATTAAACTGAGAAGGCTGCGACAATTTTTAATGTCGCAGTCTTATTTTTTTATGTTATAATCTATGAGCATTAAAATTAAGTAAATTGAAAAAATTAATATAATTTTTAAACAGAAATAAGACAAGTAGGATTTGAATCCTATTAAATCGGGAATGAATATATCATTATAGTATACATAAAAGTGAAGCAATACATAAATTTAAATTAAAAAGGTTTTGTTTCATTGGTGTGTTTTGCAAACTGTATTTTTTTACTTTATAATGCAAATAATGTAATTAAATTGAAATACTGATTGAAAGGCAAAGGAGATCAAGCGAATGGCTCAAGAAGTAATAAAAATTAGAGGCGGTCAAACACTAAAAGGTGAAGTTAATAATCATGGTGCAAAAAATAGTGCTGTAGCAATTATTCCAGCGACAATATTAGCGGAAGATAAAGTTACAATAGAAGGGTTGCCACAAATCTCAGATGTTGAAACGCTTGTGAGTTTATTAGGTGATTTGAACATTAAGGCAAACTTAGAAGGTATGACCCTTGAAGTTGATCCAAATGAAATTGAAAATGCGCCGTTACCTAATAACAAAGTAGAATCATTACGTGCATCATACTATATGATGGGAGCAATGTTAGGTAGATTTAAAAAATGCGTGATTGGTTTACCAGGCGGTTGTCCATTAGGTCCACGACCAATTGATCAACATATCAAAGGTTTTAAAGCATTAGGTGCGCATATTGATGAATCCAGTGAAACATCTATGAAAATTGAAGCTGATCGTTTAATAGGAGCTAACATATTTTTAGATATTGTTAGTGTGGGTGCTACAATTAACATTATGTTGGCAGCAGTTCGAGCTGAAGGGCAAACTGTAATTGAAAACGCAGCGAAAGAACCTGAAGTTGTTGATGTAGCAAACTTTTTAACAAGTTTAGGTGCTAATATTAAAGGTGCTGGTACGAGTACTATTAAAATAAAAGGTGTTGAGCATCTTCATGGATCACATCATCAGGTGATTCCAGATAGAATCGAAGCAGGAACTTATATGTGTATTGCAGCAGCTTGTGGTGAAGATATTGTAATTAATAATATTATTCCTACTCATGTTGAGCCATTAACTGTTAAGTTGAAAGAGCTTGGTGTAGACATTAATGTCAGCGATGATAGTGCAACAATTAAGAGGAGTGCACCATATGCTAGTGTAGATATCAAAACATTAGTATATCCTGGTTTCGCCACAGATTTACAACAACCTATCACGCCGTTATTATTTATGGCTGATGGCGTATCTTTTGTGACTGAAACAATTTATCCTGCTAGATTCAAGCACGTAGAAGAACTTAAAAAAATGGGTGCTCATATTACTTCAGATAATGGTACTGCTACTATCAAACCATCAAAATTAACTGGTGCAGAAGTATACGCGAGTGACTTACGTGCAGGTGCTTGTCTTATTGTAGCTGGTTTATTGGCTGAAGGTGTTACTACAATTTACAATGTAAAGCATATTTATCGTGGTTATACTAACATTGTTAAAACACTAAAATCACTTGGTGCAGACATTTGGACTGAAAAAATATAAAACATGTGGTATAATAATTATACTGAATGAATAAAACATAATTATAGTTTATGCAGTGGGAAATATAATTGATATGAGGTGATGACCATGGAGGTTTGCCCTTATCTAGAAGAGACCTTTAAAATAGTAGGCAGAAGTTGGAACGGTCTTATCATTAATTACTTGTCTAGATGCACAGAAAAATCTGCTCATTTTTCTGATATGAAGCATGATTTGAAAACAATTACGCCTCGTGCGCTTAGCATAAAATTAACAGACCTAAATGAATGGGGGCTTGTAGAGAAAAAGATTATTTCTACTAGTCCTATGAACATTTTATACCAACTTACAGATAAAGGTGATGCCTTGGCAACGGCATTGGTTCCTATGGAAAAATGGGCCCAAGAATATATTGAGTTAGAAAGCTAAAGATTTTAGCTTTTTAATTTGATATTCTACGTAATATTTATTTACAGATAAATGTTATTTCGAGGTTATTTTTAACATACTTAGGTTAGCTATAAAGAAATCTTTGTTTAAAGATTTCTTTATAGCTTTTTTATTTATTGTTGAGCCATCTTTTTGCAATAATTTAAAATGACTTAGGTGATTGACATATCGTATTATGCTTAATAATTATAATTTTTAGGCTATCACTGTTATTTCATGTCGTCGTATAGATAGTTAATGCTCTTACAACAATGTGCAATTATCATGCGTGAAAGCCTGTAATAACAACGTTTGAAAAGATTTGATATGAGCAGATATGTTTTAAAATTAAAAATCTAGGTTAGAATAAAAATATGAATACAAATTAAGGAGTGAATAATAGATGAGAAACTTCACTAAACAATATATCAACGGACAATGGGTAGAAAGTTCAAGCGGAGAAACACTTGATGTTATCAACCCAGCAACAGAAGAAGTAGCAGGTAAAATTGCTAAAGGTAATAAAGAAGATGTTGATAAAGCGGTAGAAGCGGCAGATAATGTATATTTAGAATTTAGACACAGTTCTGTAGAAGAAAGAAAAGAACTCTTAGATAAAATCGTTCAAGAATATAAAAATAGAAAAGATGATATCGTTGACGCAATAACCGACGAATTAGGAGCTCCTTTAAAAGTATCTGAAAATGTCCATTACCAAATGGGATTAGATCATTTTGAAGCAGCACGAGACGCATTAGATAATTTTGAATTTGAAGAAAGACGCGGTGACGATTTAGTCGTCAAAGAAGCGATTGGTGTTGCAGGATTAATTACACCATGGAATTTCCCAACTAACCAAACTTCATTAAAATTAGCTGCAGCCTTTGCAGCAGGAAGTCCGGTTGTGTTAAAACCATCAGAAGAAACACCATTTGCAGCAATTATTTTAGCAGAAATATTTGATAAAGTTGGCGTACCTAAAGGCGTGTTTAACTTAGTAAATGGCGACGGCCAAGGTGTGGGAAATCCGCTTAGCGAACATCCAAAAGTGAGAATGATGTCCTTTACTGGATCTGGTCCAACTGGTGCGAGTATTATGAAAAAAGCAGCTGAAGATTTCAAAAAAGTATCATTAGAATTAGGGGGTAAATCTCCATATATAATTTTAGATGATGCTGATATCGATGGCGCTGCAAGTGCAGCTACTGGCAAAGTCGTTAATAACACAGGCCAAGTTTGTACTGCAGGAACAAGAACATTAGTACCAGCAAGTATAAAAGAAGAATTCTTAACAGCTGTTAAAGAAAAATTTAGCCAAGTTAAAGTTGGTGATCCTCGTGAAGAAGGTACACAAGTAGGACCAATTATTAGCAAAAAACAATTTGATCAGGTTCAATCATATATTGATAAAGGTGTAGAAGAAGGTGCCGAATTATTATATGGTGGTCCTGGAAAACCTGAAAACTTAGAAAAAGGTTATTTTGCAAGACCAACTATTTTTAATAATGTTGAAAATGATATGACAATTGCACAAGAAGAAATTTTCGGTCCTGTAATGTCTGTAATTACGTATAATGATTTAGACGAAGCTATTGAAATTGCAAATGATACGAAATATGGCTTAGCTGGTTATGTATATGGACAAGATAAAGAAAAACTTCACAAAGTAGCACGTTCAATTGAGGCTGGAACAGTTGAAATTAATGAAGCTGGACGTAAACCAGATTTACCATTCGGTGGTTACAAACAATCAGGTTTAGGACGCGAATGGGGAGATTATGGTATAGAAGAATTCTTAGAAGTTAAATCTATTGCAGGATATTATAATTCATAATCTATTATAAAAACTAAGCGAGATGTTGTAACAAAACAAACTGAGACAAAAATCTCACGCTTAAAAGTGACTAATCCATAGGTCTATGGATTAGTCACTTTTTTAATCTTGCGATTTCGATCGTGCATGCTTGCCTGGGGATATGATTCGATCCTGTAGTCTCTCATTCATATCATTTCCCTGGGCGTCAGCACGTTTCCAAATCGCTATAAGTGATGTGTCATCATACAAAAACATCTCCGTATTATTTAAAGAAGTAACTATTTTATAACAATAGAAAACATGATTTATCATATACAATTAATGGAAAGTTGAATTTTTAAATTCACCAAATAATTCAACTGAACATGAGTATAAATGATGGATTAGTCACTTTTTTAATCTTGCGATTTCGATCGTGCATGCTTGCCTGGGGATATGATTCGAGTTTGTAGTCTCTCATTCATATCATTTCCCCGGGCGTCAGCACGTTTTTAAATCGCTATAAACTAAGACTTAACTTATATTATTCGTTGAAACTGAAATTTTAATTCCTAATATAAGTACATCGCAATATGTAAATAACAACTTCTGTATTGTTTCAATAGCAATTGATAATTACGCTTGAGCTAAAGATATTTATATCTTGGGGCTTATTATATTTAGAAAATTTGAAATATAAAGTAAAGTTTTACAATTTAACATACTGTTTTATTAACTAATTAGCTTTAAAGCAGTATTTATAAATTTCAATTATTGAAATACATTTTGTAATTAAATAAAATATTTGCTATAGTTATAAAGGTAAATAGCGTAGTTCATTATGTTATTTAAAACTTATTTATGAAATGGGTGCAAGATAATGCCTGAAAAAGTACGAACATCACCTCAGTACGAATCGTTCCACGAGTTATATAAAAATTACACTACTAAAGATCTCACTCAAAAAGCAAAATCACTGAAATTAACAAATTATAGTAAATTAAATAAAAAAGAGTTAGTTCTTGCAATTATGGAAGCGCAAATGGAAAAAGATGGAAACTATTATATGGAAGGTATCTTAGATGATATCCAACAAGATGGTTACGGCTTCTTAAGAACTGTCAATTATTCAAAAGGTGAAAAAGATATTTATATATCTGCTAGTCAAATACGTCGTTTTGAAATTAAACGAGGCGATAAAGTAACTGGTAAAGTAAGAAAACCAAAGGATAATGAAAAGTATTATGGTTTGCTACAAGTAGATTTTGTCAATGATGAGAATGCAGAAGAAGTTAAGAAAAGACCACATTTCCAAGCATTAACACCATTATACCCAGAAGAACGCATCAAGTTAGAAACAACAAAAGAAAACTATTCTACGCGTATTATGGATTTAATTACTCCAATCGGTTTAGGACAACGTGGTTTGATTGTTGCCCCGCCTAAAGCTGGGAAAACATCATTATTGAAAGAAATTGCAAATGCCATCGCAATCAATAAACCTGATGCAGAATTATTTGTGCTACTTGTGGGTGAAAGACCAGAAGAGGTTACTGATATAGAGCGTTCTGTTGAATCGGCAGAAGTTGTTCACTCAACATTTGATGAACCTCCACAGCATCATGTCAAAGTAGCAGAATTACTATTAGAACGTGCAAAGCGTTTAGTAGAAATAGGTAAAGATGTCATTATTTTAATGGATTCCATTACAAGACTTGCACGTGCATATAACTTGGTTATCCCGCCAAGTGGACGTACACTTTCAGGTGGTTTAGATCCAGCATCATTACACAAACCTAAGGCGTTCTTTGGTGCAGCAAGAAATATTGAAGCTGGTGGTAGTATGACGATATTAGCTACTGCGTTAGTGGATACTGGTTCTCGTATGGATGATATGATATATGAAGAATTTAAAGGAACAGGAAACATGGAATTACATCTTGATCGTAAACTAGCTGAACGTCGTGTATTTCCAGCTATTGATATTGGTCGAAGTTCTACACGTAAAGAGGAATTGCTAATATCACCAAAAGATTTAGAATCACTTTGGCAACTGCGTAACATGTTTACAGATTCACTTGATTTTACAGAAAGATTTGTAAGAAAATTAAAACGAACAAAAACGAATCAAGAATTCTTTGAACAATTACAGGAAGCTGCCAAGGAGAGTACTAAAACTGGAAAGCCAATTATTTAAAGCGGCTTATCATTTAAAAATGTGATTTAGGGTTGCGTTTTAGTTTTATAACAATTATAATTATCAAGTATTGGGTAAAAAAACTCACAAACAACTCTGTTCCAGATGGTTCAGGGCAAAGGAGCTGAAAAAAATGAAACAAAATATTCATCCTGAATACCACAAAGTTATCTTTTTAGATACAACTACAGATTTTAAATTCTTAAGTGGTTCAACAAAATCTTCATCAGAAACGATGGAATGGGAAGATGGAAATGAATACCCAGTTATTCGTTTAGATATTTCTTCTGATTCACATCCGTTTTACACAGGACGTCAAAAATTCGCTGCTGCGGATGGTCGTGTGGAACGTTTCAACAAGAAATTCGGATTCAAATCAAGCAACGAATAATTGTTGTAATAAGGCATTCTCATTTTATGAGAATGCTTTTTTATTTAACATGGATGATGGAAAGGTAAAACCAAAAGAGTGCCGATGTTTTAGTACATTAATTACATATTAAATTACAAATAACTTAAGAGAAATTGATATTTTAAGATGGAAAATATGATATAATAAACCGATTATGTTTTGAAAAAGGGTGGAACGCATAATGAATGAAACTTATCATTCCGGCTGGATAGAATGTATAACTGGAAGCATGTTTAGTGGTAAATCTGAAGAATTAATTCGTCGCTTAAGACGTGGACTATATGCTAAACAAAAGGTGGTTGTATTTAAACCAGCAATAGATGACCGCTATCATAAAGATAAAATTGTTTCGCATAATGGCAATGCAATTGAGGCAATTAATATCTCAACAGCAGCTGAGATTTATAAACACGATTTATCAAATTTTGATATTATAGCAATCGATGAAGTTCAATTTTTTGAAAACAACATTGTTCATATTGTAGAAGAATTAGCTGAAAAGGGACATAGAGTGATTACTGCAGGTTTAGATATGGATTTCAGAGGTGAACCATTTGAACCGATACCTCATTTATTAGCAGTAAGTGAAGAAGTGACTAAACTACAAGCTGTTTGTGCAGTATGTGGCTCGTCATCAAGCCGTACACAACGGTTAATTGATGGCAATCCAGCAAAAATAGATGACCCTGTGATTCTCGTCGGCGCAAACGAAAGCTATGAACCTAGATGTAGGGCACATCATATCGTTGCACCAAGTAATCATGAGAAGGAGGAAATGTAGTGTTTGATCAATTAGACATTGTAGAAGAAAGATACGAACAATTAAACGAAATGTTAAGTGATCCTGAAGTCGTAAATAACCCAGATAATTTACGAAAATATTCAAAAGAACAGGCTGATTTGCAAAAAACAGTTGAAGTGTATCGCGAATATAAACAAGTTAAAGAAGATGTAACTGAAATAGATGAAATGTTACAGGAAACAAAAGATGAAGAAGAAGTTGAAATGCTCAAAGATGAAAAGCAAGAATTGAGCCAAAAAATTCCAGAATTAGAAGAAGAATTAAAATTCTTGTTAATTCCAAAAGATCCAAATGATGAAAAAGATGTAATTGTTGAAATTCGTGCAGCTGCTGGTGGAGATGAGGCTGCAATATTTGCTGGAGATTTATTTAGAATGTATTCTAGATACGCTGAAGCGCATAGTTATAAGACAGATATAGTAGAAGCTACTGAAAGTGACCATGGCGGATACAAAGAGATTAGTTTCTCTGTTTCAGGCACAGGCGCTTATAGTAAATTGAAATACGAAAATGGCGCACATCGTGTACAACGTGTACCAGCAACAGAGTCAGGTGGACGTATTCACACGTCTACAGCTACAGTTGCCGTATTACCAGAAGTTGAAGATGTTGAGATAGAAATTCGTAATGAAGATATTAAAATAGATACCTATCGTTCTAGTGGGGCAGGTGGGCAACACGTAAATACTACAGATTCAGCCGTTCGAATCACACACTTGCCAACGGGTGTTATTGCTACTTCATCAGAAAAATCTCAAATTCAAAACCGTGAAAAAGCAATGAAAGTGTTAAAGGCACGTTTGTTTGATATGAAATTACAAGAAGAACAACAAAAGTATGCAGCACAGCGTAAATCAGCTGTCGGTTCAGGTGATCGCTCAGAGAGAATTAGAACATACAATTACCCACAAAGTCGTGTAACGGATCATCGTATTGGATTGACATTGCAGAAATTAGAGCAAGTTATGGAAGGTAAGTTAGATGAGATTATTGATGCACTAACTTTAGCTGAACAAACAGATAAATTGAAAGAACTGAATGACGGTGAATTATAGAGAAAGATTGAAGATTGCACAAAGCAAATGTGAAGCAATAGGTATTGAAGTAACAAGAGCTGAATGGTTGATGCTTGATTTATTTCAATGGCAAAAAACAGATTATTTGTTGCATGCTGACGAAATTATGACAGAAGCACACAACGTGTTGTTTGATAATGCGGAAGCAAGGATGTTACAAGGTGAACCTATTCAATATATTGTAGGCACACAATCTTTTTATGGTGAAATATTTAAAGTGAATGAACACTGTTTAATTCCGAGACCTGAAACAGAAGAAGTATTACTGCATTTTTATAATTTGGTGAAGTCTGGAGATAAAGTTGTAGATATAGGCACAGGTAGTGGCAACATACCTATTTTACTTAAAAAAATGAATCAATACTTGGACATTTTAGCTACAGATTTATATGATGCAGCTTTATCGGTTGCAAAAGACAATGCTCAGTATCATGATGTAGACATTACATTTTTACAAGGTGATGCCTTAAATCCTTTAATAGAGAAAAATATTAAAGTGAATGGATTAATTTCAAATCCACCATATATAGCTGATAGCGAAAAAACTTTAATGGAAGATACAGTATTGAGATATGAACCTACCAGTGCTTTATTTGCTGAAAATAATGGTTTTCAAGTTTATGATAAGATTTTAGAACAATTGCCAGATGTATTATTACCCAATGCAATAGTTGTGTTTGAAATTGGTTATAAACAAGGCCTTACTTTAAAGAAAAAAATTGAAGAAAAATATCCTGCTGTTTGTGTTCAAATAATAAAAGATATTAACAATAATGATAGAATTATTTCTTTCGAATGGTAACTTAAGAAGTTGTGTGCTGAACATGATAAGTCATGAAGGTGCATAACTTCTTATTTTGTTTTAAAATTGAAATTAAGATGAAAGGGTGTGTATAGATGGAAACAAAAATATGGGATTTGAGGAATCATCTGACAGACGATGTTAATATAGATACTTATAATGAAATAAAAAATGTTTTTGAAGCTGGTGGACTCATCGCTATACCAACTGAAACAGTATATGGTTTAGGTGGCGATGCAAGAAATGAACAGACTATAAAAAATATTTATGCAGCAAAAGGTAGACCTTCAGATAACCCTCTAATCGTTCATATACATAACGTTAAACAATTAGATGCATTTACAAAGCATATTACACAAGAAGTTAGGATGCTAATGAATCAATTTTGGCCTGGTCCAATTTCATTTATTTTACCACTGAAAAAAGGTTTTTTATGTGAAAGTGTAAGTGGTGGACTTTCATCCATAGCAGTTAGGATGCCGAGTCACCCGATTGGAAGGAAAATATTAGAGTTTGTAGATATACCGATTGCTGCGCCCAGTGCTAATTTAAGTGGTAGACCTTCTCCAACTAATTTTGAACACGTATATCGTGATTTAAACCAAAGAATTGATGGTATTGTCAATGGTGACCAAAGTGAAGAAGGTCTAGAAAGTACAGTGTTAGATTGTACACAATATCCGTTTAGGATAGCTCGTCCAGGGTCTATTACCAAATCTATGATTGAAAATGTGTTGCCTGGATCTATTTCAACAAAAGAGGATTTGAATCAAGAAAAGCCCATAGCTCCAGGAATGAAATATAAACATTATGCACCAGATACCCCAATAACAATTGTATACGCGGTTCATCAACAACTATCCTCAAGTAAAGATTGGCGTAATGTCGCTTTTATATTTCCAAAAGATAAACTGAAATATATTCCTGAAAATGCAACTTTCATTCCACTGTGTGAAAATGAAAGAGATATTAAAGGTGCAAATCATAATTTGTATCAAATATTGCATGATATAGATCAAAATGAAAATATTAAAGAGGCTTATATATTTGGATTTGAAAATCGTGATGATGCAGTTGCTATCATGAATCGTATGCAAAAGGCAGCAAATTATACCATTGTTAAAGGAGAAACTTTATGAAAATCGTTTTTGTCTGTACTGGAAATACTTGCAGAAGTCCGATGGCAGAAAGTATTGCAAAAGCTAAAATGCCAGATATTGAAGTTGCATCACGTGGCTTGTTTGCAATAGATGGTGCGCCTACATCAGAATATACACGCGCTATCATAAGAGAAAAACAATTACCAATACCAGAAAATGCTCAAAAGTTCACTGAAATTGATATGAATGCGGATCTTATTTTGACCATGTCAACAAGCCATAAAGAAGCAATTAAACAAATGTATGGTAAAGGTACACATATATTCACTTTAGGTGAGTATGTATTGCATGGTGATGATGTCGCTGATCCGTTCGGAGGAACTAAATCAGATTATATTGAAATTTATAATGAATTAAATTCATTGATTGAAAAATTAAAAAATAAAATATTAGAGTAAATAAATATGTGAAATTAGTATGAGTAACTCATTAAATACGTTATAATAATAATATGTAGCAAATTTGCTAGCAATTAAATTTGTCTGATTGGACTTATGTATTTTGGCTTACTTTATATCAAAATAAATAAGGGGTGTTGAACATGGAGGATTTAAAAGCGTTATTAGATGAATTAAAATCTAAATCTTTCTTTAAAGACGATGAGCTTTGCATTATAGGTTGTTCTACTTCAGAAGTGATTGGCGAACGCATAGGTAGTGTTGGATCAATGGAGGTAGCAAAAGATATATTTGAAGCATTAAAAGAGATTGAAACGGAAACAGGCGTTTCTTTTGTATTTCAAGGCTGTGAACATATCAATAGAGCAATAACTATTGAAAAAGCAAATTTCGATCCCCTAACGATGGAAGAAGTAACCGTTGTACCTGATGTCCATGCTGGAGGTAGTTTAGCTACATATGCATATCAACATATGGCTGACCCTATAGTCGTTGAAACAATTAACGTTCCAAAAGGTATTGATATTGGCCAAACATTAATCGGTATGCATATTAAGCATGTAGCGATACCTGAGCGTACAAGCGTGAAGCAAATTGGCGAAGCAATTGTTACAATCGCTTCTTCAAGACCTAAGAAAATTGGTGGCGAAAGAGCAAAATATAACTAATACAGAAACGAGGGTTTACTAATGTCATTTATTAAAGATCAAGATAAAGAAATTTATGAAGTGATTCAAAACGAGTTCAACCGTCAAAATAACAATATAGAGTTAATCGCATCAGAAAACTTTGTGTCGGAAGCAGTTATGGAAGCTCAAGGTTCCGTATTAACTAACAAGTATGCTGAAGGTTATCCAAACAGAAGATATTACGGTGGTTGTGAATACGTAGATGTATCTGAAACATTAGCTATTGAAAGAGCGAAGCAATTGTTTGGTGCAGAACATGTTAACGTTCAACCACATTCTGGTTCACAAGCAAATATGGCTGTTTATCTCGTTGCATTAGAACACGGAGATACTGTATTAGGTATGAATTTAAGTCATGGTGGACACTTAACTCATGGTGCACCAGTAAACTTTAGTGGTCAATTTTATAACTTTGTCGAATATGGTGTCGACAAAGAGAGTGAACAAATAGACTATGACGAAGTTTTAAAAGTAGCAAAAGCGCATCAACCTAAATTAATTGTTGCTGGCGCATCTGCATACTCAAAGACAATAGACTTCAAACGTTTTAGAGAAATTGCTGATGAAGTTGGCGCTAAATTGATGGTGGATATGGCGCATATCGCCGGATTAGTAGCTGCGGGTCTACACCCAAGCCCAGTAGAATACGCTGATTTTGTAACTACGACAACACATAAAACATTACGCGGTCCTCGTGGTGGTATGATTTTATGTAAAGAAGCATACAAAAAGCAAATTGATAAAACAATCTTCCCAGGCATTCAAGGGGGCCCTTTAGAACATGTTATTGCTGCTAAAGCTGTAGCGTTTGGTGAAGCACTTCAAGATGATTTCAAAACATATCAACAACAAGTGATAAAAAATGCAAAAGCATTAGCTGATACATTAAATAAAGAAGGTTTTAGAGTAGTATCTGGTGGTACTGATAATCATTTAGTTTGCGTAGATGTAAAAGGATCAGTCAATATTACTGGTAAAGTAGCAGAAGAAGCCTTGGACTCAATAGGTATTACTTGTAATAAAAATACAATTCCGTTTGATCAAGAAAAACCTTTTGTAACAAGTGGCTTAAGACTTGGTACGCCAGCAGCTACAACACGTGGTTTTGATGAAGCGGCATTTGAAGAAGTAGCCAAAATTATTAGCCTAGTGCTAAAAGATCCTGAAAATGAAACAACATTAAAAGAAGGACAAGAAAGAGTTAAAGCATTAACTACGAAACATCCTTTATATAATTAAATTGGAGGAAGTAATTATGGGCAACGTACATGTTTTTGATCACCCACTTATTCAACACAAATTAAGTTACATTAGAGATGTACATACAGGTACAAAAGAATTTAGAGAACTCGTAGATGAAGTTGGTATGTTGATGGCATACGAAGTAACTAGAAATCTAGAGTTACAAGATGTAGAAATTGAAACACCAGTCACTAAAATGATAGCTAAGAGACTAACAGGTAAAAAATTAGCATTTATTCCCATTTTAAGAGCGGGACTTGGTATGACACAAGGTATCTTAAATTTAGTGCCGGCAGCAAGAATAGGTCATGTTGGGTTATACAGAGATCCCGAAACACTAGAAGCAGTTGAGTATTTTGTAAAACTACCACAAGATATTGAAGAAAGAGAAATTGTAGTAGTTGATCCAATGCTAGCGACTGGTGCTTCCGCAATTGAAGCGATTAATTCACTTAAAAAACGTGGCGCTAAACACATCAGATTTATGTGTCTGATTGCAGCTCCAGAAGGTGTAGAAAAATTACAAGAAGCACATGAAGATGTTGATATTTATATCGCAGCATTAGATGAGAAATTAGATGACCATGCTTATATTACACCTGGTTTAGGTGACGCTGGTGACCGTTTATTCGGTACAAAATAGTTTAACCCAGGAGTGGAGTAGTATGAAAAAAGTTATGACTGTTTTTGGGACACGTCCTGAAGCGATAAAGATGGCACCGCTCGTTTTAGAGTTGGAGAAAGATTCTGAATTACAACCAATCGTTGTAGTGACTGCGCAACACAGAGAAATGTTAGATTCTGTCTTGAAGAGCTTTGACATAACACCTGATTATGATTTGAATATTATGAAACAGGGTCAATCATTGTCTGATATAACTTCTCGCATACTCATTCGATTAGAGGATGTGATAAAGGAAGCGCAACCAGATATGATACTTGTTCACGGAGATACTATGAGTACATTCGCCGGAAGCTTAGCAGCATTATATAATCAAGTCCCAATCGGACATGTCGAAGCTGGTTTACGAACTTGGAATAAATACGCTCCATTTCCTGAAGAAATGAATAGACAAATGGTAGGAGTAATGTCTGATTTAAACTTTGCTCCTACCAATAATGCTGCAAACAATTTGATCGCTGAAAACAAACCAGAAGACACGATCGTAGTGACAGGCAATACTGCGATTGATGCTATGAAAACGACAATTCATAATGGGTATCAATCAGAAATCATAGCTAAGCATAAAAATAAACGTATTATTCTCTTAACTGCGCATAGACGAGAAAATATTGGAGAACCTATGGCACATATTTTCAAAGCAGTACGTGATATTATCGAAGCATACGAGGATGTTGTTGTCGTATATCCAATACATAAAAACCCTGAAGTACGGGAAATTGCAGATTATTATTTGTCAAACCATACGAGAATCGAGCTTGTAGAACCATTAGAGGTTGTTGATTTTCATAATTTTGCACATCAGTCTTATTTAATTTTAACTGATTCTGGTGGAGTACAAGAGGAAGCACCTTCATTAGGCAAACCAGTGCTCGTATTAAGGGATGTAACAGAAAGGCCAGAAGGCGTGGCAGCGGGGACATTAAAAATTGTAGGTACAAATACAAAGGACATATTTGCAGCAACCAAAGAGCTATTAGACAACAAAAATTTATATGAAACAATGAGCACAGCACAAAATCCATATGGAGATGGCAATGCATCATATAGAATTCGTCAAAATATTAAATATTTTTTCGGTTTAATTGATAAAAAACCTTCTTCTTTCAAATAATTATGTATTTATGTGTCATTTTTGTGACATTCTTGTAAAAAATTGAATTACAATTTGAATAGAATTGACACGTAAAGTGCCCTATATTATTATTAAAATTGTATGATTGGAATGGTTCTCATATATGAAAGATAAGGTGAAGCGAGGCACTGAAATGAAACGTTTCAACATCATTTTTAATCAGTACATACAATACTATTTATATTGTATTATTGTACTTGTAATTGTGTTTATTTTCACATACTCTGCATTTATATTAGGTCTTATAATTGGTATGATCGGATCGCTAATCAATACTTTTACTTTTGAATATTATTTGGCGAAAGCAAAAGAAAAGGATAACATACATATTTCAACGGGCAACATTTGGAGATATTTGATAGTGATATTAGCTTGTACGACATGGTATTTTTATAAAGACTATATAAACATTTTTGGAGTAGTTGTTGGTTTAATGATTTCTTATGTTTTAATTGTTTTCAAACCATTTTTACACAAGAAATAAAATTTATAATGAAAGAGGTGAGAAAGCATGGATCATAAAGACCCTCTAGTCAGTTGGAATGTGTTCGGTCTAGACATCGTGTTTAATCTATCATCGATTATGATGATGTTGATTACGGCGTTTATTGTTTTTGTAATAGCTATTATTTGTACACGTAACCTCAAGAAACGTCCAACAGGCAAACAAAACTTTATTGAGTGGGTTTTTGATTTCGTAAGAGGGATTATTGAAAGTAACATGGCTTGGTCAAAAGGCGGTCAGTTCCATTTCTTAGCCGTTACATTAATCTTTTTCATATTTGTTAGTAATATGCTTGGATTACCGTTTCAATTAATTTCGGGACACACCCTGTGGTGGAAATCTCCCACAGCCGATCCAACTGTGACACTAACATTATCAACTCTGATAATACTATTAACACATTATTATGGAGTTAAAATGGTTGGAACTAAAGGATATTTCCAAAATTATACAAAGCCAATATTCCTATTGCCTATCAATGTATTTGAAGAATTCACTTCAACATTGACGCTAGGATTACGACTTTACGGAAATATTTTTGCAGGTGAATTATTGCTAGGATTATTAGCAGGTTTAGTATTCAACTTCCCAGCATGGGGTTGGCTAATCGGAATACCTGGCCTAATCGTATGGCAAGGGTTCTCAATTTTTATCGGTACGATTCAGGCATATATATTTGTAATGCTTTCGATGGTATATATGTCACACAAAGTACAAAAGAGTCATTAAATTAAAAAATAAAAAGAACAAATTAGGAGGATTTTTAAATGAATTTAATCGCAGCAGCAATCGCAATCGGCTTATCAGCACTTGGTGCAGGTATTGGTAATGGTCTTATCGTTTCAAGAACAGTAGAAGGTGTCGCTCGTCAACCAGAAGCACGTGGTCAATTAATGGGTATTATGTTCATCGGTATCGGTTTAGTTGAGGCGTTACCAATTATAGGTGTAGTTATCGCTTTCATGTCACTATAAGTAAACTAGTCTTTATGGCGAAGTCTTCTGGGCTCTCGCCGTTCGTTTTTATCAAAATACCTTATGATTATACTGGATGAAAGGAGTGTCTATGAAAGTGACTGCTACGACTAATATGTTCGTTCTAGGTGCGGCTAGTGGCGGCGGTGTACAATGGGGAACAATCATTGTTACGATTGCTACATTTGCCATTTTACTTTTACTATTGAAAAAGTTTGCTTGGGGCCCACTTAAAGAAGTGATGGACAAACGTGAACACGATATTAATAAAGATATCGACGATGCTGAACAAGCTAAATTAAATGCTCAAAAACTAGAAGCACAAAACAAACAAACACTAAAAGAAACACAAGAAGAGGTTCATAAAATTTTAGAAGAGTCTAAAATACAAGCCCGTAAACAGCACGAAGAAATCATTCACGAAGCCAACATTAGAGCCAATGGTATGATTGAAACAGCACAAAATGAAATAAACAGTGAAAAAGAACGTGCACTTGCGGATATTAACAATCAGGTTTCTGAACTTTCAGTACTTATTGCTTCAAAAGTACTTCAAAAAGAAATTTCAGAAAAAGATCAAAAAGAATTAGTTGAAAAGTACATTAAAGAGGCAGGCGATAAATAATGGCTAATGTAGCAAAAAAATATGCAAAAGCGTTATTTGATACTGCTAAAGAAAAAGCGTTACTCGATCAAATGTATGAAGAATTTTCAACAATTGACGAAGCAGTACAACCTGAAGTTGGAAAATTAAAAGAATTAGACACAGATCCGCAAAAAGATGTAACACAACGTCAACGTTTTGTTGCTATTATTTTTGGACATGCAAATCAATATTTACAGAATATGTTTATGGTGCTTGCAAGTAATCGCCACCTTACATATACTCATGAAATATTTTTAGCTTTTGAAACCTTATATAATGAATATCATAATCAAGACTTTGCAGTTATTGAATCAGTTTATAAACTATCTGAGGATGAAATAGCAAGTATTGATTCAATTATAAAATCACGTACAAAACTTTCAAAACTAATGATAACAAATGAAATAAATCCAGATCTTATCGGTGGTATCCGAGTTAAAGTCGGTACGAAAGTGATGGATGCAAGTATTAAAAATGATCTTGCCAAACTTGAAAAGCAATTTATTAGAGTGAAATAAAAATTGAAGGAGTGACATAGATGGCCATTAAAGCTGAAGAAATCAGTGCATTACTTCGCTCACAAATAGAAAATTATGAGTCAGAAATGGCTGTTACTGATGTAGGTACAGTTCTGCAAATTGGTGATGGTATCGCTTTAATCCACGGATTAAATGACGTTATGGCTGGTGAGCTTATTGAATTTAATAACGGCGTTCTAGGTTTAGCACAAAACTTAGAAGAATCCAATGTCGGTGTAGTAATTTTAGGCCCTTACGCGGATATAAAAGAGGGAGACGAAGTAAAACGAACTGGACGTATCATGGAAGTTCCAGTTGGTGAGGAGTTACTTGGTCGTGTCGTTAACCCATTAGGACAAGCAATTGATGGTCAAGGACCAATCAATACTACAAAAACACGTCCTGTAGAGAAGAAAGCAACTGGTGTAATGGATCGTAAATCTGTAGATGAACCATTACAAACAGGTATCAAAGCAATTGATGCACTTGTACCAATTGGTCGTGGGCAGCGTGAATTAATTATCGGTGACCGTCAAACAGGTAAAACAACGGTTGCCATTGATACAATTTTGAACCAAAGAGATCAAGATACAATTTGTATATACGTTGCTATCGGACAAAAAGACTCAACGGTTCGAGCAAATGTTGAAAAATTACGTCAAGAAGGTGCATTAGATTATACAATTGTTGTTTCTGCTTCAGCAGCAGATCCAGCACCTATGCTTTATATCTCGCCATATTCTGGTGTAGCAATGGCTGAAGAATTCATGTTTGCTGGCAAAGATGTTTTAATCGTTTATGATGATTTAACAAAACAAGCTGCAGCTTACCGTGAATTATCACTATTATTACGTAGACCTCCAGGTCGTGAAGCTTATCCTGGTGACGTATTCTACTTACATAGTAGATTATTAGAGAGAGCAGCTAAATTAAATGATGATTTAGGTGGCGGTTCAATCACAGCGTTACCTATTATTGAGACACAAGCAGGCGATATTGCTGCTTATGTTCCTACAAACGTAATTTCTATTACAGATGGACAAATATTCTTGCAATCTGACTTATTCTTCTCTGGTGTTAGACCAGCGATTAATGCAGGACAATCAGTATCACGTGTTGGTGGTTCTGCACAAATTAAAGCAATGAAAAAAGTTGCCGGAACTTTACGTCTAGATTTAGCATCATATCGTGAATTAGAATCATTCGCGCAATTTGGGTCTGATCTAGATGAATTTACTGCTAAAAAATTAGAACGTGGTAAACGTACAGTTGAAATATTAAAACAAGATAAAAACAAACCACTACCTGTAGAAAATCAAGTTTTAATTATTTATGCTTTAACAAAAGGACATTTAGATGATATCCCAGTAGTTGATATTACGCGTTTTGAAGACGAGTTGAATCAATGGGCTAAATCGAATGCATCTGATTTATTAAATGAAATCAAAACGACGGGTGCTTTACCTAATGATGAATCATTTGAATCAGCAATCAATGAATTCAAGAAGAGTTTTAGCAAATCAGAGGAAGCATAATAGTTAATGTAGATAAAAGGTGGTGAGATAATGGCATCTCTTAAAGAAATCGATACACGAATAAAATCAACAAAAAAGATGAAACAGATTACGAAAGCAATGAACATGGTTTCTAGTTCGAAATTGCGTCGTGCTGAAAAAAACACGAATCAATTCAGACCATATATGGCTAAAATGCAAGATGCAATTACAGCCGTTGCTGGTGCGGACAAAAATTCACATCATCCAATGTTACAACAGCGAGAAGTGAAGAAAAGTGGTTATATCGTAATTACTAGTGACCAAGGCCTTGCAGGTGCATACAATGCAAATGTATTGAAACATCTGATGAAAGATATTGAACGCAAACATAGTAGTAGTGATGAATATTCCATCTTAGTTTTAGGTCAAACAGGTGTTGATTTTCTTAAAAATAAAGGATATGAGATTCATGATTCTTTAACAGAAGTTCCTGATCAACCTTCATTTAAAGAGATACAAGCAATTGCTAAAAAAGCGATAGATTTGTATAACGACGAGATTGTGGATGAGGTAAAAATTTATTACAGTCACTTCGTAAGTGTTTTAGAAAACACACCTTCGATGAAAACTGTGCTTCCATTGTCTCCTGAAGATTCAAGCTTAGGACATGGTCAAATGTCTTCATATGAATTTGAACCAGACAAAGAAGCAATATTAAGTGTTATTTTACCTCAATATGTTGAAAGTTTAATATATGGAACGATTTTAGATGCAAAAGCAAGTGAACATGCTACACGTATGACGGCTATGAAAAATGCATCTGATAATGCGACAGATATCATTGATGATTTATCTATCGAGTATAACAGAGCGAGACAAGCAGCAATCACTCAACAAATTACTGAAATCGTTGGTGGCGCAGTTGCACTTGAATAATGATTAAAGGAGGAAAATAGCATGGGATTAGGCCGTGTAACACAAGTTATGGGTCCAGTAATTGATGTTCGCTTTGAGCACAATGAAGTTCCAGAAATTAATAATGCCTTAGTTCTCGATATAGAAAGAGAAGAAGGTAATGTTGAATTAACGTTAGAAGTTGCATTACAACTTGGCGATGACGTAGTACGAACAATCGCAATGGATTCAACTGATGGTGTTAAACGTGGTACAGAAGTTAGAGATAGCGGAGATAGTATTAGCGTACCAGTTGGTAATGAAACATTAGGTAGAGTATTTAATGTATTAGGTGATACGATAGATTTAGATGAAAACATAGATGACTCAGTGCGTCGTGATCCAATTCATAGAGAAGCACCTGCATTTGATCAGTTATCTACTAAAGTTGAAATTTTAGAAACAGGTATCAAAGTCATTGATTTATTAGCACCATATATTAAAGGTGGTAAAGTTGGATTATTCGGTGGTGCCGGTGTTGGTAAAACCGTATTAATTCAAGAATTAATCAATAATATCGCTCAAGAGCACGGCGGTATATCAGTATTTGCTGGTGTAGGTGAACGTACTCGTGAAGGTAATGACCTATACTTTGAAATGAGTGATAGTGGTGTTATTAAAAAGACAGCAATGGTATTTGGACAAATGAACGAACCACCTGGTGCGCGTATGCGAGTAGCACTTTCTGGTTTAACTATGGCTGAATATTTCCGTGATGAACAAGGACAAGATGTTCTATTATTCATAGATAACATCTTTAGATTTACACAAGCTGGTTCAGAAGTTTCTGCGTTATTAGGTCGTATGCCTTCAGCTGTTGGTTACCAGCCAACGTTAGCAACTGAAATGGGACAATTACAAGAACGTATTACTTCTACAACTAAAGGTTCTGTAACATCAATTCAAGCGGTATTCGTACCAGCCGATGATTATACTGACCCAGCACCAGCTGCAGTATTTGCCCACTTAGATTCAACTACAAACTTAGAACGTAAATTAACTGAAATGGGTATTTATCCTGCAGTTGATCCTTTAGCATCTACTTCTAGAGCGCTTGACCCATCAATTGTTGGCCAAGAACATTATGAAGTAGCACGTGAAGTACAATCTACTTTACAAAAATATAGAGAGTTACAAGATATTATAGCTATTTTAGGTATGGATGAACTTTCTGAAGAAGATAAACAAACTGTAGAACGCGCACGTCGTATTCAGATCTTCTTATCACAAAACTTCCACGTTGCTGAACAATTTACTGGTCAAAAAGGATCTTATGTGTCTGTTCAAAAAACAGTAGAAGGCTTCAAAGCAATATTAAATGGTGATTACGATCATATTCCAGAAGACGCATTCCGTCTAGTTGGAAGTATGGATGAAGTAATTGAAAAAGCTAAAGATATGGGTGTTGAAGTTTAAAATTAGGAGGTATGGATAATGAATACATTAAGCCTAAATATTGTCACTCCTAATGGTTCTGTTTACGACCGAGAAGATGTCACTCTTGCAGTATTACAAACTACTGCTGGAGAAATCGGTGTCATGTATGGACATATTCCAACAGTTGCAGCACTTGAAATTGGCTATGCCAAAATTAATTTTGACGGTGGTTCAGAATATATTGCAGTGAGTGAAGGTTTTGTTGAAGTAAGACAAGATAAATTATCAATCATTGTTCAAACTGCAGAGCCTGCGAATGAAATTGATGTCGCTAGAGCAGAATTAGCAAAATCAAGAGCAGAATCTCATTTAAACAATGAAGAAGATAGCAGTGACATAAATAGAGCCAAACGCGCATTAGATCGTGCTAATAACCGTCTTCATGTCGCTCAATTACAATAATGAATATAAGATATTCTATTATGTTTATCAAAAAAGTCGACAAAGTATAAAACTTTGTCGACTTTTTTCTATTTTTTGATTAAGACATGTTAAAATCAAAATTTTAGCGTATGATTATCAATGACATATTGATTTAAGTAATAGCTTGTATTTACTATATTAAAATATTTTTATGAAGACTTACATTTACATATGATTTTTCATAATCATTTATAAAGGAAGAAAATAATTGATAAATGACTAAAATAATTAAAAGTATTTAATTTTAATTGTTATGCATATATGTCATATATAATGGGAAAATAATACTAAATTGACGCTTTATTATTTAAATGTCAGTTATCTCATTATTAAGTATCTTTTGCATAGTGTTTCGTGTAAAATATATAAATAGTGTTTAGCAAGGAGAATAATTATGGAATATTTGGGACAGTTTTCAATTGTACATCTCATCTTACATGTCCTTTGTATTTGCATTGCCTATTGGGCATTGAATGCAGTGAGATTGGAACAATTTTTTAAAAAAGGTTTTCCAGTACAAGTTCAAATTTGTATGATATTTTTAGCAATATTAATCGGGACTTCAGTCAGCAATTTTATTGTAGATTTGTTACAATTTTCTACACAAATAAAATATTTGGCACAATAATTCAAATAATTGTATATTACGCATGATTATCGATATAATTTAGTAGTAAGTTTGATTGAAAATTAAAGGCAATTTATAAGTAGTTAAGTGGAGGATTTAAGATGGATAAGATAGAAATTAATGGTGGTAAAAAATTAACTGGTGAAGTGAAAGTTTCAGGTGCAAAAAATGCAGTATTACCAGTATTGACAGCATCACTATTAGCATCAAAAGGCGTGAGCAAGTTAAAAAATGTACCAGCACTTAGTGACGTAGAAACAATTAATAATGTAATATCAACATTAAATGCTGATGTTTCTTATAATAAAGAGCAAGAAGAAGTTACAGTAGATGCAACAAAACAATTAAATGAAGAAGCACCATATGAATATGTAAGTAAGATGAGAGCAAGTATTCTTGTTATGGGCCCATTATTGGCACGATTAGGTCATGCCAAAGTGGCTTTACCTGGTGGTTGCGCTATTGGTTCTAGACCGATTGAACAGCATATTAAAGGTTTTGAAGAGCTTGGTGCAGAAATCCATATGGATGGTGGTTTTATATACGCAAACACAACTAATGGATTGAAAGGTACAACGATTCACTTAGATTTTCCAAGCGTAGGTGCGACACAAAATATTATAATGGCAGCTTCTTTAGCTGATGGTAAAACTGTTTTAGAAAACGTCGCACGAGAACCAGAAATCGTTGATTTGGCTAATTATATCAATGAAATGGGTGGAAATGTATTAGGAGCCGGTACGGACACGATCACGATTGAAGGCGTTGAAGCTTTATATGGCGTCGAGCATTCAATTATACCTGATAGAATAGAAGCAGGTACATTATTAATTGCCGGTGCAATTACAAGAGGAAATGTTTTAGTAAACGGTGCAATCAAAGAACATATGACGAGCTTAGTTTATAAACTAGAAGAAATGGGAGTTAATCTAGAATATTTTGATGATGCAATTCGTGTAAGTGCCGAAAACGAATTGAAACCAATAGATATCAAAACTCTTCCGCATCCTGGTTTCCCTACAGATATGCAATCACAAATGATGGCGTTATTATTAACTGCAAAAGGGCACAAAGTAGTAACTGAAACTGTGTTTGAAAATAGATTTATGCATGTCGGTGAATTTAAAAGAATGAATGCTAAAATTACTGTAGAAGGTAGAAGTGCAAAAATTGAAGGTAAAAGTGAACTTCAAGGTGCTCAAGTTAAAGCAACAGATTTACGTGCTGCAGCAGCACTAATTTTAGCAGGCTTAGTGGCTGAAGGTACAACATATGTTACTGAATTAAAACACTTAGACAGAGGATATGTTGATTTACATGGTAAATTGAAAGCATTAGGTGCTGATATCAAAAGAACACAAGATTAATGTTATAATATATTAATAAATTGGAAATAGATAGAAGTATAGTTGGAGGAAGCAAATTATGGAAACAATTTTTGACTACAACCAAATAAAAGAGATTATTCCACATAGGCAACCATTTTTATTAATTGATCGTGTCGTAGAATACGATGAAGGTCAACGATGTGTGGCCATTAAGCAAGTTTCAGGTAATGAACCATTCTTTCAAGGTCATTTTCCAGAATATGCTGTAATGCCTGGTGTATTAATTACTGAAGCTTTAGCCCAAACAGGTGCAGTTGCTATGTTAAATAGTGAAGCAAATAAAGGTAAACTTGCACTATTTGCTGGTATCGATAAATGTCGTTTTAAAAAACAAGTAACCCCTGGAGATACTTTACGCTTAGAAGTTGAAATAACGAAGCTCAGAGGTCCTATAGGTAAGGGTAGTGCTAAAGCAACAGTTGATGGACAATTAGCATGTAGTTGTGAGTTAACATTTGCTTTGCAAGATAAATAGTATATAAAAATAGTGTTACAGACTGTTTTCAACAGAATGTAACACTATTTTTTATTTATCAATTTTTTCATCTTTAAGTCTTGGTTTAGATTGCATCAATCTATTAAATGATTTCTTCAAGTCGTCGCCAGTTAAACCTTCATCTATTAATTGTTCTAATAAACTTTCAGCGTAAACTTGTCTCAATGTGTAAATATGACATTCACAAACAACAGAAATTGTATCTTCTAATTGAATGATATGTTTAATGGTTGCATCAAACAAAGCTGGATCGTTAGCAGGTCTAGTGATAACGACACGTATGTCTAGTAATGTCTCGTTTTCCATATATGCTTTCATAGTTTCATAGTGATAATCTGATATGACGATTTCAAGCAACCAGCCAGTGCCACTGTTTTCCTTATTGATAATGACACCATCTTCTAATTCGTACTCAGTCACGCCACCATTCTCTGATACGATTTGAAATCGAACGGCTTTAAATGTTTTCATCGTCTCACATCCATTTAATTAATTTAAACTCTACAAAAAATGCATTTATATTATTATTATAACGTAATTTTTTATGAGAAAGGTGAAAAAAGTAGAAATAAGTATTCGATTACTATTTTAAATTTTAAAAAATGTGTTTTGACGGAATCATGTGAATTTTTTATGATTAGCTTATAAAGGAGGTGACATATGATTAACAGTATTGTCATTGTAGGGAGACTAACAAAAGACCCTAAAATTTATGATAAGGAGGGAAATAAACTAGCTACATTTTGCGTAGCTGTTTCAAGAAATTATAAAGATAAAAATCAAAAAGATATTTGTGATTATTTATTCTGTAAAGCATTCGGAAAAATTGCTAATAATGTCGAAAAATATATCAATCAAGGCTCATTAGTTGGTATAACTGGACAAATGCAATCGAGAAAATTTGAAAAAGAAGGACAGATGCATTTTGTATCAGAAGTTTTTATTGAAACTATTAAATTTATGTCCCCACGCTCTAAAAATGAAGATGAAGCACTTTTTGACCCACTTCCAATAGTCCCAAATCAAGAACTTATTAATAAATTTCATTTAGAGGAAAACGATATTTATGAAATTGTATAAAGTTTCAGGCATTTCCAACTCCCCATTAATTTAACCCATCAAATCTAATATACATTTAATCCTACTATTTAATTATACTTCTATCAGGCTATTCCTATTAACTCAAAAATGATTCAATAGGAATAGCTAATATACATACTATATAGCAAACATATCCATTATAAAAAAGCCCAAATTCATACTAATATAATACAGAATAATCAGATAAATTACAATATCATTACACAACATACTTTTTATTATTACTAGTATAAACTTTCATAGCAGTTTTTAAAGTGAAAAGTTATGCTTTTATACTATTTTAAAAATGTAATCCCCGTGTAAAGAAAAGGTGTACTTTTTTATTTGGCTGTAACCTGCTACTGTTTTTTAGATGTTATAGTTGTACTTGCAAATTAATCATAACGAAAAAAATTATTTACCTTATAGGAGGAATTTTTAAAAATGAAAAAAACAGTATTAGCTTCAACATTAGCAGTAGGCTTAGGCGTAACAGGATTCGCAGCAGGAAACTCAGCAGACGCAGCTGAACAAGGTGTTGACAAAGCAGAATTAGCAAACTTAGCACAATCTAATCCAGAACAATTAAATGCATCACCTGTACAAGAGGGTGCATATAACTATAATTTTAATTTCAATGGTACAAACTATAATTTTGAATCAGATGGCCAAACATGGTCATGGAGTTTTGGTGGAGGTTCTAGTGAAGATGTTTCATCAGAACAAACAACTTCTGTTGAACAACCTCAACAAACACAAACTGAACAACCAGCACAAGAAGCACAAACTGAGCAACCAGCTCAACAAGCTGCTCCACAAACTGAACAAACACAACAACCACAACAAGAAGCAACTACAAAAGCTTCAACTCAATCATCAAGTTCAAATGAAGCTTCAAATAGTTCATCTGGTGTGAATGCACACTTACAACAAATCGCGCAACGTGAATCAGGTGGCGATATTCATGCTACAAATCCATCATCAGGTGCTTCAGGTAAGTTCCAATTCTTACAAAGTACATGGGATTCAGTAGCTCCAGCTGAATATCAAGGTCAACCAGCAGCTAACGCACCAGAATCAGTTCAAGATGCTGCAGCTCAAAAATTATATGACGAAGTTGGCGCTTCACAATGGGTTACTGCATAATATAACAATAATGTAATATATTATTATACAAAGCTAAGACAATTTAATTGTCTTAGCTTTTTTTATTATATAGGAAATAGTGCAGGTAAACTTAGAGACTAACTCATTTTTTCTATCTTAAATATCGGAAGTATATAAGTGGTAATATAATCATATTTCTGTATAAATGTTTGGAGAAAATTCATACCATGAATGCTCTTTTGTTAAATATTTTTCAAATGGTCATAGTTGATATAACTCATTTTATTGCAATAGGTGGTATACTTTGATATGTTTTATATAAATACATTATAAAAACTACTAGGGGAGCCTTATGGCTGAGATGAGAAATTCAGACCCTTATAACCTGATTTGGTTAAGACCAACGTAGGAAAGTAGCGTTCATTAATATTTGGAAAATTGCTCTAATATATTTATTAATAAACTACATTCCTACGGGGATGTAGTTTTTTTAATTAGGAGGGCTAAATTTGTTATTTTCACAGGAATTAAAAGAAGCTTCAACACCAATTATTGAGGATATTTATAATGATTCGTTTATTCAAGAAATGTTACACGGTACGATTTCTAACGAAGCTTTGAAATTTTACTTAAAAGCAGATGCTTCGTATTTAAAAGAATTTGCAAATATATATGCATTGCTAATACCAAAAATGAATAGATTGGAAGAAGTCCAATTTTTAGTAGAACAAATTCAATTTATAGTTGATGGTGAAGTAGAAGCACATGAAATATTAGCGGCATACGTACAAGAAAACTATGATGAAATCGTCCAAGAAAAAGTTTGGCCACCAAGTGGAGACCATTATATCAAACATATGTATTTCAATGCTTATTCAAAAGAAAATGCAGCATATACAATTGCAGCAATGGCACCATGTCCGTATGTGTATCAGGTGATTGCTAAAGAAGCATTGAAAGATAATGAATTAAATAAAGACTCAATTTTATCAAAATGGTTTGAATTTTATAGCACAGAAATGGATGGATTAGTAAATATCTTCGATGGTTTAATGGACCGGTTAACTCAAAATATTTCTGTTGAAGAAAAAGAGGCAATAAAATCTTGTTTCTTACAAAGTACGATACATGAACGAAATTTCTTTAATATGGCTTATATACAAGAAAATTGGTTATATGGAGGTCAAACAAATGAATAAACCTAAAATAGCATTAACGATTGCAGGAACAGACCCTACAGGTGGCGCAGGTGTCATGGCAGATTTGAAATCATTTCATGCATGTGGTGTATATGGTATGGCAGCAATAACTAGTATTGTGGCACAAAATACAAAAGGCGTACAGCACATTCATAATCTAGATTCAACATGGTTAGAAGAGCAAATGGAAAGTGTATTTTCCGATGAACTGCCACATGCTTTGAAAACTGGTATGATTGCATCAAAAGAAATGATGGAGATTATTCAAACATATTTAAAAAAATATGATGATATTCCTTATGTAATAGATCCGGTTATGTTAGCGAAAAGTGGTGATTCACTAATGGATGATGATGCTAAAGCTAACTTACAAAATATTTTATTGCCTTATGCTACAATAGCGACACCTAATTTACCAGAAGCTGAGGAAATTACTGGCATTACTATTAATGATCAACAATCGATTTATCAAGCTGGCAATATATTTATCAATGAAATTGGTAGCAAAGGTGTAGTTATAAAAGGTGGGCATTCAAATGATGAAAATAAATCTATAGATTATTTATTTACACAAGATGATGTGTATACTTTTGAAGAACCAAGATATGATACCAAACATACACATGGTACTGGATGTACTTTTTCAGCCGTTATTACCGCAGAGTTAGCTAAAGGGAAATCTATGTTTGATGCAGTTCAAAAAGCAAAAAAATTTATTTCTCTTAGTATTAAACATACACCTGAAATTGGTTTTGGTAGAGGACCAGTAAACCATTTTGCATATATGAAGGAAGTTGGTTTAGATGATGAATAATTTGGAAAAATTAAGAGCGGATCAACCGCTTGTAATATGTTATACGAATGATGTAGTGAAAAATTTTACTGCGAATGGTTTGTTAAGTCTTGGTGCTAGTCCAGCAATGAGTGAGGCACCTGAAGAAGCATATGATATGCTGACAGCTGCAAAAGCATTGTTAATAAATATCGGTACGTTAACAAAAGAAAGAGAACAAGATATTTTTAAAATCGCAAAAACAGCGAATCAACTTGGCAAACCGATTATATTTGATCCTGTTGCTGTAGGTGCTTCACAATATCGCAAAGATTTTTGCAAAAGATTTCTGAATGAAATAAAAGTTACTGTTATTAAAGGTAATGCTTCTGAAATTTTAACGTTAATTAACAGTGATACAAAAATGAAAGGAACTGATAGTGATAATAGTTTAGATTCAGTATCGATTGCAAATGAGGCATATGAACATTTTAATACGTCGATTGTTATCACTGGCAAAGAGGATGTCATTGCTCAAAATGAACGCATATTTAAACTATCTAACGGATCTTCATTGTTGGCAAAAATAACTGGTGCTGGTTGTTTATTAGGAGCTATAGTTGCAAGTTTTGTTGAATCAGAAGATCCATCTATAAATGCATTAATAGAAGCGGTATCTATATATAATATCGCTGCTGAACAAGCTGAACAAATTTCAGCAGGACCTGGTACTTTTAAAGTGGAGTTATTAAATGCATTATACAACATTACTTTTGAAACATATCTACAATATCATAATAAGCAAGAGGTGTAACTATGTTTAATAAAGAGTATTTAAAGCTATATTTTATTTGTGGAACACAAGATATACCAAAGAACAAATCAATCATAGATGTTGTGACTGAAGCTTTAGAATCTGGGATTACAATGTTTCAATTTCGAGAAAAAGGAGAGGGCTCATTAACTGGAAATGCTAAAATAGAGCTTGCACAAAAGTTATTCTCTTTATGTAAAAGTTACAGTGTTCCTTTTATTGTTAATGATGATGTAGACTTAGCAAATGCTATAGATGCAGATGGAATACATGTAGGACAAAATGATGCAAATGTTGATGTATTCGCTAGTGCATTTACCGATAAAATAATAGGACTTAGTGTAAGTGATTTAGAAGAATATCAAGCATCTGACTTATCCAACGTTGATTATATCGGTGTTGGACCGATGTATCATACTGGATCGAAATCAGATGCTAAAGCTCCAGTAGGGCCGGAAATGATTCAAACATTAAGAACTAAAGTTCAAGGTTTTCCAATCGTTGCAATTGGAGGTATTCATACAAAAAATGCTGAAATAATTATGAATCATGGTGCAGATGGATTATCAATTATTTCAGCCATCGCGAAAAGTTCAAATATCCCAGAAACTGTACAACAATTTTTACAAACTGTTGAATAATGCGGAAAATTTCTTTTTTTGTTTTCTACTTTCCTTTGAGTATGATAAAATAAATTTTATGTGAATATATCATTAGAGGTGGAAAAATGAAAAAGAAAGCGCTACTACCTTTATTATTAGGTGTAATGGTCTTATTAGCAGGCTGTGACTATTCTAAACCTGAAAATAGAGATGGATTTTTCTTTAATACGTTTGTAGAACCGATGGACAAATTAATTCATTGGTTGGGAACAAGTTTTAACAATGATTATGGTTTAGCAATAGTAGTACTTGTATTGGCAATACGTGTTGTATTATTGCCTTTCATGTTATCAAACTATAAAAATAGTCATATGATGCGAGAAAAGATGAAGGTTGCAAAACCAGATATCGATGCAGTTCAAGAAAAAGTTAAGCGTTCAAGAACGCAAGAAGAAAAAATGGCTGCAAACCAAGAAATGATGGAAGTATATAAAAAATACGATATGAATCCAATGAAGAGCATGTTAGGTTGTTTACCAATCTTAATTCAAATGCCAATCATTATGGGCTTATTCTTCGTATTAAAATACCCTTCAAGTGGTGGATTTACTGAACACCCAAATTTCTTATGGTTCAATTTGGCACAACCTGATATTTGGATTACAGTTATCGCTGGTATTTTATACTTCTTACAAGCATATGTATCAAGTAAGAGTATGCCGAATGAACAACGTCAAATGGGATATATGATGATGATTATTTCTCCAATTATGATTGTTTGGATTTCTTTAAGTTCTGCATCTGCATTAGGTCTTTATTGGTCAGTCAGTGCGGCATTCTTGATTGTACAAACTCAAGTTGCCAACATGTATTATTCTAACCTTGCTAAAAAGGAAGTTGCTCCAATGATTGAAGCAATGAAGAATAATGATTCTGATAAACCTAGCAAAGGTAAGAATACACAAGTAGCTCCTAAGAAATCTAAAAAGAAATAGTGCGTCATATCATTAATTAAAATGACAAGCCTGGTACATAATAAATAGCAGGTATAAAGCATAAGAAGCGTCTGAGACATAAAGTTCTCGGATAAGTGAAAAAAGGCAATTTCTATTGAAATAATATAGAAATTGCCTTTTTCATTTTGTGTTTGATTTTGTGACAGCCATATCATTCGGATACGATTATAAAGTAGTTTTTCTATTTTACTACCAAAGCATACGGATCGTGAGTAAATATATAGAATAATTTTTAACATCATTTTGATATGATGTAGCACTACAATGATGTTTACATTCATCAAGTACATTTTTAGGGATTGTTTCAAAGATTTCATTAACATGTCGTGATAAATACATATAAATACGACGTATTTTGGCGGAACGCTTGAGGGAATAGTACAAGCTGAAGACTACTGGCTGAATCTGTTCCCTCAGATAGCAAGCCAACAATACGAAGTATGGAATAAAAAGAAGCACTTAGATGAATTAAAAAAATCATCTGAGTGCTATTTTTCTGGAATTTATGTCCCAATATCTTCTGTTTATTTTAAATAAATGTAATTTAATTTCGATAGTTAATGAACCATCAAATTTTAAAAGTCAATCTGTAACTACCATTATTAAAATTTTAAAAATACCATTCTTTAAAAAAAGTATCTACATAATTTTTCATATATTCATGGCGTTGTTGTGCCAAATTTTTTGCAGTTTTAGTATGCATAAGAGATTTAAGTTTAAATAATTTTTCATAAAAGTGTTTAATTGCAGAAGGCTCCCAATCAAAATATGGTTGATTAGATTCATCTATGTTATAGGATTGATGCTCAATCCACATAGGTTCACCGAAATAACCTGCAAATTGAAACGTGCGTGCTATACCAATTGCACCAATAGCATCTAAACGATCTGCATCACGAACTATTTGTCCTTCAATTGACAATTGAATATGATCATTCTTACCATTTTTATAACTTATATGTTCAATGATATGTAATATATTTTGTTGTACCGTAAAATCAAGTTCCAAATGATTAAGAAATTGTACTAATTTTATTTTTGCTTCTTTGGTATTGGTAAGTTTTTCGTCTATGGTGTCATGTAAAATACTTGCTAACTGAATGGTGAGTAAATGACCTTGTTGTTCATTCATAGCAATATATTTTGCCAATCTTGTAACACGTTTTACATGTGCAACATCATGTCCAGTTGTATCATCACAGTGAAAAGATGTCATATAGTCTTGTGCTTTAGAGATTATGTCATTATCCGTCATATAAAATTGCCTCCATTTTGAGAAAATTAAATTAGTAAATAAAATTTGAGGTTAAAATATTTTTGAAAAATATTTTAATATGTTCAAGTAGTGAGAAAAAATCAAAATTTTTAAGATTTTCTAAGATAAAACGCCGTATGGATACATAAGAATGACCCAAAAGTATGTATATACTTTAAAATTCATATATAAAGAAACATATTTTAGACACGTACAATTACTAAGATTAAAAATGTCCGAGACATATGATAAGCCTCGGACTACTAATTATTCTATAAAATAGGGGATAATAATCTTGAGATGCCTTCTTTAAATTTGACCCATAAACTTCTCTGTTCATATAATGCTTTCGTTAGTCTATAAGAAACGTTTAAATCATTTTCAAAAGCCACTCTTAAAGCTTTAGCTATATGTGTGTCATAGATAAATGCATTTATCTCAAAGTTTAATGTGAAGCTACGGTGATCCATATTTGTTGTACCAACACTGGCAACTTCATCGTCAATCACAAGAGTTTTAGAATGTAAGAACCCGTTATTGTAGTGGAAAATATTCACACCAGCATCTAATAAAGAAGCAACGTTATTGTATGTTGCCCAATAAACAAAAGGATGGTCCGGTTTATTGGGTATCATGATATTAACATTCACGCCACCTAATGACGCAATTTTAACAGCGTCTAGAAATGCTTGGTCGGGTATAAAATATGGCGATTGTATATAAATAGAATGCTTTGCAGAAGCAATCATTTTTAAATAACCGTATTTTATCTGTTCCCACGTTTCATCAGGACCACTTGAAGCAATTTGTACACCGGTTGTGCCACCTGAATCTACATCTGGGAAATAGCGTTCTTCATATTTTAAGTTATCACGTGTTGAGTGTGAGTTCCAGTCTAGCATAAAGCGTAGTTGTAAAGCGTTAACAGCATCACCAACAATACGGAGATGTGTATCTCTCCAATAGCCAAACTTTTTCTTAAGTCCCAAATATTCGTCACCGACGTTAAAACCACCTACGTAACCGATATGTCCATCGATAACAACAATTTTTCTATGATTACGGTTGTTCATTCTCAAATTGATTAATGGTAATTTAGAAGGGAAGAATGCTTCTACGAGTCCACCTTTTTTTCTAAAAGCTTTAAAGTCTTTAATTGATAAACCTCTAGAGCCCATATCATCATAAAGCATTTTCACTTCGACACCTTCATTAAGCTTATGTTCTAATGCTGTCAATATTCGTTTTCCTAGATGATCATTACGGAAAATATAGTATTGAATATGTATATAATCTTTGGCATTATATATATCTTCAATGAGTGAATCAAATTTTTCTTTTCCATCTACAAAAATGGTTATATCATTATCAGTAGTTAAGAAAGCCGCATTATTATACAATAACATTTGCACCATATCTTTAAATTTCACGATCTGATGATTGCCTTTAGAAAAGTCGTCATTTTTCAAGGCTTCTAGTTGTTCATTTACAATCATTTCAATGCCGACTTTATCTTCTTCATCTAAACTAAAGATATGTTCTCGTTGGATTTGGCGACCAAAAAGTAAATATACGATAAAACCTAAAATAGGTATAAGACCCAAGACCAATATCCATGCCCAAACAGAACCTGCAGATCGTCGCTCCATAAAGATAATTGTAAATGCAAAGATTAGGTTTAATATAAATGCGCCAATCAGAATGACATTAATGATGACGTTCGTATGGTTGTACGTTATAGCAAAAATATCTATCATATTAAACCTCCAAATTGCTATTCAATTAATTTACAATTGATAAATTCTTAATCATTGTAACATGGTACCACGTTTTTATCACTTGACTAATACCTGACAGGGGTATATTATAAAAACTATATTAAGAGGAGGCGTTGAACCATGGCCGAATTGCAAAAAGCGCATCATTCTGAACAAATTAAATCAAATTTAAAATCTCGTTTGAACCGCATTGAAGGACAAGTGAGAGCAATCAATCGTATGGTAGATGAAGATGTATATTGTGATGATGTACTTACACAAATAAGAGCAACAAGATCAGCACTTAACAGTGTTGCTACGAAACTGTTGGATCATCATATGAAAAGTTGTATCATGGATAAAGTAAATCAAGGTGAACAACAAGAAGCGATGGATGAGTTATTAGTGACTTTTCAAAAGTTAATGAAAGACTAGATCAGGTGACGTTAATGGAATCACAAATTATTTATTTAAGTAAAATAAACCATAAACAAGATAAGCTTCAAATAGAAAATAAATTATCACAAATCATCGGTGTGAACCATGTCTTAGTTGATATTGAAAAAGCTCAAGTGTTTATAGAATTTGAAACACCAGCGAGTTTAAACAATTTAGAAAAAGACATATATGATTTAGGATTTGAAATTTTATATTAAGTTTGCCAATGCTATTGAAATGTTATCTTACGCATATCATGTCATATAAGATTGGTATGAAATTATCAATAAACTCGCACTAACTTATATTCTATTTTTGAATTTTAATAGTTAAAATAATTATTAAGTGAAAATTTTAAAACTACGTAATAAAACAAAAATTATTTTATAAAAATAAAGAAAATTTCAATAACATGTAGTAATTTGTAAATAAATAGGGTAAAATAGAATAGAAGCTAGAAGTTAGGAGTGATGATATGAGTAAAGATAACGAAAAGATTCAAAATGTAGTTAAACTATTATCATCATTAGGGGTAAACATAAAGAAAACTAAATCAAGATTAGAAGTCATGCATACTTTACCAACGACTGTGAAAGCCGCTAACGAATTGAAATAGTGAGTTACCCGTACTAAGAATAAAGCATATATGCAAAATTTAAGAGGCTGAGACAAATTTATTGTCTCAGCCTCTTATTGTTATATTGACAGCCAGTCTTAAATGGTTGGACAGAAGCAATCATTTTAAATAAATTAGATTGCTTCATAGCTCATTTAGTGCGTGTGATTGAATGGTAAGTTCAAATTCATAAATAAAAGCGTTGGAAACATCTTGATCTATCTTTTATCAATTGATTTATTCAACAAAATAAACACCACCACTGTTTAATTTATATATATTATAATATTTTTCGTATAATATTGGCAGTGATTTGAGCCAACTCCTGCGGAATCGCACTAGCCGAAGACTACAGGCTAAGGCAGTGCCCGCGGAAAGCGTGTACAAAAAACTGCCGACAAAGTCGGAGACTTTGTCGACAGTTTGAGATAAGTATTTATTTGTTTTGTGTTGTATATTGTCTAGATTGGTGGTAATAAATTGATAATATAACACCTATACCACACATTAAACTCCATAATGAGCTACCACCATAACTAATAAATGGTAATGGTATACCAGTAATTGGTAATAGTTGAATAGTCATACCAATATTTTCTAAGATATGGAATAGTATCATAGTCGTAAATCCAATGATGAAAATTTTACTAAATGGTAATTCTATTTTAGTAGCAAGTCGTACTAGATGAAAAATAAACGCTAGAAAAATCAATATCAAAATGACAGATCCTATAAAACCAAATTCTTCCCCGATAACCGAGAAAATAAAATCAGTGTGATTTTCTGGAATATAAACTTCACCTTGATTGAATCCCTTTCCAAATAATTGACCAGATCCAATCGCTTTAAGTGACTCAGTTAAATGAAATCCATCCCCACTACTATAAGTATAAGGATCGAGCCAAGAATTGATACGGCTTAATTGATAAGGTTGAATGCCGAAACTATTTTCTAAAATAGAAGGTTTATAAATTATTGATAATATTACTGTCGACGCGATAACGACTGCACCTATTAATAAAGGGGCTAGTATTTTCCACGTTATTCCACTGATTATCATAACCCCGATAATAATCGCAAAAATAACTAGTGTCGTACCTAAATCATTTTGCAATAATATAAGTACCATTGGTATAAAGGCTATACCGATAATTTTAAAGAATAATTTAAAATCAGTTTCTAAAGATTTGTTAAAAGTAAATTGATTATGTTTTGTTACAATTTTAGCTAATGCTAAAATCATAACTATTTTCATAAATTCAGATGGTTGGACACTGATTGGACCAAATGTATACCAACTTTTTGCTCCATTAATAATCGGTGTGATGGGAGTTTCTGGAATAATCAGTAATAATAACAATGAGAAACAAAGTATAATATAAAGTAAATATGTATATTTCATAAGTTTTTTAGGTGAAATTAACATTATTAACAATGCGATGATTGCTCCAAAAACATAATATAATATCTGACGTATACTAAAGTTAGCGCTATATTGGCCTCCACCCATAGCAGAACTAATTAATGTAATACTAATGATAGCGAATAATGCCATGAAGCCAACTAAAATCCAGTCTATTTTTCGGATCCAATGATTATTTTTTGATTGACGTGAAGTATTCATTTCTTACTCCTTTGGAAAACTATTATTTCAATAATATGTAGTATATATAGATTTTACCGAACTTTATACGATTTTGCTAGAAGTAGGGTATGTAAAACTTAAATAATTATTATGCGAGTATTTAAAGTTTTCACTTTAAATACTTAAAAAACTTCAATATACTAATAAAAAACAATGATTTTACTACTACATAACAAATGCAAAATGCTAATAAATCGTGATATGATGTAGTTTAAGAATTCTATATGGAGGCTAAAATATGGCTAAAGAAAATGTTTGTATCGTATATGGAGGTAAAAGTGCTGAACATGATGTTTCAATATTAACAGCACAAAATGTCTTAAATGCGATTGATAAAGAAAAATATCAAGTGGACATTATTTACATAACAAACGATGGTGATTGGAAAAAGAAAGAAAATATCGTAGATCCTATAGATGACATAGATACGTTACGATTAGCAGAAGTTCCTGCTGGAGAAATTTCCAAATTATTGAATGAAGGAAGCCTAGGCACAGCATATAGTGCAGTTTTCCCATTATTACATGGACCGAATGGTGAAGATGGGACAATTCAAGGTTTATTTGAAGTATTAGATATACCATATGTTGGTAATGGTGTGTTAGCAGCCTCAAGTTCAATGGATAAACTTGTGATGAAACAACTATTTGCACATAGAGGATTACCTCAGTTACCCTATGTAAGTTTCTTAAGAAGCGAATATCAAAAATATGAAAACAATATTCTTAAATTAGTACATGATAAGTTAGAATACCCTGTATTTGTGAAACCTGCGAATTTAGGCTCAAGCGTAGGTATTAGTAAGTGTAACGATGAGGAAGAATTAAAAAGAGGTATAGAAGAAGCATTTCAATTCGATCGTAAATTAGTGATTGAGCAAGGCATCGATGCTAGAGAAATTGAAGTTGCTGTCTTAGGTAATGATTATCCTGAAACGACATGGCCTGGCGAGGTAGTTAAAGATGTTGCCTTTTATGATTATAAAGCTAAATATAAAGATGGGAAAATCAAATTAGATATTCCAGCTGACTTAAATGATGAAGTGAAAATGACTTTAAGAAATATGGCTGTAGAAGCTTTTAAAGCAACAGATTGTTCAGGATTATTACGTGCAGATTTCTTTGTAACTGAAGATAATCAAATTTTTATTAATGAAACAAATGCAATGCCTGGTTTCACTGCTTATAGTATGTATCCAAGTTTATGGGAAAATATGGGTGTCAGCTATGCAGAACTCATAAGTAAATTAATTGAATTAGCAAAAGAAAAACACGAAGATAAAAAGAAAAATAAATACAAAATTGACTGAGGCGGTTAAATCATGATTGAAGTAACTTTAGAACAAATCCAAGAATGGATTCCTTGTGAGATTAATAATGATTATTTAGATTACACAATTAAAGGTGTTTCTATAGACTCAAGAAAAATTGACGAACAAAATTTATTTATTCCATTTAAAGGAGAACACGTAGATGGACATAAATTTGTGAATCAAGCATTGAAAGATGGTGCTGGTGCAGCATTTTATCAGAAAGACAGCGTATTAGATCCTCAAATTTCCGGTCCGATTATTTGGGTAGATGATACATTGGAAGCATTGCAGCAATTAGCCAAAGCATATTTGGCGTTTGTTAATCCGCATGTGATTGCTGTTACTGGGTCTAACGGTAAAACAACGACTAAAGATATGATTGAAAGTGTATTGAAGCCTCAATTCAAAGTGAAAAAAACGCAAGGAAATTATAACAATGAAATCGGTATGCCATTAACCATTTTGCAATTAGATCAAGACACAGAAATTTCTATTTTAGAAATGGGTATGTCAGGTTTTCATGAAATTGAAGCATTATCACAATTAGTTAATCCAGATATTGCAATCATTACTAATATTGGTGAATCACATATGCAAGATTTAGGATCGCGTGAAGGTATAGCGAAAGCTAAATCCGAAATTACAATTGGCCTTAAACCTCATGGCTTATTTATTTATGATGGTGATGAACCATTATTAAAGCCGCATGTTGATAAATTAGTGGATTTAGATTTAATCAGTATAGGTAAAAAAGAAAATAATGATTTGGTCTGTCAAATTGACAATATAGATGATACAGGTATTGTTTTTAATATTAATGGAGCTGAAAATTATGAATTACCTATCTTAGGTGAACATAATATGAAAAATGCGACTATAGCTATTGCTGTTGGTAAAAGATTGAATCTGAGTTACGAAACGATATATCAAAATATTCAAGATGTTCAACTCACAGGTATGAGAATGGAGCAACATCATACTGATTCAGGTATACTTGTTATTAATGATGCATATAATGCTAGTCCAACTAGCATGAAAGCGGCAATTGATACACTCAGTAGTATGGAAGGCCGAAAAATACTTGTATTGGGTGATGTCTTAGAATTGGGTCCTGACAGCCAAATAATGCATGAAGCGGTTGGAGATTATTTAGTTAATAAACAAATCGATGCGTTATATACTTATGGAAAAGAAGCGGCCCACATTCATCATACAGGTAAAACATTTGTAAAGTCCGCGGAACACTATACAGATAAAACAGCATTGATTAAGTCATTAAAAGCAAATATTGAACCACAAGATAAAATATTAATAAAAGGTTCAAGAGGGATGCAATTAGAAGAAGTTGTAGAAGCACTAATTTAAAATTATAGACACCACATTTTTCATCACTTTTAATAATGAAAATAGTGGTGTTTTATTTTTTGTTTGTTTAAAAAATAGTATGTAGCAATATTTAATAACTTGAATCAGTATATTTAAGTTACTAAATATTTGAAAATTGCTAATAATTATCAAGATAAATTAATCTACAAATTTTTTTCGAAAGAAAAAAATAAATACCGAAAAATAAAATTAAACGCTTACAACCTATATATCACAGTATTTTATCAGTATAATGTGATTATAAATGTGGAAATTTAGACCATTATAATAAATTTGGTTTATTGCGATTATAGACTTGAGGTGGTACTATAAAGAAGTTGAAGAAACTTAGATGAACATATATGTAGAGAAATACAGATAAATAAAGGAGAATTATATTGCAAAATTTTAAAGAATTAGGGATCTCAGATAAAACGGTAGAAACCCTAGTATCAATGGGGTTCGATGAGGCCACTCCTATACAAAAAGAGAGTATCCCTCTTGCCTTAGAAGGTAAGGATGTTCTTGGTCAAGCGCAAACAGGTACAGGAAAAACAGGCGCTTTTGGTATTCCACTTATTGAGAAAGTGGCAGGACAAGATGGAGTTCAATCATTAATATTAGCACCAACAAGAGAATTGGCGATGCAAGTTGCTGAATCACTTAGAACGTTTGCGACAGGTCAAAATGTACAAATAGTAACTGTATTTGGTGGCATGCCAATAGATCGTCAAATTAAATCACTTAAAAAGGGACCACAAATTGTTGTAGGTACACCTGGACGTGTTATCGATCATTTAAATCGTCGTACATTGAAAACAAACGATATTCATACATTAATATTAGATGAAGCTGATGAAATGATGAATATGGGCTTTATTGATGATATGAAATTTATTATGGATAAAATACCAGCATCACAACGTCAAACAATGCTGTTTTCAGCAACAATGCCAAAAGCTATTCAAACATTAGTGCAACAATTTATGAAATCACCAGAAATTGTTAAAACTATGAATAATGAGATGTCAGATCCTCAAATAGATGAATATTACACAATTGTAAAAGAATTAGAAAAATTTGATACATTTACAAATTTCTTAGATGTACATCAACCAGAGTTAGCAATTGTTTTTGGTCGTACTAAACGTCGTGTTGACGAACTAACAAGTGCGTTAATTTCAAAAGGTTATAAAGCTGAAGGTTTACATGGTGATATCACACAGGCTAAACGTTTAGAAGTATTAAAAAAATTTAAAAACGATCAATTGGATATCTTAGTTGCTACAGATGTTGCAGCAAGAGGCCTTGATATATCTGGCGTGAGTCATGTTTACAACTTTGATATACCTCAAGATACAGAAAGTTATACACACAGAATTGGCCGTACAGGTCGTGCTGGTAAAAAAGGTGTAGCAATCACTTTTGTTAACCCAATTGAAATGGATTATATCCGTCAAATTGAACAAGCAAACAAACGACAAATGACAGCATTGAGACCACCTCATCGTAAAGAAGTGCTTAAAGCACGTGAAGACGACATTAAAGGTAAAGTTCAAAACTGGATGTCAAGAGATAGCGAACCAAGATTAGAGCGTATTGCAACAGAATTACTTGAAGAATATAATGATGTGAATTTAGTAGCAGCATTACTACAAGAGTTAGTTGAATCAAACGATGAAGTTGATGTTCAATTAACATTTGAAAAACCATTATCTCGAGGCAAAGGTCGTCAAGGTAAAGGTGGACCAAAACGTGGCGGTGGAAACCATAAACGTGGTGGCGGCAAATTCGATAGCAGAAATCGTCGTCCAAATAAAGGCGGCTTCAACAATAAAAAGAAAAATGATAGATCATCAGATAGAAACAACAAAAAATCAATGAAGGGTCGCACATTCGCCGACCATAAAAAATAAAATACTTTATCATATATGAATTTTAGGTTTAGTCACTCCAATTTATTGGGGTGACTTTTTTATATCTTAAAGTAACCCAGACGCGTTAAAAACGATTAGAAAATGTATATAACTATAAAAACAATTAGAAACTATTTGAATGATCATCTAGTTCTAAGACTATAATGAAGCAAGCATATCGCTATGTTATAATGAATTGAAAAATTTTATTAAGGAGTGTAATTATGACTAACGACCAACAATTTAGGCGAAGCCCTAAGCAAGCAATGAGATATTATTACATACTTGAAGTTATTGAATTGATTGTTAGTTTAATATTTATGGTGGCATTAGTGTTTTTATGGAGTCATTATAATTGGTGGCATTTTTTAATTTACATATTTATTGCAATAATACTATTTGATGTTATCTATATGCTATTAAGACCTTGGTTGAAGTATAAATACACATTTTATTGTGTAAAAGACCACTATATTGAAATAAAAAAGGGATTATTTTTTAAAAAGTATGAAATTGTTAAATTTGAGCGTACACAATTTTTAAAAAGAAAAAGCAATCCATTATTAAGACAATTACATATATCAAAGCTAACTTTGATGACAGCTGGACATTCACTCGATTTCCCATTGATGTTAACAAAGGAAATTGAAGTATTTGAACATAACATTTTAGAATACTTACGAGGAGCTGATTACGATGTATAGTCCTCAAAAATTACATCCAATTTCTTATATTACTGGAATAATAGAAGCGATTAAACAAAATATTATTTTAATTATCATTTTTTTAGTTTTTAATTTACGTAACTTTGATTTTACTGATTATAAATCATATATTTATCCAGGAATTGTTACTATTATTTTTTTAATCTCGTTTGTATTACAAATATTAAAGGTTTATAACACTAGGTACTGGATTGAAAATAATCATTTTATCTTGGCTACAGGTATTTTTAGCAAAGAAAAAAAAGAGTTAAATATACGGAGAATTCAAACGCTAGATACCTCACAAGGTATTATTAATCAAATTGTTGGTGGGGTAATACTTCAAATTAAAACACCAAGTGATGGTATAGAGTTAGATACTGTATCAAAAAAGCAAAGTGATTTTATCCAGCAAACCTTAAAAGAAAAACAACAAAGCTTAACTCAAAATAGCGAAATCAGTGACACTGATAGTTCGTTTGCAGAGCAGGATACTGAAAAAGAGCAAAATATGCAGTCACCCGCTATTAATATCTATAAATTAAATTTTAAAGAACTTTTATTTATGGCTTTAACGAGTGGTGTAATTGGTGTAGCTTTTGCAACACTTTCACCAATTATGTTTGCACTTAATGACATTATACCTTGGGACAAAATTACAGATACATTTTCTGAAATCTTTCAAGCTACGTTTATGATTATTTTAATGATTGTTGTATTGGTCATTGTAGCAAGTTATATTTTTGGAACTGTCATTGAGATAATAAGAAATTTCAATTATACGGTTACGCAGCAAGGTACACAATTAAATATTCAATATGGTTTGTTTAATGTTAAAAGCATTACTGTACCCACTGACCGAGTGCAAGCAATCGTAGAACGTCAATCATTTTTAAGGAAGTTATTCGGCTATACTTCAATTCATTTCGTTATTACCAGTGACATGGACAGTCTAGATAAAGATGATGTTACACTAGGTGGTAATGTTATGATCTTGCCATTTATTAAGAGAAAAAAAGCATTTGAACTTATAAAGCAACTTATTCCAGACATGAAGTTCACTAAACCGAAACTAGGCATGCCTTGGAGAGGGTTTCATAGATATTTTTGGAGAGAGTCACTTGTATTACTTATCGGTGCAGCGATTGCTACTTATTATTGGTCTGTCTGGTCGTTTGTCATTGCAGGGTGCTTAATTTTATTAATGATTCTTCACAGCTTTATCGTTATTAAGTATTCAGGCTTAAACTTAAATCGTGATGAATTAGTTGTACGGAATGTAACCATGTTTGGCTTTAAAAGCACATACTTTAAACACAATAAATTATTAGGGATGCAAATGTCAGAAAATCCTTTTCTAATTCGTAGTAGTCTATCGAACTTTAAGTTTATAATTGCTAAAGCTGCTGGTAGCGCAGAAATAGGATTGAAATATAGTGAGGTTACTAATGTGGAGAAACTAAAGTCGTGGTATTTGAGAGGTGATTTTGATGAATGAATATAGTTATATGGATAAATCTTGTAAAACAGTAATGCGTATTAGTTCTATAATTACAGTAATCCTATTAATTTTTATTTTATCAATTGTTACAATAATTGATAAAATATGGCTACATTTCATAAGCTCTAAAGTATTGTTTTGGTTATGGACGATAAATATCACACTTGCATTAATTGTTATAATTGTTGGTGGGATTATAGCACCAATTTATAGATATAAAATATTTAGATATAAGCTAGAAAACCAAGAAATAACGGTTAGAAATGGTTTGTGGTTTGTTAATGTAGTGAACATCCCTTTGTTTCGTATTCAAAATGTAGATACACGTGAAGGTATCTTAATGCGAAAATATAATTTAGCGAGTTTAACCTTGTCTACAGCTGGTGGGAATACTGAAATAAAGTTAATTGACAAAAATAAAGCAAATGCTTTAAAGCAAGAAATAAAAAATGGTAATCATTCTATGCAACAAAGTTTATAATATAAATACTTGTCATAGAAAGTTAGGAGCAGCTAATGATATATGGTATTGGCATTGATTTAATTGAAATTGATAGAATAAAAAAACTTTACCACAGACAAGACAAATTAGTAGAACGTGTTTTGTCAAAAAATGAGCAAAATTGCTTTCACCAGTTTAAAAGCGAAGCTCGTAAAATAGAATTTTTAGCGGGAAGGTTTACCTGTAAAGAAGCTTTTAGCAAAGCGCTTGGTACCGGACTCGGAAAAAAGATTGCATTAAATGAAATTGACTGTTTTAATGATGAACTTGGTAAACCATGTATAAATTATGATGGTTTTACAGTTCATGTAAGTATTACACACACAGAACATTACGCGATGAGTCAAGTCATTATAGAAAAATAAAACTATTTTAATATAAAGATTTGGCTATCTCTATTTAATTGTTATAAACTTAACTTAATGTATGTCAAAGCGTAATTTTATTTTTTGAAATGGAGGTCTCGTTTCATGACTGATAAGTATTATAGATCCACCTATTTAAACGTAGATTTAAATGCAATTGTGGCAAATTTTCAGGTTTTTCAAAAATTACATCCAAATAAAACGGTGATACCAATCGTAAAAGCAAATGCTTATGGGCTTGGTAGTGTGAAAATAGCGCGTCATCTAATGGATCATGGGGCTGATTTTTTTGGCGTAGCAACTTTAGATGAAGCGATAGAATTAAGAATGCACGGTATAGATGCCAAAATTTTAATACTGGGAGTTATACCTACATATAATATAAATAAAGCTATACAACACCGTGTAGCCATTACTGTTCCATCAAAAGCATGGTTAGTTGAAGCATTAGAAGAAATTCCAGTAGATAACGACAAAGATTTATGGTTGCACGTAAAAATAGATACTGGTATGGGAAGATTAGGTATTAAAGATACAAATGAGTACAAAGAAGTTATTGAGCTGATTAATAATCATGAGCATTTAGTATTTGAAGGCGTGTTTACACATTTTGCATGTGCAGATGAACCTGGAGAATCGATGAATCAGCAACAAAGTTTATTTGAATCAATTGTAAAAGAAGATGAAAAACCACAATATATACATTCACAAAATTCTGCAGGTGCATTGATGAAAGATAGCCAATTCTGTAATACAGTACGGGTGGGTATATCATTATATGGTTACTATCCCTCAGGATATGTCAAAGACAGTGTGAAAATACATTTAAAACCAAGCGCACAATGGATTAGTGAAATTGTACAAACAAAAGTCTTACAACATGGAGAATCTGTAAGTTATGGCAGTATTTATACAGCAACAGAACCTACAAAAATAGGTATCATTCCCGTTGGATATGCAGATGGTTTTCCAAGAATGATGACCGGATTTTCTGTCAATGTTAATGGCAGACAATGTGAAATTATTGGAAAAGTTTGCATGGATCAAATAATTATTAAAATTCCAGAAGAAATTCAAACAGGAGATAAAGTGATATTGTTGGATCATCATTCAGACAGTCAACAATCTGTGGAAGCGCTGGCATATCAACAACATACAATCAATTATGAAGTTTTATGTCGTTTAAACAGAAGGTTACCACGTATATATTATGGTACCCAAGACCTAGAAATCCTCAATGAATTACTAAAATAGTATAGTCACTGTATTTAAAATTTGTTATTATATATCTAACAAGAAATCTCAATATATTCTATTTTAGTCACATGGAGGTCTTTATTCATGGCAAGTTTTAATCAAAACAGAAATCATAGTATTGAACAACTTTTAAAAGAAGGCTATTCTCAAATGGCTGACTTGAATCTCTCCCTTGCGGCGGAAGCATTTCCATTTGAATGTGAAGCTTGCGATTGCAATGAAGTCTACATTATATCTAAGAATAACAATGAATGATGAGAAGAGGAGACGTTTATTTAGCTGATTTGTCACCAGTACAGGGTTCTGAACAAGGGGGAATAAGACCCGTAGTCATTATACAAAATGATACTGGTAACAAGTATAGTCCTACCGTAATTGTAGCTGCAATTACAGGTAGGATTAATAAGGCTAAAATACCCACACATGTAGAAATAGAAAAAAGCAAGTATAAACTCGACAAAGATTCTGTTATATTGTTAGAGCAAATACGGACTTTAGATAAAAATAGATTAAAAGAAAAGCTGACATATTTATCTGAAGAAAAAATGCAAGAAGTTAATAATGCTATAGATATTAGTCTAGGTTTACATAATATTAGAAATCATAGAACATAATTTTTAAAAGCGAGCGTAATAAAATAACGAATGATAGACATCAATTCCTTATACATGCAACAAACACTTAATCGCAAGATAATTTGAAATAGAACAGAGAAAACATATCATGTGTTTGTAATCAAATATTTTTGAATAGGATGTTTAAGTTGAAAAGCTTTAGGTTATCCTAAAGCTTTTTTCGATATCAACGTAAATCATATATTTAAAAATATTTTGTTTTGCTAGAAATAAAAACTGTATTGCTTGTTTAATCATTTAATACACATACATATAACAGAATATATTCATGTTAAAACCGATGTATGCGATTTATATTTGCATTTTGAGGAGGAAATACTGAGTGAAAGAGTTCAAAAATCAATATAAAGCGCTAATTGACGAAAGTCTACACACAGTAAATGAGACAGATTTATTAAAAAAGTGTGAAGGCTTTACTGAAGAAGTGAAAAGAAAAGACTTACTACCTGAAGACATCGTTGAAATTCATAAAAATTATGTTCAAGTCTTAGAGTTAGATAATGAACAAATTACTCAAACATTCAATGTGCTTAAAGAGGTAGTAAAAGGATTTGGCTATAATTATAGAGATTATCAAGATCTTGTAAATCGATTACAATATCATGATAAAGAAATCGACTTAGCATCTCGTTTACAACAAACTATGCTTAAGACTGATATTCCTCAATTTGATAGTATACAAATCGGTGTAATTTCTGTAGCGGCGCAAAAGGTGAGCGGTGATTACTTTAATTTAATAGATCATAAAGATGGTACAATGAGCTTTGCGGTAGCAGATGTTATAGGTAAAGGTATACCTGCTGCTTTAGCTATGAGTATGATCAAATTTGGTATGGATTCATATGGACATTCACAATTGCCAAGCGATGGGCTTAAAAGATTGAATCGCGTAGTAGAAAAAAATGTGAATCAAAATATGTTCGTAACGATGTTTTATGGATTATATGAAGAGTTAAATCACTTGTTATATTGTAGTTCTGCCGGCCATGAACCGGGGTATATTTATAGAGCTGAAACTGAAACATTCGAAGAAATTAAAGTGAGAGGTCGTGTTTTAGGTGTCAGCCAACAAACAAGATACAATCAGCAAGAAATACCAGTTCATTTAGATGACTTAGTCATCATTTTTACAGATGGTGTCACTGAAGTTAGAAATGAAGCAGGCGACTTTTTAGATAAAAGCTATCTACTCGACATGATAAAAAAGTATAAACATATGCATCCACAAGATATCGTTCAACTTTTATATGAGGCAATTTTAAAAATACAGAATCCAGAAAAAAGAGATGATTTAACAATATTGATTATAAAAAGAGTGAATTAGAGAAGATTAATGATTAAAATAAAAGGGTATAACGGTTATTAATGAGACTATGCTTAGGAGTGTAATTTATGAATCTAAATATTGAAACAATATCACATGATACACATTATGAAGTCAAAGTTGGCGGAGAATTAGATGTTTATACTGTTCCAGAGCTTGAAGAGGTACTCGTGCCGATGAGACAAGAGGGAACGCATGACATATATGTAAATTTGGAAAATGTAAGTTATATGGATTCAACTGGTTTAGGGCTATTTGTAGGAACATTAAAAGCTTTAAATCAAAATGATAAAGAATTATATATATTAGGTGCTTCAGATCGAATAAGTCGACTATTTGATATCACAGGTTTAAAAGATTTGATGCATGTTAATGAAGGAACGGAGGTCGAATAACATGCAACTTAAACAAGATTATATAGAAATGCGTTTACCAGCATCAGCAGAGTATGTAAGCTTAATACGTTTGACATTATCAGGTGTATTTTCTCGTGCTGGAGCTTCATATGACGATATAGAAGATGCCAAAATAGCAGTGAGTGAAGCAGTAACAAATGCAGTAAAACATGCATATAAAAACGATGCTACAGATATAGGTATGATTAACCTTTGTTTTGAAATTTTCGATGATAAAATTAAAATAGTTATTTCCGATCAAGGTGAAAGTTTTGATTATGAAGAAACTAAAGCAAAATTAGGACCATACAAAGATAATGAAAATATAGATTTCCTTAGAGAAGGAGGTCTTGGTTTATTTTTAATTGAATCTTTAATGGATGAAGTTACAGTAGATAAAAACTCTGGTGTAACCATTAGTATGATTAAGTATATAAAAAAAGAGCAGGTGCGAAATAATGGCGAGAGAGTCGAAATCAGTTAATGACGTATCACCTGAACAAATCAACCAGTGGATAATGGAGCATCAAAATAATGAGAATACAGATGCACAAGATAAACTTGTTAAACATTATAAAAAGTTGATTGAATCATTGGCATATAAATATTCAAAAGGTCAATCTCATCACGAAGATCTCGTTCAGGTTGGTATGGTTGGTTTAATTGGCGCAATTAACCGATTCGACCTATCTTTTGATAGAAAGTTCGAAGCTTTTTTAGTACCAACTGTAATTGGTGAGATTAAGCGTTATCTACGTGATAAAACGTGGAGTGTGCACGTTCCAAGACGAATTAAAGAAATCGGACCCCGTATTAAGAAAGTTACTGATGAGTTAACAAATGAGTTAGAGCGTTCACCTTCTATTGCTGAAATTGCTGATAGGTTAGAAGTCAATGAAGAAGATGTGCTCGAAGCTATGGAAATGGGGCAAAGTTACAATGCTTTAAGTGTAGACCATTCCATAGAAGCGGATAAAGATGGCTCGACTGTTACACTATTAGATATTATGGGGCAACAAGATGATAATTATGATTTAACAGAAAAGCGTATGATATTAGAAAAAATACTTCCAATTTTGTCTGAGCGTGAAAGAGAAATTATACAGTGCACATTTATTGAAGGTTTGAGTCAAAAAGAAACAGGTGAAAGAATAGGTTTAAGTCAAATGCATGTATCTCGTTTACAACGAACGGCTATAAAAAAACTGCAAGAAGCAGCAAATCAATAAAATACATGCTAAAAGCAGAATTCATTCAATGAATTCTGCTTTTTTATACTTCGTTTACTTTTATAAAAAGAATCAATATTACGTAATATGTTAGAATATATTAGTAATAGTAATTAATTTTTTTATTTATGAGTGGAGGATACTATGGATAGTAATTTAATACAATCTATAAAAGAAAAATATAAATTTTCAAGTAAACAAATAAATGCAGTATTAACTTTGCTTGAAGAAAAAAATACGGTACCATTTATTGCGCGTTATCGTAAAGAACAGACTGGCGGTTTGGATGAAGTAGAAATAAAGCAAATTAATGATGAGTACCAATATATGGTCAATCTTCAAAAAAGAAAAGAAGAAGTTACACATAATATAGAAGAACAAGGTCTATTGACTACAGAATTAAAAACTGACATTTTAAAGCAAACTAAGCTACAAAGAGTTGAAGATTTATATAGACCTTATAAACAGAAAAAGAAAACAAGAGCTACGGAAGCTAAGAGAAAAGGTTTAGAACCTCTTGCAAAATGGCTTAAAAGCTCTAGTTTAGACATGACAATAGAAGAAAAAGCAACACAATTTTTAAATGAAGAAATAGAAAATGTAGAACAAGCAATACAAGGTGCACAAGACATTATCGCTGAAAAAATTTCAGATGAACCAAAATATAGAACTAAAATTCTTAAAGATACTTTCCAACACGGGAAAATCGTTACACAAAAGAAAAAGAATGCTGAAGATGAACAAGAAATTTTTTCAATGTATTACGATTATTCAGAACCAATAAAGAAAATTGCTAACCATAGAACATTAGCAATCAATCGTGGAGAAAAAGAAAAAATATTAACCGTCAAAGTAGAAATGGATATTCAGGGAATTGAAAATTTTATTCGTAAGTATGAAGTAATATATCATCACGATGGTTCGAATATCATTGAAAATGCGATTTCTGATAGTTTAAAACGATTAATTATGCCTTCGATCGAAAGGGAAATTAGAGGGGATTTAACGGAAAAAGCTGAAAATCATGCTATTGATGTATTTAGTGAGAATTTAAGAAATCTTTTATTACAACCACCAATGAAAGGTAAACAAATTCTAGGAGTGGATCCTGCTTTTAGAACAGGGTGTAAATTGGCTGTAATAAATCCTTTTGGAACTTTTATTGCTAAGGGAGTTATATATCCCCATCCACCAGTAAATAAAAAAGAAGACGCGGAAAAAACATTTGTTCAATTTGTAAATAATTATGACGTTGATTTAATTGCTATTGGCAATGGTACTGCTAGTAGAGAAACAGAACAATTTGTAGCTTCAATGATTCAGAAACATAAATTAAAAACACAATTTATTATTGTTAACGAAGCTGGAGCTTCCGTTTATTCAGCTTCAGAAGTCGCTCGTTCAGAGTTCCCAGATTTTCAAGTAGAAGAACGTAGTGCTGTTTCGATTGGAAGAAGAGTGCAAGATCCATTAAGTGAACTTGTGAAAATCGACCCAAAATCAATTGGAGTTGGTCAATATCAACATGATGTTAATCAAAAAGCATTGGAAGGCGCGTTAACGTTTGTTGTTGAAACAGCTGTTAACCAAGTGGGGGTAGATGTAAATACGGCTTCACGTTCATTACTGCAATATGTCTCTGGTTTGTCTTCTACTATAGCTCAAAACATAATTTTATATCGTGAAGAAAATGGACCTATTAAACATAATAAGGATATTGCCAAAGTTAAAAGATTAGGTGCTAAAACATTTGAACAAAGTATTGGTTTTCTAAGAATTATAAATGGCAATGAACCTTTAGATAATACATCAATTCATCCAGAAAGCTACCACGCAACCTATCAATTGTTAAATGAAATCGGTTTTGGTGCAGAAGATTTAGGAAATGATGATTTGAAAGCGGCATTAAATCATGTGGATTTGACTAACATGGCTGCAAAACTAAACATTGGAAAACCAACGCTTGAAGATATTATCAAATCATTAATTGCACCTAATAGAGATCCTCGTGATGAATTTGAGACACCAATTTTAAAATCAGATGTCTTATCAATAGAAGATTTATCAAAAGATATGAAATTAAGTGGTACTGTAAGAAATGTCGTTGACTTTGGAGCATTTGTGGATATAGGTGTTAAACAAGATGGACTTGTACACATTTCAAAATTATCTAAGAAATTTGTTAAAAATCCTATGGATGTTGTCAGCGTTGGAGATATTGTCGATGTTTGGATATTAGACATTGATAACAAGAAAGGGAAAGTTTCATTAACTATGATTGATCCTCATGGATAATGAAAAGCTACAAAAATTGACAGAGTATATTTCTATCACAGTTTTTGAAAGGCCTTTTAAACATAGCGCTTATTTTAATAAACGACTTAGAACAACAGGCGGCCGTTATATACTAAACACACACAATATAGAAATAAATAAAAAACAATATGATGCTTTTGGAGAAAATGCCGTTATTGATATTATTAAACATGAATTATGTCATTACCATCTTCATATTCAAGGAAAGGGATATAAGCATAGAGATAAAGATTTCAAGGTGTTAAGTGCACAGACAGGTTCTCCGAGATTTTGTTCAGCAATTGAAAGTTATGAAGATAGGGTTAGATACATCTATAAATGTTCAAACTGTGGTGCGAAATATACTAGAATAAGAAAAGTAAATATAAATAAGATGTTTTGTGGACGTTGTAAAGGTAAACTGATAGAAAAAAAACGTGTTTAAAATCGTGAATTTAATTAAAAAGAGAGTTGATACTTTTCAACTCTCTTTTTAATATGAATCACTTATCATTTGATATTTTTAAATGAAAGTAACCAAATTTATATGAACATTGTGTATTTAAGTGGACAAAACACCTTAAAATGAATATTTACTCTAATTTATTATTTGTATGTGTTGACGTTGTATAATTTATGTTATATGATATTAAACGTTGCGAAAATAATATGAAATTAAATGAAGGAGTTATTAAGTTTGTTAAAGAAATTTTAAAAACTTATTGACAAAACATTTCAAACATATTACAATGAAATACGTTAACTTGATAAACGAAAGTTTTTAGCGTCAACCGAGCGGCCGTGGCGGAATGGCAGACGCGCTAGGTTGAGGGCCTAGTGGGATTTATCCCGTGGAGGTTCAAGTCCTCTCGGCCGCATCAAAATACTTTACATATCATTTATAAAAATATGCGGGTGTAGTTTAATGGCAAAACCTCAGCCTTCCAAGCTGATGTTGTGGGTTCGATTCCCATCACCCGCTCCATTGAGAAATTTTAAAATGAACATTGAAAACTGAATTGCAATATGTCAACGTTAATTCCGATTTCAACATTAAATGTTGAATCAAAACAACGTGTTATTAATAACACAAATTAGTATTTTATGAGCTAATCAAACATCATATTTTTATGGAGAGTTTGATCCTGGCTCAGGATGAACGCTGGCGGCGTGCCTAATACATGTAAGTCGAGCGAACATATAAGGAGCTTGCTCCTTTGA
>NZ_JAESKU010000019.1:0-18634 GCF_017892255.1 Staphylococcus sp. GDY8P94P
CACAATTATACGGACTTTATCCTCGAACAACTCATTAAATACAATAATTCGTTATTCCTAATCTTCATTAACGATACGTTTTTTGAATTTTTATCTACATTCAATAACACGTCAAACCTCCTATTCACTGATTAAAAGATACGATTAAATAAGCTTGTAATGAAATCTATGATAGACTGTATAATCTGTAAAATACTATCCCAAATTTTTTGTACAAAGTTTCTATTTTCTTCAGTATTTAAGTCTTTAGCCTTGTCTTTAGCTTTATCTAATAAGTCGCCTGAATTTTTTTCAATACCTTTCAAAGCGTCTTTTGCATTTTTAGCAAATGCTTTAGGATCTGAAGTTAAAGCGTTAGAATTTGCTACGTTGGTCATGTTATCAGTTATCATTTGTTTTTGATTATCTGTTAATGTTCCCGACAATCCTCGTTCATCAAGAACTTTATTAACTATATCTTCAACTTGTTGTGGCGCAATTTGTTCATCTTGTTTCTTCTTAATATCTGCTAACTGTTGTTTAATATCTGCTATAGACGCGTTTAATGCTTCGTCTGAATATCCGTCTTTATCTTGGTTTTCTTCAGATATTGAAGTTAAATCTTGCATTTCTTTATTTGAGTTTTGTATATCTTCAGAATTTAATTCATTTCCTTTTTCTTCATAAGCTTTATAAATACCTGCTAAAGCACCTTCTCCAGTAACTTTTTCAACTGAAGCTATATGAATTTCAGCGTCTTTAATACCTGCTGTGATTGACGCATTTTGATATTGTTCACTTGTAACCTTTGTGATGTTATCAGGTGTGTCTATTTCTACATCTACACCGTTACCCCATTTTTTATGCTTAATAGTTGCACTTGAATATATATAACTTAAATTGCCACTATTAGGAATATATTTACTAACGTCATCAGTTGTTACGCTGTAAGTTTCATAGTCATCTTTTACGCCTAAATCATCTTCAGTCTGTTGTAAGTCTTGGCCTTCAAGATCAGCCCCTTTTATAAAAATGGGTTTATCCCAATCTTCATTATTTTCTTCTGCTTTGGCCATACCTGGAACAGTTAATAATAGTGTTGCTACTGCTGTACTAACAATTAATTTTTTCATTTTAATTTAACCCCTTTTTAATAGTTATAACTACCGTCTTTATATTTAATTTGAACGCCTTCTTGTTTATTCGCAATCCAAACATTGATATTTATTGTTTGGCCGTCATCATTAATTGAGTAGGCTCTAACGTGTGAACCTCTTGGCACAAGTTCATCATCTTTATAAACGGGCGTAACTTCATAAAACACTTTTGTTTCAGGATTATCATACATTGCATTTCTTATTTGCGTTTCAGGATAACCCATGCCCCCACCTTCAGGGTCTTTATTAGATCCAACATTTTGCGCCCTAGTACCTAATGTTAAATTATGTGTTTCCATATCTCCGCCCAATGACCAGGCAAGCGAATGAGATTTATTATATATATAACCCCTATACCCATCTAATTGTAATATTTGGTTGTTTGAATTCTCGCCTTCCCACGTCTGCTTTTCAGGGTTATATATACCATCTTTATATTCTCCTGCTACATGTACATCATAATCAAAAGACGGTCTTTCTTGTGCTTTTGAAGAATGACTTTGAACAGCTTTATTTGTAATTAACGCTGTAACTTTTCCCGCTCTACCGTACTTATCCAAATCAGGATAATCAGCCCAAAAACGATCATTACCCTTTTCATTCAGTAAGTTCTGATCTTCTTGACTTAATTCTGTCTTGTTATCATTGATAAAAGCATAGTTTTCGCTATTAGTTTCAGCGCCTATTAAGTCTATATCTTCTTTACTATTTTTTATTTCAGGTGTATCTGATTTGCTAAAATCACTAATAGTTGATATTAAATCATCAACTTCATTTATTGCCTTTTCCGTATCACAACCACTTAATACAATAAGCGATAATAATAAGGCTATCAGTGGTTTAAATATCTTCATTGCCTTACTCCTTTACTCAAATTGTTCAGCAACCCAAAAATATTTAGTGTAGCTTTTATTCTCATAATAAAACAAAGGTTTAGGCACAAATTTAAAGTTTTTATTTTTGACGTGCATAGTAACATTTTGTCTTGTTACACCTAGTCTTTCAGCTACTTCATTAACATCTATTAGTTTCTGTGGTTCAGAACTTTCACGAATTAAATCATCTAAATTATTATTTTGAAGCTTACCAGTATAAATAGTGTTGTTTTTCTCCATAATATACACACCTTCATTTACTGCTATATCTTGCCCGCCTTGTTGCGTATACAAAGTTTTTTCATCATTTAATAAGTTTGCTATATCTTTTAAATTCATTGTTTTGTTTACCTCCGACCTTTTTTTTGTTATTCTTAGTGTACCTTTTTTTGTGGGCGAATGTTTGATTACTTTCGTCCTATTGCGATACTTTCTAGTATCGCTTTTTTTATGCCTTCATAGTCGGAGTAAACAAACATCATATAATAATCACTTTTTTATAATCGCTTTTTTCTTTTATCATAGCTTTCGCTTCATCAATAGAATATCTTTCGTTGATATATCCTATAAACCTACCATTTTCAATAACTTGTACAACAGGATCAGCCCAAAAGTCATAAATTACATTTAATACATACACATTATTTCTAGTTTTAAATTCATCAATAATCATTGTGCTTCCTCCATTTCTTCATCAAGTTGCTTCAGTCTACACAAATTAAATTTGTTTTGAAGTTCTTCTATTGTCTTATCTCTTAAATTCTCCCTACTTTCTAAAGGATCCATTAATAATAACCATTCAATATATATTGCTTTATCATGGTTCATATTTAGCACCTCATTTATATTAAAGCCCCTTAGCGGGGCTTTTTTTAAAGTTTGTTTTGTATATACTTTGGAATTTTATTTGTCGCTGTTAGGCCATTTCCTTTTTTATAATCAATGATCTTATAACCTGAATTAACTTTAAATATTTCATGTCTACCATTCGTTATTTTTATAAAGTTATGACCTTCTTTGAAAACTTGTTCTACATCAATATTTTTAAATTCTTCTTTAGTTACAAACATCTGTAACACTCCTTTTTTGTGGGTTGCTATATCTTTTATTTATAGCGTTTGATTTGTTTCGTCCTCCTTTCAATTATTATATTATCACTTATTTTACACTTTGACAAGCATTTATTTGTCAAAGTGTAAATATTTTTTAAAAAAATAAAGGCCTTAGATAGACCTTTAAGCTGTAGCTTGTATCAAACCATCATATCTAGCCTTAGAAATATAAAAATAAGTTTCAGCTAATACGCGTTCAAACAAATCATTTAGATCATGTTCATTATACAAAGGGGCGTTAATTTCAACTTTTTCATCTTCAAAGTCATTAACAATTTTTACTTGATAACTATTTAAATTTAATGAGTTGTCTTGAAATACCAATTCAGTTTTTCCATTTTCTCTATATATACATTCAACCTTATCAACTGTGTAATAAGTTTCAATAATATTTTTAACTTGCTGATCGTGTTTTCTATTTATTTTTTCAACCCTTTTATCATTTAACTTAAATAGAATAACCATAACAGCAACTATAGATATAAAAATAACGAATGGCATTAAAAAACCCCCCTTATAATTAATATATAAAATTAAAGATCATGTTTTTCTTTCAATAATTCCATTGCTTCAGAAACTATGTCTACTAAATTTGCACCTGTTTTCGCTTTAACTTGATAAGCAATTGACCAGTCTTCATTATACATTTTAACCGATTTTGTAGGTCTTACTTCCTTCTTTTTCGCTATCATATCATCAAATACTTGTTCTTCTTTATATTCATCTTTTACTGCTTCATTATTAAAATCTGCCATATTATTCACTCTCCAACTTTTCTAACATTTCATTTTTTACATCAATATACATCTGCATTGTCTTTTTATCATGGGGTTTATGTTCTGTTATGCCATGTTCTCCCCAGGTTACTACTCGATCACTTGAACGTATATAATTTTTAAATACATCTTCGCCAAACAATTTATTTATCTTATTGATAATACTTCTGTTAGTTGATCCACGTTGATTTACTAAGTACGGTAATAAACCTAAAAATTTTAAACTTGGTTTTTTATTCTGTTGAATATTACCTAAATAGCTGTAATACTTCTTCGCTGAAGTAAAACTATCTTCTTCAGTTTTTGATGTTATTAGAACGTAATCAGAAGCGCATACAGCGTTATTAGACAAAATACCTGTTGAAGGTCGTGTATCTATGATTATGTAGTCATAATCGTCTTTTATTGGCTTTAAAAGTGAATTTAATAAAAAGTATTCTGCTTTTTCATCAAATTTCTTTATTACGTATTTATCAAACTTTTCTAATGACCAATCGCCCTTTAATATATCCAGGTTGTCCGTTACTTTTTCAATACAATCTTCTAAGTTTAAATTTTTAATACCTTCCATGAATGAAGGTTCTTTTTTAAACTTTTTTTGATAAGTCCTTTGAACTTTTTCTGTTAAGTTACTTTGTGGGTCAGTGTCTACAGCTAAAACTTTATTACCTTCTTTAGCAAGTAAGTACGTAAGTATTTCTGTAAGTGTGGACTTTCCTACCCCACCTTTAAAACAGCCAATCGTTATTACTTTCGTCATATTATCTAACCTCTTTTCTATCCCTTATTACCTTTTTTTGTGGGATTGTTTACAATAATAATAACAGATGTTTTTCTACTTGTCTACTTCTCCACTTAACTACTTATGTCTTTTTCTACTTTTACATTATTCTACTTTACCACTTATGTCTTTTTGTCTAAGTGGTTAAGTAGAATAATGTATATAAAGAAAAGCGCTATATAGCGCTTTTCATTCAATCTTTAACATTTTTTGTATTGCTTTCTAAAGTAAATCTTTCAAAGTCATCAATCAACCATTTACCATTTTTTCTAACAAAATGAATTTTTCCTGATGTTTTTTTATCAGTCGTATCTTCTTCATCTATCACTTTTTCATCAAATGTAACAAATACATCATAGCTGTCTTTTTGTGGTCTGTATTCTTCTATAAATGTCTTAACATTACTTATTTTAACTGTTAAAAACGCATTATATTTATCCCTTGAATTATCAAATAATTCTTTTTGGTATTTGTCGTCTAATATTGGAGAAAGTTCCTTCTTTTTACCACTGAAGCTTTCCTTCTCCTTCATAGTAAATAGTTTATTAATAAATTCTTTAGCATTATCCCTGATCTGTTCTTCTTCTTTTGATACAACTTCTTTGTCTTGGCGCGCTATCAAATCACTTTGTGCTTTATTTGTATCTTCTAACTTTCCAATTTTGGTTTCATTCTCTTTATTTTGGCTGTTAGCTTTATTAAGTTCGTCATCATAATGTCGAACTATAAAGACTAATATACCGATTATAACAATTGCCGTTATACCTATAATCAAGGTGCTTTTCGGAATGTTCTTCATACCTTAACCTCCCATTTTTAATAAATGAAGCTATAGCCTTCAGTCATTTTTACTTCTCGTTGAGTTATTTTATATGGCCCACCTTCAGCGTTCATTTCAGTCACAACAAATGTATTTTTATCTTTAACATCTATAACAATACCAACATGACCCGTAACATTAGAATGTCCGCCTGCGCCTTGTTCAGCTATCCAGGCCGCGCCTTTTTTAGGTGTTTTACCTACCTTATAACCTTCAGCTTCAGCTCGTTCATTCCATTTGTGGGCGTCATGCCAAAATGTTGATATAGGTTTGCCCATTTTTTGACGTATACCATACGCATACCATGTACATTGGCCTGCTGTGTATAAATTATTTTTCCCTGGATTTGAATTTGAGAATGAAGGTATTTTACCTTTATATTCTTTACCTACATCTCCCTTATCTTTTTTACAACTATCATCACTTTTACTAGCTTTGCCGTCTATACCCTTCATGATTTTTTTAATTGTCGGCTTCCAGTTTGAATTTAAATCTGTAGGGTCATTACTTGCGCCTATAGGTGCATATTTCGGTTGAATTTTATCAACTGTTTTTAAGCCCTTGCTAAAATATAGGTCATATAAGTTTTTAGCGGCGGCGTCTATACCTTCTTCAATACTATCAAACTTAAATAAGTCGCCTGATCCCATCATACCCGCAACATTATTATGAGTTTTAACTGCTTCTGATTTACCATAGCCCGTTTCATGCGCCACTATAGCCATAAATATTTTAGGATCTATTTTGTGTTTTTTAGCACTTTTAACTATATAATCAGCTTTACCTTCTAATCCTCCGCCTTTAGCATTTTCATTAAAAGATTTGATACCTTTATCACTTACAGAACCACCACTTACAGCGCAACCGTCACTACTGCCACCCGTTTGAGTTTCGTCTAATTCATCATCAAATGGCGCTAGCAACATCATAGACATTAAAGATACAGCAATAAATATTATGCCTAGTAAAGCCAATGCACCATATATATATAACTTTATTTTTTTCTTCTTTAATTCTAATGCTAGGTTAGTAAGCTTTTTTAAATTACCACCGTCATTTTTTTGATTAATTTTCTTCATCTACGTCACTCATTTCATAAGAAGCAACATGATAAAATTCTGCGCCATCATAAATTATGTGATATTCATATCTATAATTCGTTGTACCTTCAGGGATAATTTGGCTTTCTATATCTTCATTAAAATCTATTGTTGCCGTATATTGTATAGTATCTAATTCATCTAATAATTCAGGATCAGCTTCTATTTCATCTAAGATGTCCGTTTCTTCTTCATCAGTAAACAATTTAATAATAGTTACTTCTTCTATGTTTTCTTCTAGGTCTTCAGCTTCATTTTTTGATAACTTCCCTAGCATGGTTTTACCTATTTTACTGCCCCATAATTCAGGTTGTCCTATCCACTTATAACCTTCTACAACAAACACAAATACTATGAGTAAAGATAATACCGCTCTAAGCGGAGAAGGTGGCAATAACAGCACAATGCCAAACGCCAATACACAAATCGCAACAAACAATATACGCTTTTTGTAAGGCGCTAAATAGTTAAGTATATCTTGTATAATATCTTTCATTATTTAACACCTCACTTTTTATTTCTCTTTATAGCGTCTATTCTATTTTCTGTTTCACGACTTGCTGATTTTTCTTGGGTGTCTTGTACTGGTTTTGGTTTTTTTCTGATGACTGGTTTATTTTGTGGTTTATTTGTCTGTATTTGTTCATTAACTCTTGAACTATCGTTGCCACCTTCATTTTTGTTTAATCTATCTTTAGAACTGCTATCGTTCCTAGATTGTTTAGTGTTTGAACCTTCTGTTTTTTTATCTGGTACTGCCTGCGGTTTTTTCTTAATTGTTCCGCCATCTTTTCTATTAACTGATGGTTTACTTCCTGAACCTTCATCAACGGTATCATTTCCACTTCGTGATTTAGGTTTAGTATTGTAATTATTATTTGGATCTTGATTGCCTGGACTATCATTGCGGTTTTGTTTATGTTTAGGTTTTTTCTTGATTTTTTGATTTTCTTTTTTCTTAATATTGCTATTAGGTTTCTTACTCTGTTCTTGCTCGCTGGCTTTAGGTTTCTTGCTTATAGTGCCACCATCTTTTTTATTCACACCATTTGAAGTAGTGTTATGGTCGTTAGCTTTCTTCTTAGATATATGTTCAGTTGGTTTTTTCCTAACGTTCGTATCATTACCACCATATACTGGTTGATTACCTTGACCGTTATTTTGTTTATTTTCTTCGCGCTTTTTACGGGCGCGCGCTCGTTGTTCACTGATGTTTTGTTGTTTAATAGAACTCATTACTTTTTGATAATCATTTTTTATCAATTTACCTTGCATAAACAACATGCCTAAACAAATTAAACTTAATGATATGGCTGTTACAATGTAATTCCAATTTTTTTCTTCTGAAATTTGATAAGTTACATTAATTAATGTAAACATAAGCACCAGTAAGAATACATACACGATAGACATTAGTAAGTGGCCACCTGTACGCTTGGCTGTACCTTTTAAATAGCCAACAAATGACGGTATAATTGCAATGATTAAAACACCAACCATAACAACCGCGCCTACTACAAAGCCCAATTCATAAAATTGTTTAGCAACCGCGAATAATATCGCGCTTATACCAATAATGAATGATGGTATAAAAACAAATACTGCAACAACTATACGACTTGTTGTGTAATTATTACTTACAGACATATTCTTTTTATGTTTTTTTACTAAATTATTTCTATCATCACTTTTAGGCTTATGATTTAGTATTTTATTAATCAAAGCTTTACCATCTTCAACTTTGTTGTCTTCTCCTGCTTTACCTCCGCCAATTTCATTTACATTAGTTGTACCAAATTGCAATTGTAGCCACGGTTTCACAATTAATATTTCATGTAATGTATTTTTCATTGTGGCCAAACCTTCTTTATTTGATACATCATTTTCGGAAGCTTCAGCTTGATTTGATTGATTTTCTCCAGTCACACTTGTACTTGTATTCAATATAGTGTTACTCACATATTGGCTAAAACCTGAAGTACCTTGTATGATTGGCTTCGCATTTGAAACGTAAATACTGAAAAGGGCTGTAAATACAATTGCTAAAAATACACCAGTTGTTCCTTTTCTTAATTCTCCCTTACTAATCGTTGCAATCAACCATATAACTACACCAATAAAAGCCCATGTTATAAATTTGCCTAATCCTGATGATCCGCCTATAGCTGAAATTACATCTGCTAACTCGCTAACTATAGATCCTAATATAGTAAATTCAAAAGCTTCACTTACCAGGAATATAAATACTGAAGCAAATATTTTATATGTTGACCATATACCATTTAATATTTCGTACTTTGAATTTTCAGTGAAGTTGTAAGCTTTTTCACTTAGTCCGATAACGTCATACCAGGGTTTATCGTCTTTTTCTTCTAATACATAATCCATTGAATAGTTGTCTAAATCATGTTCTTTGTAACCGACAATATTTGATTTAACTTCAGGCAAATCATCATCTTGGTTACTTGGAAACATGCCTGAAATTGGATCTTTTTCTTTCGAAAAGGCTTCATTAACTCCTACTAAGCAAACACTTAATACCATTAGACTAGCAAGGAACCACAAAAAGCCTTTTGTTTTATCCTTCATTTATAGTTCCTCCCTACTCTAATTTTTCTAAGTCTTTCTTAGGAATACCTTTATTTTCTATCAATTTACTATCTTCAGAAATTTTACTCATTAACTTTTCAGATAATCCATGCTTTCTTTCGTTTATATCCATTATTGCCTTACCTTCATTATCTCCATTCACTCTTTTAAACTGGCCACTTCCCATGACAAGCAAGTTGAACTTTTGATATTTACCATCTAATAATGGTTCCCCTGGATCTATTAAAGGGTTTTCTACATTAGGTTTGAATATAATTGTAAATACTTTTTGCTTTTCTTTGTAAGGTGTTTCATATATTGCATATTTTAGTTCTTTATCTTTAGCATTTTCTAAATCTTCTTCATCAATCATGCTATAAAGTTCTTCATAGTATTGCTTCATTTCTTCTTTGTCATCAGATACATCATTTTCATCTTTTGAAATACCGTACATATCTTGAATTTTGGAATACTGGCCATTAGCCATATATTTAGTAAATTTAATAGCTTCTTCAGTATAGTCATCTTTTTTAGGCTTTGAACTATCTTTACTACTACAAGCCGATAAAACAATAATTGCTATTAGTAATAAGTATGTTAATTTTTTCATTATACTTGCACCTCTTGTTTTGTGTCTTCTCGTTTTTCAAGTTGATTACTTGTATCAAACGCGTCTACTAAATGCTCTTGTAATACTCTTACATCAAGAATACCGACGCGATCATTCAAGTCTTTATAAACACATACGCCTGTTTCAAGTTCAGGCATAATCGCTTGTAAGTCTGTACTATCATCAAATCTAAAGAATTGCTGAAGCTTATTAATTTCATCTGTATTACTTTCTAAATATGCAAATAGCTGTCCGATTTGTGACTGCATGTCTTCAGGTATATCACTAAGTCTTTGTGTCATGATATGAATTGAAGCCCCTTTAGAACGGCCTTCACGGAATAAACTTTGAAAGGCTGAACGGCCTTGTGAGTTTTTGAAGTATTTCCAGGCTTCATCAAGTCCGATAACTGTTAGATCATTAGGGAACATGTTAATAAACTGTCTTTGATAAGCTGTTAAAGCATATAAAATACTATCACTTACAATATTTGCTTTTGAATAGTCTTTAGGGTCTATATCAGCGTCTGCAAGTTCTAAATTTTCTACTTGCAACACGTTTAATTGACTATTAATATCTAAAACTTCTGTATCATCAATTCTTTCTCCAAATATTAGCGTACTTAATGAGTGTGTAGTATATACATTAATTCTATTTACAAGACGCTTACAAAGTTCTTTTTCATCTTCAGTTAATGTAATATCTTTTTTCTCGCCTATACTCATAGATGTAAGTTCTTCTGTAACCTGATTAATTTTAGGTTCATCTCTATTCGCTACATATTCTAATGCCCTGTTAATCATTGTTGCTTGATCTATAGTTGCTTCATTTCTAATAGAAATTGATAGTAAATTATGAAGTATCTGTTCTGATACACCTACAGCGTCTGATACGTCTGTAAAGATATAGAACGGATCAAGTTTACCTGCGTCTTTAGGTTTAGCTGACAAAGTAATGAAGTTTAATTGTGTACCTAATTCATCTAATTTCTTATGCCATTCACACTTATTCATTCGCTCTTGTTTAGGGTCTACTATTAAAACTTTTGCGCCCCATATTGCATATTCATAGAATAAAAGGTTTGCACCGAATGATTTTCCACCGCCTGTTTTTCCTGTATGACAAATGGCCAATGATTGGTTTTTAGCTTGTCCTGTAGACGCAAAACCTGGCATATGAAATACTGGCGTACCGTAATTTGTAGCAATTTGACCTACGTAAAAACCGTAAGGATCGCCTAACTCGTGACGGTTTCCAAAAAATGAACTTGTCATCATGTTTATATCGCAATCTTTCACAAACTCTTTTACATATCTTCTACTTCCTGGCATACATTCAAGCAAACTTCTTAATTGTAAACCTCTTGTATTCTGAACAATGTACTGATGATTTGACATTGTTTCTTTAAGTTCATCTAATTTACGATTTAATGCCTTTTGAGTTTCGGCTGTAACTACGAATATAGCTGACATTAAGAAACTGGCTTCTCTATTTTTTTCAATATTTGCGATTAAATCATCAGCTATGTCTATGCCGTCATAAACGTTTGAACTTGCACTATCTCCGTAATCTGCCAAATGTTCTACTTGGTCTTCTAAGTTAGCTTTTTTAGATCTAAGTTTCATTAATCTTCTATCTGAACTTTGATAAGTTAATTTTAATGAAACACCTACGCCAAATTGTAAGTTTCTAAGTATTTCAAGCCAACGTGTATCAGGGAAGTGAGTTTCAACTGGTACTTTTGCTAGTTGTAAAAATGAAATATAAGTATCTCTTTCTTTGCCTAACGCGTCATTTTGGTGTAATACAAGATGTTTTCTACTGCTAGGGTTTGAATATGATACTGTTGATAAATCTTCTACATGGCCACGATCTCTAATTTTAGCGATTAATCTATCGCCATTGTAAACGGGTGTTAAACGTTCAAACCAATTATCATTTAAAAACGGCTCTCTTACATTTAAATTATTAGGCCATGTTATAAGCTTTGCCATTTCTATGGGTTCAATTTCTCTAAATGTAAACGGTAAGTTATTTAGCGTATTACTTAAATGATCCATTTTATTATATGCTGTTTTAACTTTATTAGTTGTTAATAATACGTCTTTACCAGTAATAGCTTTAGTAATAAGGTTAATTAACTTTTCTTTTGTTTCTGTGTATATCTCGCCCCACGTAACATCTTCATTAGTAAAGTTGACCATTGTACTCTTTCCTAATTCAAAGCCCATATAATAACGAACTTTGTTTTCTGATGAACCTAATTCATTTGAATTTTTTAAATGGTCAAAAATAGCGTCTTCATGTTGTTCTAATACTGGTATCAAACGCCCTCTACTGTATGAAATATATTGATTTTTAATTTCATCTAAGTCTTGACGTTCTGGGATAATTAAACAATGAACTTCTTTTTTTACCTCTTTAAATACACGTTTCAACTGTCTAAATTTAATTAATAATTCGTTCTCTGTATCAAAGTTACTGTGAAACCCTTCAAACTCAAACCATGCTTGCATACGTCCATCTTTTGTAAAGATGATATTTTCTACAACTGCTTCTATATCAAAATCTAGTCTTTTAGGCATAGGTTATTTGTCCTCCTTATTTATGCGAAAGTCTGAAAACGTACGCGCTACAACTTTCTTTCTCAACTTATATGATTTTCTATTATCTAATTCTTCACGCCCTACATAATCAGACGTTTCATTAAATTTTGTAGCCATATATACTTTTGCATATTTCACAACATTCATATTTTCGATACTTTTTTGACCTATGAAAAAACCAAATACAGCGGGGAAACCTATATGAATGAAAAAGACAATAGTGTATCTACCATATTTCGGTAAAAAATCTAATAATCCATTTGTTATAGGTAAGAAAAATAAACCAGGTAAAATAATCGTGAAAATAACGATTATTTGACTAACTGTCAAAGAAAAAGGCAGTGAAAAGCCTTGCTCTCCACCGCCTAAACCACGTATTAAGTTTGGTATTTCATCTAATTGTGATGAACAGTAACCAATGATTTTTTTCATGTTACTCATACTATGCACTCCTTATTAGAAGCCAAAGAATTGCGCTATACTTTCGCCTAAGTTTTGTAAATTTTGCGGATCTCTAACAACTAACGCACCGAGAACACCTAAGATAATCAATGCACCTAATGCCATTCTGAATTTCTTAGATAATGCTAAAACTACAATGATAATTGCAGCGACTGCCCAATAAACAATATTTAAAACTAATGTGAAGTTCCTTTCCCCTTCACGTGCATTATTAACTAAATCTCCACCTGCTTCGCCTAATACGAAAGAACTAAAGTCTATTGATGCAATTGACGTCATTAAATCTAACATTTTAAACACTCCTATTATTTTTTAATATATTGAGGTTCACTTACTTTAATTACATTATACTTATTGTCATCAAGCTTTTTAAGCTTAATTTCAAATTTGTTTCGACTTGTTAAGCCACTATCTTTTTCTTCCATTTGAACCGTTATAATCGCTTTAAGTTCATCTTGTTTATTTTCTTGATACACTTTCACTTCTTCAACGTTTTTAATTTCAACATTGTTATTCAATAATTGTGTATCAGATTTATTATAGAAATATGTTTGTGCTGTATCTCTATCATCTGAAGCATAAACTTTCATAAAGCTTGTAATGTAATCTTTAACATCAGGATAATTTGTTGTGACATCTCTACCATTATCAGTATCTAGCGTCATTTGAACATCAGCATTTGATTTTTGTTCATATGGTAAAGGTAAAGTGACTAACTTATAACCTTTATCGTCGCCATATACTTTAATGTATCTGTTGAATTTAACATCTTCATGTTTATCGTCTTGTACTGTTTTTGTTTCTTCTTTATCCTTCTTGCCTTTTTTACCTTTAACTTTCTGCTTAACAGTTTTTTCTTTAACCGTCTTTTTATCTAATGTAACAGTAAAATATATTTTGGCTTGGTTCTTATCTGCACTTTCAACATCATTAATTTTAACGTCTTTAACTGAAATACTGCCATCTATATTTTCAGGATTAAAGCTATTATCATCTAATGTTGAACTGTCTACGTAATCACTTAAACTTTCTAACCATTTATCACGATCTTGCCCTTTATCATAACTATAATATTTTTGTATGAAATCTTTCGCGTATTCCTGGGCGCCTACTTGTGTTGATGGATTGCCTTTATTAGTAGTATCAATTTGTGAAGCTAATTTTTGATATTGCTCTTGTGCGTCACTTGCTTTTCTATTAGCATTACCTGCATTTATCCAACTAACAACTACTAAAAACAAAGCTATGATTATGACCGTTTTAACAACGTTATAACCTTTAGGACGTTTCAATTTAGCTTTACTTAAAATTTTGTCGTCCTTACCTCTATTTTTTAACGCCTTTTTTAACTTATTACGCTTAAACAAACGATCTGCTGACTTCTTCTTTTTTCTATAATCTTCTGTCGTTTCTTCATTTTGTGCGGGCTTTGATTTTTGTTTTTTAACCTTTTTATCGGACTGCTTGCCCCACTTTCTCATAAGCTAACTCCTTTCTAAATGATGTTAAAGTGTTCTAAATTCATCAAAGTCTACACCTGGTTTGAAATAATTATATATTGCACCGTAAGGGTTAGTCATTATGTCATCAAGCTTTGCAATCATCACATCAAAACTGTTCTGACCTTTGAATGCGTCTTCAAAATCTACCGTTTTAAAATCACGTTTCAATTTACGATAATTTTCATCTTCATTACTCACAAATAACAAACGCCATTCATCTACAAATTCTTCAAAACCTGCATGAATATGAAATCTTTTCATAGTGTTATTTGACTGATTAAAAAAGTCTTTATATCTCACTAATTTATCGTAAGTAAATTTTCTAGCTTTTTTAGACCTTTCAACTTCTAACATAATGCCTATAACGTAACCATCTTGTCTTTCTAATAAAATTGCACCATCAGGACGAATAACATCTTCACGGCCGTCATTATATTGAAAAGTAGTTCTTTGCTCGTTTGCATATTCTAGTAAGTCAACGGCGGGTATTTTATGTCGTTCATATGATAATACAACATCATTAACGGCTAACTGGTGCATATACCACATTGGAAGCTTTTTCTCATATACTGATTTGAAATGCGTATAACCTTGCATACTTTCTAAAAACATACTACCTGTTTTAGTTAAACAATATATTGAGTTTGGGCGCTTAGCTTGTAATGTTGCTTGCGCTTTAAATTTAGTAATATAGCCGTCTTCTTCTAATTTGGTTAATCTATTCCAAACCGATTTTTCTGATTTCATTGAACCATCATCATTTAAATATATTGCGGTGCGTATTTGCTCGATAGTCAAATATATATGAGCTTCTAAGAAGCTAAATAATTTGAAGTCTTTTTCATTTAATGTTGTATATGACATGACTTTCTCCTCCAATTTTTTGAGGAGAGAACGTTCCATTTTGTTAATTTTAATCAGTCCCCCTTATCTGTGAAGCCACTTAAAAAGGAACCTACATTTTTTGATTGCTCTGTTTCCTGTGAAACTTGACTGTCTTCATTCGGTTTAGTTCGTTCCTCTTGATTGACTTCGTCTTTTGATGTTTTCAAGACGACTTTAGATTTATTTAATTTAACTTTTTTTGTTTTAGGTTTAATTTCTTGTTTTTGTTCTTTTGGCTTACGTTTAATCTCTTCTGGAACAATCGGTTTACGTTTAATAACATCAGCTTTAAATTCTTCTTGTTGCTTACCTTGATAAGTGTATTCTTCATCTTCAAAAAATGCTCTTACCATTTTAGGTATTTCTTTATAATACATACCGTTGTTAGCGCTTAACTCTACAGCCTTTTTCATAGTCCATTCGTCTGCTATTTTAGGTTCATACTGATCTTTATAATCAGCAACTTTCCCATCTTCCATAACACGGTCGATAGGTTTCACTTTAACTTGCGTTTTAACATTAACTGTTTCGCCTTCAATAACATCTTGTGTTCTCAATGCACAAACATTGTCAGGCAACTGTTTAAAATAACTTTCAGTGTAATGTTGTTCTTTTTTGTCGCTACTTTTGAAGATTTTAGTTGCTAATGCTGAACCACTTTCCCCCTGTCTACAAACAAAGAAATTAGATTGATTATTAACTAATGCTGATCTTAATTCTGAATTTAAATCATCTAAATTTTGTGTAGCAATTCCTAATGAATGGCCGAATTTTCTTTGTTCACTGATGATTTTAGGGAAGATAGAAGCTTGTACTTTATGCGCTTCATCAACAACCGTTAAATGAAGTAAAGAAGTGTCGGCGGGTCTTTGATCTGCAACACGATAATACATATAAGCAATGTATGAACAAAATATTTTAATTTCCTGTTCACTCATTCCTACAAGGTCATAAAATACTATATGCCCTTCGTCCATCCACTTGCGTATTGGTAGATTAAACTCTTTCTGACAAAACAGATTTCTTAATGTACTGTTCGATTTAAATACATCTAATCTATTCAAAACAGCTTGACCTGACGGACTTTCAATTAAATCAGAAGCTTCATTATCAAAGAAATTAACCACTTCATACATTTCTGTATATGGTCTAATACGGTCAATGATACGTTTTCTAAAAATATCATCATTTTTGTATAACATTCTTATAACGGACATAATCGTATGAGTTTCTTTTGGATCATGAATTAACGCTTTAATTGTGTATCGCAATAGTCTTTCAGCTTGGGTTGCTGTATCAAAGTTTTCGCTGATAATTCTGAAAACATTATCTATCATTTCTTCAGAATTTTCGCCATGTAATTTAGCCAACAAATTACATGCTAACGGGTATTCACTATCTTTAACTTTGATGAAATGTACTTTATCCCAATCTACCTCGTTACCTTCAAAAGTTTCAAAAACACGCAATCTATTAAGTAATAACTTTATTGCGCTTCCTGAAGGGTCTACTAATGAATAACCTGGCGTCGCTTCTAAACTTTCAACAAAACTTTTATTGAAGTTATTCAAAATACAATTTAAAAGGTTCGTCTTACCTGAACCCGTTGCGCCTGTAACACAAAATTGTTTTCTTAATATTTCAGGTAAAATAAATACTTCCCTATCTTTAATTATAGGGTGGTCTAAAGTTCCCAATTTAAGACCCGTTGCTAAAGTGTCTTCACTTAAAGGCGTATTACCTAATTCAATATACGGTGTATATGGCTTAATTTTATCAATCAAGCTATTATCTCGATTAATAACTGGCATATGCACAAAATTAGCTAATTCCCTTGAAGTTAAAACACTTTTACCACGTTTCCATAAATTGTACCAATCCACTACCTTAAACATTGAAGGCCTATATACAAGTTCATTTACAGACTTACATTCATTAAGAATTGTATACATATCTTTTAATAAATACTGACCGTCATGTGAGTTAGTCGCCATACTTATCGTTGTATCAAAAGCAACATCACTATACGTAAAACGTTTGTTGGTTTCTTTCCAAATCTCCTTTTCGTAATTATCCCGATCCTTAAATTTTTGCTCTCTAATATCTTCATCAGTCTTTTTTATAGCTTTTCTTAACTTAAAACCGTAATTTCTTCTAAACCTAAATTGTAACCATGTATCAGGTTCCATAATGCTAACTATCTTAGTTAAATTGTCATGTTGAAAGTTTTCTATAGGATAACCCTGTTTTAAAGAATTATGTTTTAACTTAGCATAACCAAAATATGATCTTTTAGTAGGAAAATCTAAATGGCTTTCATCTGCTTCATGAAATTCTATGTTTGGATAAACATTACTAAAATGTTTTCTAACTGAAACCATTAACTCTTTATCCCCTGCTAAATAAAAACCTAATTTACTATCCTTACTTTTTCCTCGTCTATTTTCTCTATAGATTAAAAAAGTAAACCACGGATCCCCATAAAAAAATCTTTCAAAAATATTTCTTCTTGTTGAATGAATATTTTTTAATAATTTAAAAATTTTATCAGATTTAGGGAAATCTCCTTCATAAGTTAATATTCTATAATATTTCATATTTTTCTGTATTTTAATTATTTTCATAATAAATCTTAATATTATAGAAAATATTATGAATACAATTGCAAGCATTGCACCAGCGATCAATGACGCTCGCGCTGTGAAATATATGAGTAGTGAGAGGATAAGGATATAGGATATGAATAAGGAGAGTTGTCTAAGAAGTTTAGACGTCATATGTGGATACCTCCCGTTTGTATTTGGTTGTCAAGGTACAGTGGATATGTCGCCCCCGCATTTAACAAATAAAAAACAAAGTCTTCTCCAGTTACGATTAACTAAGATGATAATATTATTCTATGAATAATGTAATCTTATTTAATCTAACAGGAGATAGTCACGAAAAATACGGTGGTTTTATATCCTTAATTACATTTTACCTTAAAACGACCGTAAAAACAACATTTAATATGTATGTTATGGTATGGGTTATATAATTCATTATGGTATGGTTTATGTTATGAATTAAATTAAGGTATAATCTAATAATATTAACTATGAAACATAATATAATCTATTATCTGTTCACACCATAATTAAATGAAATATACACCCATAATATATAATTGTTATTGGGGAGAGATCTCCATTTTGTTAAAAGTATTTTAGGTAATTTTTAATTTTTTTGGCGCCTGCTAATTTTAATTAGTAGGCGTTTTTCTATTAATCTACATAACTACTTAAATACTCACTTATATATATTATTTAGTAGAATATAATACTAATGTCTTTTTCTATTATTCTACATAACTACTTAACTACTCACATATATATATTATT
>NZ_JAESKU010000002.1:0-301 GCF_017892255.1 Staphylococcus sp. GDY8P94P
AAACACTTAAAACAAAATATTGCTAGTCCAAGTACCACGGAATTAATTAAGGAAGAAAAAAATTGTGGTTATTCACCTCAAGAAACGACTAAAAACGTCAAAAAATTAAAGAGGTATCGTAATGACTAAAAATCAAAATTTCATTGAAACGAAAGAGTATAAACGCTTTGCTGAATTTTGTGATGCTTGTATTAAATATCAATATATTGGGATCTGCTATGGTCAACCTGGTGTCGGAAAAACTTTATCGTCTAGGTATTACACAAATTGGGATACTATTGAAAAACAAGTTAACCATAGA
>NZ_JAESKU010000002.1:496-11731 GCF_017892255.1 Staphylococcus sp. GDY8P94P
GATATTTATTGGTATGCCGGGTATAGAGAAAAAACTATCTCGTTATCCTCAACTATATTCGCGTATAGGTTTTGCACATGAATTTGATAATCTAAGTAAAGATGAGACGCATCATATATTAGAATATAAGTGGCAAGATTTAGGATTTGATTTAAAACTCGAAGACTTTACTGATTATGAGGCAATAACGACGATTATTAAAATTACAAAAGGGAATTTTAGGCTGATTCATCGTTTATTTGCGCAGATAGACAGAATTATGGATATAAATGGTTTAGATAAAATAAGTACAGAAGTTGTAGAAACAGCTAGAGATAGTTTAGTTATAGGTATTCGATAATAGAAAAAGCAACGCATTTTAATATAGTGCGTTGCTTTTCTCATTTATTAGGTAAAGTCATTCTCATATATCGAGTAAAGTGACACTCTTAATATTAAGTTAAGAGGTTTTGTGTCAAAAACGAACATTTTTAATACTCTAATCATACATACAGAAATACTGTTTTACTAGCATCGATAATGGTTCGATTAGGGTAGACCCAAACGCGATGATAATAACCTTAGAGATGCTATTGAGATGTATATGAGCAAAAAATACACTTTAGATGAGATAAAAGAACAGACAAATATAAGTAGAGCAACCTTGTATCGTCATCTAGATAAATAAGAGGTGATGAACGTTGTTAAAACAAGATTTAGTGTATAATGTACTGTTATCGATTAGAGAAGAATAAAGTGTAGATTTTAAAACTTTAGATGTAAGCGAAAAAATTTTTTATTAGCACTTGAAAGCATAGCGAGGCAAGATTTAGCAAAAAATATAGAGTTATTCTACAATGGGTGTTTTCCTATATGTGGCACAACAATATATGCAGAACTAACAGAAAAAGGTAAGCAGCAAATATCATTATATAAAACAGAGGATAAGCACATATAACAATGCTTATCCTCTGTTTTTGAATTTTATATTAACTTAATTATCATAAAATTGCTTGATCTTTTGACCTATTTCATCTCTTACACGTTGAAATTCTGACCAAGATTTACCTGCTGGGTCATCAAAGCCCCAATGTTCTTTTTTTACATTAGGCGGGATGACTGGACAATTCTCATCAGCATCACTACAAAGTGTAACAACTAGGTCTGATTGTCTTAAAATTTTATTATCAATTAAATCAGAAGTATGGTTTGATATGTCAATATCCACTTCTTTCATAGCTTCTATCGCCTTAGGATTTACGCCATGCGTTTCGATACCTGCTGAGTAAACATTCCATTCTTCGCCGAGTATTTCTCTTCCCCAGCCCTCAGCCATTTGACTACGACAAGAATTACCAGTACATATAAAGTAAATTGTTTTCTTATCCATTTATTATTACCTCTCTTTTAAAAAATTATTAGTGTTAAATATAGACCTAATAGGGTTACAAATAAAACAGGGATTGTGATAATAATTCCGGTCTTAAAATAGGTTCCCCAAGAAATCTTGACACCTTTTTGAGTTAGTACGTGTAACCAAAGAAGTGTGGCTAACGAACCAATTGGTGTTATCTTAGGCCCCAAATCAGATCCGATAATATTCGCATAAATCATACCTTCTTTTAATATTCCTGTAGCACTCGATTGACCAATTGCTATTGCATCTATTAAAACGGTTGGCATGTTATTCATAATAGAGGATAGGAATGCAGCTACAAAGCCCATACCCATAATGCTGCTAAATAAGCCATAACTTGAAATGTTTGTTAGTACATCACCAAGAAGTGTTGTAATGCCCACGTTTTTCAAACCAAATACGACGAGATACATACCAATGGAGAATAAAACAATATTCCATGGCGCACCTTTAATTACTTGTTTCGTATGCACGGCTTTAGATTTATGCGCTAATAATACAAATATTAAAGCAATGATACCAGCAATAATGGATACTGGAATATTTATAAACTCACTTATTAAATAACCAATGAGTAATATACCAAGTACGATCCACGAGATGTTAAAAAGTTTTTTATCTTTAATCGCTTCTCTTGGTTCTCTAATGTTTACTGCATTAAATGTTTTTGGAATAGACTTTCTAAAATATAACCATAAAACAAGAATACTTGCGATCAATGAGAATATATTAGGTATAATCATTTTACTGAAGTATTCAATAAATCCAATATCGAAATAATCTGCGGAAACAATATTAACTAAATTACTGACAATGAGCGGTAATGATGTAGAATCAGCTATAAAACCACTAGCAATAATAAATGGAAATATCGCTTTTTTATCAAATCCTAAACTACGAACCATAGCTAAAACAATAGGAGTAAGTATTAAAGCTGCTCCATCATTTGCGAAGAAAGCTGCTACAACTGAACCTAATAGCATGATAAAGATAAACATTTTCAATCCGCTACCTTTTGATGCTCTCACCATATGTATAGCAGACCATTCAAAGAAGCCAATTTCATCTAATATGAGTGAAATAAGAATAACTGCAACAAAAGTTAAGGTCGCATTCCAAACAATTCCAGTAACTTCTAGTACGTCTGAAAAGCTTACAACGCCAGTGATTATAGCAACTACAGCACCAATTAATGCAGTAATACCAATATCTAGACCTTTAGGTTGCCATATAACAAAAATTAACGTTAATACAAAGATTGTGATTGCTAATATCGTCATCATTAACACTCACCTTTCTCTACTGTTTCACATATACATGGGACAGTACTGGAACTCAATAGAGTCAGTCGTGATGTAACGTCATCCAATACGTCATGATTCAATTTGTATAAATTTTTATTACCATCTTTTCTGGATGTAATTAAATTATTGTCTTTTAATACTTTCATATGATGACTTAATGTGGGTTGAGAAAAAGAAAAATGCTCTAATAAATCACAAGCGCATAATTCACCACAAGATAACAAATCTAATATTTCAAGACGGCTACTATCAGCAATCACTTTCAAGTATTGTGATATCTCATTATAATTCAATTTTTCTTCTCCCTTTCTACTTGAAATCTTTTATATCGTTGATAATTTTTATTGCCACCTGATAAATTATATACTTGTTTAAAGCCTAAATTAATAAGTACGTTTTGTGCAGCATTACCAGTAGTACCTTTATTACAATAAGTCACGATTGTTTGATTTTCATCTAACGTTTTTGCATAACTTCTCAACGTTTTCAATGGGACGTTAATCGCTCCATCAACATGATCAACTTCAAATTGCTTTGGAGAACGTACATCTAAAATCAATAAATCATTTTTTTGTTTTACGACTTCTTCAGGCGTTATAATTTTACGTCCTCGAGTAATATTGTGACCAATCATCCCTGTATAAATAACAGGATCTTTAGTTGTAGAAAAAGGAGGTGCATATGCTAAATCTAAATGAAATAAATCTTCTGCTTTGGCACCAAATGTTATAGCAGTAGCTAGTACATCAATTCTCTTGTCTACGCCCTCATACCCAACTATTTGCGCACCAAGTAATTTAGAATTATTTTTATCAAATATAGCTTTAATTACCATTTCTTGACCTTGCATATATTCTGGACGATTCGGTTTCACATTGTGTAATACATCAATATCAATTTCTAACTCAACAGCTTCTTTTTCGGTTAAACCTGTCTGGGCAATTGTCATATCAAAGATACGGACAATGCCTGTGCCTAAAATGCCTTTATGTTCTAGATTTCCACCAGTTAATCGATCTCCTAAAATACGACCCATTTTATTTGCTGTAGAACCTAGCGGTCTATATATAGGATTACCAGTAATTAAATTATAACTTTCTGCTGCATCACCAATTGCATATATATGAGGAATATTTGTTTCCAAATACTTATTGGTTTGTATTGCTCCAGATTCTCCAATATTAATACCAATTTCTTTAGCTAATTTAGTATTTGGTGTGACACCAATCCCAATAATGATTAAGTCTGTATCAATTAATTCGCCAGTTTTTAAGCTGACTCTATTTATCGTATGATTCTCATCATAATCAATAATGTCAATTTCATTATAGGTATATACGTTAGCTTTATCTTCAATATATTCTTGAATCATAAAACTCATATCGTAGTCTAAATGAGGCATAAAAGTGTTACGTTGAACAATTGAAGTGTTGTAATTAGATAATTGTTCTAACATCTCTAAACCAATAAATCCACCGCCAACGATTGTTATATTCTGAACATCATGGTCATTAATATAATTATAAATTGCTTTGGCATCATTAATATTTTTAACTTTAAACACATTATTATATTCTTCGCTATTTAATTGAGGGAGTTCTTTAGGCGATGAACCTGTTGCTAATACTAATTCGTCATATTTTTGAATCATCTTTTCATCATTTACTAAATTAGTAACTGTTATTGTTTGATCACTATCATTTATCTTATTCACTTCATATTCTGTATAAATATCTATATTAAAGCGTTCTTTAAACCATTTAGCATTTCGTGGCGTGAGTTCATCAATATCAGATACATTACCGCCTATATAGTAGGGGATACCACATACGGAATACGAAATATCACTATCTTTATCAAAAACGGTAATTTCAACATCTTCACTATTTCTTCTTGCTTTAGCCGCGACACTCGTACCGGCAGCAACTGAACCAATGATAACAATTTTTTTCATTATTCTAACCCTCCATAAGGTATGACAAAGTAATTATTAAGACTTTCATTTTTAATCTTGTTTATCCAAATCGATTCATCTTCTTTTTTGTTACTAAAAAGGTCATCACGTTGATTTAGCGTAACTAATGATTGATTAACGACCCACCAATTATGTCCTATATCGGCTCTATTTAAATCTTCTACTAAACGTTTAGATTCTAAATAAGGTGTTTTTTCTGCTAGTGTTACGATTATCATCTGTGTTAAATCTTGATTTTGAATTTTAGGTAATAACGTTTCAACATTACTGGTAGTTTGAGTTGATTTTTTCTTTAGTTCTTTATAGTGATTTTCACTAGAATCAAGTAACAACAAGGTATGGCCTGTAGGAGCTGTATCTACAATTACGTAATCCATGTCTTCTTGATTCTCCATAATGTCACTAAAGGCTTTGAAAAATGCTATTTCTTCTGTACAAGGTGATTTTAAATCTTCCATAATATAATCAATATCGTCTTGTGGTGTATCATCATTCACTATGGCTAATATTTCTTTTTTATACTTTTCTAATGCTTGTTCTTCATCAATATAAGCAGTATTTAAATTACTTGTGGTTTCAACATTAATTTCTTTAGTAGGGTCAGTCGTTGCTAAAAGAATACGATGTCCTTTATTAGATAATTCTGTAGCTAATTGCGTTGCTACTGTCGTTTTACCAACGCCACCTTTTCCCATTGTAAATAAATATTGAACTTTACTATTTTCAATTTCATCTATTAATTTATTGAATTGCGGATGATCTTCAACAATAAAGTCATCATTTTCAATTAAGTTATCATCATTTAATAGATTAGTTAAACTTTCTATACCTTCTTCTTTCTGCTTTTTATATGGAACGTAATAAGCATGATTGTTATTTAACCATTCAGTAAAATGATTAATGTTTTTATCTTGTTCTGATTTCATCTGACTCGAAATTAAACCGTGACTTTCTTCTATATAGTTGTTAATGACTACTTTGAATTTAGAAATTGATAGTTGTTGTAATTCTTGTTGCGCTCTTTGAATTTCATATATAGAAGAGTGGTTAGGTTTCGCAACTAAGATCATGGTCGTATCGTCTTGGTTACGTAGTTTTTCAAGTGCTGAATTATATTTACCTCTATTTTCATTTAAACCCGATAATTGACCTAAGCAAGAAGCGTCATTACTCGTTGTATTTAAATAATCTGTCCATGCAGAAGGTAATTCAAGCATTCTCAAGGTGTGACCTGTTGGAGCTGTATCAAATATAATGAAATCAAATTCTTGTTCTAAAGTTTTATCGGATAAAAAATTTGTAAATTCATTAAATGCTGCTACTTCAACTGTACACGAACCACTTAACTGTTCTTTCATCTCAGAAAGCACATCTTCTGGTAGAATACCCTCATAAGGTTCTATAGCTTGTGCTTTATAATCGTCTGCAGCAGCAATCGGGTCAAAATTGGCTATAGAGAGATTAGGTATAGGTTGATATGTAGTTAATTTATTAGATAATTCCATTTGAAATACATCTTGTAAATTACTAGCTGGATCAGTACTTACTAAAGCTACTTTCTTTCCATTCTCTGCTAAGTTTAAAGCAATAGAACTTGATATCGTCGTTTTGCCTACGCCACCTTTACCAGTAAAAAACAAATATTTTGTTAACTCAACATTATCTAAATTCAATTTATTTAAGTATTTAACAGCATCCATCTCCACCACAGCATCCTCCATTTCTCATCTGATTAACCGTAATAATTTCATCGGCTTCTTCTTGGGTAATATAAGTACCCGTTTTAGCTATATTGCCTTCTATAAAAGTGATTGGTAAAACTTCATTACCTTTTTCTTGAATTAAACGAATAGCTTCTTTATTTTTAATAAATTCATTCGGATTATTACTCATATTATAACGTTGAACTTCTATTTGATTTTGTTTTAAATATTCATTGATTTGGTTCGTCTTTATTAGTGTTTCATCCGGTTCTGGACCACATACGCCAGTAGAACAGCACATAGCTTCTTCGTATATTTCAATATTTAACATTATACTCACCTCATTAATTATTTTACTACCATAGATTAGCATCTATATAGATTAGTGTCTATGTATTGATTTGGATTTTTAAAATTTAACTTAATTTGAGTTTCTAATAATATAGTTAGGAAGAAAATATTTTTACTATTGCTGTGGAGCATGTCTAAGTTTATGTGAAATTATAGTTTTTTAATCTTGCAATAATGTATATATTGATTTATATTTAATATATCAAAAAAAATTGATATATTAAATGGAATAAAATTATTTAGACAATAAGGAGGTGTGCCTGATTGCGAGTAAACCACGCAAGTACTTTATCTGTTGGTTACTTTGTAAGTTATTTAAATCTTGTTATGGTATCAAGAGAAGTCACTTTAAAAGAAGCTACAATATATATGGAGAAGGAGTTCTTTAAAGGTAATATTCATCAGTATGGTGAATCAACAGAAAATAACTACAAACAAGCAATACAAGAATTGAAATAAAAATAATATAAACTCTAATCAAATATTATAAAAAAGAGGTGTTCTTTTTATGGAAGTTATTAAAGCAAAAACTGATATGAATGAAGATGAACAATTAGCTTTTTATGAAAGCATGTTTAATGCACTTGCTGACAAAAATAGATTAAAAATACTTAATCAAATTAGTCAAAGCCCTAATAAATCACTATGTGTATGCGACTTAGAGGAGTTATTAGATTTAAAACAATCTAAAATTTCATATCATTTAAAAAAACTAGTAAGTGCACAGATTTTAATACCTGAAAAATACGGTACTTGGAACTACTACAAAATCAATGAAGCACAAATTCAAGTTGTATTAACTGAAGATACTTGCTGTAAAATATTATAGGATTTATCTTCTTACACATCATATTAATCAACTTTTTTTAATTTATATATCAAAAAAAATTGATTAAATAAATTCAGAGGAGTTATACTAATGACAGATTCAATCATCGAATTCATAAAAACATTTTTAATGTTATTTTTTGAATTGTTAGCATTATTTATAGTTGTAAGTTTTATTGTAAGTTTAATTCAACAAGTAGTATCAGAAGATAAAATACAAAAGCTTTTAAGCAAACCAAATAAAGCAACCAACTATGTATTAGGAATGATTTTTGGTGCTATTACACCATTTTGTTCTTGTTCTACTATTCCTATACTTGCAGGTTTGTTAAACTCTAAAGTTCCGTTTGGTCCAGCTATGAGTTTCTTAATCGCTTCGCCACTCATGAATCCACTCATGATATTTATGCTATGGATTTTATTAGGGTGGAAAGTTGCTGTTGTTTATTTTGTTGTATTAGCGATATTCAGCATTTTAACTGGCCTTGTTTTTTCAAAAATGAATTTAGCAGAGAGTTATAAAGGCGTTAATGTCAAAGGTGATGGATTTTTCACTAATAAATCAGGATCTCGTGTTAAGCAAGCGCTAAATGATGCTTGGGCTTTCCTATATCCAATGTTACCTTATTTAATTATTGGTGTATTTATTGGGGCATTTATTTATGGATTTATTCCAGAAACCTTTATAACACAATATGCGAGTGGTGATAGTATTATCTCTGTTATTATTGCTTCTGTTATTGGTATACCTATGTATATTAGACCAGAAACAATGCTTCCTATAGCTGAAGCTTTAGTATCTAAAGGTATGTCACTGGGAACAGTCGTAGCATTAATTATAGGTGGCGCAGGAGCAAGTATTCCTGAAGTTGTATTGTTATCGAAATTATTTAAAAAGAAATTTGTAATATCTTTTGTTATAGCAATTTTAGTCGTAGCTATTGCTACTGGTCTAGTTGTTAACTTAATCATTTAAGGAGGTGAAGTAAATGGGTATCAAAGACGCATTAAAAAAATTAAAACCTCAAGAACAGTCATGTTGTTCAGTTGAAATTGAAGAGAAAACAGACAAAAAAGACGAAAATAATGAGAAAAAAGAAAATGGTAATAAAAATTGTTGCTAACATTAAAAAAGTTCTGTTTGATTTTGCATTTATTAACATAATCGATGATTATCAGAAGTTCCATTCACATAAAAAGGCACGACAAGTTTATGAACTTGTCGTGCCTTTTTAATTACAATTAATTACCAAATAACCGACTCCAGAAACCTTTTTTAGATGCTTGTTCTACCTTATCATCAGGATCGTTATTTGTTTCTTCAGATGGATTATTGTCTTTAAATAACTCATCTTCTTCTAAGCTGTTATCATTGTTCTCTTCGGGAACCTCTTTTTTTCTTTCTCCAACATCTTCTGCTGTTTGATTTTCGTATTGTTGATTAACATTTTTAACTTCTTCAGTTAATTTTGCTTCTTGCTCATTGACATTTTGTCTATCATTCGTGGATGGATCAAAAGAATAATTAAGCTGCCTTTCTTCTTCTAATTGATTCTCCAATTTTTGAATCTTTTTATTACTTTCTAAAGCTAATATTTGTTGATTCTCTAAAAGTCTATTAAGTGTGTTTATTTGCTCTTTATCTCTATTTGATTGTTCTTTATATATAGCTACTTGGTTATATAATTGTTTTATTGTCTCATCTTTCACCAGGTTATCATTATTAGGTTCAGCTTCTTCTTTTTTTTCACCTTCAAAATCATCATTCTTATTCTGATTTTTTCTTATTCGGTTTACTACTATAATTTCATCTTCACCGGATAAGTAATTTACGTTATCGATTTTTTGAAATTTTACATTTGCTTTTTTAGCATTATTATAAACAGTCATTTTTGTTACGTTTAATTCATCGGCAATTTCCTTCATACTTTTCATATAATGGCCTCCATATAATTATACACATGACATTTATACCATTATATAGCTATTATACTTGGTATTACAAGGTCATATAATTCATTATACATATAGCTATATACGGTTATACGTATAAGTATATAGGATTATATATATAAATTTTCAACCCTATATGTATAGGTGTTATATACCCTTTATACTTGCTATATAAGCGTTTATACGCTGTTATATGATATAACCATATAAAGGTATTATACGAAGTTTTATCTTTTTTTGAAAATGCATACACCCAAATGTATATAAACAATTTAACAAAACTTTTAAAAGTGTTATTATAAATATATATAAAAGAAACCCAACTACGGGAATAGTCAGGTTTCTTCGGTAATAAAACAAGTGATTTGTTTGTTTATATATTTGTTATATTCTTATTATATATTCTAAGAATTATTAGTGCAAGTCGAATACATATAAACTTACTTATAGCTTTTTATTACCTCTTTTAGAAATTTAAATATGAAAGAGGTTTTTGTATGTCCAACTTTAACATTAAAGAAATCCAAAAAGAGAAATTTTATCAATTACCTAAAGTGTTTTTTACGAATCCTAAATATGTTAATTTGTCTAACGATGCAAAAATAACATGGTCAATATTAAGAGATCGTTTAGATTTATCTATAAGAAATAATTGGGTAGATAAAAATGGAGATATATTTTTTATTTATACCAATGAAAAGCTTAAATCTATTTTAAATATTAGTAGTCCAAATAAGTTATCTAAAATTAAAAAAGAATTAACTCAAGCTGATTTATTCAATCAAATAAGAGTAGGTTTAAATAAACCTAATAAATTATATATTAAAAAACCGGAAGTAACAGAAGCTGATGTATATTATATTTCACAACAAGAAAATGATATAGAACAGCGTAATAACACGGACGTATCAAATTCATACGTCCAGAAATATGATAATGATACATCAAGAAATATTAATTTGATACATCATGACATATCAAAAGAATACACTAATGATACTGACTTAAATAATACTGACTATATAGAGACTGAGAATAATGATACGCATGATATGAATGATACATATAACAATTCAACAAACCACAATCATTCGAATCATACAAATCATCAACAAACTGAATTTAATAATGATGCCTTAAAATTCCAAGTGCTTGAAGAATTGCCACAACAAATCAAAGATTACTTAAGTAATTTTGAAATTAGAGAAATTCGTATTATTAAAAGTGTTTTACTTAAAGGAAAAAAATCATTTAATAATGCTCATGATACATATTACCGTTTAGAAGACGTAGAGTTCGAACTTATCAGTGTCTTAAAACGATTTAAAGCGATGTTGCTACAGAAAAATGAAACAGTTGAAGGTATGCAAGGTTATTTGATGCAATCGATTAAAGCTGAACTTGAAGAAATACACGCACTTAATATGCGTCGTCAAAACATGAAACAACATAATATCTTTAACCAATAATTTAGATAATCTTATAGCAATCAAAGAAACCTCTAAATATTCGGTTAAGTCATCTGATTTTTTAACTGATGATGATGAAAGAAATCAAGAAATCGTGAATGACTTGGAAAAGGTTTATACCGAAAACGTATGTTGAGTTATGGTGGACTGCTTAAACAAAAGCATAAAATTTTAAATTTAGATGATGCCGAAGATGGTAATTTAATTAATACAAGTGATGAAGATAAAATCACAGACGAAGAAGAAAAAGCACATT
>NZ_JAESKU010000002.1:11823-12012 GCF_017892255.1 Staphylococcus sp. GDY8P94P
CGGGAACTATAGCGTTCAACCAGCATGGTTTCCCAGTTTTTACGCAAAAAATAATTTTGTGCGTAAATGGGCAGTGTCTAAAAAATTAGTCACTGGTTTTGCTCAAATTTTTGTTTTTTAATTTAGCATATTTTTATTTGGGTCTTATTTGTGTTTTTTGTGGTTTTTTTTTTTTTTTTTGATGTTTGT
>NZ_JAESKU010000020.1:0-39617 GCF_017892255.1 Staphylococcus sp. GDY8P94P
TTCAGTTTTCAATGTTCATTTAAATATATATGGTGGAGACTAGCGGGATCGAACCGCTGACCTCCTGCGTGCAAAGCAGGCGCTCTCCCATCTGAGCTAAGCCCCCATATTCTTTTTAAATAAGAGTCGGGAAGACAGGATTCGAACCTGCGACCCCTTGGTCCCAAACCAAGTGCTCTACCAAGCTGAGCTACTTCCCGTATTTATCATAAAATCATTCTAAAAATGGTGCGCCCAATAGGAGTCGAACCTATAACCGCTTGATTCGTAGTCAAGTACTCTATCCAATTGAGCTATGGGCGCTCTATTAAAATGATGGTGCCGAGGACCGGAATCGAACCGGTACGATGATCTCTCATCGCAGGATTTTAAGTCCTGTGCGTCTGCCAGTTCCGCCACCCCGGCAAAATAATGGAGCAGAAGACGGGATTCGAACCCGCGACCCCGACCTTGGCAAGGTCGTATTCTACCGCTGAACTACTTCTGCAAAATGAAACTGGATGAGCCATAGAGGATTCGAACCTCTGACCCTCTGATTAAAAGTCAGATGCTCTACCAACTGAGCTAATGGCTCATGAAATGGTGCCGGCCAGAGGACTTGAACCCCCAACCTACTGATTACAAGTCAGTTGCTCTACCAGTTGAGCTAGGCCGGCTATTCACTTTTGAAAATGGTGGAGGATGACGGGTTCGAACCGCCGACCCCCTGCTTGTAAGGCAGATGCTCTCCCAGCTGAGCTAATCCTCCACATATTTATTATAAAGCCTGGCAACGTCCTACTCTTGCGGAACGTAAGTCCGACTACCATCGGCGCTAAGGAGCTTAACTTCTGTGTTCGGCATGGGAACAGGTGTGACCTCCTTGCTATAGCCACCAGACAAAATAACTTACTCAATGTATGATACATTGTTTATTAATCAATTACAATAGTTAATTTTACACTATCTTAAAGAAATTCACAAGTTCTTTACTTAATGCTCATTATGTAAATGCTCGTTTTTGACGACTTTTATATAATACTACGTTTTCTCATTAAAGTCAACGGTTTTCGTAACTTTTATTTAAAACATATATTTTATTTCGCACGTATTCGCGTTTACTTAACTCGACTTGAATTATCTTACCATAAGAAATCTCAGTTTACCATACCTTTTTCGGTATATTTTTATATTTAAATAGCATAAATATGCATAATTGTATCTTATTACTTTATTATTTTTAGCTTGTTGTTAAAAAAATCGCTCTATTCCATTTGTTTAAAGTTCAGATTTATAATTAAAAAGGATTAAACATCATGCCTCTTATCTGTGAGTCACAATATTTAATCCTTTATTTTAAGTTGATCTATATTATTTTTGTCTCATGTATGGGAATAATAATACATCTCTAATTGAAGCTGAATCAGTAAGTAACATAACAAGTCTATCAATACCTATACCTAAACCACCTGTTGGAGGCATACCATATTCTAATGCTTCAATGAAATCTTCGTCCATTTCATGTGCTTCATCATTACCTTGTTCTTTTTCAACTAATTGCGCTTCAAATCTTTCTCTTTGATCTATAGGATCATTTAATTCTGTAAATGCATTACCATGTTCTCTACCTACAATAAACAACTCAAAACGATCCGTAAATCGAGGGTCTTCTGGATTTTTCTTTGCTAATGGTGATATTTCTATTGGATGACCATATATAAATGTAGGTTGTATTAATGTTTCTTCAACTTTTTGTTCAAAGAATTCGTTTAAAATATGACCGTATTTCATATTGTCAGTTATTTCAACACCGTGCTCTTTAGCAAGTGTTTTAGCTTCTTCGTCACTCTGAATGTTAAAGAAATCAATACCTGTTACTTCTTTGACAGCATCTGCCATGTGAACTCGTTTCCAGTTTGATTCTAAGTCAATAATTTCTTCACCATAATTAATTTTTGCAGTGCCAAGTACTTTATTAGATATATGTCTAATCATATCTTCTGTTAAGTCCATAATATCGTGATAGTTTGCATATGCTTCGTAAAGTTCAATCATTGTGAACTCTGGATTATGACGTGTAGATACGCCTTCGTTTCTAAACACGCGACCAATTTCATATACTTTCTCTAAACCACCAACAATTAATCGTTTTAAATGTAATTCTATTGCAATTCTCATATATAATGTTGCATCTAAGGCATTATGATGTGTTACAAATGGTCTTGCTGCCGCTCCACCTGCAATTTGGTGCATCATTGGTGTTTCTACTTCTAAGAATCCTTGATTGTTTAAGTAATTACGCATTTCTTGTAAAATTTTACTTCTATTAATAAAAGTTTGCGTGCTATCTTGGTTTGTTATTAAGTCTAAATAACGTTGACGATAGCGTTGTTCAATATCTTGTAAACCGTGGAATTTATCTGGTAATGGTCGTAATGCTTTTGTTAAAAGCGTGAATGATTTTGCTTTGACTGACAATTCACCAGTGTTTGTTTTGAACATAACACCTTCAATACCTACGATATCTCCTAGGTCTGCTGATTTCCATAGTTCAAATTGTTCTTCTCCAACTTGATCTTTTCTTACATAAATTTGAATTTGACCTGATAAATCTTGCACGTGTGCAAAGCCTGCTTTACCTTTACCACGTTTCGTCATTAAACGTCCAGCTATGCTGACATGACTCTCTTCTTCTTTTTCTTGTAATTCTTCTTTAGAGAATTGATCCCAATCTTCATGTAACGGAGTAGCCATTGAAGTTCGTACAAATTTTCCGCCGAATGGATCGATACCTAAATCGTATAGCTCTTGCATTTTTTGACGACGCACCTGCATTTGGTCGTTCATTTCTTCTGACATAACTTTCTCTCCTTTATACTTCTTGTTCTATTTTAATTTTAGCCCCTACTTTTTGTTAGAATGCGAGGAATATCTATCATTTATGGTTATTGTATCTTGATTTGTTCCAATCATTTCTTACTTTACCATGACCACCCTATCTTTTAAATACAAAGATGGGTATTTCCCTATGTACTCAGCACTAATTTTTCAATTTTCAATTTTACTAGAGGTCATGAATGTAATAAAGTAATTTAAGCTTATATATTTCAGCGTATGCTAAAGTATCTGTTTAATCTTTATGAATGAAACAATTTTTAAAATACGCATTTTTACTGTGCAGCAATTCAGTGTATATAACTATTACTGCAATTGTTATACAATACATGTTGTTCTAGTTAGAGTTAATCTTGTTATATCAGTTGTATTAATGATTTAACATGCTTCTACCGCGTCCAAATAATGATAGAAGAAATCAAATGAATTTCACAATTAATATATAATAAAATTGCAAGTATAGCTATTCAATAAAAATGCTTTGCTAGGACTCATTCTCATTGAATTTATACATCGTTGCTTTCTTAACCCTTATATTGTTTCACTGAATTATCTAACGTTACTAAATTTCTAATTTTTTTGTTTGTATGAGGTTCAGTAAAATCTGGCGCAATATCATTGAGTGGTATGAGCACGAAAGAACGTTCCAGCATACGTGGATGCGGTATAACCAAGTCATCTTCATTTATAATTTGTTTATCAAATAATAAAATATCAACATCTAATGTTCTAGGACCCCATCTGATATCTCTCACTCTATGCAACTGTTGTTCTGTTTCTAGGCATGCATTTAATAAATCACGAGGTGTCAGTGTCGTTTGTATTTCAATACATTGATTTAAAAATTGAGGTTGCTCAACATATCCTACAGGATCAGTTTCATAAATTAGGGATGTTTGTGTTACATTGATACCTTCTGTTTCATTCAAAATATGAATCGCTTGATTAAGCTGTGTTTCTCTATCTCCAACGTTACTTCCTAAACCTAAGTATGCATATGACATTAGAAATTCTCCCTCACTATTTCTACGCCTACACCTTCATAATGGCCTGGTATAGGTGGATTTTCTTTAGTGATTCTAACTTTCGTTTCCATTACACGATTATAGTGTGAATTTATACGTTTTGCAATACGTTCAGCTAGATGCTCTACTAAATTCACTGGTTTACTTTCCATGATTGATTTAACATCTTCATATACTTCACCATAGTGAACAGTGTCAGTAACTTTATCTGTTTCACCTGCAAGACTTAAATCAACTTTCATTGTCACATCTACGATGAATATTTGGCCAATTTCATTTTCGGCTGGTAAAGCACCGTGATAACAATAAAATTTCATACCGCTAAGAAATATCGTGTCTCTCATCCTCATTCTCCTTTAAATAATCCATGCTTTGAGCCAAACGGGCGTTGAGCATAACATTATGAACCCTCACACCTTTAACACCTTTCATTATACCATATGCAGTAGTGGCGGCTGTTGCTTCATCTCTTTCAGTTGCTTGTGTGTCTCTATCTATCATTTCTTTAATAAATCTTTTTCTACTTGTCGCTAATAGTACAGGATAATCCGTAGCTATTAACTCGTCCAAGCGTGCCATTACTTCTTTTTCTTCATCTCTTGTTTTTGCAAAACCAATGCCAGGATCTATCCAAACTTTTTCTTGGGGAATACCTGCCATTTCTGCTTTATTTGCTTGTTTCAATAAATGTAGAAGCATTTCATCCACAACTGGCATTGTTCGATTACCATCACCATTGTGCATCAATATGATCTCGCCTTCATATTTAGATACAATATCAAAGATTTTTTCGTCATATAATCCAGCCCACTGATCATTAATCATTGTAGCGCCTAATTTCATCGCTGCTTCTGCCACTTCACTTCTATATGTATCAATAGAAAGTTGCACGTCTAATTGGCTGAGTGCTTTTACAACTGGGACTACGCGTTGCAATTCTTCAGTTACACTGATTTCTTCGTAGCCAGGACGTGTAGATATACCGCCAACATCTATAATATCTACACCTTCTTCAATCATTTCTTCCGCCCTTTTAACAGCCTTTTCTACTGAATTATATTTACCACCATCAGAAAATGAATCTGGAGTTACGTTTAATATGCCCATAATTTTTGTATGTGCCATCGTTACTTTCTTCCTTTCACTGTTAAATACCTCATCGCTAGCTTAGTAATCACTATTCTATAATAACGCTAATTTATAAAATTTTCAGTAAGCAATGCTCATATAACAAAAAATTTAAGTCTAATTCATTTTACCCATTTAAATAATCAGTAATTGGCAAGAACGCATTCAAATATATTAATCATTTCGCATTTTGACCTATTTCCATTGAATTACTTAATTTTATAGACGCTATCAGCACGTCATTAACAATCATTACAATACTTCAACTTAACATTAGCTGCTGTACATGTAATTCCGTATGGGCGTATTATTATACTAAAATCTAGAAAACGACAAAATCTTCACAGAAAGCACACAAAAAAACTGTCGACAAAGTCAGTAACCTTGTCGACAGTCTGAAACTGATCAAATCTACACATGATCGGTTTTATAAATATATTTTTAATCTTCAAATGAATATAAAGGTGTTGAAAGGTAACGTTCACCATTACTTGGCAATACAGTAACGACTGTTTTACCTTTACCTAAAGATTTTGCTTTTTCGATAGCTGCATAAATTGCTGCACCTGAAGAAATACCTCCAAGTATACCTTCTTCTTTAGCAACTTTACGAGACATATCCATCGCTGTTTCATTACCTACTTTTATAACTTCGTCATAGACATTCGTATCTAAAGTATCTGGTACAAAGCCAGCTCCTAAACCTTGTAATTTATGTGGTCCTGGTTCTCCACCACTTAATACTGGTGAATCTTCTGGTTCAATAGCTACAAGATTAATATCAGGGTATTTCTCTTTCAATACTTTACCTGCACCAGTTAATGTACCACCAGTACCAACACCTGCTAAGAATGAATCAATTGTTTTCCCTTCAAATTGTTCAACCAATTCTGGACCAGTTGTCAATTCATGCACACGTGGGTTAGCTGGGTTTTCAAATTGTTGTGGTTCATAATAGCCGAATTCTTCTTTTAATTCTTTTGCTTTTTTAATAGCGCCTTTCATTGCTTCTGAACCTGGTGTTAAAACAACTTCTGCACCATAAGCTTTCAATAAATTACGACGTTCTTGACTCATTGTTTCTGGCATAGTAAATACTGCGTTATAACCTTTAGCAGCACATACAAAAGCTAAACCTATACCTGTATTACCACTCGTTGGTTCTACAATTGTATCTCCTGGTTTGATTTTTCCATCTTTCTCTGCCTCTTCAATCATTGCTAATGCAATACGGTCTTTAACTGAGCCACCTGGATTTTGATATTCTAATTTTACATAAACATCTGCAGCATTTTCATCCACCACATTGTTTAATTTAACTACTGGCGTATTACCAATTACCTCAACGATATTATTTACTGGTTTGTTTGTCATAAGTATTGCTCCTTTTCATTAAAAAGTTTAAAACCTACTTTTTCTATCGGATATACTTTATATTTTATCAGATTTTGATTTGAATACAACTAAGAAGATTGAAAATTACAATATTTTTATAATTTATACTGATTTGAACATTATTTTAAAGGATTTTTTACATCTTTTCTAATAATTCCTGTAATTCATTTTCTGTATATTGATATTTACTTCTACAAAAGTGGCATTCTGCTTCTGCACCATGATCTTCATTAATCATACTTTCAATTTCAGCTTGACCTAGTCCTTTAATTGCATTCAAAAACTTTTCGTGGCCACAATTACATTCAAAACTTGCAGGCATTTCTTCTAAAATTTGAACTTCATCTTCACCAAGTATTTCATATAAAATTTCTTCTGGCGCTAAACCTTGATCAATTAATTTCGAAACTGGTGTCATATTGTTGATTGCTGTTTCTAATTTATTAATTGTTTTTTCTTCTGCACCAGGCATCACTTGAATGATAAAACCACCTGCAGCTTTTATAGAATTATCAGGATTTACTAATACGCCTAGTCCTACAGATGATGGCACTTGTTCACTTTTTGCGAAGTAATAAGTGAAGTCATCGCCTAATTCACCGGATACAAGTTCACTTGAACCAGAGAAATAATCTTTCATTCCAACGTCTTTTACTACAGTTAATGCACCATTGGTTCCAACAGCTCTACTAACATCTAACTTCCCAACGTTATTCAGAGGAAAGTGAGTCTGTGGGTGGGTCACGTACCCTCTTACATGGCCACTGGCATCAGCATCAGCTATAATTTTACCGATTGGTCCTTGTCCATCAACCGTAACTGTTAATTTTTGTTCACCTTTTAACATAGCACCCATCATCAACGTTGCAGTCATCGTTCTGCCAAGTGCAGCTGATGCTGTCGGCCAAGTATAATGTCTTGATTGTGCTTCTTGAATACTTTCTGTAGTTAATGCACTATATGCTCTTATTTGTCCTTCGCAAGCCAATGCTTTAACGATGTAATCATTTGTCATTTCTATAATTTCTCCTTTTATACATTGTAATGTTTTAATTGTTTTCTGATTTTTATATAGAATTTCATCATACTTTTTATCAATGCAATTTATTGTAAGTGTTCAGTCAAAAAATTGCTACATATCTGTTTGTAATTTGGTCGATTGATAAATATTAAAAAAGCTTCTTTCCACATCAATATGATAGCAGAAAGAAGCTTTTTGTTCAGTTATTAATTTCTATTGCTTGGATCGTTAGGATCACTTGGGTTGCTAGGTTTATCGATATTTGGCGCTTGCTCATGACCTGTATCTTCTGAGTCATCATTGTCATGTTCGCTATCTTTACTTTCTTTATCGATATCTTTTTCTTCTTGTTGATCTTCTTCTTGTTTACCATCTTCTAGTTGTTCTTTTCGTACATCTTCATAAGATTTACCGTATTTACCTTCTTTAAATTCACTTTCTTGATCACTAACAACTTCTGCTGCATCGTAATCAACTTCTGGTAATACACCATCATAGAATAATGAACGAATTTGCTCAGCAACTAATGTTTCTTCTTTTAATAAAGATTCAGCAATTAAAAGTAATTGTGATTGATGTTCTAAAAGAATGTTTTTACAACGTTCGTATTGTTCTTTAATAATACGTTGAACTTCTTTATCAATTTCATACGCAATTTGTCCAGAATATTCTGGATCGCCTTGCATGTCTTTACCTAAGAATACTTGTCCATTACTGCTACTTGTGAATTGTACCGTACCAAGTTTCTTACTCATACCATATTCAGTAACCATTTGACGTGCGATTTGTGTTGCACGTTCAAAGTCATTTGAAGCACCTGTTGATACTTCGTTGAAATTAATATCTTCAGAAACTCGCCCACCTAGCAAACCACAAATTTTATCTAGTAATTCTGGCTCAGTCATTAGGAAGCGATCTTGTTTTGGTAACATCATTGCATAACCACCAGCTTGGCCACGTGGTACGATGGTAACCTTATGGACAACCTCTGCTTCATCAAGCACCATACCAATAATAGTATGGCCTGCCTCATGGTGTGCTACGATATTACGTTCTTTTTCAGAAATGACACGTGATTTTTTAGCAGGACCAGCAATCACACGGTCAGTTGCTTCTTCAATATCACGCATATCTATTTTCTTCTTACCTTCACGTACTGCAACTAATGATGCTTCGTTCAGCAAGTTTTCTAAATCTGCACCAGAGAAACCAGGTGTTCTTTGAGATACTGCTTTTAAGTCTACTGTTTCATCAAGTGGTTTATTTCTAGCATGGACATGTAGAATAGCTTCACGTCCTTTTACGTCTGGACGACCAACTTGAATTTGTCTATCGAAACGACCAGGACGTAATAATGCTGGGTCTAAAATATCAGGACGGTTTGTAGCAGCAATCATAATGATGCCTTCATTTTCACCGAATCCATCCATTTCAACTAGTAATTGGTTTAACGTTTGTTCACGTTCATCGTGTCCGCCACCAACACCTGCACCACGTTGACGACCAACTGCGTCGATTTCGTCAATAAAGATAATACAAGGTGCGTTTTTCTTAGCATTTTCAAATAGGTCACGTACACGGCTTGCGCCGACACCTACAAACATCTCAACGAAGTCTGAACCACTGATTGAGAAGAATGGTGTACCAGCTTCACCAGCTACTGCACGAGCTAATAAGGTTTTACCTGTACCTGGAGGTCCTACTAGTAAAACACCTTTAGGAATTCTAGAACCCATTTGTTTAAATTGTTTATTATCTTTTAAGAAGTCAACAATTTCTATTAATTCTTGTTTTTCTTCATCTGCGCCAGCTACATCTGAGAAGCGTACACGTTTTTTCTGACTGTCGTACATTTTAGCTTTGGATTTACCAAAGTTCATCATGCGACCGCCGCCACCGCCGCCTCCTTGTGCTTGACTAAGGAAGAAAATAAATAATAAGGCTATGATTAAAACTGGAATTAACGTAGTTAAGATGCTTACAAATACGCTTTGTTTTTCTTCTTCTTTAACCGTAAATTTCAATCCATCTTGACTTTGTGCTTTATCTGTTATTTTTTCAAGCTCTTTATCATTATTATATAAAATAGTTGAAGAATAATCTTCATCTTTTTTAGTTTTACCACTTACCATATATACATTTTGTTCTGGCTGAATTTCTAAGGATTTCAATTCACCTTTATCTAATTGCTTAACAAATTGATTATATGTAAGCTGTTTTGGCATATTTCCGTTACCATTTAGCCACGAAAACAAGCCAAATATAATAACGCCAATGATTGCGATAACTAGCACGTTACGAAAGGCTTTCTGCATGCGTCGTTTCCTCCTACTTCAATAATAAAACTAACAAAAATTGTAACACAATACACAAGTGTTGGGCTAGTAATTCTACTTTTGTATGTACGTTACAGTTCCTGTTATTTTTATACTTTTTTATTTTGATATACAAACAGTTAACATATACTTTATAATCTATTCTTTAAATGATTTACGTATATGTCCTCGTATTTTATCAACATACTATGTATATCGACTCATTTAATCCGATTACGTTTTACAGTATATAACAATATTTCATACGATTAAATTGTACTGCTTATTTTGAATAAATTTCTGGTTTAAGTGTACCAATATATGGTAGGTTTCTATAATTTTCAGCATAATCTAATCCGTAGCCTACTACGAATTCATCTGGAATTTTTTTACCTACATATTTTGCTTCGATATCCGCTTTGCGACGATTTGGTTTGTCTAATAATGTTACAATTTCCAGTGAATTGACTTTTCTTGATTCCAATAATTCAGTTATTGATTTTAATGTTGTTCCTGTTTCTAAAATGTCTTCAATAATCAAGATGTCTTTTCCTTCTATTGAACCACTTAAATCTTTAAGTATTTGTACTTCACCCGTTGATTCAGTACCGCCATGGTAACTAGAAACATCCATAAAATCGATAGCTAAATGTGTATCAATATGTTTGATGAGGTCTGTCATAAACATTACTGACCCTTTCAAGATACCTATACAGACAAGTGGTTTACCTGCATATGCTTCAGTAATTTTTGCACCCAAGTCTTTACATATTTGTTCTATTTCTGCCTCATCCATTAATATTTCCTTTAAATCATCTCGCATAATTTCATTCCTCTCCCGTATTTCGTATGAAAATAGTATCTTTATATTCATTATTTAAGTATAACGTACCTATAGCAATAATTGTTTCATCTGCATTGACTAAAATTGGTAATTGGTTTCGCTCAGTTTGTATAATTTTGCGATCAATAAGTAATCGACTAACTTTTTTATGTCCTTTTACACCATTTAGTTTGAATTTATCTCCATTATTTCTAGTTCTAACGACTAACGGATAATCATCTTTTGGAAAATTATCTGTTATGTCTATACTATAATGACCATAGTGATATAAGCCTGGTTGCAAAATCTTTGTTGGCACAAGACATTTATCATAATTTGCCATTATTATAAATTTATCATAAGCGATATAAATATTCCATTTATCCGTTGTATATATTGTACATTGAGTAACTTTGCCTTCGAGTTGCTGAAACCAGGATTCGTACATTTTTTCAGTCATTGATGTCGTAACCTGTAATTTTGAAAATATTTTATCTAAAATAATTATTTTAATATTATGATTTAAATTAGAAAATGCAACTCTTGGAATTACTGTTTCTGTCTTATCAGCATTTTCATGAACATGAGTTTCTATAAAATGTAACGCATTGTCATGTAATGCTTGCAGTTGCATATCATGCCAATCTTTCAACTTAAGTAACTGTTTTGTAGATAAATGGAGATTGCTATCGATGGCAGGTAAAATACGATTACGAATATCATTTCTTACATAATGATTTTCAGCGTTTGTCTCGTCTTCATAATAAGGTACCTCATAATTTTGCTGATAGTTTCGAATGTCCGCTTTTGTTGTTTCTAACAATGGTTTGCACAACATATAAGCGTCTCGTGAAGTCAGATATGACATACCTAAACTACTTCTAGTTGAACGTCCAGTCATCAACCGATAAAAGATAGTCTCAATTTGATCATCTTGATGATGTGCGGTTAATAAGACGTCCGCATCCAGCTCCACCATCATATCATCAAACCATTGATATCGTTCGTTCCTTGCAATATTTTCAATGCTGTTACCTTGTTCAATGACTTTCGATAAATCTAAATGATGCACGAACAATGGAATTTGATACGACTCACAATATTTTCTTATAAATGATTCTTCTTCTTGTGCAATATCACGAATATTATGATTCACATGTAAGCAAGTTAATTTTCTATACGATTGAGACAACTGATTAATTAAGTTGTGCAATAATACCATGCTATCAATCCCCGTTGAAACGGCTAACACAATATGTTGGTCTTTATTCCAACCATCAGCATTAACTTCTACCATAGCTTACCTCCTATGTCACAATGCGAAAGATTTTTTACCTTTGAGTTTTACATGTACGTTGCAACGTCTGTACACAACAAAAAATAGACTGTTTCCTTAAGTAAGAAAACAGTCATTTATTGTCAAAGTCAAACGTCATTAAAATCATATTAAATGTTGTACTTAACAATTAATTTCAGTTCTCTTGGGAACAGTCTTATTTTATATATTTTAGCGTCTAGCGCCTTTTCCACCACGTCTAGATTCCGTTTGACGCTTAATAGAAGTCAATTTATCTTCGCTATCTTTTAAGAAGTTTGTTAGTTTCTTTTCAAAGTCCTCACCTTTAGGTTGAGGTTGTTTATAATTTGGTTTGCTTTGAGGTCTACGTGGACGATCTTTTGCTTTTTTGATAGATAAACTAATTTTTCCATCATCAGCAATTGAAAGCACTTTAACTTCAACTTCATCACCAACAGATAAGTGATCTTCTACGTTTTCAACGTAGTTATCTGCAACTTCACTTATGTGAACTAAGCCACTCTTTCCTTCTGGAAGTTCGACAAAAGCGCCAAACTTTTTAATTCCAGTGACTTTACCTTTAAGCTTGTTTCCTACTTCGATTGACATATTATAAATAAATCCTCCCGATTCGTTTCGATTTTAACCCTATTATATGCCTGTTTGCATAAATTAACAATGGTATAATGATGCAAAAAATTAAATTCACTTATTTATCATCATTTTGCGCCTTAGATTTAGTGTCAGATTTATTATCTCCAGGCAATTTGAAAATAACTTCCCCATCATTACTTAGATAGTAATCATCACGTGCAACTTTTTCAATATAATCTTTATCATTTAAATTATTTAATTGTTCTTTTAGTGCTAATTCTTCATCTTGTTGCTTTTGATACTTTTGTTCTTTTTGTTGACGTTCAACTGAATCTTCATTGTTACTTTGTTTTTGAGTGACAAGCATGATGGCTAAAATGATAATAATCAGTAGTAAAATACCACCAAATAAAGTGATACGTTTACGAACAACACGCTTTCTCATTTGTTGCTGCTGCTTTTTTTTGTTTTCTGCTGAAGTATACGTATTGCCTATATTTTCAACTTTTTTATTCATTTGCTTGTCACCTCCTATGTTTATATTTCACTAACTTTTTCTTCTTTAATGAGTTCATACATACCTTTTGCATTTTCTTTTGTTGCATGTTCGCTCAAACCTGTGACTTTAATTGTTACAATTTTTTGTCCAAATCGAATAACGAGTTCATCTGTTTCTTTTACATCAGTACCTGCTTTAGCAACTACGCCATTTACAGTAATACGTCCTTGATCACTGATTTCTTTTGCTAATGTACGACGCTTTACTAATCTTGAAACTTTGAGATATTTATCTAATCTCATCATTATTTTCCTCCTTGCTCTAAAATTCGTTTTAAAGCATTTTCATCTAACGATTTATTTTTTGTTTTATCATACAATGCTAAGAAGTGGTCTGCAAATACTTTCTCAAATTTCACACGCTGTTCTTTACCTTCCTTAGACTTAGCATTAGACCAAATATTTTTTAAATCTTCTTCTGTTTCTGCTTTTGCATCACCAAAAACATGTGGATGTCTACGTATCATTTTTTCTGAAAGACTTTGTATCACTTCATTAATATCCATATAACCTTCTTTTTTTCCTATGCTTGCATGTAGTAATACCTGTAATAGAATGTCTCCTAACTCTTCTATCATGTGCCAATCGTCTTCATTATCTATCGCTTCAAACAATTCGAATGTTTCTTCCAACAAATAACGTTTTAAAGTATGATGTGTTTGAACTTTATCCCATGGGCAACCTTTCTCGTCATCTACTAAGTGGTCAATGATACCAACTGCATAGTTAAAATCACCAAAGTATGTTTCTTCAATTTCCACTTTTGGAATAAATACACTAGTTATATTGTTAAAAACTTCGTCGTAATGATCTATTTCATATAACGGTGTTTTGATAACGTTGGCATAATTATTTCTGGCACCATCTACGATATAAACAAGTTGATCATCACTATAACGTTCCATCAATGTCACTTTTAAATCACCAGCGACCATTCCACTATAAACTTGTGTGATAAGTGTATGTGTACGAATATTCAATTTTTCTTTTTGAAGATCTGTTGCATCTAACATTGTAAAACCATCGTTAGGATCAACCTTCACCGCTTCAAATATATCGTCTATAAAGCTTTTACCACCTAATATTTCAACTTCTATATCAGAATGTTTTTGTGCATATTGTTCTAAATACACAGTTGTTGTCTCAGCTACACGTGGATGGCCTGGTACTGTATATACAATATTATTGTCTTTTGCAGTATTTATCAATTTTGACACAATAGCTTCATATACATTTTGAAAAGCGTCATGATTTTTATATTCTTGATCAAAGCTTTCAATATTGATACCTTCCATTGTTAAGTCTTGGATGACTGGGTGGTCAAAGGTACGTGTATAAACTAATGTTTGCTTTTTCAAAAATTTATAAATCCCTAATGGTAAATCCTCAATACCGTAATTGCCTAATCCAACAACTGTTATTTTATTTGTCATTAATGTTTCCCTCTTTTCATATGGAATAGTTTATCTCCAAAAGGTAGATGTTTGAGTTCTCTAAAACTTAATAATTGCATGCGTACGATAGAAAAAATCACTACAATAACGCCAATGGTAGCTGCTATGGCTAATTCGACTAAACCTTGCATTCTACCTTCTCCTGGAATAAGAAACATGACTATTTGTACTGTGATAGATAATAGCATCATTGTACCCGCTAATTTAACAATGAATTTTTTCATTGTTTGGAAATGATACATTTTTAATACTTGATACTGTAAAACCCACACAAATAACAGCAATGAAATGACAGTACTTAGACTGGCACCGAAAATTGAAAGTTGTGGTATTAAAACCATATTCAATATCGCTTTGACCACAACACCAATGCCAAATGCGAACAAAATAACTTTAACGCGATTTTTCACTTGTAATAAAGCAATATCCATCATTATAAGAGATACACATATAACTGTAAGCATATATACGGATAACGTTCCGTTCAAACTATCGTTTTTGAAGAACACACTGTTCATTACAGGGAGCAAATTGATCAAACCTATAGCTGCTGCCACACTAAATAAAATCGTAATCTTTATCGATGCATTAGCATAGCGATTCACCAGTATATGTTGCTTTGTTTTTAATGCATCTGTTAGTAATGGAATAAGCACAAAACAGAACGTCGTCGTTACAATTAACCCCATCTGTATAAAAGAGGCACCGCGGTCATAAATGCCTTTAAAAATAGTTGCTTCGTCAAAATCTAAACCAGTCATTTGAAGTGCATGTATCACTGTAAAACTATCCACCACTTGCCATACAATAACGATCAATTGGCTCACCGCGAATACAACAATACCTAGCGTTAACTTTTTCCAAGCAACATCAACACTGGCATGTGCTCTAGATAATTTAAAAGGTTTCCGTTGTATTAGAAACAAACTAGATGCTAAAAAACCAATACCTGAACCAACAATCGCTAATGTACCTGCACGATATATACTCCATGAATGACTCATAAACATCACAATGGCAATCATGATAATTACGACACGAATAAATTGTTCTATAACCTGGGAAATTGCAGGTATGTTCATCTCATGGTGTGCCTGATAGTAACCCCTATAGACACCAAGTATGCCAACAAATAAAAAGCTGACACTTGCCGCCCTTAACATAGGTGCTAAATTGACATCTCCCATTAGAAAAGCAACCCAATGTGCACAAGTAAATAAAACTAAGAAAAAGATAACACCAGCAAATTGTAACCTTAATAACACGCGTGTATATTGATTGGGTTGTCCGCTTGCGCTAAAAGTTTGAGTGACTGCACTAGGAATGGCATTCATCGATAAAATAACACCTAAAGCTACTATTGGATATACTTGTTGATAAGCGTATAGACCTTCATCTCCTAGTATATTTTGATAAGGCACACGGTACAACGCACTTAATACTTTAACAATGATAAGCGCTATAGTTAGTACAACAACGCCATTAAAAACACCTTTTGTTTCAGATTTAACGTTCATCTGGTATAACCATACTTTCTTCTAAACATTTCGCTAAGAATTTCAAACTATCTAACCATACTTTATCTTTATTGAGTGTCACTTTCATTTTACCATCTTGAACACCAACTTTCATTGCACGTCCAAGTGGTTGGGTTTGTTTAAAGAGTGCTTCACCATTGATGTCTGTAGTGCCTTTTTCGGATAAATAAATCTCTATTTTTTTACCTACATCTTTAATAAGTGTTACACCTGCATTCAACGCATGCACTTTTATTTCCATCATTTCTAGCAATCTTTCAACCTCAACTGGATAATTATTAAAGCGGTCAATCAGCTCATCTTTAACATCCATCAATTGCGATTCCGTCTCAATTTTACGTAATTTTTTATAAATTTCTATTTTTGCCTGTTCATTTGGAATATATTCAGCTGGTAAATAAGCATCAATATTTAGTTCAATTTCAACTTCGGGAGCATCAGGTTGTTCTTCTTTAATACCTCGTTTTTCATTCACCGCTTCTTCTAACATTTGTGAGTATAAATCAAAGCCTACGGAGTCAATAAATCCATGTTGTTGTTTACCTAAAAGATTCCCTGCACCTCGAATATTTAAATCCCGCATTGCAATTTTAAAACCGGAACCTAATTCAGTAAATTCTTTGATTGCCTGTAGTCTTTCTTCAGCAGTCTCTGATAATACCTTGTTAGATGGATGTAAGAAATATGCATAACCTATACGACTTGAACGCCCCACACGTCCTCGTAATTGATATAATTGGCTCAATCCAAATTTATCGGCATCTTCGATAATTAAAGTATTGGCATTTGGAACGTCTACGCCAGTTTCGATAATCGTTGTCGTTACAAGAATATCAAATTCATGGTTGATAAAGCTCAACATCGTTTCTTCTAAATCACGTTCATTCATTTGACCGTGTGCCACACCGATATTTGCTTCTGGCATTAACATTTGCAATTGTTCGCGTTTTTCATAAATCGATTGCACTTTATTGTATAAGTAAAAAACCTGGCCCTCACGTGATAATTCTCTTTCTAAAGCTTCTTTAATAAAATTCATATTTTGCTCTAATACATACGTTTGCACAGGAAAACGATTTTCTGGTGGTGTTTCAATGACCGATAAATCACGCACGCCCAACATACTCATATGTAGGGTTCTCGGAATCGGTGTTGCAGTTAAAGTTAATACATCAACATTTGTCTTAAGTGACTTAATCTTTTCTTTGTGTCTTACGCCAAAACGTTGTTCTTCATCTACGATGAGTAAGCCCAAATCTTTATAATGAATATCTTTACCTAACAATTTATGCGTACCAACAACGATATCAACATATCCTGATTTAAGTCCCTCTTTAACCTCTTTAACTTCCTTAGTAGTTCTAAATCTACTAATCAGTTGGATTTCTATAGGAAAATCTTGCATGCGCTCGATTAAAGTTTCATAGTGTTGTTGCGCTAAGATTGTCGTAGGCACAAGAAAGGCTACTTGTTTACCTTCCATTACAGCTTTAAAAGCTGCTCGTACCGCAACTTCTGTTTTTCCGTAACCAACATCACCACATAATAATCTATCCATTGGTCGTTCAATTTCCATATCTTGTTTAATCTCTTCAATGGACTTGCCTTGGTCTGGCGTTAATTCATAAGGGAAGTCAATTTCAAAATCATTTTGTTGTGGTGTATCTGGTCCATATTTATAACCAACTGACATTTCTCTTTCTTTATATAATTCTATTAATTCATCAGCCATATCTTCAACATTTTGTTGAACTTTAGCTTTTGTTTTCTTCCATTCTGTACCACCAAGTTTATTTAATTTGGGTGATTTATCTTCGGAAGCAACATATTTTTGTACTTGATCCATTTGATCTACTGGTACAAATAATTGATCGGTACCTTTGTATTGCAGTTTTATATAATCTTTATGAACGCCGCCAACTTCAAGTGTTTCGACACCTAAATATTTACCTACACCATGGTGAACATGAACAACAAAATCTCCGACTTTCAAATCTTGATATGATTTAATTTTTTCTGCATTTGTTAATTTCTTATGTTGTTTTGCTTTTTTCTTTTGTTTTGATTTAAATAATTCACGTTCTGTTACAACAACAAGGTGCATATATGGTAATTCAAAACCTTCTGATAGGCTACCTTCAGTGATGATTGCACTACCACCTTCACTTTGTGCACTTGGCGTATCTATAAATGTTGGTATGTGCATTTCATTTAACATTGATTGAATGCGCTCTTTTTTTGATTCAGTTTCTGCTAATACAACAATCGTATAATCATTTTGGATAAAGCGTTGGAATTCGGAACGCATAATATCATATTGGCCATAAAATTGTTGTACTGGCTTACATGAAAATTTAATGATTGTGTTGAGTTCTACCGACATCGTTGCAGTGAACAAAGTAAAATACGTAACTGGATATCGATTTAATAGTGACTCAAACCCGTCATATTGTAAGAAATTCTGTCCGATAAACCCTTTGCCGCTTTCAATTAAACTCTGCATAAATTCTTCAGCTTCAGAAACCAGTGTTGTTTCAGTTTCTTTGATTCTATTATATTCATCAACTGCTACAATCGCATCAGATTTAAAGTAATCAATAATGGTTGCAGGGGATTCGTACATAAAAGCAGCGAGTCTACGTAATACTTGATGGTCAAATAAAGAAGATTCAAAAAGTTGAAAACTTTCATATGTTTCTTTTAAGTCATTACGTACAGATTTATCTATTTTTGGACGTGTATACTCATATGCTTCTTTTAATTTTGATTTAGTGTGCTTTAATACTTCATCTGTAATGATGTAATCACTGGCAGTTGTAATGTCTACATGGTCTAAATTTTCTTCCGAACGTTGCGTCTCCACATCAAAGTTTCGAATTGAATCTACTTCTGTATCAAATAATTCGATTCTTACTGGTAAACCTATTAACGGATATATGTCAATAATGCCACCACGTAACGAGAATTCACCAATATGCGATACGACACTCTCTCTGCGATATCCCATGTTTACAAGTTTGTTTAAAAATTCATCAATATCAATATCATCACCAATGGAAAGTTTGAGTTGATGTGCTCTCCACATTTCAACAGGTGTTAACCATTTTTTAAAACCATTTAGCGGTACGATAAATAACCCTCTCTTTTCTTGAGCAAGTGCCGTTAAAGTACGTACACGTTCGCTCATGAATTGGGGGCTTTGGGTTGAAAATTCTTCTGTCATAATATCTTGCATTGGATACTTGTAAATATCATCTGTATCAACATATTGTTGCAAGTCACTCTCTAGTTTGTCTGCTTGATACAAGTTGTTCGTTACTACAAGTAATTGTTTTGAACTATGAATAAACTTTTCGGCTATGATTGTTGCCTTCGCCGAACTAGATAGTCCAGTAACCAATACGTTTGCTTCACCAAATACTTCATTTAACTCTTGATAGCGTTTATCTTTTTTAATATATTCTGTAATTATTGATTTCACTTGACCTCACCATTAAACTCATTCATCACACGGTCAAAACGAGAACTTTCAATATAAGCTTCTACTGCACGTGCTGAATGTTCTATTACTTTATTCATTGTATCCATTTCTTGCTTCGAAAATTTTTGTAATACATAATCAACAATCGACATGCCATTGGAAGGACGATCAACACCAATACGAATGCGTTTGAATTGGTCTGTACCTAAAGCTTGAATAATCGACTTCATACCATTATGACCACCGGCACTACCCTTTTGTCGTAAGCGAATTTCACCTTGTGGTAAATCCAAATCATCATATAGTACAAGTAAATCGTCTATATCAATGTCATAGTACTTCATCAGTGGCCCTACAGCATCACCAGACAAATTCATCATTGTCATTGGTTCTATAAACATCACTTTTTCACCAGCTAAACGTTCTATTGTATAGGCACCTTTATACTTTTGTTTATCTAATTTAAATTGATTGTGTTCTAACATATAATCAATAACTTCAAAACCGATATTATGTTTTGTCAGCTCAAAGCGTTTACCAATATTGCCCAAACCTACAATACATTTCATTATGTTACCTCCAATTGTTGTATTCACTCAAAAACATTTATTATTTCACAACGTTATACCGTTTGTTTTTTTTATTTTCATATCATTCACTATATTAACATAAAAAAACACCAGCTTAACGAATTAAGCATGGTGCTTTTTAAGATTATTTTTTCTTATTGAAATCGTGTGTATTAGAATGACGTCAGAGAAATTACTCTTCTTCTTTCTCTTCTTCTTCGTCTTCTTTTTCTTCACCAACAACTTCTGGCTCTTCAGTTTCTGATTCGCCTTCCATAGCTTCGATTTCTTCTTCAGTAGGTTCTTCAGTTGGAGGAACTACTGTTACTACAGATTCTTCAGGGTCATTTTCGATTGTGAAATCACCTGAAACTTTAATATCTGCAACTGAGTAGCTATCGTTAACATCTAATTCACTGATGTCAATTTCGATAGATTCAGGGATATTGTCTGGTGTCGCAGTTACTTCAAGGTCGAATAATGGTTGTTCAACAACGCCACCTTCTTTAGCTCCTACTGCCTCACCAGTAAGTTGAACTGGTACTTCAACAGTACGTTCTTCACTCATATTGATTGCTAAGAAGTCAATGTGAGTAATTTGGTTTTTAAGTGGATCGAATTGATAGTCTGAAACCATTACTTTAATTGTTTTAGAACCTACACCTAATTCGATAACACCGTTACGTCCAACTTCACGAATAACTTTGATAAATTCTACTTCATCAACTTTTACTGAAGTATTTTTTGTACCGTAACCATAAACGATTGCAGGTACTTTACCAATTTTTCTAAGTGTTTTAAGGTCTGAACGTGTTTGTTTACCTTGACGAATAATTGACTTTAATGAAGCCATATTATTTCCACCTTTCATTTTTTGTTCTTATTATGATAATAAGAACCCCTCACTTACCCATCAACACAATGTTGCTTGCAAGTGTTTATTTAATCGTGAATTGAAATCACGAACGGAATAATTATACAACTATTGCACTAATTAGTCAAATAGCACACTAACAGATTCTCTTTCATATACGCGCACAATAGCTTGTGCTAATAAACCTGCTACTGACAGTTCCTTAGTATTAGCTGGTTTACGGTTTTCATCTAATTGAATTGAATTTGTAACGACTAACTCTTTAATCGCTGAATTTTCAATACGTTCTTTAGCTGGGCCTGATAATACAGGGTGTGTACAACATGCGTAAACATCTTTAGCACCTTTGTCTTTTAGCGCTTGAGCTGCTAATGTAATCGTACCAGCTGTATCGATGATATCATCAATAATTATCGCTGTGCGACCTTCAATTTCTCCAACGATATTCATTACTTCAGCTACATTAGGTTTAGGACGTCGTTTATCTATGATTGCAATTGGTGTTTTTAGAATATCTGCAAGTTTACGTGCTCTAGTTACACCACCATGATCTGGAGAAACTACGACACATTCTTCTGGATCAATGTCTGTATCATTTTGGAAATATTCTGCTAAAATCGGAACACCCATTAAGTGGTCTATTGGCATATTAAAGAATCCTTGGATTTGTGGTGCATGTAAGTCTAATGCAATCATGCGATCTGCGCCAGCAGTTTCAATTAAGTTTGCAACTAATTTCGCTGTAATTGGTTCACGGCTGCGCGCTTTTCTATCTTGACGAGCGTAACCATAGTATGGCACCACAATATTAATATTAGCTGCTGAAGCACGTTTACAAGCATCTATCATAATTAATAATTCCATTAAATGTAAGTTTACTGGATTAGAAGTCGGTTGAATAATAAATACATCACAACCACGAATACTTTCTTCAATATTAATTTGAATTTCTCCATCGCTAAAACGTTTTACAGAACATTTACCTAGCTCGATTCCAACATTATCTGCTACTTCTTGGGCTAAGGGTTCATTACCTTTTAAAGAGAATATTTTCAAAGCAGAATTCTTATACTCATTGTTTAACATTTATAGTCCTCCAATTAATTCATTCAATTAGTTTCGTTCATAGACAAAGTTATATTTATCTCATTAATCTACAAAATGTCGATTGAGGTCTTCCTTACATCTACATTGTATATATATGATTAGAATCGTAATCTAATCGTGTCTATTTTTTTAAATAACCTTCTTTAGTTGTTTGTCTCGCTCTTGCTAATGCTAAACTGTCATGTGGCACGTTATCAGTAATTGTAGAACCTGCAGCTATAAATGATCTATCACCTAAAGTTACTGGTGCTACTAAGTTGGTATTACAACCTATAAATGAATCATTGCCGATGATCGTTTTGGATTTATGCTTACCGTCATAATTCACTGTGATAGAACCGCAACCTAAGTTGGTACGTTCACCAATTTCTGCATCACCAATATAACTTAAATGTGGTAATTTAGCACCTGTTTTAACGACTGATTTCTTAACTTCTACAAAGTTTCCAACTTTAACACTTTCACCTAAGTCTGCTCCAGGTCTTAACTGGGCAAACGGACCAATTGTAGTATTGTCGCCTACAACCGCTTCGTTGATAACCGATTGTTTAATTGTAACGTTAGAACCTATTTTACTATTATGAATTTCTGTGTTTTGGCCAACAATCGTATCTTCACCAATTACACAGTTACCAGCTAATTTCACATTTGCCTCAATTGTAACATCCATAGCTAATTTCACATCTGCACCTATATATGTAGTAGCAGGATCAATAAGTGTTACACCATTTCTCATATGGTAGTCATTGATACGTTTTCTATAAGCTGCCTCTGCCTCACTTAACATTACACGATCGTTGACACCCATAATTTCTTCAAAGTCATCTGTACGATAGATTTCAACCGTTCCTTGCTCCTGTAAAATAAGAGACAAAACATCAGGTAAATAATACTCAGCTTGAACATTATCATTTTTTACCAGTTCTAATTTTTCAAAAAGCAATTTATTATCAAATGCAAAAATACCTGAGCTAATTTCATTGATTTGTTGTTCTTCTACTGTAGCATCTTTCTGCTCTACAATCTTAACTAAGTGATCATTGCCATCTCTCACAATACGACCATAACCATAAGGATTACTTGTCGTCGCTGATAAAACTGTTGCATCAGCTTGATTGCTTTCATGGTGTTCTAATAGTGATTTAAGCGTTTCTGCAGTTATTAACGGCGTATCGCCACAAACCACTAATGTTGTACCTTGTTCGTCTTTCAAGTGCTCACTCGCCATTTTAACGGCATGTGCAGTACCGAGTTGTTCGTTTTGGAAACTATATAAAGATGTATCTCCCAACGTTTCTTTCACGCTTTCTGCACCGTGGCCAACAATGGTCACAAGATTTTCTACTCCAGATTGTTTAACGTTATCAACGACATGTTCAATCATTGATTTGCCCGCAACCTCATGTAGTACTTTGTATTTCTTAGATTTCATACGTGTACCTTTTCCAGCTGCAAGTACTATTGCATGTCTTTGCATGTGTGTAACCCTCCATTAAATTATACACTTCTATATTATTATAATTTAACGCTAGTACCACTTTCAAGGCTCAAAACCCTAATGTTATACAATGGAAACAATTCAAGTTATTTTCTTTCTCCTAAACATATTCATAATTGTCATCTTTGACTTCCATAAATCATAATAAAATGATTGTCATAAACTTATGTCATACTTTATAAATACTAATGCGCTTCAGAGGTCGTGGCGTTATTAATTTAAATGTCAGTTTTTCTAATTATTAAAATAACTTGTAATTATATTAAGCCATTTATTATTCATTTGTAAAAGCAAAAATATATTTTTTGTCACCTTTTCATTATAATAAATTATTTCAATTCTTTATATTCATATTTTAGTTTAATACACAAAACGGTTGGATTTTCGTTAATGAAAATCCAACTAAAGTAATTAATCATTTTATATAAATGTGATTTCTCTTTACACTTATAGCGATTTTATATCGTGCTGACGCCCAAGGAAATGATATGAGTGAGAGACTACAGGCTCGAACCATATCCCTAGGCAAGCATACACGGGTGAAATCGCAAGATATTTAATACAAAAAACTAACATATCATATATATTTATAATATTTAATGAAAGTAAAAATGGTAGTTTCACTTAGAAGCGTAGATTAAACCACATTAAAATTTTTATAAGGTAAATACTTTTTAAATTTATCAATAGATATTTACTAATGTAAAAGTATTTTTCTCTTTATACATAAGTACATCACTTATAGCGATTTTATATCGTGCTGACGCCCAAGGAAATGATATGAGCGAGAGACTACAGGCTCGAGCCATATCCCCAGGCAAGCATGCACGGATGAAATCGCAAGATATTTAATACAAAAAAAGACTAATCCATTGGTATACGGATTAGTCTTTTTTATTTTGAGATTGAGATTTATATCCCAAACCCTTTTTTTAATTTGATTCGTCTTATATATTAAGCTTCGTCATTTGTTTCTTCTGATGATTGAGCATTTTTATCAGGGATAACTTCATCCGTTTCGTCATAAACTTTCATAACCGCATCTTGAATTTCTTGTCTCATTTCTGAATTAATTGGATGCGCGATATCACGAAATTCACCATCTGGTGTTCTTTTACTTGGCATTGCGACGAATAGACCTGAGTTGCCTTCAATCACTCTTAAATCATGCACCACAAATGATTCATCTAGAGTTATTGAAACTAAAGCTTTCATTCTTCCATCTGTTTGTATTTTTCTAAGTCTTACATCTGTCACTTTCATGTAGTGAGCCCCCCTAGTATCTCTTTGTTAGAAGCTTAACAATTTCATCAAAAATTATAAATCCTTTAAATTACTTCACTTCTGCGATGACTTCAATTTCAACTTTTACATCTTTAGGCAATCTTGCGACTTCAACACAACTTCTTGCCGGTTGATGTTCCGCAAAATATTCACCATAAACTTCATTTATATTTTGAAATTCATTCATATCAGCAATGAATATTGTTGCTTTAATTACTGAATCTATGTTTGATCCAGCTTCATTTAATACAACTTTTACATTTTCTAAGACTTGCTTTGTTTGTGCTTTTACATCATCACTGACAATTTCGCCATCTAAATTTAATGGGATTTGTCCTGATGTAAACACAAGCCCGTTAATGACCGTTGCATGTGAGTATGGACCCAATGCTTCTGGTGCTTTTGAAGTGTTGACTACTTTCATGATGTTGATCCGCTCCTTTAAGTAAATTTAGTTAAACTGTTGCCTTTTTCCACTTTAAATTCCTGATTGTATTCATCTACATCAGACAATCTAACTAAGGAAGTATAATCTTCAATTAATCTTTGCTTAACTTCTTTTGATTCTACTAATACGGATACCCCTTTAACATGTGCCTTAAACTCATTCATTAAATTCATCACACCGTTAATAGAACCACCTGCACGCATAAAATCATCCACAACGAGAACGTTAGAGTTTTCTGGTAATGTACGCTTAGATAATACCATCGTTTCTATCTTTCTAGTGGAACCCGACACATAATTTATAGAGACCGTAGAGCCTTCGGTTACTTTATTATCTTTCCTTATCACTACTACAGGTAAATTTAAAACATTCGCTACTGCATTTGCTAGTGAGATCCCTTTTGTAGCGATAGTTACAATCGCATCCAACTCTTGATCCATATAAAGCGTTGCAATTAATTTTCCAACCTTATTCAATAAAGTGGGATTACCCATTAAATCCGATAAGAATAAATAACCACCTGGCAAAAGTCTGTCCTTTTCTTGCAGAAGTTCGATGACTTCATCTACAACTTCACTTGCTTCTGCTTTACTCATCTGTGGTTTATAAGTAACTCCACCACTTGCTCCGGCAGTCGTTATCACCGTGCCCAGTTTTTCTTTTTGAAAAGTAGATTTAATAATTTGTACATCTTCACTGATGGATGATTTTGCTTGTTTAAATTTTTGTACAAAAAATGTTAAAGGTATTAATTTATTGGGGTTGTTCATCAAGTATTGTGTCATATAAACAATACGTTCACTTCTTTTATAGCGCATTTTATTCATCCCTTCTCACTAACCTAATAATCTTGCAATATATACTTCGTTACAACAGCCATTGACCGCATTATACACATGCCTGGCTTGACGTTCTTTTTGTGTTAATCCATAAACGGTTGGACCACTCCCACTCATTAGAGCACCATCTGCTCCATTTTTAAGCATATTTTCTTTGATTTTATAAATATCTGAATACATTTCTCCAGAGATGGGTTCCAATCTGTTTGAAAGACTATTACATAATAATTCATAATTCCCCGTATCCAATGCTTCTTTACAAGTTTCAGTATAAACCTCATGTTCTTGAGTTAAATCTAACTTTTTAAAAATATCAGGAGAGGAAATGCCTAAATCTGGCTTAGCAACAATCACCCATGCAGAAGGCGGCTTGTTCATAAATCTAATCAATTCCCCTTTTCCTCTACAAAAAGCGGTTCTCCCATATATACAAAAAGGAATATCAGTTCCTATTTGTATGCCTAACTCACACAATTCTTCTAAAGGTCTATTTAGCTTATATAGTCGATTCATTCCTCTTAATGTTGCAGCAGCGTCTGTCGATCCACCTGCAAGGCCAGCTGAAACTGGTATATCTTTATCTATTGTAATCGTAACACCTTGCTTTAAATTATAAGTTTCTTTCATTAACTCTGCAGCTTTGTAAGCTAAATTTTTATTATCGGAGGGAACATAACTTTGCTCTACGTCCACAACTATTTTTTTATCTTTGCGCAGTTCAAAAGATAAACGATCATTAAGATCAATCGTTGTCATAATCATTTCAACTTCATGAAAACCATCATCTCGTTTGAAGAGTGTGTCCAACGTTAAATTTATTTTTGCTGGCGCAGTCTCATAAATCATATTCCCACCCTCTTTCAATTCGATATGGTAATAAAATGATTTTAACATATTGTTATACTTGCGTTATTCTTTTTTCAAAATTTTATAAGTTTATTGCCCAATTTACCTTGCTTATCACTTTAAGCACCTTAACGTATCATTCAACCAGTTAGTTCCTTATTTTACAATAATATTTTGACGTAATAAAACTATATCTCTTTAATTCTGATGAATTCTATAATATTTCAAAAGAAAAAGGTATATTGATGACTATTCACCAACATACCTTTTTCTAATCAATCTCATATTAATGTCTGAAATAAAAATATGGTTGCTTGAACCAAATTTTCAATTTATATTACTGCTATTTAGTGTGCAATTGCTTCTTGATGATTATCATCTTCAAAAGAAACTTGTACGTTTTCTGTTAAAACGTCAGTGTATGTATATGATACACGCTCAAAATTATGAATATCTTGGTCTAGTTCAACAATAAAAACGGATGGGTAAGTTTCTTTTAAAACACCGCTACGCTCAATTGTTTTTTTACGACCACCATTCGCTTTCAGTACAATACGGTTTCCTAATTGACAATCAAGTGAATTTTTGATGTCTCCAATAGATTTTGGCATATTGCTCCACCTCGCTACATATTGTATAATAACACATTTAGCGCGATTTTGTCAAATAAACGTCAATTTTAGCAAGGTCATACGCAGTTGTCAATCATTTAAAATTCCAATTCTGGGAAATTTTTCAATTCATTATATAAATTTGCAAATTCTTTTATAGAAAGCGTTTCCCCACGTCTTTTAGGGTTAATGCCACTAGCTTCTAACCAATTTACAATTATCTCTTTATTTGCTTTTCCATCAACAAACAAACTTTGATAATTATTGTTGATGGTTTTTCTTCTTTGCCCGAATGCAGCTTTAGACAATTTGAAAAATTTATCTTCGTCGTCTACATCGACAAGTGGTTGTTCACGTTTCATTAACTTCACTACGATTGAATCTACGTTTGGAGGTGGTAAGAATACTGTCTTCGGTACAGTCAACACTTTGCTGGTTTCGGTATAAAACTGCGCAACTATAGATAAGGATCCATAAGCTTTTGTTCCTACCTCAGCGTTTAATCGTTCACCAACTTCTTTTTGCATCATTACTACATAACCATCAATTGGTAATTTTTGTTGCATTAAGTTTAATAAAATAGGTGTAGTTATATAATATGGTAAATTAGCAACAACTAAAATTTGCTCACAATCTGCTAGTTCATGTGTCACATAATGTGCAATATCCGCTTTCAATATATCTTCATTGATCACCGTAACATTTTTATATGGTGCCATTGTTTCATTCAGTACTGGTATTAAGCGTTGATCAATTTCAAAAGCAATTACTTTTTTTGCACTTTTAGCCAATTGTTCTGTCAGTGACCCCATACCTGGACCTACTTCAATAACACCCGTACGTTCATCTATATTACTCGCATCTATAATATTATGGATAATGTTGACATCAATTAAAAAGTTTTGGCCTAAACTTTTTTTGAAGCTAAAACCATAATGATTTAGAAGTGCTTTTGTTCGCGATGGTGTGGCAATATCTTTCATATCCAATTATTCTTCACTTCCTTTATTATCTTTCAAGGCATTTCTAACGTCTTCTTCTGTATAACCAAAAGCATTTAACTTGTTAAGTAGTTGTTTCCCGTTAGAATGGCCGATATGAAGTTTTCTTCCTAAAATTTCCCTTTTTCTGCGTGCGTCTTTACCTATAATTAATCCAAGATCAATCAAAACATCCTTATTGATGCTTTCATATCCCTCTCCGAATGGCGTGCTCACATGAATCAAAGCTTCTTTGATATCTTCGATTTTCGCATGTTCGACACCTATTTTACCACGTTTACTCTTGGCTTTATCTCGATCAATATAAGCATGTTTAACCCCTGGAATATGCTTTTTTATTGTATTACGAATTTTATCACCTGGGAAATCAGGATCTGTTAAAACAATGACACCTCGTGTTTCATATGCTTGTGCAATCACATTCAACGTTTTTTCATCAATTGCACTTCCATTTGTTTCAATTGTGTCGCAATCAACAGCGTTTTTTACCCGCTCTGTATCATCTCTTCCCTCTACTACAATAAATTCATTTATCTTCATTTATTGTGACACCTTTCATTTTTTACTTCATTTCAGAAAAAATAAAAAGGTACCGGCTCAAATTATGGTTACTCTTAGTATTCATATACCAACTAAGCCATATTTCAGACCGATACCTTTAAAATAATATCTTTATGCTTTTAATTTAAATAACCGTTCAGCATTTTCAGTTGTTTGACGGCAAACTTCCTCATAGCTAATTTCGCGTAACTCAGCAATTTGTTCAGCTACCAAAGTTACACGTGCTGGTTCATTTCGCTTCCCTCTGTATGGATGTGGAGATAGGAACGGTGCGTCTGTTTCAACTAATAATCTATCAAATGGTACATGTTTAGCAACTTCTTTAGGCTGCTTCGCATTTTTAAATGTGACAGGGCCTCCTAAAGATACATAGAAATTCAATTTATTAATGACATCATCTGCAATCTCAGGTGACGCACTAAAGCTATGCATAATACCGCCAATTTCTTCTGCATGCTCTTCTTTTAAAATATCTACACAGTCTTGTGTTGCCTCTCTATTATGAATAATGATTGGTAGATTAACGCGCTTAGCTAACGCAATTTGCTTTCTGAACAGCGCTTGTTGGACATCTTTTGGAGATTTATCCCAGTGATAATCTAAACCAGTCTCACCAATTCCAATAACTTTAGGGTGTGCTGCCAACTTTTCTATCCATGCCAATCTTTCTTCTGTGCAATCAATAGCATCTACAGGGTGCCATCCAATAATACCGTATATAAAGTCGTATTGATCAATTAGCTCCATTGTACGTTCAACAGTCGGTGTATCAAAGCCTACTACAAACATACGATCTACGCCATTATCTCTTGCGCGCTCAATAACCGCTTCTAAATCTTCATCATATTGTTCTGCATTTAAATGAACATGTGTATCGATTAGCATATTAAATCGCTCCCTTTATCTAATGATTACTTAATTACTGCACCATTTGGAATTGCATTCGGAAGGCTTACCAGTGTAAGTACACCATCTTTTTCAGCAGATAAAATCATACCTTCTGATTTTCGACCCATTAATTTAGCCGGCTTCAAGTTGGTAACTACCGCAACTTTTTTCCCGATAATATCTTCAGGTTGATAGAACTTAGCAATGCCTGAAACGATTTGACGTTGTTCATTATCTAAATCAACTTGGATTTTTAATAATTTATCAGATTTTTTTACATTCTCAGCATCAATAATCGTGGCCGCTTTGATTTCTACCTTATCAAAATCTTTGATATCAATTTGTGCTTTACTAGGTACTTCTTCTTGCGCTTCTTCGACCTTATCTGGTTGCATAGATTGCTTGATATATTCTATTTCAGCATCACTTTCTAAGCGTGGGAAAATAGGTTGCGGTTTACTACTTACCATAATAGGCTCTGTTAACGCACCATACTGTTCTATACTGTTAAATTCATATAATTCAGGTGAATTGATATTTAACTGTTCAAAAATTTGTCTTGGCGCATTTGTTAAGAATGGTCTTAATAGCACTGCAATGATACGAATATTCTCTACTAAATGAGCCATAACATTGCCAAGCATGTCTTTCTGATTCTCATCTTTTGCTAAAATCCAAGGTGTTGTTTCATCGATATATTTATTCGTTCTACTTATAAATTTCCATATTGTTGAAAGTGCCACTGAGAATTGTAAATTATCCATATTTTCATGGAACGTTTTCACTGTATCAAGTGCCAATTGTTCCATTTCTTCGTCTAATTCGTGTTTAGGACCTTCATAAGCTGGTAGTTCGCCATTAAAATATTTATTAACCATTGAAATTGTACGGTTAACTAGGTTACCTAAATCATTAGCTAAATCATAATTTGTACGTTCTACGAAGCCTTCTGGAGTAAATACGCCGTCAGAACCAAATGGTAATTCACGCATTAAATAATAACGTGTTGCATCTAAGCCATAACGATCAATCAATACGTTAGGATCTACTACGTTTCCTTTTGATTTACTCATTTTGCCATCTTTCATTAAAATCCAACCATGAGCAAATACTTTTTTAGGTAATGGAATATCTAAGGCCATCAATAAAATCGGCCAGATAATGGAATGGAATCTAACAATTTCCTTCGCCATAATATGGATATCTGCAGGCCAATATTTTTTAAACAAGCTATCATCATCTGATAAATAACCAAGTGATGATATGTAGTTTACTAGCGCATCAATCCACACATAAACAACATGCTTTGGATTCGATTTAACATGAATACCCCAGTCAAATGATGTACGAGATACTGCTAAATCTTCTAATCCTGGTTTGATGAAATTATTAATCATCTCATTTTTACGAGACGGTGGTTGAATAAAATCTGGATTTTCATCATAAAATTCTAATAAGCGGTCAGTATATTTTGATAAATTAAAGAAATAGCTTTCTTCTTTTACCAATTCTACTTCGTGTCCAGAATCAGGGCTTTTACCTCCGACAATTGCACCATTCTCATATACAGGATCAACAAGTTGTGTTTCCGTATAATACGTTTCATCCGGTACAGAATACCAGCCTTCGTATTCACCAAGATATATGTCACCTTGTGCCAATAAGCGTTCAAATATTTGTTGTACAACTTCTTTATGACGCGCTTCAGTTGTACGAATAAAGTCATCATTGGATATCTCTAACTTTTTCCATAACGCTTTGATGCCTGAAATCATTTCACCCAAATAATCTAATTCTGATTTCCCTGCTTTTTGCGCTTTTTCCTGTATTTTTTGACCATGTTCATCCGTTCCTGTTAAATATCGAACATCATAGCCTTGCATTCTTTTATAACGTGCGATGACATCACCAGCTGTAGTTGTATATGCATGACCGATATGTAAATTCCCACTCGGATAATATATAGGTGTAGTGATATAAAATGTTTCTTTCGCCATCAATGTTCCTCCTCGTTTCTTTCACTTCAAATATATCTAAATTTATTTTTATTTTCAATGAAGCAGATAAGTGTTCAATTTATATTTATTAATCATTTTAATACGTTTGATTTAGCATAAAATTAAGTATTTGTCCGTTAGCAATTTTCACTCATTTTACAACATGATAAATAATCTCTATCTTATCTACATTACCATAAATCAAGCTTGTTATGGGAATTTTTCGCTTGGTTTTATTGATAAAATTTCAAAAAAGTTATTATTTAATTTTCTTTTTAGCATTGCATTTTGTAAGCTTGCGTTTTATACATTATGATATACATCATATACTTCACTTGTCTTCATTTGCCTGTCTTCAGCAACTTGTTTAATCGCTGCTTTAGGTTTCATATTCTTATTAATATAATGTCCAACGTGTTCATGTATAGACATATTTTCAAACCAAGACGTATCTTCTGCTGCAATGTCCCCTTCAATGATGATGACAAATTCGCCTTTTGTAAGTATTTCTCCTTCATCTAGTTTCATTAGTAAGTTTTCCACTTTATCCGTGATAATTTCTTCGAATTTTTTGGTCAATTCCCTACCTAATGATACATTTCTTTGCGCATCTATTTTATAAATGGTCTTTAATGTATCTTTAACACGGTGCGGTGATTCATAAATAATCAAGGTACTATCTTGAAACATGCGTTGTTCTAATAAATCATATTTCGCCTTTTCTTTCCTTGGTAAAAACCCAAGAAACGTGTATGTAAATGAGGGTAACCCACTTGCCATCAATGCGGTTAACCCGGCATTTGGCCCAGGTACGGTCTCAACTCTGATTCCATTATTTCTAGCAGCTACTACAAGTTCGTATCCAGGATCACTTATCAAAGGTAGCCCAGCATCTGACACTAACGCAATATTAACCCCTTCCTGTAATTGCTGAATGAGGTATTCCGTCTGCTGTGCTTTATTATGGTCATGATATGATTTCAACGGTGCGTGTATATCATAATGTGCACAAAGCTTTTTTGTCACACGTGTATCTTCACATGCAATCAAGTCTACTGTTCGTAAAATATCAACTGCTCTATATGTAATATCAGCTAAATTTCCAATTGGTGTACCTACTAAATACAATGTCGCCATACTTCTATCCCTCACTTATCAGCTGTAATTTTTTCTGTCTAGAAAATGTTTTGATTTCATATTCACGCTTCATAGCTTCTGATTTAGTATCAAACATTTCTTGATAAACTAACTCTACTGGCCGTCTTATTTTAGTATATTTAGCACCTTGACCGCTATTATGTTTTGCTATTCTTTGTTCTATATCTTTTGCATAACCAGTATATAAACTTCCATCTTTACATCTAACGATATAAATAAAATGCTTATCCATAATAGATTTCTCTCATTTCTTCTGAATATGTTCCATCTTCATTATATATATAGAATGGTTGCTGTATGTCTAAACCTTGGTTACCACCTTTTCTACCCTCAACTACAATTGTTTGAGCTACTTTACCAGGTTTACTATAAATAAAATAAAGCTTCTTAGGTTCTATTCGATAATGTCTCATACTACTTAAGACATCCATAAGACGGTCAGCACGATGGACAATTAAAAACCTACCGCCTTCTTTCAATAAATGCCGCGCCTCAAAACAACAATCATCCAATGTACACATTATCTCATGTCTCGCAATTTTATGTGCATCTTTTTGATGCTGAAATTGTTGATTCACTTTAAAATACGGAGGATTACATGTAACAAGACTATACTGTGATGGTTTAAACGTATGATGTGCTTGCTTCAAATCCATATGATACATATGAATTCTTTTGTTCAGATGATTGTGAGCAATACTTCTTTTAGCCATGTTCACTAATTGTGCTTGTATTTCGATACCTTCAATAAATTGATTTCCTTTATGAGATAGTAACAAAGGAATAACACCATTACCGGAACACAGATCCATAATGACATCTTTTTTCTTTACTTTTGTAAAATGCGCGAGTAACAAAGCATCCGTTGAAAAAGAAAAAACATCATCATTTTGTATAATTTCTAATTTCTCTTTTAATAAAAAATCATACCTCTCATTTTCCATTAACATTTTTGTAACCTCCAAAAAAGAGGATGAGTTTACGATGCTTCGCTAATGAAGCCTATCGCTTTTCTCATCCTCAACTCCATATTTTTCTATTTTTATAAATGATATTTATACTACTCACTTAATACTTCGAGACAAAACAGACAGTCGTCGCCTTTTCTATGTTTGCCAAATAGCTCTCCATTGCATATATGAAAGCCTTCTTTGTATAGCATCGCTAAATTATCTTTGCTACGTAATGGGCGTTTAGGTTGATCTTTTTTATCATTTTCTATTTTTTTAGTTTTTTCTTCTTTACCTATTAATGTTTTTAAATTCTCATTCTCTATTTGTAATGCGACATTTTCTTCAATTAATGCTACTGTAAGATTTTTTAAATTTAACATGTCACGATTAATTTGATTAATGTTTTCCTCTAAATGAGCTAGATTTTCAAATATGTCGCTTCGATTCAATGTTGTCACGGCCTCCTAATTTAATGTTTCTAATTCTTCCATTTTATATTCTAATGGTTGTTCAAGACCCTCTATTTTAACCTGCATAGATATATCTAAAATATTTAAGCCCACAACTCTACCATTACCTTCCGGCGTTTCAATGACATCCCCAACATCTGGTAACTGAGCTCTTGCTTCTTCATAATAGTCATTTTCATATTTTAAACAGCACATAAGCCGACCACAAGCACCAGAAATCTTTGAAGGATTTAATGATAAATTCTGATCTTTAGCCATTTTTATCGAAACTGGTTCAAAGTCACCTAAAAAAGTCGAACAACATAACGAACGACCACAAGGTCCAATGCCCCCCAATAATTTTGCTTCATCTCTAACACCGATTTGTCTTAATTCTATTCTTGTTCTCAATTTTTGAGCTAATACCTTCACTAATTTTCTAAAATCTACACGCTCATCTGATGTAAAATTAAAAATAACTTTCGATTTATCCAAAGTAAATTCACAATTTACTAAACGCATATCCAAATGCTGTTGTTGAATGATATCTTTGCACAAATTCAAAGCATCTTTTGCATCATGTTCATTTTGTTCGTATTGTACTATATCTTTTTCTGTAGCTTTACGAACAATCTGTTTTAAAGGTAATGCGACATCTTCATCAGCTACATTTAAAGGTTCATACTTCACTCTTCCAACTTCTAATCCTCGTTTTGATTCAACAACAACCCACTCACCCAAACTTAAGTCAAAATTTTGTGGTGAGTAATATTCCATTTTACCTGCGTGTTGAAAGTGTATACCTACTACGTTTTGCATAATTATTTCACCCCTTTTATAACGATTTGTTCAAATACTAATGTTGGATTTACATTTTGATTTAATTTTTTATGTGCTTCAGTTAACTGATCAAACATTAAAACAATCTGATTATATGTTAAATTTTGTGCGTATTGTTTAATTTCCACCTGTAAATCTTGAAATATCATTTCATCTTCTAATCCTACTTTAGCATGCATAATATCTTCAAAGAAACTGTTAACTGCTGCCAATGATAATAACTGTAAGCGTCTGTTTTTAGCTTGTTTCAATAAATCAACAATTGCTATTAATGCCATAGAACGATTTTTCAATATTAACTGACACCATTTAATGATACTCTTTCGCAGTGCCATTAAGTCTGAGTCTTCGTTTAACGCAACTGCAGTCTCTATCTGTGTTGTATAGGCGCTTAACAATTCCGCAACAGGTCGTGTGATTTCTCGCTCCACTAATCTATCTATAAAATTTAATTTATTAATTGGTTTAAAATAAACATGCTGACATCTCGAGTGAATTGTGTCTAAAATTTGCTCTGGTTTCGTAGTTAATAAAATGGCAATTGTATTATCTGGAGGCTCTTCTAGAAATTTTAATATACTATTTTCACCTTGAATCGTTAATTTTTCAAAGGATTCTATAATATATACTTTATAATTTCCTTCAATAGGCAATTGATTCATATGATGTACTAATTGCTCTATTTGATCCTTTTTTATTGTCGTTTCTTCAGAAGACACATACATAAAATCTGGATGATTAAATGTTTCTACTTTTAACTGACATTGATTTTCTTCACCACATAAAATCATTTTAGAAAAATCGATAGCAACTTGTTGCATTGTCTGTCCATCGTCACCTTCAAATAAATATGCATGCGATAGTTTATTAGATTGATATGCTTTTGTCAGTCTTTCTAATTCATCCATGATAATGTTGCTCCTTTATATAAAAAGGCTGCTAATACACAGTGCCTTAACAAATTACATTTAACATTAGCTAATCACTTAGCAACATGTAATTCGAAAAGTTACCATATACAGCAACCATATTTTTAGAATTGATGGAACGCTTCTACTGGCATAACAAATACCGTTGCGCCGCCAACTTCCACTTCAACTGGATAAGGTATATATGAATCAGCGCTTCCACCCATCGGGGTAATCGGCGATACAAGTTGTTCTCTATTACCACAAGTATCATTAATAACCTGTAGCATTTCATCGACACGATTATCTTCTACACCTGATAAGAACGTTGTGTTGCCTGCTCTTAAAAATCCGCCTGTTGTTGCAAGTTTTGTCGCTCTAAAATTATGTTTAACAAGTTTGTCCGAAAGTTCCTGACTATCCTGGTCTTGTACGATTGCTATAATCATTTTCATACTAAACACCTCTTTTGAATATTATATCATAATTTTTCTAAATAATTGGTGATAGATTCATACGTTGTATTCACTACTTTATCTATACTTTGATCCGCATTAATTACAATAAAGCGTTCAGACTCATTATGAATAATCTTTTTATAACCTTCAACTACTTTTTCATGAAATTTTACATCTTCTTGATCTAAACGATTTTGATTTCTTTGATTTTTTAGTATTCTCTCTCTACCAACTTCGACACTTACATCTAGATAGATAGTTAAATCTGGATATAATCCATTAATCGCAAATTCATTAATAGATTTAACTTCTTCTATACCTATACCCCTTGCATACCCTTGATATGCTAATGAACTATCAATATAGCGATCACATAAAACAATATTACCATTATCTAATGCTGGGATAACTTTGCCTACAAGATGTTCGCGTCTTGATGCAGCAAATAATAATGCTTCAGTCCGATCATCCATGTCTTCTCCCTCGAGTAATACTTCTCTTATCTGCTCTCCTGTCTTTACGCCTCCTGGCTCTCTCGTAAGTACAATATGATATTCATGTTTTAGTTTTTCTGCAACTTGTTGTATCACAGTTGTTTTTCCAGAACCTTCTGGTCCTTCAAAAGTTATAAAAGCTGACATCTTATTCATCCTTAATTTCTATTTTTAAATTTTTAATTCCTTCAACTCTTTGATGATGTTCACACCAATAATCCATTAATTTTACCATATCTTCTGTTATTTTTTCTCCCTTAAACATTAACGGAACGCCAGGAGGATATGGCACAATGTGATTGGCTAATATTTTATTTCCAGCATGTTTAATGTCTATTTTTCGCACATGCTGTATTTCGCCACCATAGTACACACTACTTTCAGTTCTATACGGTATGCTAGTATTTATATCCCGCGGTCTCTCTACTAATTGGATTTTTTCAATCCTTGATAATAGTTCATCAAATGGGTATTGATCATCTTCATGCCATAATGGCAAGACCATTAATACTTGAAGGTCATCAGCCAATTCAACATAAATATGCTGTGTTTCAAAGTATGATTGCAATTCATAGCCATTATATCCCTTACATCTTACATTTATTTTCAGTGGATCATCAACCTCAACAACTTCTAACCCTTTGCTTTTTAATCGTTGAATCAGTTGTTCTCTTTTTTGAAAAAAATGTTCACTATTATAGTCTTCATAAAATTTTTGCGCGAGTTCTAAACTACTCATTAATAGATAAGATGGACTAGAAGATTGAAAATAAGATAAATATTTTATGACCTCTTCTCTATAAGGTGCATTTTTATGAATAAATATCACTGAACTCATCGTTAGTGATGGCAATGTTTTATGATATGATTGCACAACATAATCCGCGCCCAAGTTTAATGTTGTCTCAGGGAAATGTTCTAAACCTAGATGTGCACCATGTGCTTCATCGATTAGCGTTGGTATTTTCAATGACTTTAAACATTCCATAACAAATTTAATATCAAAACATTCACCATAATAATTAGGATAAGTAAATACCGCTAGCTTACTATCTTTAACTTGATCATATAATGACGTTTTGTTAGGTCCTAGATATTGATTCGTAGCATCACTAATATCCATTTTTAATAATTGTGCTTTTGCCTTTATTAAATCTAATGCATGAAATACAGATTTATGTGCATTCCGCACTATCGCATAATCCCCTTTTTTTGAGGAAAATGCTTGAATTACAGACAATATTCCTGAAGTGGTACCATTTACTAAATAATAAGCGTCATAATCAGGATGTTTGGTAACTCTTTGCATACTTTCAGCTATTACAGACTCAGGGGAATGTAAGTCATCAAGTCCTGTAATTTCTGTCATATCCATTTTAAAATTCAATTGGTTTAAGTATCCGATAGTCATATTTTTATGTCCAGGTACATGTAATGAAATAGGTTCTTCAGCTAATAATCCTTTCAATTTATGTAACAATGATTCACTCATACTTATCCTCACTTTTCAATTTCTATTTCTATATTTTTGTTTCATTACAATACTACTATTATATAGTAAAATACACATCTGCTTATACAACAGTATAACGTTTTAATCTTCTACATTTTAACATAATAACATAAAAAAATGAGCGCACTTGAAGACCATACCGTCAAAGTATCATGATTACTTTTTTAAAATTAATAGTATTTATACATCAACCCATGCAGTTAAAATTCTTTTGATGCAAAAAAAGACCCTTTCGGGTCTTAATTGCCTGGCAACGTCCTACTCTTGCGGAACGTAAGTCAGCTACCTTCGGCGCTAAGGAGCTTTCCTGACTTTAGACAAGCGCTCGCATCTTTTCTCAGTTTCACGCTTTCCTCACTCACTTACCACTTGTAAGCTCGTTTCGTCTTTCGCTCACTTCGTCAGCTTCAAACGCTTTCTTTTGTCAGTTTACAGTTCTTCGAACTGGAAGTTAAGCTCCTTTTGATGCAAAAAAAGAGACCCTTTCGGGTCTTAATTGCCTGGCAACGTCCTACTCTTGCGGAACGTAAGTCAGCTACCTTCGGCGCTAAGGAGCTTTCCTGACTTTAGACAAGCGCTCGCATCTTTTCTCAGTTTCACGCTTTCCTCACTCACTTACCACTTGTAAGCTCGTTTCGTCTTTCGCTCACTTCGTCAGCTTCAAACGCTTTCTTTTGTCAGTTTACAGTTCTTCGAACTGGAAGTTAAGCTCCTTTTTGATGCAAAAAAAGAGACCCTTTCGGTTCTTAATAGCCTGGCAACGTCCTACTCTTGCGGAACGTAAGTCAGCTACCTTCGGCGCTAAGGAGCTTTACTGA